>CAVKBL010000004.1:0-132692 GCA_963654805.1 Lachnospiraceae bacterium | reverse complement strand
GCAAAGCTACGGCAGTAATAATTTCAGGTCAATACGTAACTGCGGAGACGCTTACAATGCTACAACATTATTCTTTCAGTAAAACATTGATTATTCAGGTAAGACAGAGTCTTTTCGGAGCGACAGCGAGAAGTAGGAAAGTCCCCGTTCTATCTTCCAGGTGTGGAACTTTTTATTCATTATTGTCCTTACGTGGATTGCTAGACAAATGAAAATCTGATAAGCAATCAGGTTTATCTTTTCAGCAGCTAAATGTTTTACGTCTGAACCTGAAAAGTCCACCACGCCTTCAAATATGGATTCGAAAATAAAAATAGCCGTCAGAGGTAATCTCTGACGGCTATTTGTCGGGGTACTGTGACTCGAACACAGGACCCTCTGGTCCCAAACCAGATGCGCTAGCCAACTGCGCCACACCCCGTTTCCCTTGATTGGGACTGCAAATGTACAAATGATTTCGGGATTTGCAAAATTTAACGGGGAAATTCACATAATTTTTGAAAGATGCGTATCTTTACAAGACGGGACTGGGGAAATCATTTATGTGGAGGCCGGTACTGTCAAAAGTTCTATAATTTTATTGCTTGCGAAACTTTGGAATTATGATTATTAGCGCGGAGAACATATGTAAATCCTTTGGAGATCTGAAGGTGCTTTCGGATGTGAATTTTACGGCTGAAAAGGGAGAAGTAGTATCCATCGTAGGGGCGTCAGGAGCGGGCAAAACCACTTTCCTCCAGATACTTGGCACGCTCCTTCGTCCGGACGGCGGTACGCTTCAAGTGGCTGGGGTCTCTGCGGAAGGAAGCGAGAAGCAATTGGCCGATTTCAGATGCCATCATCTGGGGTTCGTGTTTCAGAGCCATCACTTGCTGCCTGAATTCACAGCGCTTGAAAATGTATGTATTCCGCTACTGATTGCAGGAAAAAGGGAGGGCGCAGCCCGGAAAAGAGCCTCGCAACTTCTTGATATGGTGGGCCTTTCGGCGCGTCTTGAGCATAAGCCGGCAGAACTTTCCGGAGGGGAGCAGCAGAGAGTGGCCATCGCCCGGGCTTTGGCCAATAGTCCGGAAGTGCTCCTGGCTGATGAGCCTACGGGAAATCTTGATTCTGCAACTAAGGAAGAAATCCACTCTCTGTTGTTTTCTTTAAGGGAAAATCTTGATCAGACCATAATAATAGTTACGCACGATCCGGCGCTTGCCGATATGTGCGACCGGAAGCTCATTATGAAAGACGGTAGGCTTTTGGGATGAGCGTGTTCAGATTCAAAAGGTTCGATGTGAGCAATTCCCGTTCTGCCATGAAACTTGGAACGGATTCGGTCTTGCTCGGCTCTTGCGCTCCCGTCAGTCCGCAGGTAAAACGTGTTCTGGATGTGGGAACGGGAACCGGAGTGGTGGCGCTGATGCTGGCGCAGAGGTTGTCGGAAAATGGTGGAGGCTTTAAGATAGAGGCGATTGATATCGATGAGCCTTCTGTCGGGGAGGCTGGAGAGAATTTCGCAAACAGCCCGTGGGCGGAGAACCTGTCGGCCCAGAGGTGCGCACTTTCGGATTGGCCCGGGAAAGAGTATGATATGATAGTATCCAATCCCCCGTTTTTTGATGATTCGCTGCTTAATCCTGACGAAAGGTTGAGTGAGGCGAGACATACCGTGTCGCTATCGTATCGCGAATTGTGTGAATATGCCAGCGTGGCGCTTGCCGGGAAGGGAATTCTGTCGATGGTGCTTCCGAAAGATGTGCAGAGGTCTCTGGTTCGCGTGGCTGCCAGTTTCGGCTTATACCTGCTTGAGTGTGTGGATGTCAGAACCACTTCGGCGAAACCTGAAAAAAGGATGGTGGTGAGTTTTTCTCGGGAGAGGGTGCAGCCTTGCTTTAAAGAACTGGTGATGATGGAAAAAGGAGAGTTTACTGCGCAATATCGCGCCCTGATGGAGCCTTTTTTGATCAGTCTCGGATAGAAAAGAGCCGGATATTGAACGGAACTTAGTAAATTTGCGGAGGTGTCCCATAGCTCTATGCATTGGAACAGTTTTGAAATGATTCTCTAATTTTAAGGAGAGGTGTTTGAGACGGTTTCTGGTTTGGAAGAAGGAGTGCAGAACCGGTTGTATTCCACTGATGAGAAAAGTATAAAAACGAAATATATGGAGACAGTAGAACTTCAGAAAATAGCATCCCAGGTGCGAAGAGATATCGTGCGTATGGTGTGCATGGCCAAATCCGGACATCCGGGCGGTGCGCTTGGCATTACGGATGTGATGACGGCGCTTTATTTTGATGTGCTGCACCACGATCCCAAGACTTGGACCAGGGAGGGTATCGGGCAGGATATGTTCGTGCTTTCGGCCGGGCACTTGGCGCCGGTGTATTATAGCGTGCTGGCTCGAAGCGGATATTTTCCTGTAAGCGAGTTGGCTACGCTACGTAAGTTCGGTTCGCGTCTGCAGGGACACCCTTGCGTAACGGATAATCTGCCGGGGGTGTTCAAGCCTTCAGGCTCACTCGGGCAGGGACTTTCCGTGGCCGCAGGCATGGCGCTTGGTAAGAAACTCTCAGGAGATACAGGCCGCGTATATGTGCTCTGCGGAGACGGGGAGAGCGAAGAAGGTCAGATATGGGAGGCCGCGATGTGGGCCCCGCATCATAAAGTGGACAACCTGATAGCCTTCACCGATCTTAACGGTCTTCAGATAGACGGGCCTACGGAGACCATAACGGGTATTAATGATTTGTCAGACAAGTGGCTCGCTTTCGGCTGGGATGTGATAGATGCCGACGGTAATGATTTCGAGTCTATCCTTAAGGCTTTTGAACTCGCACAGGCGGAGAATGGAAAACCGAAGATGATTCTTTTCCATACGGTAATGGGCAAGGGCGTGGATTTTATGGAAGGTCAGCATAAATGGCATGGCAAGGCTCCGAGCGAACAGGAGTGTGCGGATGCTCTTAATCAACTTGAAGAAACATTGGGAGATTTTTAGGATGGAAAAATATATCAATACAGGAAACAAAGATACCCGTAGCGGTTTTGGTGCAGGGCTTTTGGAGGCAGGCAAAATAGAACCGAGAGTGGTAGCTCTTACCGCGGACCTGAAGGGATCCGTAAAAATGGATGCTTTTGCTGCGGAATTTCCTGACAGATTCATTCAGTGCGGTATAGCCGAGGCCAATATGATAGGCGTTGCGGCCGGATTGGCCATAACGGGAAAGATACCTTTTGCCGGGTCATTCGCCGAATTTGTGACGGGAAGGGTGTATGACCAGCTTCGTCAGGAGGTTGCCTATGGGCATACCAATGTGAAGATCGCTTCGTCTCACGCCGGCATTACGCTTGGCGAGGACGGCGCTACGCATCAGACTATGGAAGATATCGCTCTTATGCGCGCTCTTCCGGGGATGGCGGTCGTGGTTCCGTGCGATTATAATCAGACCAAGAACGCTACTGTGGCGGCCGCTTTATATGAAGGTCCTGTTTATCTGCGTTTCGGCCGTCCTTCCGTGCCGAATTTTACGCCGGAGGGTGAAAAGTTCGAGATAGGGAGGATATATAAGCTCAATGAAGGGAAGGATGTGACGGTTCTTGCCTGCGGTTATATGGTATGGGAAGCTCTGCAGGCGGCTCAGATTCTGGAAGAGCAGGAGGGCCTCAGCGCCGAAGTTCTGAATGTGGCAACCATAAAGCCACTCGACGAGAAGGCTTTGCTTGAGAGTCTGGGAAAGACACGCTGCGCCGTAGTGGCTGAAGAGCATAATATGGCAGGTGGACTGGGTGAGGCGGTAAGCGGGGTTTTGGTCGCACATCTTCCTTGTCCGGTGGAATTTGTCAACGGCGCTGACCGTTTCGGACAATCCGGCACTCCATCCCAGCTGATGGATGCCTATGGTCTTAATGCCGCAGCTATCGTGCAGAAAGCCCTGATAGCTGTAGGCCGTAAATAGAGTTTAATCCTCTTTTCCTGCTATCAGCCGGTAGAGATTGCACCCTAAGGTGTTGCCGGCGACGATGCAGGCGTATAGCGCGAGGATTGGCCACAGGTGCGCTTTCAGAAAACTCCACGGAGCACTGAGATAATAGAACGCGTCGGCTATGCAGTGTGGGAAACCGCACACGATGAACAGCGGCACGGCGAAAAGAAGAGGCAGGAATCTGCCTTTTCTTGCAAATGTTACGGCGGTGGTCATCATGAACCCGCACCCTATGGCAAGTGCCCCGCACTTCAGCGGTCCGCAGGAAAGACGTGCGCTGAGCACTTTTTCCGCTCCTTCCGTTATGCCAAGCGGACTGACACGGCTCAGCAGGGACACCAGCAAGGTGCCGATGATGTTTCCCAGCAGAATAAGAAGCAGATCCCCGATTTCATTTTTCTTCATGAAGCCGGCCGTACCCGTGAAGAGTTTCAGTTTATACTCGACCACTGTAAGAAGACCGAAACAGAAAACGACAGCCCCTGCGAGGGCACCGTACTGCATCTGGGCGCTGCATGCGAGAAATCCGAATCCCGCGAATCCTATGGCAAGGCCTGCCAGAACGGAAGAACGAAGAATATTTGTCATTTTCAAATATACGAAATAAATGGAAATCTTCCGTTGTACTTATCCGAAATGGCACAAATGTGCTGGTGGACCGTTTTCGTGCCCTGTCGATGGCGGTGTTGTGGCATAGATATTGCGCAATGCGCGCACGGACATTTATAAAAAATATGACAGTATTAGTTAGTTGTTTGTTTTTCCTTGCCCAGACTTTCATAACGCTGGATCAGGCTCTTGAAATCGCGCTCAGCGAGAATGTTTCCGTCAAGGTGGCCGATAAGGAAATCGAAAGAAGCACTTATGCCAAACGTGGCACATACGCTTCATTATTCCCTCAAATCGATGGTTCGGCATCATTTCAGAGAACCATTAAGAAACAGGTGATGTATATGGACTTTGATATGTCATCCATTACAGGAGGCGGAGAAGGAGGAGATTCATCTGATTCTTCATCTTCTTCAAGTTCAAACGGTGGCGGACTCGAAGTCGGTAGATGGAACACATTTTCTGCCGGCGTAAGTGCGGCGATGCCTATAATCAACGCCCAGCTTTGGGAAAGTCTGCATATAAGCGGACAAGATGTTGAATTGGCAGTGGAAAAAGCTCGCAGCAGCCGTCTTGAAATGGTGAGTCAGGTCAAAAAAGCTTATTATGCATGCCTTTTGGCCAAGCAGTCGCACGCCGTATATAAGGAAGTGTATGACAATGCGGTGGCCAACTATGAACGCACAAAATTGAAATACGACGCGCAGAAGGCTTCCGAGCTGGATCTTGCCCGTTCAGCCACCACTCTTGCCAATGCCGTTCCGAATATGTACGACTCTGCCAATTCAGTGGCTCTCGCCCTGTGGCAGTTGAAGGCTGTAATGGGAGTGGACCTGGATGAGGATATAGATGTGGCCGGGGATCTGTACGATTACTCTTCGGATATGTCCGCTCTTTATAGCGAAAACGACCTTTCTTTGGAGGGTAATTCGAGTCTTCGTCAATTGGCAATTCAGGCAGAGCAGCTCGCTTCTGCCGTGAGGATGCAGAAATATTCGACACTGCCGTCGCTCTCATTGGCATTTGCATATAATTATAGTGCCATGGCCAATGATTTCGAATTCAATCAGTATAAATGGACCCCGTATTCGTATGTGGGATTGAGCATAAATGTGCCGATTTTTGCCGGCGGTAAATACCACCATAATATAAAGGCGGCTCAAGTGCAGTCTGATGAACTTGCTCTGCAGCGTCAGGAAAGTGAGCGTCAGATCAAAATATCCATAAGGCAGAATATCAATTCGATGGAATCTGCACTTCATAGTTTTGATGCGGCAGACAAGGCTTTGGAGTCTGCTCAGAAGGCGTATGATATCACTCAGCAGTCTTATGAGGTGGGCAGCAGCACTCTTACAGATCTTAATGATGCACAGCTTGCTTTGGTTCAGGCCAAAATGACTTCGGCGCAGGCTATCTATAATTATCTTACAGCCAAGACCAGTCTTGAGCAGACTCTCGGTGTGGATGAAAATGTTACAGAAGAAAACAAGTAATAAGATGAATACAAAATTAGTTTCAATGGGGGTTATGGCGCTTGCCCTGTGTTCTTGCGCGGGAAAGAAGCAAGCGGAAGTATCTGCATCTCAAAGTGAGCAGACACCTACGGTAAAAGTTACTCTGGCTAAAAAGGAGGCTGTGGAGATAGATCAGAAATATTCTGTGACTCTTCAAGCCTATGCTGTTAATAATATTGCTCCTCAAAGTAATTCCCGTATCATAAAGATAAACGCAGAGGTGGGGGATTTCGTAAAGAAGGGGCAAGTGCTTGCGCAGATGGATAAGGCACAGCTTGAACAGGCTGAGCTTCAGCTCAATAATCTTAAAAGCGAATATGACAGAAGCAAGGCTCTTTATGAGAAGGGTGGTGTGAGCAAATCTGATTTCGAATCAGTGGAACTTCAGTATAAGGTGGCCAATACCACTTATGAGAATCTCTTGACAAACACGATTCTGGAGAGTCCGCTTGACGGAGTGGTTACGGCAAGAAATTATGACCAGGGAGATATGTATTCGATGTCTTCTCCTTTGTATGTGGTTCAGCAGATTAATCCCATGAAGGCCTTGGTAAGTGTGTCTGAAAAGGACTACAGCCTTTTGAAGAAGGGCGCTAAAGTTGAGTTTACCACCGAAGCCATTCCGGGGAAGACTTTTACCGGAGAAGTAAGTAGAATTTATCCTACGATAGATGCTTCTACGCATACGGTTACCGCAGAGGTAAGTATCCCTAACGGTAAATTTGAACTCCGCCCGGGAATGTATTCCAACGCACGTCTTGTATTCGGCGTGACGAATTCTGTAATAGTTCCGGATGCGGCTGTCCAGAAGCAGCAGGGATCAGGCGTCCGCAGCATATATGTTCTTAAGTCGGATAATACTGTGGAACTCCGTAATGTGGAGCTTGGCCGCCATATCGGAGATGAATATGTCATCACAAGCGGAATAGAGGAAGGGGAGAGTGTAGTGGTCAGCGGACAGAGCGCACTTAAGAGCGGAATTAAAGTTAAAGTCATAAAGTAATGAGCATATATCGTTCCGCAGTAAAAAAACCTGTGACGACGGCCCTTATATTCGTGGCCTTCGCCATATTCGGACTGTATTCCCTGTCCAAGACTTCCATCTCGCAGTTCCCGGATTTCGATTCGAACACGATAATGGTGATGTCTTCATATCAGGGCGCCAGTGCACAGGATATAGAGACGAACCTTACCAAGGTTCTTGAAAACTCGCTTAACGGTGTGGCTAACCTTAAGGAGTTGACTTCTTCTTCAAAGGAGAACGTGTCTATTCTTACGCTTGAATTTGAATATGGTACAGATATAGAGGTGGCGACCAATGATGTCCGTGATAAACTGGATATGGTCAATTCGGCCTTGCCAGATGGGGCGTCGGTGCCTGTCATCTTCAAGTTCAGCGCCGACGATATGCCTATTCTCATCCTTTCCGCTACGGCCAAGGAGTCATTGGCAGGATTGGACAAGATTCTGGACGATAAGGTGTCTACGCCATTGGCCCGTGTGTCGGGAGTCGGTACCGTGTCAGTATCAGGTGCCCCGACCCGCGAGATATATATCTATTGCGACCCACAGAAACTTCAGGCATATAATCTGACGGTGACTTCCATCGCATCTATCATCGCGTCTGAGAATAAGAACCTTCCGTCAGGAAATATCGATATTGGTACGGAGACATATACACTGCGTGTCGAGAAGGAATTCGACGACCCTAATGACATGCTTGACGTGGTGGTGGCGACTTCCGGGAACAAGGTGGTGTATCTCAGGGATGTGGCTACTGTCTATGACGGCTCGAAGGAGCGGGAGCAGGAGTCATATACCAATGGTGAGCGCAGTGCCCGTATCATAATACAGAAGCAGAACGGGGCCAATACGGTGGATGTCATCAATAAGGTCAAGAAGCAGCTCGTAAAGATAGAGAAGACTCTTCCATCAGATATCAAGATTACTACGGTGGTGGATTCTTCCACAAATATCATCAATACCATACATACCCTCAGGGACACCATTATAATAACGTTCCTGGTGGTCATGCTCGTGGTGTTCCTGTTTTTGGGACGATGGAGGGCGACTTTCATCATTGTGCTTTCTATCCCTATCGCCCTGTTGGCTTCGCTGGTATATCTGTATGCGACCGGTAATACGCTCAACATCGTATCCATGTCTGCGCTGTCCATAGCGATAGGTATGGTGGTGGATGATGCCATAGTGGTGCTCGAAAACATATCCACGCATCTTGAGAGAGGAGAAAAACCTAAAGAGGCAGCTGTGCTTGCGACCTCCGAAGTGGCCATATCCGTAGTGGCCTCTACTCTTACGATGCTCTGCGTGTTCCTTCCTCTTACTATGATAAGCGGTATGACGGGAATCATGTTCCGCCAGTTGGGCTGGATAGTGAGCATCATTATGATAGTCTCTACGACAGCGGCTCTTACACTTGTTCCTATGCTGTGTTCAAGGATACTGCGCAGTGGAAAGAGCAAGAGCAAGCTTCACGTGAAATTTTTCACTCCTATAGACAATTTCCTTACCAGGATTTCTTTAGGATATGCCAAGATTATCAAGTGGGCTACTTCTCACAGAACGGTGGTAGTCACAAGTGCGGCGCTCGTATTCTTCCTTACCCTCGGTCTTCTCGGACCTAAGATCAAGACGGAGTATTTCCCGACCAGCGATGACGGACGTATAAGCATAACGATAAATCTTCCTGTGGGAACAGCTCAGCAGACGACAGCCCAGGTGGCAGCATCCATCTATAAGGATATAGTTGACGCAGTCCCTGAGGTGCAGGTGCTTAACTACACTTTCGGTCAAGCCGATTCCGACAATGCTTTTGCGAGTATGCAGAGCAATGGTACTCAGATTATATCGATGAATATCAATATAGGTTCAGTCGGCGAACGTAAGAGGGGGACTTCCGAGATCTGCGATCAGATTCGCGGCATCCTCAAGAATTATCCTCAGATCCGTAAGGGTATTGTGACGGAAGGCGGCGGTATGATGGGTGGAGCTTCGTCCATCAAGGTGGAGGTTTATGGCTACGATTTCGAGAAAACGGATAAGGTGGCGCGTGAACTCCAGGCCAAGCTTCTTGAGAGTGACTGCTTTGCACAGGCTACACTCTCAAGAGATGAGTATACTCCTGAATATCAGATGGATTTTGACCGCACGAAATTGGCTCTGAACGGACTTTCTTCCACTACGGCAGGAGCTGCATTCAGCGCTGCCATGTCTGGAACGGTGGCCTCTTATTTTAGAGAAGACGGAGAAGAGTATGATATACGTGTGCGTTATGCTCCTGAATTCAGGACAAGCATAGAGGATCTGGAAAATATCACCGTTACCAATGCCGCAGGCAAGACCGTCAGGATGAAGGAACTGGGTACCATTAAGGAGACGAGTGTCCCTCCTACCATCGAAAGAAAGGATAGAGAGAGATATATTTCACTTAACGGTATCGTGGCTCACGGCAAGGCTCTTTCAGATGCGGTCGCTTATGCGCAGAGTGCGATAGATTCTACCGACATCCCTTCAGAGTTGTCTGTAGTGATAGCCGGAGACTATGAGGATCAGCAGGATATGTTCGGTGATATGATAGTGCTTATCATATTGATGATTATCCTTGTATATATGGTGATGGCTTCGCAGTTCGAATCTTTCATGTCACCTTTTGTGATCATGTTCTCACTGCCTTTTGCACTTGTCGGTGTCATATGGGGGCTTACTATTACCAATACCGCGCTTGGTGTGATGGCCATCATCGGTATAATCATTCTGTTGGGTATAGTGGTGAAGAACGGTATCGTGCTTATAGATTATACCATTCTCTGTCGTGAAAGGGGAATGAGTATAGTGGACGCCTCGGTGGAGGCTGCCAGAAGCCGTCTTCGTCCTATCCTTATGACCACCCTTACCACTGTTCTCGGTATGGTTCCTATGGCGCTTGGCATAGGTGAAGGCTCCGAGATGTGGGTAAGTCTGGGTATGGTGGTATGCTGGGGTCTGACCGTTTCCACTATAGTCACGCTTGTGCTTATCCCGACTGTTTATTGTATATTTGCCACAAGGCAGGAAAAAAGAATTAAGAAATGATTGCTATATTTGTAACGTATAGTCAGGCTTTCGGCGAAGAAATCGTGGATATCCTGGATGAATTCGGCCAGAGAGGATTTACCCGTTGGGGTGAAACCTGGGGTCGCGGAAGCGAGAATGGAACTCCCCATTATGGTAATCACGCTTGGCCTGAGACGAATCAGGCGATTCTTACCATAGTAGATGATGATAAGGCTGACGCTTTGCTTCAGGCTCTGCATCAGAAAGATTTGGCTTATCCGGATTTGGGTCTGAGGGCTTTTACTTGGAGAATTGACAAACATATTTAAGTTTATTATGGAAGTAACGATAACTAATCAGAATCTGGAGGGAGTTCTATCATCTTCTGCAGTTGTGGTGATAGATTTCTGGGCTACATGGTGTGGTCCTTGCCGGATGCTCGCTCCTACCGTTGAGGAAGTAGCTGCCGAGATGGATGGGAAAGCCGCTATCTGCAAATGTAATGTGGATGAGGCTCGCGAAGTGGCACTTAAATACAGGGTCATGAGCATACCGACATTGATCTTCTTCAAGAACGGGGAGGTCGTGGACAAGACTGTGGGCGTCGTGTCAAAAGAGGATATTATTTCAAAAATCAATAATTTGTTATGAAAAAAATTATTCTGTCCGCTGCCGTCGTTTTGATGGCTGCGTTTAGCGCTTCTGCACAGATAGGTATAGTAGGTGGTCTTACCACTACGGCCACAAATCTTAATGATGCGTATAAGGATATAGCTGAGACAAAGTCAGTTAGTCAGTACCATGTGGGTCTCGTTTATAATGTAAATCTTCCGTTGGGATTCAGCGTTCAGCCGGGAGTGCTTTATAATGTCAAAGGTCAGACCCTCAATACTACTCTCAGTCAGCTGGGCCTTGGTAACTATGATGTTTCGGTTGACACTAAGACCGGATATCTTGAGGTGCCTGTCCGTGTGGCTTGGGGGCTTGATTTTGGTGTAGTGGAACCTTTTGTGTTCGCTGAGCCGTTCATAGGATATGCTCTTACTACAGAAGCAGTCAGCAGCTTTAAGGATGAGACTACGAAAAAATTGGTTTCTGCTGCGGCATCCGCAGCCGGATATAGTCTTGACACTTCAAACAGTGATGCCAACAGATGGGATAACCGTAACAGGCTGACTTATGGTGTAGGTCTCGGTGCCGGTGTCAAGGTTTTTGATTTTGCTGCCATATCAGTTAAGTATTATTGGGATCTGGGCGCCATGTACAAGGAGGTGGACGGTTCTACCAAGACCAGTATTTCTGCCGATTCCGTATGCGGTGCGGTAAAAAATCAGAAATGCACAGGAATCGCCGCAACACTTACACTTTATTTTTAACATAGGTTAATGAATGGTAGACAAGCCGCACGGATTTCGCGCGGCTTGTTTTTAGGTAATAAATGTTAAGAGAAGAAATAATAGAATTCCTGGGGGAGGATTGGCCGAGTCTCAATTCTTATATAAAGGAGTCTCTGCACTCTGAAATACATCTGCTTCAAGAGGTTAATGACGAGATAATTTCGCATGGAGGGAAGATGCTGCGCCCTATAGTAGCGTTATTGGTATCGCGTCTGTTAAGTGGAGAATCCGGCGCCGGCGATGAAGCTGTCAGGGTGGCGGTGGCTACGGAATTGCTTCATAATGCCACGCTCCTTCATGATGACGTGGCGGATGACAGTCCTACCAGGAGAGGTAATCCTACGCTTTCTTCGCAGATTGGCCCGCATTCGGCTGTTCTTGTCGGAGATTTTTGGCTTGCAAGGGCGATGCAGGTGGTGATGTCTGTCAAGCATAAGGAGTCTATCGCAAAGGTGTTCTCTACGGCGATGACGAATTTGGCCGAAGGGGAGATGCTTCAGCTTCAGAAATCTTTTGGAGAGAAAACTTCCCGGGAGGACTATCTAAGGATTATTTATTGTAAGACCGCGTCTCTTTTTGAAACAGCTTGCGCTGGAGCGGCCATCACAAGTGAGGCGAACGAGGAACAATTGGCACGTATAAAGGAATATGCAGTCTCGATGGGTATAGCATTTCAGATTAAGGATGATATTCTGGATTATGTGGGGGATGTTGCGCTTGGAAAGCCTGTGGGGATAGATCTTAAGGAGCAGAAGATTACCCTCCCTCTTCTCTGCGCATTGGAAGGCTCGGGGCGCGAGGATGAAATAAGAAAAATGATATACGATATTCATTCTAATCCTCAGTATTGCGAGCAAATTCGTACATTTGTATTTGACCGGCAGGGGGTACAGAAGGCGGCGTCTATTCTGGAAGAATATATACGGAAGTCAAGGCAGGCGCTGGACATATTCCCTGACTGTCAGGCAAAACGCTATCTTGTAAAGATTGCGGAATATAATACTGTCAGAAAGTCATAGGATGAGTTTTTCGCAGATAAAAGGTAATGAGAAGACGATAAGGGTCCTTAAAGGAATGGTAGATTCCGGTAAGGTGCCTCATGCCATCATGTTCCACGAGCAAGACGGCGGGGGCGCTTTGGGGCTTGCCATAGCTTTTTTTCAATACCTTTACTGTAAAAATAAGGCATCCGGTGATGCCTGCGGGGTGTGTCCGTCCTGTAACAAGATAGGCAAGCTTATTCATCCGGATCTGCATTTTGTCTTCCCGGTGAATACTGGCGTGAGTGCGGATTATCTGGATAAATGGCGCGGATTGGTGTTGTCAAATCCCGCGTTTACGGAGAATGATCTGAGCGAGGCACTGGAGATAGAGGGAAAGAACGCCATGATAAAGGTCGACGAATCTAAATCGTTGATTGATAAATTGTCCTTGAGCGCTCTTGAGAAGGGATATAGAAGTGTTATAATCTATCTCCCGGAGAAAATGAACAAGGACGCGGCGAATCGTCTTCTTAAACTTATAGAAGAGCCGCCAAAACTGACGGAGTTTATACTCATCACACATTCTCCGGGCCAGGTTTTAACTACTATCGCTTCGAGGTGTCAGCAGATAAGGCTTGACATGTCCTCTATGGCTTTTTCGTCGGCTGCGGGCTCTGAACAGATACAGCTTTTCCGACAGCTTATGCAGGGGCTCCTTGCCAGGGATTTATATGCCTGTCTTGAGATAGGGGATTCTCTGTCCAATTTTTCCTCACGTGAAAAAGCGAAAAGTTTTTGTAAATTTGCTTCTGACGTGCTCAGGGACATCTTCCTTTATCAGCAGAAGATGCCGTCATTGGTAAAATCAAACCCTTTTTCCGAAGATGAGCTTTCGGATTGGGCGTCAAGAAGCAAAAAGACGTTCCCGCGCAAAGCATTGGACAGCTTCAGCCGTTCTCACATGCTGATTTCAAGGAATGTCAACATGAAAATTCTGTTCACCGATTTGGTGAATTCATTATATGGCAATATATGAACGAATCTAAAACATACGATTGCTTCCGCGGTTGCGAGGTTGTGGATTGTGAGGACGGGACCAGGGAAGTTACATATAAGGAAGGCTGTTGTAAATTAGCCGTACATAATTATTTGAAAAATATACCTGCGATAGAGTATAAGGATATTTTCGAGGTAAGGTTTAAGAACACCAGAAAAGGATATTACCGTAATGATTCCGGCCAGAGCATACGTCAGGGTGACAAAGTAGTTGTGGAAGCTGCTTCCGGTTATGATCTCGGTATGGTATCTCTCGAAGGTCCGCTTGTACTCAAGCAGATGCAACGTCGCAGGATAGATCCGAAGACTTGTGAATTCAAAAAAATATACCGCAAGGCCCGTCCGCTTGATCTTGAAAAATGGATGGCGGCCACGAAGCGTGAACAGCAGACGATGATAGAGGCCAGGCGTATAGCTGCAACTATGGGTCTGGAGATGAAAATCGGCGATGTGGAGTTCCAGGGAGATGGAACTAAAGCCATATTTTATTATATAGCTGACGGAAGGGTGGATTTCAGACAACTTATCAAGGTCTTCGCCGAGGAATTTCATATCAAGATAGAGATGAAGCAGATAGGCGCACGTCAGGAAGCCGGATTGATAGGCGGAATAGGTGTGTGCGGACGGCCGTTGTGCTGTGCCAATTATGTCACGAATTTCAAAAGCATAAATACTTCTGCCGCCCGTTGTCAGGATTTGTCACTCAATCCGCAAAAGCTTGCAGGTCAGTGCGGCAAACTAAAGTGTTGCATAAATTATGAAGTGCCTGTGTATCTGGATGCGCAGAGCAGGATACCCAAGGTGAGCGAACCGCTCGAATTCGAGGATGGTCTGGCATATCTGAGAAAGACGGATATTCTCGCGGAGATGATGTATTTTTCTTATGATAAGTCGTCAGATGCGAATCTTTATCCGGTGCCTGCCGAGGAAGTGCGGGAGATACAGCGCATGAATCGTAGTGGAATACGGCCTCAGTCTCTTATCCCTGATGCACAACCGTCTTCTCCGGAATTCGTTACTGCAGTCGGTGAAGGAAGTATCTCCCGTTTCGATACCCCTAAAAAGAAGCGCCGTAAGAATAAATCTCGCGGTAATGCCGGCAAGAATGAAAATAGGAAGTAAGTGGGCGCTCCTGTTTTTGGTGGCGGTTCTTTGCCTGTCTTCTTGTGGCGAGCCTGACGGAGGGTCGCATTTTATAAAGGGAAGTAGGGCGGAGTATGAATTTGTTATTCCACAGATAGATTCGCTCTCTTTTTATGATTTTTCGCTGTATACCAGCATGAAAAACAAAAATGTTGGCGATGGTGAAACGAGTTTTTCCATCATTGTGAGGTGGATTTCTCCTCAAAATGAGGTTTTTTCGGAAAGGGTGTGGATGGCGTTGTCTGAAAAAAACCAATTGTATAGGAAGGAAATGCTTTTCCCCCAGAGCGGTGAATGGAGAATGTCAGTATATCCTCAGGAAGATATTAGTGGGATTAATGGGTTGGGAATAAGTTGGAAAAGGTATGGGACACGATAAGTTAAGACGCTTTGCGGAGAACGAGACTTTCTCCTGTCTTCTTCAGCCGTCAAGCGAACAGGTGCTTTCAGAGGGTTTTTTTAATCTGCAGGACCACCCGATAAAAGGTCATTGGGCAGAGAAGATGTTCGCCCGTGAGAACGCCGAGATAATTCTCGAGCTTGGCTGCGGGAAGGGGGAGTACACGATAGACTTGGCCAGAAGATATCCTGACAAGTGTTTTATAGGTGTGGATATCAAGGGTGCGCGTCTATGGAAAGGAGCCAAGACGGCCACGGTGGAGGGAATCCCGAATGTGGCTTTTCTTCGAACGCGCATAGAATTCATTACCGCTTTTTTTGCTCCCGGTGAAGTGTCTCAGATTTGGCTTACTTTTTCTGATCCGCAAATGAAAAGCGAGAATTCCCGTCTCAGTTCGCCTCTTTTTCTGGAGAGGTACCGTAAGATGCTCCGTCCCGGTGGTATAGTGCACCTCAAGACCGATTCGCGTTTCCTTCATGAATATACTGAGTCTGTGGTCAGGGCCAATGGGCTTGATCTCATCTGTTCCACTAAGGATTTATATGCGGAGAAAGACCGCATGGAAGGTCTTGACAGCGTGGTCTATGAGGTCCAGACCTTCTACGAGAAGATGTTTCTGGAAAAGAACATCCCCATCACTTACCTGTCATTCAAGATAGATAAGGAAGGGGACTATGTCCACCCGACCGATTTTGACGAGAAATTCTGGCGTACCCTCGAAAAGGCGAGATAAAGGTTAATAGTTAAGTCCGAACGCCCAAAGTGGTAGCGTGTTTTTGTGGGCATATTCAATGTCATCCTTGACGATGAATGAGTCTTCCACATCTTTTACCTGTTTTCCTGTTTTCGATTTTCCTCCGACTTCGAAGGTGTGTCCGTCAATCAGAAAATCTGAAACAGGTGAAGCCGTGACTTTGTTTCGGAGAGTCAGCGTCGAGAGAAAAAAGGTCTCTCTGACATTCCCGGTTTCTGGAGCGCCTTCCGCCAGAGCATAGATAAAGTTGGTATTGCCCAGATAAATCTTCTCGACCTTTTCCATCAGGGACATGCCATCGGAAGATATTCGAAGAAGACGTATCAGACCGGCCTTTTCGATATATGTCATATAATCTGCTACGGTGCTTCTGTCAGCTGATATAGCCCTGCCAAGTTCAGTGTAATTGGGCTTGAATGGGACGCTGCGTGATATGACATATAGCAGTTTTTTCAGTTTGACCGATGTCGATATGTTCATCTTTGCGAACGCCGGGATATCGACTTCCATGGTCTGGTTTATGACATTTTCAAGCCTGATACGATAATCGTCCTGATTGAAAAAAGGAAAATAGCCTTCTGACAGATAGTCTTTAAAATATGCCAATGGATGTCTGACTTCCTCAGGCAATCCGGCCTTGCCGGAGATTATCTCGTCCAATGTATATGGTTTGATGTTCAGATTAAGCCGAAGATTGAGATATTCTCGGAAAGACAGTCCTTCAAGAGTATATGGAATGGCTCTTCTGCTGAGATCGGCATCGGTGCCCCGTACAATCTCCAGTATCGATGATCCTGTCACCACTATTTGGAGGTCAGGCAGATAGTCATACATCATCTTTATTTCCTGTGACCAGTTGTTGTATTTGTGGACTTCATCGATATAGAGGACTTCGCCTCCGTTTTTGCAGAAGGAAGATGCGGTGTCAAAAAGCGAATGACTGGAGAAATAAGTGTGGTCGGCACTTATATACAAAGACTTGTCTTTACCGTCCGTCAATTTTATGTGCTGCAGTACCATAGTGGTTTTGCCTACTCCGCGTGCACCGACGATCACGATTAGCCTTGAATTCCAGTTTATCTCATTGTGAAGATAGCGGACAAAAGCAGTGTCCGTTCTTCTGAGTCTGTCATAATACAGTTCAAACAGCTGTTCCATATCTTCAATCTTTTATGCAAAGATATGATAATTTTCAAAAGTGCGGAATTGTTTCCGCGATTTTTATGAAAAAGCGTGGAATTGTTTCCTCTGTCTGCCCTTATTTTTCTAAAACTATAATTTTTTGTCTTTGCAGAAAAATAAAGAAAGTATGGTTACCCCAGCATTTGCAGCGCTTCATCGAGAGTGATGGCATCGTCGAGGGTGAAGCCGCCATTGGCGGTGCGGCGTAGCGACGACAGAAAAGCTCCGCTTCCGAGCGCTTCGCCTAGATCGCGTGCTAGGGCGCGTATATAAGTTCCTTTGGAACAGTCTATTGAAAGTATAGCTGTGGGAAGATGTTCTCCACAGAGATCTGCCACGTTGATTTTTCCACGCGCGTCGCGCTGCCCGGTCGGTTCAGGTTCCGGCAGCCAGTCTTCCATGCGGATGTCGTAGATGTTTATCCGGGCGGACCGGAGTATGCCGGTATCTTCAAGCGGAAGGCCGGCTTTAAGGCGCTTGCGGGCCAGTTCATATACCCTTACCCCATCCACGGATTTGGCGCTGAAAAGCGGAGCTATCTGCTCCTGCTCCCCTATGAATTGCGGTAAAATGTTCTCAAGAGTTTGTCTGCTGACCCCATCCAGAGGATATCTGCGGTCGATATCCTTTTCCCTGTCGTAGGACGCCGTGGTGGCGCCGAAACTCACGCCCGCACGATACTGTTTGGCCGAGCGTTGGAGTTCTTCCGCCTTGCGGGTGGCAGGGCCAATGCACACCAGGAGTATTCCGGTCGCAAGCGGGTCGAGCGTGCCAGCGTGTCCTACTTTCAGATTTTTCTTGCTGAAATGACGGCAGGCGGCCCACTTGATCTTTCTTATCACGTCGGCCGATGTCCAGCAATAGGGCTTGTCAATGGGTAGGATTATCCCTTCAGGATAGTCTTCTATATTATTTGAGAACGGGAATCTTTTCAATTCTTCTGAGGTGTCTTCCGCCTTCAAACGTGCTGTCCAGCCAAGCGTCGGTTATGGCGCTTGCTTTCCGGTAGGAGATGAACCTGGCCGGAAGCACGAGCACATTGGCGTTGTTATGCTGTTTTACGAGCTTGCCTATTTCGATATCCCAGGCCAATCCGGCGCGGATGGAGGGATGGTGGTTGAGTGTCATGGCCATCCCGTTCCCGGTACCGCAGAGCGCTATTCCCTTTTCTACTTCGCCACTTTCTATTCCGCGGGCGAGGGCGTGCGCAAAGTCGCAGTAATCGCAGCTTTCCGTGCTGTCTGTACCATAATCAAGCACTTCAAAACCTCTTTTTGCGAGCTTTTTGATGAGTTTTGCCTTGTATTCCACTCCGGCGTGGTCGCTGCATATTCCTATTTTCATGTCTCAATTATGCACTTAATCTTTCCTTAATCCAATGCAGACGGCTAAGGGTCTCGTCTTTACCTATGAGATTCATTATGTCGTGAATGCCAAGACCGCTGGCAGAGCCGGTGAGAGCAAGTCTTATGCAGTTCATTACCTTGCCCATTGGCATTCCTTCAGCGCGGATATATTCTTCGAGGGAAGACGCATCGGAATTCTCTACGGCCCGAAGGGCGTCGGCATAGATGTCTTCTTTCCAGAACTTCTCCACGTCCTTGGCGAGGAACGGAGCGGTGAGGCTGTCGTCATAGACTTTGGCGCGAGGATCAACCGCTCTGTCGGATGGTTTTTCCGTCGCCGCCCCGGCCTTTATGCCATATTTGGCATATTCTTTCGGTGCCACGAAAAGGTAAGGCGCTATGTTCCAGAAATCTGAAACGAATGTGGCCCTGTCCTTGATTATGCTTACAACCTTCTGAGCATAAGCCAAGTCGGTTTCCACTCCATGCGTTTTGAGAATTGGCAGGTAAAGCGATGCGAGGGTCTCGTCGCTCTTCAAGCGAAGATATTCCTTGTTATACCATCTGGCCTTTTCAGGGTTGAATTTGGCGCCGCTCTTGCTTACTTTGTCAAGAGAAAAACTCTCTATCAACTCCTGCATTGAAAAGAGTTCCTGTTCTGTGCCGGGATTCCAACCGAGCATGGCGAGCATGTTGACGAAAGCTTCAGGGAAGTAACCGTCTTCGCGATATCCGTGGTATTGCTCTCCTTCTGAATTGGTCCATACGAGAGGGAAAACCGGGAATCCCATTTTGTCGCCATCGCGTTTCGAAAGCTTGCCGTTGCCGACAGGTTTGAGAAGAAGCGGCAGGTGGGCGAAGCGTGGCTGGGTGTCTGTCCATCCGAAGGCCTCGTAAAGGAGATAATGGAGTGGAAGTGACGGAAGCCACTCTTCTCCACGTATCACTTCAGTGATTTCCATAAGATGGTCGTCCACGATATTGGCCAGGTGATAGGTAGGAAGCAGATCCGTGCGTTTCCAGAGCACCTTGTCATCGAGTGTGGATGAATTGACTTCCACGTGTCCGCGGATGAGGTCATCCATCTTGACGATACGCCCTTCCGGCATCTTGAAGCGGATGGTCCAGTCGGTAGTTTCTTCCAGAAGCCGTTTCACCTCTTCTTCTGCAAGAGTGAGGGAGTTACGGAGCTTACCGCGGGTCTGGTGGTTATAGATGAATGTTTCGCCTTTAGCTTCAGCTTCACTGCGGAGCGCCCCGAGCTCTTCTGAAGAGTCGAAAGCATAATAAGCCCAGCCGGCGTCCACAAGCTGCTTGGCATATTTGTAATAGATGTCTCTGCGTTGTGACTGCCTGTAAGGTGCGTGCGGGTGACGCTCTGACGGACTTTCCACCACGTTTCCGTTCTCATCCACTCCCTCGTCGGGGATGATTCCGCACCAGGAAAGGGCCTCTATGATATATTTTTCCGCGCCCGGTACGAACCTCGCCGAATCGGTGTCTTCGATTCGGATGATGAAGTCTCCGCCTTTCTGCTTGGCATACAAATAATTATAAAGTGCTGTACGAACGCCTCCCATATGCAGGGGGCCTGTAGGGGATGGCGCGAATCTTACTCTTGTACGTCTCATTTCTGTATTCTTCTTATGGCTGGTATTGTTTCTATTTCTTTTAGCTCATCTTCATTATGGCCAAGCATAGCCGGCTTGTTTTCGGGATCGTATTTGATCTTCGATTTGTTCTCCGTATTGAAGCCTATGTGCCCTGAACCGAATGAAGTCGTAGTGTCCTTGAACTGTATGTCGTCTTCGCCCTGTGTATAAGTATAGTTGCGCTCTATGAGGATAATGTCACTTTTGCATATTTCCGGTGCCAGGATGGTGCTTGACGTGAATCCGGTTGCGATGGCAGTGATTTTTACAGTGTCTTTGAACTCCGGATCTTCATTGAGTATGAGTCCGTATTTGAAATTGTTCGCGTCGCCCGTGTAATCCGCTATTTTATCGTTGAGCAACTTGAGCTCATCCATCGTGATACTTTCCTTGTTGGCGCCGATTGTAATGTTCAGAAGGACATTTCTGGCGGTACGCAAGTCAAAATCGTTAAGAAGCGGTGATTTGAATGCTTTTTCCACTGCCTCGTCAAGACGGTTCTCTCCGTGGCCGACGCCACTTCCCATAAGGGCCATTCCGCTGTTTTTCATCATGTTCTGGATGTCCTTGAAATCGACGTTGATATATCCTTTTTCCTTGATGATTTCAAGAATGCTTTTTACGGCCTTGCATAATATCTCGTCGGTTTTCGGAAAGGCTTCGTGCACGAGCGTATCTCCGTAGACTGCATAAAGATTCTCATTCTTGATGATAATCAGGCTGTCCACGTTCTTTTCCAGTTCGTGTATGCCGTCTATGGCTTTGGAGAGTTTCTGTCTGCCTTCAAATTCAAAAGGAATGGTGACTACGCCTACGGTCAGGATTCCTGCATCCTTGGCCATTTTGGCTATGACGGGGATGGCACCTGTCCCTGTTCCTCCACCCATGCCTGCCGTAATGAAAAGCATCTTGGTGTTCCCGTCGAGAATTTTTTCTCTGATGGCGTCCTGGCTTTCTATGGCGGCGTTACGGCCGGTACTTGGATCGGTTCCGGCTCCAAGCCCTTCGCCAAGCTGAATCTTGGAAGGGACGTCACAGGCGTTGAGGGCCTGCGCATCTGTGTTGCATACGATGAAACTGCATCCTGCAATGTTCTGCCGGTACATATAATTCACGGCGTTGCATCCGCCTCCACCGACGCCAAGCACTTTGATAGCGGTGTTTGATGTACTCCAATTCAGAGGCACGATAATGTTCAAGTTGTTATCTATTTCATTCATTTTGCTTACTGATCGTTTTCCGGGTGATCTTTCACGTCATCATAAAAGGTGTCGAACAAGCCTCCGGCCGAGTTTACCACAGTGTTTACAGCTGTTTTGAATTTCCCTAAAAACGGCTGTTTTTTCTGAGGTCTTTCCGGAGTTTTTTTCGGCTCCTGCGGCGCAGGCTTCTGTGGCGCGGTCTCTATCTCTTTTTCTTCAAACAATGCCGGCTCCAAAGTTTTTTCTTCTTTTATCGCGCAATTGATGTGTGAATTCTTGCAAGACTTTATCAGCATGACCTGCAGGGAATTGTCTTTAGGCGAAGAGAAATTCTCCGGGTAGGCTATTCTGCAAGGAAGTCCGGTCATATTTGACACCAGGGAACAGCAGCAGTGGATAAGGGAACCCCCTCCGCTCAGTACGATACCTGAACGAAGTTTGTCCGCATAGCCGCTTTCACCTATCAGATACATGACACTGTTGATGATTTCCGTCATTCTGCAGCTTATGATTTCTGACAGATATTTGACAGGCAACTGCTGGTAGTCTCCCGAAGGAGATTCTATTTTCAGAGTCTTGTCTGAAAGGGTCTGTAACCTTTCAGGTGTGCAGAAACCATATCCAAGTTTGATGTTTTCTGCCAATTTCTCCGAGATGTTGCACTCTGTATGGATGTCTTCACTTATGACTCTGCCAGCGAACGGAAAACTGCTGTAGGCTCGCAATGCCCCTTTGTGATAGATGGCTACTGAACTCGTTTCGGCGCCTATCTCCACGAGAGCTACGCCTCTGTCCATCTCTTCTGCTCTGAGCAGGCATTCAGGATAGCAGATAGGCGTGAATTCATAGCTGAATGCGGATATCCCCAATTCGTGGAATACCCTGTCGATATTGTCCTTATATTTTTTAGCGCCAATGAAACCTATGAAATGACCTTCAAGAAAACTGCTGGAAGAGCCTATTATATCACTCTCGTTAACCTGAATGAAATCGTCTGTCGAGTAGGATTGGGCAAGTATGCCGTAAAGAATTTCCGTGTTCTTGTTGAGCTTTGAACTTAACTGATCGGATGCCATATCCTTGAGAGAGATGATTTCCTCCTGGTTGATGTACCCGCGATTTTCGTTCCGGCTGTTTTTCTGGGAAATGTTCTGCGTTTTTACATTCCATCGCGGAAGATTGGCCACTATCTCGTTTATTTTAAGCCCGGTCTGTTCCTCGGCTTTGTTTATGAGCTCTTTCAGCGGCGCTGCGACTTTTTGCGGATTGAGAATATTCCCTCTGCTGATTCCTTCCGATGGCAGTTCCTCCTTAAACAGTATTTCTGCGGGAGCTGCATTCACTGTCTCGCACACGCATAGGCTGATTTTGGAAGAGCCGAAATCGACGATGGCTACATATCTTTCTTCCTGCATATTATTTGTCCCTTATATTTTAAATTCACTATTTTGTATCCGTCTTCACGAGGCTGTATCTTTGTGAAGTATTTGTCCAGATAGGAAAATTTCCTGTTTCTGTCGTTAAAATCTCCAAAGATAATCTGCTCTTTGTCGGAATGCAAGATAAAATCGTTATTTTCTGCTATGGAATAGCTGATTATTCTGCTGTTCCACTTATCGCTTCCGCTGATGTAGTTCACCAGCGATATAGCCTCTGTCAGCCACTGGATGGACATCCCTTTGGCCGTGGGACTTAGAATTTGAGGTACAGGCGCGTCATAAAGAGAGCTAAGCGGGAATACGATACCCTCCGCGTCCGCATAGTAGCCCATTCCTTTTTCATCCACAATTTTCACTACAGGTTCCCTTTGGTAGACAGCAACATGCAGGACTCCGTCATTTGTTACCCATGCTTCGCTTTGTCTGATGGACGGTTTGACATTGAGAATATTCTCTATTCTGCTCAGGTTGATATCGCAGAGCCTCTCTCCGATCAGAACTCCGTATGAAGACGAAAGTGAATTGAGAATATCGTCGGTGCTTACAAAATGCAGTTCTCCCGGTATGTCGACTTCTATATTTTTACATGCCAACTCGTGACTTTCTCTCTGTGACAGGACAAGCAGAGCCCCTGTCCCGGTAAAGAATACCAGGATAAAAAGGTAACAGAGCCAAGTCTTGAGCGTGAATTTCATCGGCTTAAAAGTTTTATGATAGGGTTTACCAATCTGTCTATGTTACCGGCACCGAAAGTGACCAGTACGTCCAGCTTCGCTTTTGAAAGCCAATCCATAAGCTCATCATATCGCAACAGATGTTTTTTAGAACAAGTCAAATCCTTGAAAATTAATTCGGAGCTGACGCCATCAATCGGCTCTTCTCTGGCAGGGTAGATGTCCAGAAGGACCACTTCGTCGGCAAGACTCAGCGCACTGGCAAATTCCGGCGCGAAATCTCTGGTTCTCGTATAAAGGTGCGGCTGGAATACGGCCGTGATTTTTCTGTCAGGAAAGATATTTTTTATAGTTATGATGCTGGCTTTAAGCTCTTCCGGGTGATGGGCATAATCATCAATATAGGTAAGCGTCGGGGTGTTGATGTGCTCCTCCAGACGTCTTTTAGCTCCCAGAAAGCTGCCTATGGCAGAGCGTATTTCGTTCTCGCTGCATCCGTGAAGAAGGCAGATGGCTGCGGCTGCTATGCTGTTTTCGACGTTGAGAAGACCGAGCGTTCCTACTTTTATGTCTTTGATGATACCGTCCGGATGCACCAGATCGTAGGTGTAATGGCCGTCTTTTGAAAGCCTGAAATTCTCTCCGTGAAAGTCCGCTTTTTTTTCTGATATATGATAAGACCACAGCCGAGCGGAGAAATCCTCGGCCTTCAATGGCAATCCCCATTTGGCTACTATGTCGGAACTTACCTGAGAGGCGAATTCCCTGTAAGCCTGCTGGACATGCTCCAAATCTCCGTATATGTCCAGATGGTCCGCATCCATGGCGGTGATGGCGGCTATCTGAGGATGCAACTGAAGAAATGAACGGTCGAATTCATCGGCTTCTACCACTACCACATTATTGTCGCTTACAAGATAATTTGTTCCATAGTTTTTGGATATGCCGCCCAGAAATGCGCTGCACCCTTGGCTCCCGGAGTGCAGAATATGCGCCACGAGAGTTGAAGTGGTGGTTTTTCCGTGAGTCCCGGCAACGGCAAGCGTGCACTGTCCTTTGGTAAGCTCTCCCAGCGCGCGCGAACGTTTTACTACTTTATATCCTTGACTCAGGACCTTTTGCAGTTCCTTCAGGTCTGCCGGAATGGCCGGAGTATAAATTACAAGAGTATTCTGTTTGTCTGCAGGGACAAGATCCTCCCTGTCTTCATAGTGTACAGCAATCCCTTCAGCTTCCAGTTGTCCGGTCAACTCGCTAGGTGTCCTGTCGTAACCGCTGACATTATAGCCTTTGTATTTATAGTATCTGGCCAGAGCGCTCATGCCTATTCCGCCAATACCGATGAAATATACTGTATCCATTTTAATCCAATAATTTATATGCTTCGTCCACTATAACCTGAGCCGCATCCTTAAGCCCCATTTTAAGGGCGTTCTGCTCTATCTGTGCCAATTCTTTCTCGTCGTGGACAAGTTCTATGGCTTGTTTCATGAGAATCTGCCCGGCTTGGGAATCTTTCACTATCTTGCCGGCCCCTTTGTTTACAAGAGCCATGGCGTTATGGGTCTGGTGGTCTTCGGCTACATTAGGGGACGGCACGAAAATGCAGGCTTTCCCGGCCACGCATATTTCCGAGATGGAACTTGCTCCTGAACGGGAGATGACCAAATCGGCGCAGGCATATGCCAAGTCCATTCTGTCTATGAAGGCGCTGTAGTGAATGGAGTCCTGATTATGGTCGGACATGAACTCCGATACGCCTTTCTCATAGAATTTGCCGCACTGCCATAATACCTCGATGTCTTCCCCCTGAGGCATCCCCTCGCTTATCCACTGCATTATGGCGCGGTTGAGGGTGCCACATCCCAGACTTCCCCCCACTACCAGGAGGTGTTTCTTTTCAGGATCGAGGCAAAAGTGCTTCAGCCCCTGTTTGCGAAGTTCTTCAGTGGCCTTTACTATATTAGGCCGAATGGGATTTCCGCTGAGAATGATTTTTTCTGCCGGGAAAAATCTGTCCATTCCTTCATAGGCGACGCAGATTCTGTCGACATCCTTGGCCAGCATGCGGTTGGTGAGTCCGGCAAATCCGTTCTGTTCCTGAATGAGGGTGGGAATGTGGCATTTGACAGCTGCGCTCAGAAGCGGTGCGCTGGCATATCCGCCTACGCCTATCGCTATGTCCGGGTGGAATTGGCGTATTATTTTCTTGGCTTTGCCCCGGCTGTATAACACTTTGAATGGGACTTGAATGTTGTGCAGAATGCTTTTCAGAGATATTTTTCTCTGAAGTCCGCATATTGGAAGTCCTATTATGTCGAAGCCTGCGGCAGGAACTTTCTCCATCTCCATTTTGCCTTTCGCTCCGACGAAGAGAATCTTGCTCTCCGGGTTAAGTTCTCTGAACTTGCTCGCGATGGATACGGCCGGGAAGATATGCCCTCCGGTGCCGCCGCCGCTGATAATGATTTTGATTGCTTTATAGTTCATCTGATTCGAAATCGTCTAGATCTGAAAGTGCGTCAGAGACGCTGTCTGTATGTTTGTTTTCGATTGGTACCATTAGCGGTTCAGCCTCTTTGCTTGCCTTCATCATACCTTTGTATGCCATGCGGCTTATGGAAAGGATTATTCCGAATGCTCCGCTGAAACATAGGAAAGCAAATGAGCCGTGGCTGAGAAGCGGGAGCGTCTGTCCGGTAAGCAGTCCGAAGTCCATATTCACAAATATATGCACGAAGGCTTGTCCGGAGATGAGAAGCACTAGGGAGAAGATGGCGCTTTTGGCGAACAGGTCATTGGCACAGTTCTTTATGATAAGTGTCCCTCTGGCCAGAAGTGAGAGGTATAAGGCTATTACGAAAATGCTTAGCCATCCATATTCTTCCACGATAAAGCTGAACATGTAGTCTTCGGCGATATCCGGCACCACATATCTTTGCGTGCTCTGTCCCGGGCCTTTTCCTGACAATCCTCCCTGCTTTATGGCAAGCCTTGCACTATACGGTTGACGCAGTTTGTCCAGAGCGGCTTGTCTTTCAATTTTGGTGGAGGCATGTTTATATTCCTTGACCAGATCTCCGGGAACCAGACGGCTTATGGCAGTGCCGATTCGGGCTAGTTTTGGAGGATTGTCTCCGTGATTTTTGGAGATGTTGTAGATGCTGTAAGCACCGGCCACTATTACAATCATAAGCGCGCCCAATGTGAATGCCTGTTTGAGCTCGTTGGTACCTACGGCTATGGTTATGGTCATCAGGATAGCCAGAAACAGAGCCGTGGTATTGGAACCTCGCATTACCAGGAAGATGGTAAGCACGAAAGGAACGTACAGGAAGACGATTCTTCTTATCTTTTTGTTCTTTAACTTTTCCTGTATCGGGGGAATCTTGTCGAGCAGTGTGGGCGTGCCTGTCTCTATCATATCTATGGCCCAGGCCAGGTACATCATCATAGATACCTTCACCACCTCGAAGACGTGGAATTGGAACCCGCCTATTTTGAAGAAACGTACAGCTCCGTTTACGTTCACACCCCTGAGCAGAAGGATGACGAGCAAGAGCATAGAAAACAGGAAGCCGAATCGTGACAGAGTTTTGAAAAACTTGATGTCTTTGATGTTGTAGATGATTATGACAGCCAGAAGTGAGATGCCCACTATCTTGAGATGGTCTATCATGATATCCACCCTGGAAGTCTCGGCGGTGATAAGTCTTGAAGAGGAAGAGAAGATGAACAGGATAGAGAGCAAAGTGAGCATAAGATAGATTATCCAGACCACCTTGTCTCCAGTAAGATGGTCCAGAAAATGAAGTATCTTATTTTTCAGCGCGCTTGTCATAGATTCCTTACGGCTTCTTTAAATTTTTCTCCTCTGTCTTCGTAATTTTTGAACAGGTCAAAACTTGCGCAACAAGGGCTGAGAAGCACCACGTTACCTTCGCTGGCGAAAGCGGCCGCCGCTCTTACTGCATCCTCGGCGGAATGTGTATCCACCATGTTTTCTTTCCCTACAATTCCTTCAAATGCCTCGTGTATGCGTTCATTATGAAGCCCCATACACACGATGGCCTTGACTTTTTCCTTCACGAGGTCGCTGAGGACCGAATAATCATTCCCCTTATCCTTGCCTCCGACGATCCATACGACAGGTTTTACTTGACAATCAAGAGCATACCACGCCGAATCGACATTGGTCGCTTTAGAATCGTTGATATATAAGACATCTTTAATGCTTAAAACCGGCTCCAGCCTGTGCTCTATGGGCTGGAATGAGCGCAGAGCCTCGCGAATCACGTTATTGCTTATCCCTGAGGCTTTTGCGGCGAGAGCTGCGGCCATGGAGTTGTAGATGTTATGCTTTCCTCCCAAGGCCAATTCTTTCAGATATATCTCGGTCTGATCTTCGTTGTAGTCAAGGATAATTTTATCGTGGTCAAGATATGCTCCCTGCTCCACTGTCCTCTCTTGCGTGTAAGGCAGTTTGCGAGCCTGCACCAGAATCTGGCTCAGGTGGCCTATGGTGATCTGGTCGTCGGAATCGAAGATGAAGCAGTCTTCAGGTCTAAGATTTCTGGTGATGCGGAATTTAGCCTTCACATAGTTCTCCATTTTGTAGTCGTAGCGGTCCAGATGGTCAGGCGTTATGTTGGTGATGATGGCTATGTCAGGACGGAAATCATAGCATCCGTCAAGTTGGAAACTGCTTATTTCCAGCACGTAATAGTCGTGATATTCGGTAGCCACCTGAAAGGCGTAGCTCTTGCCTATGTTTCCGCCCAGACCGACATTAAGTCCGGCCTGTTTGAACAGGTAGTAGATTAAGGATGTGGTCGTGGTCTTGCCGTTTGATCCGGTAATGCAAATTTTGCGGGCCGAGTCGTACCTGGCGGCGAATTCGATTTCTGAGATTATATGTATTCCCTTATCTTCCGCCTTGCGCACGATTTCTACGCTCGAGGGTATGCCGGGGCTTTTTATGATTTCGCCGGCACTTAGTATTTTATCTTCGCTGTGTCCGCCTTCTTCGTATTCTATATTCCATTTGTCAAGAACGCTTTTATATTCGTCCTTTATGGCGCCATTGTCTGACAGGAATACTTCAAATCCCTTTACTTTTGCGAGAACAGCTGCACCTACGCCGCTTTCCGCACCTCCTAAAATTACTATCATGGACATTTCTATCTGAGTTTAAGTAATGCCAATGTGCTTACAGCAAGCAGTATTCCCACAAGCCAGAACCGTATGACGATGCGAGGTTCGGGAAGTCCCTGCTTCTGAAAATGATGATGTATAGGGGCCATAAGAAACAATCTTTTGGCCTGTCCGTATTTCCTTTTTGTGTATTTGAAATAAGCTCTTTGAAGTATTACGGAAAGACCCTCCACCAGGAAGATTCCGCAAAGAACGGGCAGCAGCAGCTCTTTACGCAGAAGAACGGCTCCCACTCCTATCACTCCGCCTATGGCCAAGCTGCCGGTATCTCCCATAAAGACTTGGGCAGGGTAGGTGTTGTACCACAGGAATCCTCCGAGTGCCCCCACGAATGCCGCCATGAACACGGCTATCTCTCCTGAACCTGGAATATACATTATGTTCAGGTAAGAAGAGTCTATGGCGTTGCCTCCGAGCCATGCCAATATTCCAAGGACGACTCCCACTATCGCCGAGGTTCCGGCTGAAAGTCCGTCCAGTCCATCAGTAAGGTTGGCTCCGTTAGTGCAGGCCAGGATAATGAAGATGATGACTGCGGCGTAGATGGCCCATTTGCAGTACCAGCCCCAGGTCCCGCTGAAAGGTGACAGGCTTTTGTAGTCAAATTCGTGGTCTTTGACAAAAGGAATGGTGGTAGTGGTAGTCTTGACTATGTTTTCTTTGACGATTTCTTCCTGTTGAGTGTTCTCGTTGATGTTGACAGTGTTCTCGCGGACAACTATCTTAGGAGAGAAACATACGAAAAGCGCTACGGTAAGACCCAGGACGAATTGGCCTATGAGTTTGCCTTTCTCGCTCATTCCGTTCTTGTCGTGCTTGAAGACTTTTATGTAGTCGTCCCAGAACCCGAGACCGCCGCACCAGAGAGTGGTTATAATAAGTATCTGGATATAAACATTGGACAGGTCGCAGACCAGTAGGACGGCAGACAGGAGGGAGATGATGATTATGATTCCGCCCATTGTCGGAGTGCCCTTTTTGCTCATCTGGCCTTCAAGACCCAGATCGCGTATGGTTTCACCGATTTGTTTTTTCTGAAGTGCCGCGATCATCTTCTTTCCGAAGATGATGGACACGAGTATTGATATGATGCTGGCGAGGATGGCTCTGAATGAAAGATAGTCCATGAGGCCCCCGCCCGGCAGATCGAATTTTTTAAGCAGATCAAAAAGATAGTTCAGCATAGTTTATTCCTCATTTATGATTTGGCGTATCACTTCCCTTTCGTCGAAGTGCTGCTTTTCTGTTCCCAGTATCTGGTATGTTTCGTGACCTTTCCCCGCGAGAAGAATGACCGCTCCTTTAGTGGAAAAGTTAATGGCCGTACGTATGGCTTCCTTACGGTTGGCCATGCATATGCTCTTCGCTCGTCCGCTCATGTCGAAGCCTGTGCATATTTCGTTCATTATGGCTTCAGTGCTCTCTGAACGGCTGTTGTCCGAGGTGACGATTATCTTGTCGGCATATTTCTGGGCCACTCGAGCCATCTCCGGACGCTTTGTGCGGTCTCTGTCTCCTCCACATCCGAATACGCATACAAGTTCGGCCTTAGGTGATACTGCGCGCAGGGCTTTGAGAACATTGTCGAGAGCGTCGGGAGTGTGGGCGTAATCTATGACTACTGTCTTGTCATCTGTTATTCTGATGGTTTCCAGTCTGCCCGGAGCGCCGGAAAGTGAACTCAGAGCTATCAGCACCCGGTCTTTATCGAAGCCAAGTTCTACCGCTACGGAGTATATGGCCAGCAGGTTGTAGGCGTTGTGTTCGCCTATCAGTTTAGTCCACACGCTTGTGCCGTCTATGACCAGCTGCATTCCTTCTATGCACTGTTCCAGTATCTTGCAATTATGGTCCGATGCGCAGTGACAGGAATAGGTAACTTTCCTGGCTGCTGTGTTCTGAAGCATTACCATGCCATTTTTGTCATCGATATTGGTTATGGCGATGGCTTTTTTGCCCAGATTGTCGAAAAAGGCTTTCTTGCACCTGAGGTATTCGGCGAAGGTGCCGTGGTAGTCAAGATGGTCGTGTGTCAGGTTTGAAAAGATGCCGACTTTGAATTCGAGAGCATCCACTCTATGCTGGTCCATCCCTATCGAACTGACTTCCATAAAACAGTATTGGCATCCCTGGTCAACCATATTGCTCAGAAGCGAGTTGATCGTGATCGGGTCGGAGGTGGTGTTGGTGGTCTCTTCGCGCCTGTCGTCTATATAATTGGCAATTGTGGAGAGCAGTCCGCATTTGTATCCGAGGGCCTTGAAAAGATGATATAGAAGGGTGACGGTGGTGGTTTTGCCGTTAGTGCCGGTGATGCCTACTAAAGTGAGTTTTCCTGACGGATGGTCAAAAAAACGGTCTGCCATTACTGCAAGTCCTTGTCTGTCAGTATGGATGGCGGCTGTGGCTCCATTCTGGAGTGCCTGTTGAAGATAATCGTTTCCATCTGCGGCTGTGCCTTTGAGTGCTATGAAAAGGTCGCCTTCTCTCACTTTGCGGGAATCGCAACAGATAGAGAGTACTTCTTGGGAAGGCTCTCCGTGTATGATTGTGCTCGATGTTCCTGATATCAGTTTAGAAATCTTCATTCCAATATGGATCTATCTTGTAAAGTTCTTTTATTACTTCAAGTGCCACTTGTACCGGAATAACACCGCCGAAGTAGTCTTTGCGGGTTAAGCCTGTAAATATACTGCATACTATCGTATATTGTGGGTCTTCTGCCGGGAAAAATCCCACGAATGTTCCTTGCTGCTTGTGTTCGCCTTTGGCGTTCTGATATCCTCCGGCCATAGCCACGTACGATGTACCGGTCTTTCCCGCCACGCTGCAAGGCGCATTTTTCAGTCTCCATGCGGTGCCGCTTTTCTCCGTTACGGATGAAAGCGCGTCGGTCAGCATGAGAGCCGTGGTCGGACTGCAGATGGAGGCGCTGAGGACGGAAGGACCGCGCTTCTCCACTATCTTGCCGTTTTCCTCTATGGCCTCCACCAGGTAAGGTTTCATCATCTTTCCTTTACCGGCTATGGCATTGTAGTACATCAGAAGGTGCATAGGCGTAACGCTGACGGAATATCCCATAGCTATCTGGGTAAGGTCTTTTCTGCTCCATGTCCTTTTGGCTGGAGTGCTGATGTCCGGGGAAGTGATTTTCTCCGCCACGTCGAAATCAAATGGGGTAGTCAGCTGATATTGTGCTATCTTGTCTATGAAAGCTTGCGGCTGGGTGGAATAATATGTTTTGGCCAGATATCGGAATGCGTAGTTGCTGGACACCTGCACGCAGTAGCGTAACGGAATTTGGGACGTGTTGTGTTCTTTTTCGTATTCCGTGATATGTTTGTCCTGCTGCTTCTCATATCCGGGCAGGATTCCGTGGTTGCCCGGAATGGTCTCATCTATCGATTTGACATACCCGTCCTCTATGGCTGTCATAAGGGTGGATATCTTGAAAACGGAACCGGGCTCTCCTCTCCAGGTTACGGCCACATTTTCATTTTCGCCAATCACTCCATGGGAATTGCGGCTGAGATTAACCATAGCTTTAATTGCACCTGTCTTTACATCCATAATCACACAGCATCCGGCATTGAGTTCCGGATTATCGCTTATCCGGCTTCTCAAAGCTTTGTCTGCGATATTCTGATAATCGACATTGATGGTGGTGCGGATGTTTTTCCCGTCTATCGCCTCCACATAGAGGCTGTCTGTGTCAAGCGCGAATCCGTTGTCGGTCTTTTTAGTGTAATAATACCCGTCCTTGCCTTGGAGAATACTGTTGAACTTACCCTCTATTCCGCTATAGTATGAGGCGTCTTCATTTTCAGTGACGCTTCCTATGGTTCTTCTGGCTATTGCTCCGTATGGGTATTGGCGTATAGGAACAGGCTCTGTCCACACTCCGCCCTTGTAGCGTCCGTCCTTTATCAGCGGATACTTTTTCAGTTCTTCCAGCTTGTCTTTTTCTATCGGTTTGCCAAGTTTAAGATAGTGGCTTTTTTTGTCAAAGCTGTTGCATAGCAGGTTTCTATAATATTCGGCACTTTTGCCTTCCCCTTCAAATGCTTTTTCCAATCCCTGTGCGAAGCGGGCGGCGTCATTCTTCCACTCTCTGATCGCCTCTTCTCTCTGCGCGGCTGACATTTTTACGAGTTTGTCTTCCTGGTTATAGCAGTCGATGTAAAGTTGATAACGGGGATAGGAGATGGCAAGCGGTCTTCCGTCATCGGATAGGATGCTGCCTCTTTTTTGCGGGAGCGTTTCTCGCCTGACGGGCAGGGACAACTTTTGACTGATTTCAGGGTCCGGTCTCCATATGACTTGGATATAGAAAATGCGGATGACAAATATTACGGTTGTCACCAGCATGATAAGGTAAATGGCGTAAAGTGAATGGCCAAGTCTGTCTCCTGTATCTTTCTTGCTCATTTTAATTTTCTGGCCGGTTTTTCAGGGGGACACACGCGAGAGTTCTGATCTTCAAGCATATCTTCAATTTTGAATCTGCAGCTTATCTCGCTTAATTGGAATGTTTTGGCCGCTATGATATTCTGCTGCTCCTTGATAATGTCGTTATTTCGCTTTACTTTGGTCAAAGTGTTGTCTATCAACAGACTTGCCCATATGGACAAAAGGCCCATGAACATGCAGATCATGATTTTCAAGAAATGCTTGTCCAGGTGAATCTGCAGGAAAAGAGAGCCGTTGAGGATAGCCTTCAGGGTTCTCTGTAAGAATATCATGACCCTTTTCATCGTTTGACAGCTATTCTGAGTTTGGCGCTCCTCGCTCTGGTATTTTCGCTTATTTCTTCTTCACAGGGAAGGATAGGCTTACGGTTCACGGCTTCGAGGGGCTGTTCGCTGCGTCCGAATATGTCTTTCTCCACAACACCTTCCAGATTGCCGGCCTTTATGAAATTCTTGACCATCCTGTCTTCAAGCGAATGATATGTGATGATGGACAGCCGGCCTCCCTTTTTCAGGGATTTGATGGCTCCTTCAAGAAATTTTTCAAGCGAGCGCATCTCCTGGTTCACTTCTATCCTCAGTCCTTGATAGACTTTTGCCAAGTATTTATGCTCGGCGAATTTTGGTGTCGCATCTTCTATCGCCTTATCGAATTCGGCAGTGGTGCAGATGGGTTGCACGCTGCGCTTCCCCACTATAAGGGATGCCAATTTATGCGCGTTCTCCACCTCGCCGTAGATGCGGAAAATCTTTTCCAATTCTTCCTGACTGTAAGTATTTACAACTTCCTGTGCCGTGAGCTGGCCTTGTGTATTCATCCTCATGTCCAATGGCGCATCGTATCGGAAAGAAAAACCCCTCTGTGCGGTGTCGAACTGATGCGAGGACACTCCCAGGTCTGCCAATATCCCGTCGAACCCCTCGGGGCATAAGGTCAGGCAGTAGTTGTGAATGAAACGGAAATTATTATGAATCAGAGTGAACCTGTCGTCATCAAGGGCTCCTTTCAGTGCATCCTGGTCTCTGTCGAAGGCTATTAAACGCCCTTTTCCGGAGAGTCTTCCAAGTATTTCACGGGAATGGCCGCCCCCTCCAAAAGTGGCATCGGCATAGATGCCATCGGGTGTAGAAACAAGCGCGTCCACGCTTTCTTTCAGAAGTACAGGCTTATGGTATTCGTACATTGAAAAACTTGAAAATTGAACCCTTTTTTGCTTCGCGCAAAGATAACAAAATTCCTTCACATTTCCTTATATTTGCTCCATGCGAAAAATAGCTGTTTTACTTTGGGTTTTAGCACTTTTGTGCTCATGCAAAAGGGGCGATTTTCTGCCCCGTGACGCTTGGCGAGAAGATGTGTATGAGGCGCTGTCAGGCGTCATTTCAAATGCTCCGCGAGATTCTTATGCGGTTTTCGATTTTGACAACACGACCATAATTAACGATATCTCCATGACCCTTATGGAGTACATGGCAGATAATATGTCCTTTGCATTTTCTCCGGATGATGCTTACAGGGCATTTACTCTGTATCTGCCGGATCTTGACACTCCTCTTGAGGGGGTTGGACTCAGCGCCTCGCAGATAGGGGAGAGCCTGTCACGGGATTATGAGATTCTTTATCGGAAAAAAGTGAACGGAGAGGATTTTAGGGAGTCGAATTCGTGGGCCAGTTTTAAGAAGTCTCTTTTCTCGCTTAATGACGGGATTGAGAATACTTTTGACTACGGCACCTGGTGTCTGTGGATGCCTGGATTGCTTTTTGGCATGGACAAGGCTCAGATAAAGGCTTTGACCGAGCGGAGCGTGGATTATTGGCTTGAACAGGGATCGTTGGTGATACCTAAGGAGTCTGTTGATCTGTTGCGCTCGTTAAGAAAGGAGGGCGTGAAGACTTATGTCTGTTCGGCTTCTCTTGAAGTAATTGTGGAGGCACTTGCCTGCAACCCCAAATACCCTCTCGGGTTCTCGGAAGATGAAGTGTTCGGAATCAGGCTTACAGATGAAGCCGTTCCGCAGTTTGATACGTCTTATCCACAGACTTTTCTCGAAGGGAAAGTGAAATGCATAGACAGATTCATGCGCCCGCTGCACGGCGGGAAGGACCCCGTTCTGGTCGCCGGAGACAGCACCGGGGATTTGCCTATGTTGACGGCCTTCCCCGGAAGTCTCTGCCTCGTATATGATTGTGGCAGAGGAGGAGAGATGGGTGAATATATCGCAAAAAAACTCCCCGGATGGGTGGTCCAGCCGAGGAGTGAGTATACATTATTTGAAAAATCCGCTAATAGATAGCAAAGGCGAAATCCCAAAGGGTGAAATCATTCGGTGCCGAAGTGTCCACATCCACAGCCTCTTTGTTTTTCCAAAGGTAGCCTTTGTTGATGGTCTCGAATGTGGTGTAGTCAATATCGGTGAAAGCCCCCAGATTATAGGTGTCATTTTCGTGTACAAGCACACCAAGACCTTGGCAAAGAGCCATATCGGGAGTGATATCCTCTGATGTCCCGTCACTGTACCAGTTGAATGCGCTGATTCTGCCCTCAGCAGTGGACATGTTGCCGTTAATTATCCATTTGCCGTCTTTGACATACAGGCCTCCGACTTCCACGCTTGCAGGTTCGGTAAACAATGTCAGTTCGCCGTCTATCCAAATGGCGCCCTGCCAAGAATCTCCGTCAGCGACATTCTTGTAGGCTCCGGCGGCGTAGACGTGCCCGTTTTCCACCTGAATCTTGTTGACTTTGGCAAGCACGCCGTCAGATGTGAGCTTTTGAGCCACTCCGTTTTTCCATATCACGGCAGCGCCTTCTTTCTTGAAGTCGGCACTTTGAATATAGCCGCCCACATAGACATCGTCACCATCTGCAGTGATACAATATGCCAATGCATCTGTACTGCCGTCCGTCAGGAGAATCTTCTCGTCGTTTTTCCAGTAGAGGGCACGCCTGTCATATCCCGGGGAGTCAAATCCGCTTGTGTAGATATTGCCGTTGGAATAGGCGATATCCGATGCTGTGGAATTACCCTTGACGTCGCTGTGGACGGTGCGGCGGAAATTAGCCTCTTCGCCGATTTTGAATGAATAGATTACTCCGTTGTTGGCATTGTACGGATCGTAGTAGCCGTCGTCTATAAGTTCTCCGACGGCTTCGCATCCGGCTATAAAGACACTGTCCTTATAGGTGTATACCGCGTTGCAGAATGCATCGTGTTCTCCTTCGGAGAGAAGAAACTTTTGTCCGTCTATCCATACGGCGGCATTATAATAGCCTTTTCCTTCAACGGCCTCCTGCCCGACAAGAACAAGAGCGGCGGTCTTGGGAACTTCCGGAGTGGTGTTTTCTTTCTTTTCGCAAGAAAGAACCAAAGCGCACCCTATCAGTGCGCAGAGAATTAATGACTTTTTACGCATCTTACGTTGATTCCGTTGACTTTAGTTATTCCTGCACTTACTTTAGGTATTCCTGTAGAAATGCTGTTTGATATCATGACATATTTTGCTTTGGTTTTATCAGAATCGTGTTCTGCGTCAACCCATATTAAGACACTGGCGTCAGGAAGCATAGCTTTACCTGTCGAACCATTTATCTGTCCTCCGTTTCTGAATACAAGAGGGCTTCCGTCAGGAAGTGTGAAAGTGACATTGTCTTTTAGTGTTCCGGCATATTCACATGTGAAGAGTTCTTCGAATTCGGCTACTGTCGGCATCCTCCAGGTTCCTGCCGGAGCTACAAGAGAGCATGGATCCACTTCGGAATTAGGAATGTTCGCCATTTTGTCGAAGGTGGTCTCTTCCGGTCCGTATGCTTTTTTATCGAATGGGGCGGCCAAGATTGCGTACTTGCTCTTCCAAGGGAAATATGCGCCTTTTTCAGAAGGCTCGGCGAAACAATACGCTCCGTCTTTAACTGTAAGGTATCCTGTACTCCAATCTACAGAAAGAGCGGTTGCGGGAGCGCCTTTCTGGCTTATGGTCTTGCCTGTGCTTTCTCCGTCTATCCAGAGAGTCCATATGACAGGCTTGCCATCAGTGTTTTCCGGGATGGCAAGTTCCACTTTGCCTTTATCTTTTCCGGCAACGCCAATTATTTCTTTACCATTGTCTCCGACGGCTTTGACTTCCACGCTTTCGTGGTCTGTCTCTATATTGACGGTGATGGTGAATGCGGTATAATCCTGACCTGTCGTAGGGGTATAGCCCGTAAAGTACACGTAATCTGAAAGGGCAGGCTGGAGAAGGGTCTGTCCAGTATAGATATTGTTGACGAATACCTTCCATTCGGTTTCCTTGTCAGTGTATCGGCTGTCTGGAAGAGTAATGGTGACGCTGGTCTTGTTGTTCGTTGCGGTCGCTTTTTTTACTGTTCCGTCGTTTGCCTCTAAAGATACCTCATAGAGTTTGAATTCACCGGGATCTGTAGTGACAGTCACCTCTGTTGCTTTGCAGCTTTCCAGCTCTGAAGGCTCTATCTTTACGAGGGTCGGCAACTTGATGTTCTTAACGCATCTTACAGAAGCCATATTTTCTCCCACATAGTCAAATGCAGGCGCGACAGAGTATTGCAGATTGGAAGTAAGGACAAGTCCGTTACCGTCGAAGTCCGTGCCGAGGCCCCATCTGGCTCCGGTCGTGTTTTTGCCCATAAGATTTCCTGACGGGATGTTGACATAGCCATTGAAAGGAAGGAAAAGGTCAGACCCCTTATAGTGGGTTCCCTGGACCCCTTCGACAGTTGAAGTGTTATCTGTATCCTCCATATAATAAAGCATATAGAGCTCCTGATAGGAAGGGGTTCTCAAGTTTTCGCTGAGAATGGTGCAAGGATCCGACCCTGTTTTTTCTTCTATGTCGGAAATCACCATATCTATAGACTGAGGATTATAGGCTACTCCTGCGTAAGTCTCATCTGCCGGTACGCCGTAGTGGCTTTCGTGGCGGAAGAAATAACCTGTAGCCTGAGGAGCGTCGGCCAAAGCGAATTTTCCATCTTTGACGATGAGATCATTCTTGGCATAAAAATAAGATATTCCGTCTTCTCCCAATTCCAACAGCCCTGCTTCCTGGGTAGTGGAGACTACTTCAGTCCAATTGTCCTGTGCCTTGTTGTTGGCGATTTCAAGGCTTACCTTAATGTCTTTTTCGCTGTAATTGCCTTCGATATGGAAAGTTACCTTATCTGTCTTTTCTTCTACTTTGACTGCTTCTCCATTTACGCCGTCATAACAGATTCTGTATGACCAAGGAATGAATGTGGTGATAGGCACGGATTTGAGAGTAGGGTCTTCTTTACGGAATGTCAGGGTAAAGTAGTAGTCTCCTCCGCTGTAACCTATCTTTTTGGGAAGGTTGGTCGTGCCGAAGTCGGAAAACAGATCTTTGATCTTTGCCGGGTCGGCTTCCTGTTCGCTCTGTGCTATCTGTAACCAAGTTTTCTGCCCGTCGGAAGAAAAGTCCACGCTGACCTGACGTATACAGTCAGTGTTGTTCGCACTGATTGTAATCTGCACGCTTTCTTGCGGAGCGTCGAAAACGACAGCCTCTCCTTCGATGTCATCGTAATTGATACGATAAGCCCAGGCGATGTCAGTGTTCTCCGTTCTGCTCTTGGTGTGGATTTCTGGTTTTAATGTAAGGGTGTAAGTTCCTCCAGTGTAGGGAATTACTTCCGGAATGTCGGAACTCTCAAAATTGGTAGTCGTCTCGGTAATCTCTTTTACGCAAGACGACAGGCAAAGTGACATCAGGGATGCACCAAGCCATAACAGCTTTTTTTTTCATGAAAATTAAATTGTGATATAATGTAAAATGGTATTCTGTATAGGTAGTATTACTAACTGTTTTATTGTTTAAGCAAAGATTTGGCATTGGCCAGTGCCTCTGCTGTTATGGTGTCTGCGCTCAACAGACGAGCGATTTCCTGCACTCGTTCTTCTTGAGAAAGAAGGCATATTGTGGAGGTGTTACGTCCGTCTTTTGCACTTTTTTTCACTATGTAATGAGCATCGCCCTTGGCAGCTACTTGCGGCAGGTGCGTGATGGCGAAAATCTGCATGTTTTTTCCCATCAGACAGATCATCTGTCCTATCTTGTGGGCCACGCTTCCTGATACTCCGGTGTCTATCTCGTCAAAAATCATAGTCGGCATATGGGAGAACCGCGCTGTCATCTCTTTGATACATAGCATTATGCGAGACATTTCTCCACCTGATGCGCTTTTTGCCAAGTCTGCAGGCCTGTTCCCGTTCGCATCGAACAGAAAACAGCATCTGTCTGTTCCTTCGGCGGAAGGCGAGTCTTCTTTCAGGCTGACTTCGAAGATGGCCCTGTCAAGTTCCAGAGAGCGTATGCTCTTTTGAATTTCTTCAGAAAGTTCCGCTGCGGCCTTGACTCGTTTTTCATGAAGAAGCGAGCAGACGCTGTCGTATTCTTCCTGCGCCTTCCGAACAGTTTTTCTCAGTTCTTCTTTTCGCTCCTGCAGCTCTTCCATGTTGAACAGGCTTTCGCTTAATGAATCCCTTATCTGGATAAGTTCTTCTATACTTGTCGCGTTATGTCTGCGCATTAGGGAAAGAAGTAAAGACAGTCTTTGCTCTATGCTGTCAAGCTTTTCTTGCGAGAATTCCAAAGAAGAGTTTTTCTTGTCAAGTTCAAAAAATATGTCCTCGAGCTCTATTCTGGAACTTTCCATCCTTTTGATAAGGTCTTCTGCCCCCGGATAGAACCGGGAGACCTTTTCCAGACTCCTTTGTGACTCTTTCAGCAGGGTACAGCAGCTCTGGGCTTCAAGGCTTTGGCTGAGCAGTTCCTTGATATCTTCCGCACTTGCCAATTCTTTCTGCTGCGCTTCCAACTCCTCGTATTCTCCCGCCGTCAGACGGGCCTTGTCCAATTGTTCCCATTGTGAGCGGTTATATTCTTCACTCGCATGGGCAGTCTCGATTTTCTTGATAATTCCGCCAAGTTCTTCTTTTGCTCTGCACAGCGCCGCCCAACTCTTCGAGCACTTGTCCAAAAGTGCAGGATAAGCGCCAAAGTGGTCAAGCAGCGAAAGCTGAAAGGCGGATTTGCATAAAAGCAGATTCTGGTGCTGGGAGTGGATATCTATTATATAGGATGCCAATTCTTCCAGCACTCCGGCTGATACCGGGACGTCATTGACAAAACAGCGCGAACGTCCGGTCCGGTTGACTACTCTTCTGATAAGAAGGGCACCGTCATCGCTGTCTAATTCGTGTTCTTTGAGGTAAGCGGAAAGCCCTTCTGCGGAATGTTCCACATCGAATTCGCCTTCCACTATCAGGGTGTCGGCTCCCTGCGAAATAAGTGATGCATCGGCCTTTACTCCGGTAAGCAGAGAGAGGGCTCCCAGCAATATGGATTTGCCGGCTCCGGTCTGCCCCGTAATTATGATAAGACCCTCTGGAAAAGTAATATCCAAAGAGTCTATCAACACGTAATTTTCGACGTGTAAGGCGCGAAGCATAATATATTATTTTATATTCTCATCTGTGTGTGCCTTACGGAAGACCAGCTCTCCGTTTTCGTATTCAGAGATGGCGATAAGGTCCGGTTTCGGCTGTCTTTCGTAAAACTTGGAGATTTCTATCTGTTCCTTGTTTTCGAACACCTCGTCCATGTTGTCACGCTCGTTTTTGAATTCTTCAAGTTTGCGTGATATCTCCTTTTTCTCTGCAAGAGAGATTTGATTGGCTCTTTTGGAGAGGATTACTACAGTTTCGTAGAGGTTGCCGGTTTCTTTTACCAGATCACGGGTGTCACGGGTGATGGTGTTTGTAGGTACTTTTTTAATATCCATGGTTTTTATTTTTTTCGTTCTATTTGTATTACGGGTAAGAAAGAAGAGAAAGTTTCAAAAATTTATTTCTTTCTTACTTTTTCGTAAAGTGAATCCAATTCCTTGCGATATTTCGAGTCCGGAAACTCTTCCACGAAATTGAGATAGTCGTCCACGAAGACCAGATATCTTTCCTTCTGCTTGGCCTGTACGCTGAGTCGGGCGTAATTGTAGGAAGACATGGTGGTGTAGTAGAGGATATCTTCGCGATAGATATTGTCCGCATCATCTTTCAGCACATTTTTGAGAGCCACTCTCGCCGCCTTGTAGTCTTCCATCGTATAATAAAGCTTGGCATTTTCGTAGGCTTTTCTGTCCAGTCTTTCTTCCAGTTCTGTAAGCATACGGTTGCAGATGGCGATATTAGGCGAGTTTATGTGCGATATCTTGTATTCGCTTATCGCCTTGATGGCTTTATATGTAGGCGCCTGGTCCAATTCGTAGCGGAGAGTGCTTCTATACAGGCAGTCTATCATCAGGAATTCGGCGTTTTCCGCGAACGGGCTTGAAGGATAGTTCTGTATGAAGTGCTCCAGATTGGATTCAGCCGTATAATAATCTTTCTGATTATAATTGCTCAAGGCCCAATAAAAATTCACCGTATCATCCTGGGCCGTACCCTGGGTCAGCATGGCAAGCGATTCGAACAATTGCGCGGATTTGCCGTATTTGCCTTTGTTGAAATAGTCGAAGGCGGCGCTGTATTTGGCTTGCGTGTCATTGCTCTGCAACAGCTCTTCGTACTGTGATTTGCAGCCCAAGGCGAGAATCAGGACCGCAAGGGCTGCTGTTGATAATCTTTTATAGTTCATTTTTAATGTATTTTTCTGCTTCAAGTGCTGCTCTGCATCCGTCAGCGGCTGCGGTAATCGCCTGTCTGTAATCGGTATTTCTTACATCTCCTGCCACGAACACTCCTTTTACTGGCGTTTTTACACCATCTGAAAGAATATATCCGTCTTCTGTCAGAGGAAGCGCGCCACCCAGCCATTCAGTGTTAGGATGTCTGCCGATAGCCAGGAAAAAGCCGTCGATCTTTATTTCAAAAATCTCGCCATCCCTTTCAAGTTTTGCTCCTTTCACTCCCATCGCATCTCCCAAAATCTCTTTTGTGACACTTCCGAAAAGAATCTCTATGTTTTCTTGTGCCACGACTCTTTTTTTCATCGCTTCTGAAGCCCTGAGAAATGGTTTCCGGACGATCAAGTATACTTTTTCAGCGATTCCGCTGAGGTAGAGCGCCTCTTCGCAGGCCGTGTCTCCTCCTCCTACGACCGCTACCGTAAGACCCCTGTAAAAGAATCCGTCACAGGTGGCGCAGGCGGATACGCCCATCCCTCTGAAGCGTTTCTCGCTTTCCAGGCCAAGGTACTTGGCACTTGCCCCTGTTGCGATTATAAGGCTTTGATATGAAAGGCTTTCCCCGTTCTCCAGAGTTACGTTTTTCCCTTTAAGGTCGCATCCTTTGACAGTGCCACTTATAAGAAAGGTTCCCAGATTTGATGCCTGTTTGCGCATATCGTCCATCAGGCTCTGCGCGTTGATCCCTTTCGCAAATCCCGGATAATTCTCTATCAGAGAGGTAGTCATAAGCTGCCCTCCCAGTTCAGGACCTTCTACCAGACTTGGCTCCAGGCCTGCTCTGCATGCATAGATGGCCGCCGTATATCCTGCCGGCCCACCGCCTATTATAAGACATTTGATTCTATCCATCTTTTTCTATGCCAATTCGCACAGCAGGGTGGCCTGCGTGCAGTCCTTAACTATAACTTTAACATAATCTCCGGCTTTGTGGTCGGAGTCTTGCCAAACGCATACTTTATTTGTGGAGGTGCGTCCCGAAAGCTGGCCTTCGCCCTTTTTGGAGCTGCCTTCCACAAGCACTTCGAATGTCTTGCCCACATCTTTTCTGTTGCTTTCGAGCGAAAGGGTGTTCTGCAGGGCGATAATCTCGTTAAGACGTCTGGTCTTTTCCTCCAGGGAGACATCGTCCGGATATTTTTTCGCGGCGAGTGTCCCGGGCCTTTCGGAGTAGTAGAACATATATGCGGCATCGAAGCCTACCTCGCGGAAAAGCGACAGGGTATCTTCGTGATCCTGAACGGTTTCCGAACAGAATCCTGCTATTACATCTGTCGTGATGGCGCAGTCGGGGATGACTTCGCGTATTTTGGACACGCGGTTAAGATACCACTCTCTGGTGTAGCGCCTTCTCATCTTTTCAAGTATACGGTCGGAGCCTGACTGTACAGGAAGATGTATGTGATGGCAGATATTCGGGTACTTGGCTATCGTTTCTATCACCTCGTCTGATATGTCCTGCGGATTGGATGTGGAGAAACGTACTCTCAGCGACGGGTCTATCCGGGCTACCATTTCCAGCAAAGCCGCGAAGGATGTGTCTTCATATTTATATGAGTCTACGTTTTGTCCCAGAAGCGTGACTTCCTTATAACCCTTGTGCAGGCACTCGCATGCTTCTCTTACTATGCTGTGAGGATCGCGGCTGCGCTCTACTCCTCTTGTGTAAGGCACTACACAATAAGAACATACATTGTTACATCCGCGCATTATGGAGATAAAGGCGCTTACTCCGTTTTTGTCTATTCTCACCGGAGCGATGTCTGCGTAAGTCTCTTCTCTTGACAAAATTACATCTATCTGCGGGTGTCCGTCCTGAACCGCTTCCAGAAGAGACGGAAGATTACGATAGGCGTCAGGGCCTGCCACGATATCCACTTTTCCTCCGCTCAGAAGTTGTTCCTTCATTCTCTCGGCCATGCATCCGAGTATCCCTATTATGACGGGACGGTTTTTTCTCTGAAGCACGAACTGGTCGATACGTCCAAGTATGCGCTGCTCGGCGTTATCACGCACAGAGCAGGTATTGGCCATTATTACGTCGGCGTTTTCTATGCTTTCGCATTTGCTGTAGCCGTGATTGGCAAGTATTGAAAAGATGACTTCGGTGTCCGCCACATTCATCTGGCAGCCATATGTCTCGATATATACGTTTTTCATTTGGGCTCAAAGATACGAAGAAAGTTTGTATCTTTGGGCGATGAAAAAATTTATTGCTCTGCTTTCAGCATTTTTGTGTATCGTTTCATGCACTGGCTATAAAGACATAAAGATTAATTCGGTGCAGCTGGAAAAGGTTTCTTTGATTGGTGCCCCGCTTGGAGCATCCATTGCTATTGAGATAGAGAATCCTACAGTTACATTGAAAATCACCGACATCAGCGGAGTGGTCAAGGTGGCGGGGGAGGAAGCGTTTGATTTTACGCTTGAGCCGTTTACGCTGAAGGGTCATAGTACGCAGGTATATCATCTGGATATTTCGGCTTCGCTTAAAAGCGGATTCGGTATATACAGCGTGCTGCGGATAGTGCAGTCATCGAATCCTGATGATGTGAAGGTGGACGTGTCGGTTACGGCGCGTGATCCGCTTGGCATAAAACATGTTAAAGAGAAGAAAGATTTGCAGGTATTATGAATAAAAGATTAACGGTCCTTCTGGTATGCATATTTTCTGCTTTGACTGTGCTCAGAGCGCAGGTTGATTCATCTTTGGTGGCGCCGGAAGGATATAAATATGTGGATTCGCTGATTTATGTCCCTGTTCCGCGTTATACTGATTCTCTGAAAGGGAAAAGCATATTGGAGGTTATGCCGGAAAGTGTCACCATCAATCAGAGCGTAGCGATTTCGCGGGCTGCGGAGCGTCAGATAGTCTTCAACATGGAAAATTCACTGGAGACAGAAGGCTACCGCATACGAATATTCTTCGATAACAGGCAGGACTCTCGCGAGGCTTCCGCACAGGCCGAGAAGATGTCGCGGAAGATATTTCCCGGCTATATGACATACAGGACTTTCATTTATCCTAATTTCAAGGTTACTATAGGGGATTTCCGCACGAAGGCGGATGCTCAGATAGCTTTAAAGGAAGTGGCCAAGTATTTTCCGAGTGCTTTTGTCGTCAAGGAGCGAATGAAATTTCCGGAGATATCTCTTGATTCATTATATACTGTAGATACAGTCAAGGTGCTTGTTCCAATAGCGGTAGAACCACTCCCAGAAGACATTAAGTAATGGTTAAGCAAGGATTGTCCATAGCGCAGACGCAGACTCAGAAGCTCTCGCCCCTTCAGATTCAGACCATAAAGCTGATAGAACTTCCCATTCAGGATCTTGAACAGAGGGTGAGAAGGGAGCTGGAGGATAATCCTGTTTTGGATGATACTCCGACTTCGGATTCGGAGAACTCGAAGGAAGTGTCACTTGATGAAATACAGACTCAGGATGACTATATCCCGGAGTATAAGACCAAGGTGTCCAACTGGGGGAAAGATGCGCGTCCGGAGTATAACACATTTTCGGTGAAGGAAAGCTTCTTTCAGAATCTCTATGACCAGCTTTCTTTTCGTAATCTAACTGACCGTCAGAGGGATATAGCCATATTTATCGTAGGCTCGCTGGATGAAGACGGATACCTTCGCCGTGATTTGGATTCTCTGGTGGATGACTTGGCATTTCGTGCAGGGATAGAGTGCGAGAGAGAGGATGTGGAGGAAATGTTGAAAGTGGTACAGTCCCTTGATCCTGCCGGGGTAGGTGCAAGAGATCTTAGGGAGTGTCTTCTTCTGCAGCTTAAGGCATCGAAGCAAACTGAGATTGTCAAGCGTGCCATAGATATTCTGGAGAAAGATTTCGACGCCTTTGCCGGGAAGCATTATGCGAAGATAATGCAGAGCAGGGGGATGGATGAAAAGGCGCTGAAAGATGTTCTGAGGGTGATAATTCGCCTCAATCCTTCTCCAGGAGGGTCTATCAGCGATTCTTACGAGGATGTGGCGGAGCAGATTGTGCCTGACTTCGTGCTTAAAGATGAAGACGGTAAGATTTCTTTCACCATGCCGCGCTTCAATATCCCCGAGATTCGTATCAATAAGAAATATGTGGGGATGCTTGAACAGGCGCGAGGAGGAACGGATAAGCAGAAGAAGGAGGCTGCCAATTTTGTAAAGGAGAAGATGGACTCGGCCAAATGGTTCATAGAGGCTCTCAAGCAGAGGCAGAACACACTGTCCAAGACGATGCAGGCCATAATAGATTTTCAGTATCCGTTTTTCGAAAGCGGAGATGAAACCAAGCTTAAGCCTATGATTCTTGAAGATATAGCAAAAGTTACGGGCTTTGATATCTCCACCATATCCAGAGTGGTGAACAGTAAGTATATAGAGACGCCATATAAAATATATCCTCTGAAGTATTTCTTTTCAGAGGGTCTTATCAATCAGGCCGGAGAAGAAATTTCCACTCGTGAATTGAAAACTGTCCTTCAGCAGATTGTGGATGCCGAAGACAAACACAAGCCGCTCACGGATGAGCAGCTTGTGAGTGAACTTTCAAAAAAAGGATATAACGTGGCCCGCAGAACTATCGCCAAATATCGTGATCAATTGGGTATCCCTCTTGCCCGTCTGCGTAAGGAACTCTAAAGCTTAGGCCCGTAGCAGAGGTCACCGGCATCTCCCAGGCCTGGGACTATGTAAGAGTGGCTTGTCAGTTCGGGGTCAATGGCAGCAACCCAAAGGGTCGTGTTTTCCGGAAGCCATTTCTTAAGATTTTCAACAGCCTGTACGCTTGCAAAAGGACAGACAAGGTGCAGTTTAGAAGGGATTCCGCCTTCGTGGCAGAGCACTTCGTAGGCCACTTGTATGGATGAACCTGTAGCGAGCATCGTATCGGTGAGGATAAGAACTTTCCCGCTGATCTCCGGGCAGGTGCAATATTCCGTGTGTATATGGAAGGTATTTTCGTTGTCGTATTTTCTGTACGCCGCTACAAATGCGTTCTCTGCGCAATCGAAACAGCTTAGCACCCCATTGTGAAGCGGAAGACCTGCACGAAGAATCGTCGAAACTACCACTTTTTCACTAGGAACGTCAAGATGCGCAATCCCGAGCGGTGTCGTGACCTCGCGTGTTTCGCTTTTCAGGGTCTTGCTGATTTCGTAGCCGAAAATCTGACCGAGTCTTTCAAGGTTTGTCCTGAATCTGAGGCTGTCTTTCTGGATGTTTTTGTCTCTGAGCTGAGCGACAAAGGAGTTGAGAACGGAACTCTTCTCTCCAAGGTTGATTACTTCCATATATTTTGTTTTTTGAATTGGCGTATTTGTAATGTCAAATCAAAATGCAAAGATATAAAAAGAATCAGATTTTAAACGCTTCTTTTATCTTATCGACCATATCAAGACGTTCCCAACCGAAAAATTGCAGGCCGTCTTTAACATAAGGCTCGCGTCCCATATGACCGTAGGCGGCCGTAGGTTCGTAAATAGGAGCCTTAAGGCCGAACCGTTCCACTATGGCTGCCGGTCTCAAATCGAAAAGGCTCTTTACTGTATCGGCTATATAAGCATCAGTCTGTTCCTGGCTGCCTTTGTCGATATGAGAACTTCCATAGCTGTCGATAAATACGCTCACCGGCTCTGCCACTCCTATGGCATAGGCCAATTGTACCAGAATTTCATCTGCTACGCCTGCGGCCACGAGATTTTTGGCGATATGGCGTGCTGCATAAGCTGCGGAACGGTCTACTTTTGAAGGGTCTTTTCCGGAGAATGCTCCGCCACCATGCGCGCCTCTGCCTCCATAAGTATCCACTATAATCTTTCTTCCGGTAAGGCCTGTATCTCCGGCGGGGCCACCGATGACGAATTTGCCCGTAGGATTGACCAGGAGCTTATAATCTCCTTTGAAGAGTGCTGCTGTCTCTTCTGGCAGACTTGCTATGAGGCGTGGAATTACTATATCGCGAACATCGCGTTCTATGCGTGCGTGCATGGCCTCGTCAGTGTCGAACTCATCGTGTTGTGTTGAGAGCACTATGGTGTGCACCCGGAGAGGCTTGTGCTTGGCTGAGAATTGTACCGTGAACTGGCTCTTGGCGTCCGGGCGGAGGTAAGGCATAGGACTGTCCGGCTCTTTTCTTATGTCTGAGAGTATGCGTAGAAGTGAGTGAGAAAGGAACAATGCCAACGGCATATACTCTTTAGTGTCCTTGCAAGCATAACCGAACATCATTCCCTGGTCTCCGGCACCCTGATTTTCGGGATCTTTGCGGACCACTCCGCGGTTAATGTCGGCACTCTGTTCGTGAATGGTTGAGATGATTCCGCATGAGTCGGCGTCAAATCCATATTCTGATTTGGTATAGCCTATTTTGCGGATTACGCGGCGCACAGTGTCCTGTATGTCCACATGCGCGTCGTGTGAAAGTACTTCTCCGCCTACGACTACAAGTCCTGATGTGCAGAATGTCTCGCAAGCGACTTTCGCTTCGCTGTCTTGACGCAGGAATTCGTCTAATATGGCGTCTGAAATCTGGTCGGCAACCTTATCCGGATGCCCTTCGGAGACGGACTCCGATGTAAAGAGGTAGTTCATCTTTTTAGCATTTTTTGTACGAGGTTGCAAGCAGGCAAATCTGTCCTCGTATGTTATAAAGGACGGCAAAGGTACTTCAAAAATTCCAATAAACCTAAAAGTGGAGCTTTATTTTATTGAAATGTATATTCTATGCTGTTGGACATGGTCGTGCCGTCGATATAGGTGAGTGAGAATGTGAGATTATGGATGGTATTTATTATGTTTTTTGCGCTTTTTGAATTGAAGTCGAAATAAATGCCGGAGGCGTCAATGATGGAGAGTAAATCTGGTTGTACTTCACTGACTTTTAAATAATGTCTGGTTCCTCCGCTATGAGATTGGCTGCCATATCCCTGGTCAATAAATTCATGGTATGAAAAAAACATCATGTAAAAAAGGTCATTAAGTGGCGTGCCGGCAGGGTGAGCGGAATCGAGGTCAAGGTCACTTGTGATAAGAATAGAACTTATGTCAGGATAAATGGAACGTGGATAATTCCATACATACCTATATTTTTTAAAGTTCATGTCTTGGTTAATCTCACAGATCTTATCGTATTCTTCTGTGTTTTCGAAAAGGCTGCAGTATACCACTTTTTTTTCAGGGTTGAATCCAAACTCACATTTTATCGCATTCTCTTTTTCATATATAGATAATTCGACAGAAGGCGTTAAAAAATACGCTCCGATATACGACCGATGATAAGTCCCATTGCCACAACCCGACAATATGAAACAAGAACAAAGTGTGAATATTATTTTTTTAAAGTTGTTATCTTGGTGCATCATAAGTTATGATTTTCAGGTATTTGGTATAATTGTCACTAAAAGGGGATTCTTTTTTGCTATCGTCCAGTCTGACTTTTTTTAAGTCGAAAACGCCGGATGTGAAGTATCCATTTCCATCTGCTCCCCAACCGAAATTACAGTGGATCAGATTGATGGTACGAGATGTATAGTTGGAGTATTGATATATTCCGTTCTTATAGTGCTTTATTGTAGTATACTCATGCAGATCTTTATATCCATCAATCACCCATGCATGAGAACTGGTAATGCCTTCTGTCGGTATTGAGCATATCATTATAGGACATCCGTTATTTAATGCTTTTACGACTTTTTGGGTGTCATAATCAATATATTCCACGTTTTCGTACAAACTGTTGGAAAGATACTTTGCTGCAAGAGACGGAAAGGTGAAGGTGCCTCTGGGTAAATATATGGATAGGTTTATTTTTCCCATATGCCTCAACAAGATGGCAGCTGATGAAATCGCGGTTATTCGCGAGAACGGTTTACGTAGACCTTCCCAATCAATTTTGTATCCGTCGATTTCATAGATGTCGGGGAATTTCCAGAAGGTCATTATATATGCGAGTGCCAAATTCACACATCCGCAAGCGGTTTTTCTTTTAAATACGATTGGGCATAAATAACTGAAAAAACCATCTTGTGTCCAGTCATTGAAATCTGCGAGAAGAGGGGTAACCTTTTCCTCGTAATATTGTGTTGTAGAATGCTCAACTGTCATTTTAACGTTGCCGGTTCCGTCGTTGATGGTGTCGACGAATTCGCGCTCTTTGTTTTTTGAGAGTTCGCCTTCTGCATAATCTAATATCATGTCAGCGATAATGGGAGAATTATTGATGATTTTAACTGAATCTTCTTGCCCGTCACCAGTATAATCTCCAACAAGATAATCGTCCAAATCTTCGTCGTATAATTTCAGTGTGTCAGAAGGGATGATCACATCATCTTGAAATTTTTTGAAGTCTTTTATGCTCAGCGCTCCTTTTTCAGTAACTGCGATTACACTAGAAGAAATTCTGTCATCTGCGGCGAGCACGGCATATCCGTTGTCGTCTGAAAAATTAATGATGTACAGAAGGGAATCGCAGTAGGATTCTGTAGATTTTGTGCCTATACAGGACGAAGGTATTACCTCGATGGAATAATCTGCGGATAATTTGGTTCTGAAATTATTTTCTGATTCCAGAAATCTATTAAGGTTTTCTATCGCCTGAGCTACAGGGATAGTGTGTGAATTGATAGTGTGTGCGGATTCTTGCTGCAAAGCGGCATTCTTTGTACATGAAAGAATGCAAAGAATAAGCAATAGGAGTAGGTGGTTAGTTTTCATTGGATAAATGTATATTCTATGCTGTTGGACATGGTCGTGCCGTCGACATAGGTGAGTGAGAATGTGAGATTATGGGGGGTGTTTATCAATTCTTTTACGCTTTTTTTATCGAAGTAGAAAAAGATTCCGCGCTTTGCGTTGATGAGGGGAAGTAAGTCGGGTTGTACCTCACTGACTTTTAAATAATGTCTGGTCCCTTCGCTATAATGAGAATGTCCTTGATATCCTCGATCAATGAACTCATGGTACGTACAAAATATTGTGTAAAAAAGATCATTGAGTGGCGTGCCGGCAGGGTGAGCGGAATCGAGGTCAAGGTCACTTGTGATAAGAATAGAACTTATGTCAGGATAAATGGAACGTGGATAATTCCATACATACCTATATTTTTTAAAGTTCATGTCTTGGTTAATCTCACAGATCTTATCGTATTCTTCTGTGTTTTCGAAAAGGCTGCAGTATACCACTTTTTTTTCAGGGTTGAATCCAAACTCACATTTTATCGCATTCTCTTTTTCATATATAGATAATTCGACAGAAGGCGTTAAAAAATACGCTCCGATATACGACCGATGATAAGTCCCATTGCCACAACCCGACAATATGAAACAAGTGCAAAGAATAAGCAATAGGGGTAAGTGGTTAGTTCTCATAGGACAAATATAAAAAATATAGGTGAAAGGATGACAAAGGTACGCCAAAAATTCCAATAAACCTAAATTAAAACAACTATGTAATAAAGTATTTTATGCATATCTTTGCCGGCGTAAAAACTTAATTCGATTCTTGTTTGTGAATCAAGTCGTTAAAAGAGTCAGTAGTGCCTTTAATACCAGCGTCCCTGGTATTCCTATATATTCGCAGATGAAAAACTATTATTTCAATTCTATAAAAAAAGTATGAAAAAAACAGTCAAAAGTTTATTGCTGTCGTTCGCAGCGATGCTTTTTGTTATCTCTGCTTCTGCTCAGGTAACAACCTCCTCCCTGAACGGTAAGGTTACTGATTCTGCGGGAGATGTTCTGCCAGGCGCGGCTGTTATAGCCGTCCATACGCCTTCCGGAACTACGTACCATGCTGTCGTAAACACTGATGGACGTTATTTCATCAATGGTATGCGCGCTGGTGGCCCTTACACAGTAGAATTCAGCAGCCTGGGATACCAGACCGTCACTTTTACTGACGTTACCCTTCAGCTTGCAGAAAGTTACCTGCTTAATGCTTATCTTAACGACGATCAGGAGATGCTTTCCGAAGCCGTTGTGGTTTCGACTGCCACATCCAAATTTGCTGTTGAGAAGACAGGTGTTGCCACTAACATCAGCAATGAGCAGATCAGTGCGCTTCCTACTGTCAGCAGAAGTATCTCTGACGTCACGAGGCTTTCTCCATATGGCGGCAATGGTATGTCATTCGCCGGCGCTGATGGTCGTACCGGTAACTTCACGGTTGACGGTGCTAACTTCAACAACAACTTCGGTCTTTCCAGCAACCTCCCTGGCGGTGGCAGCCCTATTTCGCTCGATGCTATAGACGAGCTCCAGGTTGTCATCTCTCCTTATGATGTTCGCCAGACTAACTTCATCGGCGGTGGTGTTAACGCCATTACCAAGTCAGGTACCAACACTTTCAAGGGGACTGCCTATATGTATCACCGTAATGAGAATATGCGCGGTGACACAGTGGAAGGCGAGACTGTTTCCGGTGCACGCGATACGGATCGTAACACTACCTACGGTTTCACTCTCGGCGGACCTATCATCAAGAATAAACTCTTCTTCTTCGTAAACTACGAATTCCAGAAGACTCCTTCAGTAGCCAACTATTGGAGAGGTTCAGAAGACGGTATCGGAAGCTCTACCGCTTATCTTTCACGTACTACACTTGCTGACCTTGAGAAAGTGTCTAACTATGTAAAGGAAAGATACGGATACGATACGGGTTCATGGACAGATTTCCCTGCAGACGAGAGCAACCGCAAGATTCTTGCCCGCATCGACTGGAACATCTCAGACAAACATCACCTCGCATTGCGTTACAACTATACGCTCAACAAGTCTTGGAGTTCACCTAACTCATCTTCAATGGACGGTGGTTCACGCTCTTCTTACGGACGTACATCCCTCTATTCAATGGCCTTTGCCAATTCAATGTACTCACAGCAGAACTTGGTGAACACATGGTCACTCGACCTTAACAGCCGTCTCAGTGACAATCTTTCAAACCAGTTCCTGGCTACATACTCTCAGCTTGACGATATTCGCGGAACAAACTCAAGCGACTTCCCGTTCATCGACATTATGGACGCAGGTCAGAAGAGTCCTGACGGAAAGGATGACGCTGACGGATCCAACACCTATATGGCGCTCGGATATGAGCTCTTCACTTGGAATAATGCCGTGCATAACAATGTCATCAATATTAAGGATGACCTTACTTACTATGTCGGCAATCATAAGATCGTAGGTGGTCTCAGCTACGAATATCAGATGGCTGACAACTCCTATATGCGTAACGGTACCGGTTATTACCGCTATGATTCTTTGGAGGATTTCTTGAATGAAGCCGCTCCTTCAGTCGTATGTCTTACATATGGCTACAATGGTGAGGAGAATCCTGCTGCCCGTGTGCGTTTCCACAAGGCGGGCGTATATGCTCAGGATGACTGGTCTGTTTCAGACAAGTTCAAACTTACCTACGGTCTTCGTGCCGAGGGTCTGTTCTTTGACAATAAAGACCTTATGACCAACAACGCAATCTATGAACTTGACTATAACGGCAAGCATATAGATACCGGCAAGTGGCCTAACAGCACCCTTACGCTTTCTCCACGTATCGGTTTCACTTATGATGTACTTGGAGACAAGAGCCTTAAGGTTCGTGGCGGTACCGGTCTTTTCTCAGGTCGTCTGCCTCTCGTATTCTTCACCAACATGCCTACCAACTCAGGTATGGTTCAGTACGCGGCCAAGCTTAACGCTACAGGAAAGAACGGCGGTACCGCTACTGACATGTCTCAGTTCGCAGGTGGTGTCCTTACACGCAACGAGTTGAAGAACAAGCTCTTCTCTTTAGGATATCCTGAGACAATCACTCCGGACAAGGGTACAGCTCCATCTGAAATCTCTGCAGTTGATCCTAACTTCAAGATGCCTCAGGTTTGGAAGACTTCTCTGGCAGTTGACTACGCTTTCCCTACTTCTTTCCCATTCTCTGTCACTGTTGAGGGTATTTTCAACAAAACCATCAACGGCGTATGCCTTAGGGACTGGAGCATAAAGGATACCGACGGATTTGCAAGATTCAACGGTGCCGATAACCGCGCTATCTATAACAATTACAAGCTTACATATACTAAAGCGGATGGTACTGTAGCCAATATGCCTAATGCATATGTTCTTGAAAACACAAGCAAGGGTTATGGTTACACCGGTAACGTTACTGTAAACATGCAGCCTGTCAAGGGATTGAGATTGATGGCGGCTTATACGCACACTGTATCGAAGGAACTTACCGGTATGCCTGGTTCAAATGCTTCTTCAGTGCTTAACTATATGGCTACCGTCAACGGTCCTAACGATCCGGGCCTTCACAACTCCAGCTATGTTACACCTGACCGTGTAGTTGCTTCTCTTACTCACGATGACAACTCCGGCAATCACTATAGTTTCATTTATGAATCTTGGAGGGGTGGATACAATTATTCTTATATGACCGTTAACGATATTAACGGAGATGGTTATAACTACGATTCTATCTATATCCCTACCGATGAGCAGGTAGCTAACAACGAGTTCCGTTTCGTTTCAGACGATGACCGCGACCGCTTCCTGGCTTATGTTCACAAAGACAGCTACCTCAGCAAACATCAGGGAGAATATGCAGAGGCATACAGTGTTTACTCTCCTTGGGTTCACAGACTTGATTTCAGCTACAAGCATGACTTCAAGGTAAACGTAGGCCACTCTGTCAATACTTTGCAGCTCAGTCTTGATATCAAGAACATCCTTAACCTCTTCAACTCAAGCTGGGGAGTCAGCAAATATATGAACTCCGCTCTTGGTGAGGGCCGTATCCTCAAGTATGAGGGAGTTGACGCAGAAGGATATGCTACATTCTCTACTGCCGCAGCTTATGGCGCAGATACCCAGACCTTTGTACCTTACCATGCAGTAGGTCAGTGCTGGTACGCTTCTGTCGGCATCAAGTATATGTTCAACTAACATAATATCTCAGGATATGAAACTTAAAAATATAATCACAACTCTTCTGGCAACCGTCGCTTTTGCGACCGGTTGTCAGGAAAGCCTCGAGAGACATCTCGCCGAGGTACAGGTATCGTCTTCGTATGTTGCGATTCCTGCACAAGGTGGTTCAAAGACCATTACGGTTACGGCTACTGCCGATTGGACCATCAGCAATATTCCGGAGTGGCTTGCTATCGCACCGGAAACCGGAGCAGCAGGCAAGACTGAGGTGGTCTTTACCGCTGAAGCTGCCACTTCTACTAACGAAGCTACCGTAAATCTTGTATGTAATGAAAAGACACAGCAGATCAATGTTATTCAGCAGACGGAGAAGCAGGACCTTCCTATTTCCACATGTGCTGAGGTCAATGCCGGAGAGGATGGCGTGTCATACCGTATCAAAGGTACTGTAACTAAGATTACAAGCACTACCTATGGCAATATGTACATCAACGACGGTACAGACGAGGTATATGTTTACGGTACTCTCGATGCCAGCGGAGCGGAGAAGAATTTTGCAAGTCTTGGAATTGAGGCAGGTGACATCGTGACTGTTGAAGGCCCGAGGGTTACATACAGCGGAACCGTTGAACTTAAGAACGTGACAGTCATCGCCATCGAGAAGTCTCTTATTAAAGTCGACTCTCTTTCTGTCAAGACTGCACTTCCTCTCGAGGGCGGTGAAGTCAAGGCATATTTGACCTGCAAGGGAGACGGCGTATCAACCGTTATTCCTGAGGATGCCAAATCTTGGCTTTCAGTTACCGGAATAGAGCAGGAAGGCACTAACGTGACTGTTGTTTTCAACGCTGCAGCAAATGCCGGTGGTGATCGTTCAACAGAGCTTTCATTTACTACCAAAGCAAGCGGAAAAACATATTCTGCAGTTGCTTCTCTCGAACAGAAGGGTGCTATTATCGAAGCTACCGTAGAGGAATTCCTCGCTGCGGAAGAAGGAGATACTCAGTATAGAGTCAAGGGTGTAGTGACAGAAGTTTCTGCCAACAGCCAGTATCATAATGCCAATATCACGGTTTCTTCAGGTGATTTTGCAAGCAGCGTTCTTCTTTATCGTGTCGTAACAAGTGAAGGAAATATCGAAGATCTTGGCATCAAGGTTGGCGATATCGTTACCGTAGTCGGCAAGAGAAGCTCTTATAAGGAGACTCCTCAGATGGCTGCAGGTGGCATTTGTGAGAGCGTTAAATCTTATGCTACAGCTACTGTTGCAGAATTCCTTGCCGCTGCCAATGATTCAGAATTTGCCGTAACAGGTGTGATTACAGAGGTTACAAGCCTTAGCGGTAAAGAAAAATATAACAATGTCAACATCACCATCAAGGATGGAGAGAATTCGCTTTATCTCTATCGTGTGACTACTTTTGACAAATCTGATGTGGCAGTTCTTAATCCTGAAGTGGGAGCTACGATTACTGTTGCAGGTAAGAGAGGTGAATACAACGGAAATCCTCAGATGGCTGCAGGTGGCCTAGTCCTCGCTTACTCCGCCTCTGAAACTCCTGTAGACGATCTTAAGGTCAATCCTGTAGCTTCTCTTCTGAATGCCGAGAATACAGAGCTCACCGTTGAGGTAACTTGCACCGGTGACTGGACTGTAACTAAGGATGAGGGTGACTGGATTACTTCATACACAGAGAGCGGTTCAGGCAACGGTACTATCAAGATTGAATATCCTGCCAACACCACCACTGAGACTCGTGAAGCCAAATTCACAGTCAAAAGTGGAGAGTTGACTGCTTCATTTACCGTAAAGCAGAAGGGTGTAGAAGAGACTGTATATACTACTCTCGCAGAGGTGAATGATGCTATTCTTGCGGCCGGTACAACTGGAACTGACTTTAAAGTCAATCTTACCGGAGCAGAGGTTACCAAGATAGGTTCAGACAGTAAAACTTCTTATATTCAGGATGCGACGGGCGCCATAATGGTTTATGACGTTCCTCTCACCACTTATATTAAGGACGCAGCTGAGAAAACAACTATCACCGGAATCGTTACCGGAACAGGTGTCATTTTTAATGGCCTTCCTGAAGTTACAGCTCTTGATGTTACCGCGGCTACTATAGCTCAGGATGGCAAGGGCATCTATACGGAGGCTACCATCGCTGAAGTTCTTAAAGATTTCAACAAGTATCTTAACTGCAAGGTTAAACTTACCGGGGTAACCGTTAAAACGGCGTTCTCTAATTCAGCAAGGAACGGTGCCCTCGCTCAAGGCGAAAGCCAGATAGCTGTATATGTCAAGAATACGAGCGATGCTTTCGCTTTCTCTGCAGCTACAGAGGGAGATGTATTTGTTTATCCGGCTCTTTATAATACTACCAAGCAGGTTTATTTCTGGGGTAAGGATGACTTTACCGTAAAGACAGTAGGAACCGAGATTGCTCTCAAGTCAAGCTATACTGTCAATGCAGGAGAGACTGTAGAACTTGGCGCTACCTGTACCTCTACAGCTGCTCTTAAATATTCTTCAGCCGATGCGACTATCGCCACTGTTTCTGAGACTGGAGTAGTATCCGGCGTTAAGGAAGGTACGGTCGTTATAACCGTCAGCGCAGACGCCGTTGAGGGATACACTGCCGCTACTGCCACCACTACTGTCACCGTTCTTCCTGCCGGAAGCACAGAGCCTGTGGTTTCATATACTCTTCAGGCTGAAAAAGGAACACATAGCGCTTATGATAGTTCAGCAGATTTTACGATAGATGGGATTACTTGGAATGTTACGGGTAATACTATATTTGACGGATATTGGCGTATAGGAGGAAAGAGTCTTGATAAGGTGGATAGAGCGATTTATGGCAAGAATGCGATTTCTGATAAGATAGTCAAGATAGAGGTTACTCATGGTGCCGGGACAGGAAGTATAACTGTTAATTCAGTGACTTTGTCAGTGTATGATACTGCAGATGATGCTGCGAAAGGAGCGAATCCAGTTTCAACAGTGGACGGAACATATGAAGCTAATGGAACTACTACTTTTACTCCTGCGTCTACTGATGATTGGACAGGAAAGTATTATAGACTTGTTTATAATATAACGGTTACTGGTAGTAAAAATAAAGGTATAGATTTCGTTAAAGCGGTATTCTATAAGTAATAACTAATACTTTTAAAAGAGAGAGCCGGCTGATTTCAGCCGGCCCTCTCTTTATATATTGGCAGAGCATTATCTGTCGCTCACTTCCACTTTATATCCTGGAGAATAAACCACGCGTCTGATTCCGGTATTGACAGCACCTTCGCTTCCGTCCGGTTTTTTGAAACGAAAATAAGTCTGAAGTCCGCTCATTGTCATCTCCTCAAGATGTTCGCTCCACTTTTCTTCATATTCCGCGTATGCGCTGATGAAGAACTTTACCGTGTCGTATCCATGAAAGGCATAACTGTCAGGCTCTCCTCCATATAACGCCCTGTAGTCTTTGATGAAATGTATTACAGACGCCGAAGAATAATCGATATGATAGGTTACGCTGTTATGCAGAAAGGCATCGCACATCTCTTCCATCTCTACGGATTTGGTTTTCGCAGGGCCGTACATGACGACATTCTTGCCCATATTCTTCTGTAGATAAACGTTACGGATGACATCCTTAATGAAAATGTCGTGCTCGGAAGCCGCAACAACCCTTGTAATTGAATCCTTGAGATGTGTGTGTACATCGAACCACTCGTTCATCTCAAGTCCGGAAGACAGAGAGTAATTCACCTCTATTTTTCTTTCCGGGTAGATGCTTTCAAGGCTGGATTCCATCAGTGTCTGTGTTGAGTTCTGTTTGTAAGCGGTTTCCGTCACTACGATGAGCGAGTCGGTTCCTGCTTCCATATCTTCTGCAATCCACGAAGCCATATCTTCTATCTGTATCTTGGCAGGGGTGGCAGCCAGAATCACGTGATCCGTTTTTGTAAGAGTTTCGGTTCTCGGATCCAACGGAGAAACGATGTATTTGTTATCAGGAATCACACTCAAGGTGCGTGCAATATCATAAGAACTTATAGGTCCTATGATGATATCGCTCTCTCCTATGACACGCTTGTTCTGCTGTAATGCATCTGCCTGCGATACATCTATGGCATTCACTTCTATCATAGCCCCTTTTTCTGCCAATTCTTTGACGGACAGAAGGGCCCCGAAATAAAAGTTCAGATAATTCTTGTTGGCTGTCGTATCTGCATCAAAAGGAAGCAGCAAAGCCACACTGACGTGTTTGTCTGTGAAATCCACATTGTCCGCATTCATCAGATCGCTGTCCAGAAGCGCTGTTTGTGGCCTGTGGGGCTTTCCGAAGGGTCTGCCGAAAAGCACTAATGCTTCACTGGCTGGGGCTTCCGGTACTGGAAGCTCCGCTTGGCCAGCAGACTGAATATTGGCCTTATCTACAGGGATAAGCAGCAAATCTCCCGCGCGTAGGGGGGAAGTGCTGAGATGCAGTTTCGGATTGGCCTCGATAATGTCAATCACTGCTGTTCCGTAGGCTTTGCTTATGGAGTAAAGCGTCTGTTTCTCGTTTACTACATGGCTGTAGTAGAGCTTTCCTCCGACTTTGACTTTATCGGAGGAAACTTTCACCTCTACCGTAGGATACGGCTCCTGTCCCCGGACAATACCGGCACCCAGACACAGGAAAGTGAAGATTATGCAGAAAAATCTTTTCAAAAGAGACTATTTCTTTGATTTGTTGTTCTGGTACTCGGTATTGAGCCCGTCTATAAGTTCGGAGGTGATGTTCAGGCTGGCCGCAGCATCTACGACAGGAGAAGAAAGAAGGTTGCCCTGTGTAGAAAGGATAAGGTCGTAATGGTGCTCCGAATTGTATTTCTTTACATATTCCATCACTGAATTGGCGATATTGTTCAGGATAACCTGTTGTTCCTCTGCCAATTCATTTTGCTTCTGCTGTCCGAACTGCTGGAAATCGGCGATTTTCTTTTGAAGATCATTGTATTTGACTTCAGCCACGCTTCTGGTGATAAGCCCTTTGTTCAGCTTGTCGGCGAGGTCCTTGTCTTCATTTTCGAGTTTGGTGCGACGTCGTGTGACGTCATCATTGATTCCGTTGGCCTTTTTTTCGAAATTCTGCTGGAGATCGATGGCCATCTGATAATTGGCTACCACCTCGTCAAGATTGAAATATGCAATCCCCGATGTGTTTTCTGCCACTGACGTGAATTCGGTGTTCCCTGCAACTTCAGTTTTAGGTGATTTGGACACGAAAGTCAATACAAGAGCGGCTGCAGCCACTACAAGAGCGCAAATGCTCAGGATATTGGATGTTTTTTTCATATATGGAATTATTTATTTACGTGTGTTTTGACAAGATACGCCTTTACTGTCTTTTCCAGTCCCATGTAAAGGGCGTCACAGATAAGTGCATGGCCAATCGAGACTTCGTCTGTCCAAGGAATGGTCCTCAAGTAAAATTCCAGATTCTCCAGACTGAGATCGTGCCCGGCATTCAGGCCAAGCCCGCATTTGCGGGCCTCTATGGCTGTGGCCAGGTATGGTTCTATGGCTTTATTTCTGTCTTTCGGATAATTGCGCGCATAATCTGCCGTATAAAGTTCCACCCTGTCAGCCCCGCATTCTTTGGCTTTGCGCGCCATTTCGGGGACAGGGTCTATGAAGATGGATACTCTTATTCCTTTTGAATGAAAAAGAGTGCACATTTGCGACAGAAAATCATGGTTTTTTCCTGTGTCCCAACCTTGATTGGATGTAATCGCATCGTGCGCGTCCGGGACAAGCGTCACCTGGTCGGGGACCACTTCCATTACGAGATCTCTGAATGAGGGTTCAGGGTTGCCTTCTATGTTGAACTCTGTATGCAGTATGCCTTTCAGCAGGCGTACATCTTCATACTTTATGTGTCTGCCGTCGGGTCTTGGATGCACAGTTATGCCTTCCGCACCGAATTTTTCTATGTCCAGTGCGGCTTTTTGAACGTCGGGGGTATTTTCGCCACGGGCATTGCGAAGCGTGGCGATCTTGTTTATGTTGACACTTAACCTTGTCATGGAAGTGCAAAAATAGAAAATATTATGCTAAATTTGAGGCTGTAAATGAAAATTGCATATTTAATAAAGAAAAACTCTCTGGTGCAGAATCCTTTGGTGACTTCATTATTGGATTCGCTGCGCTCGCATGGAGTGGATATCTATGATGTTCGGACTTCACTTCAAGCAGGAACTGACCTTCTGCTGAGTTTCGGCGGAGACGGTACGTTTTTGTCTGCCGCCAGTGAGGTCTGTGGAGAAGGCGTGCCGGTTCTCGGCATAAATCTTGGCAGGCTGGGCTTTCTTTCGGAGAATGATGTCCAAGATGTCCTGACTCCCATCTTGGAGCAATCTTACGACATACAGGAAAGGAGTATGCTTCAGGTGCATTTTCCCGGAGGGCAGGTTCCCGAGATTTTTTTCCCCTATGCGCTTAATGAAGCGGTCGTCAGACGTCAGGGCACCGGTACGCTCGCTCTTGATGTCACTTTGGACGGAGAAACTCTTCCTACTTACTGGGCGGACGGGATGCTTGTTTCCACAAGTTCCGGAAGCACGGCTTATTCTTTAAGTGTGGGCGGTCCTATCTGCAGACCTGATGTAGATGCTTTCATTCTTGCCCCCATAGCACCGCATAATCTTAATCTTCGACCTTTGGTGTTGCCTGAAAGCTCCCGATTTCAAATTTGCGGAACGGATCGTAAGGGGGCTTTGCTCGCTTTGTCGCTGGATAACAGGGATTATGTAATAAAAAGCGGGACTGTGGTTGAAATTACTTCGGCTCCCTTTAAACTTAAGCGTGCCGTACTGGGCGGATCCAATTTTATCAAGGCTCTCCGGGAAAAGCTTCTTTGGGGAGAGGATGTAAGAAATGTTTGAGAATGTCTGAACTTATAATACCGCAGCATATCTCCATCATAATGGATGGAAACGGAAGATGGGCTCAAAGCCGCGGACTTGGCCGTAGTGCCGGTCATGTGGAAGGTGTTGAAAGAGTCCGTGACATAACGGAGGAGTGTGTCCGTCTGGGTGTGAGATATCTTTCGCTATACACCTTTTCCGAAGAGAACTGGACCAGACCCGAAAGTGAAATATCTTCTCTTATGTCACTTTTGGGCAAGGCTATAAAAAACGAATACTCTACACTTATGAAAAACGGTGTGCGTTTTCGTGCATTAGGGCATAGACAGAGACTTTCGCCTGCACTTCAGATGGCTCTTTCACATCTTGAAAAGTCCACGGAGAATAATACCGCGCTGGATCTGTGTGTTATGTTGAGCTATAGTGGGAGATGGGATATTCTGCAGGCGGTGCAATCTCTGTTGCGCGAAGGGAAAAATCCGGATGAGGTAGATTATGAAGATGTTTCCCGCTCTCTGGTGACGTCCGGAATACCGGACCCTGATCTGGTCATACGGACCTCTGGAGAAAAACGGATAAGCAATTATATGCTTTGGCAGACGGCGTATTCAGAATTTGTCTTTACGGATGTACTTTGGCCTGATTTTAGAAAAGAAAACCTGCTGGCCGCTCTGGAGGAATATTCCCGGAGGGATCGTCGTTTCGGAAAAGTGAAATAAAAGAGTTATATTTGTGGGATTTAAGACTCGGAGAATGAAGTTTTTGCGGTTAATCACAGTTTTTACATTCCTATGTGCCTGCATTTCTGCTTATGCACAGGTGGAGATAGATTATAATCGTCCTAAACAATACTATGTCGGTAGTGTAAGGGTTGAGGGGAACACGTATTTCGATCAATCGCAGATTGCGGCTCAGTCCGGACTTTATGTAGGGCGTAGGATAACCCTTCCGGGAGACGAGATTTCCTCGGCCATAAAGCGTCTGTTGGCGAAAAAATATTTCGAAGACGTGGCCATATATGCGGAAAGTCTCAACGAGACTAGAGATTCTGTTAACCTTTTGATTTCCATAAGAGAACGCCCGAGGATGTCCCGCTGGAACTTTACCGGGATAAAATCAGGAGACAAGAAGGAACTTAATGAAAGGATAGGTTTCCGCAGGGGCGGAGATTTTTCTGAATATACCAGGACCACCGCGGAAGGAATCATTAAACGGTTCTACGCGGAAAAGGGATTTCTTCTGTGCGAAGTCAACACTGAGGTTCAGCGGGACACTATGGTACGTAACGCCATCATGGTTACGTTCAACATAGACAAGGGTCCTAAGGTGAAGATTAAGGATATCAACTTCATTGGCGCTGATGACTTTTCCGATTACAAGCTCGCGAAGTCCATGAAGAAGACCAAATCTAACAAATTCTATAACTTCTTCAACAGTAAGAAATTCAACGAGAAAGAATATCCTAATGATAAGAAGAGTCTGGTAAGCAAGCTGAACGAATCCGGTTATAGGGATGCACGTATCGTGCGGGACAGCGTATATATCGTGGACATAGTCCAGAAGAACGGTAAAGTAAAGAAGAAGATAAACATCGATATCGTTCTCGATGAAGGTAAGAAATATTATTTCAGAGACATCTCGTGGACAGGTAATTCAGTATATCCTTCAGAAGTGCTCAATTCCATTCTTGGCATAGAAAAAGGCGATGTTTACGATGTGGTTTCCATGCAGAAGCGCCTTTATGGTGGCGGCAAGCAGGGTGATTATGATGTTTCTAAACTTTATCGCGATAAAGGTTACCTCTTCTTTAACATCACTCCGGTCGAGACCAATATCCAGAGCGATTCCGTCGATGTCGAGCTTCGTGTGACGGAAGGCAAGCAGGCCACGCTCAATAACATAATCATCAACGGCAATGACCTTACCAATGAGAAAGTCGTACGCCGTCAGATAGTTACCCGTCCCGGATATCTTTTCAGCCAATCGGACTTCGAACGTTCTATCCGCGAAATCGCATCTTTGGGCCAATTTGATTCCGAATCGATCATGGACCCGAACAGCGGTTACAGCATCTTGCCTAACCAGAAGGACAACACTGTGGATCTGGTATATAACGTCACCGAAAAGCCTTCGAGCCAATTGGAACTTTCCGGAGGTTGGGGCGGCAATACTTTCGTGGCAACGGTCGGTGTCAGCTTCAATAATTTCTCTACCAAGAGATTCTTTGACAAGGACGCCTGGCGCCCTGTTCCTCTCGGTGATGCGCAGAATCTGGCTTTCCGCTTCCAGACGAACGGAACATATTATACGGCACTTTCAGCAAGTTTCACGGAACCTTGGCTGTTCGGCAAGAAACCTACTTCTCTGAACATGTCAGCTTACTATACGCGTCAGACCAATTCATATCTTGCGCTTAATATTTTAAGTCACGACCGTCAGATGGAAGTGTTCGGTGTGTCAGCCTCGCTCGGTAGCCGACTCAAGTGGCCAGACAGTTATTTCGTCGCCTATAACGGACTTAATTGGCAGACATATAAATTGACCAACTGGTATTCCGGTTACTTTATTTTCGATAACGGATTCGCGAACAATATAAGTTATTCATTCAACTTGTTGCGAAATTCAACAGACCAGCAGATTTATCCGCGTCAGGGTTCTGAATTTTCGTTCTCCCTTTCACTTACTCCGCCGTTCTCTCTGTTCAGAAAGTACGACTATGACTCGGATGGTAACCGCGTGTCGGTAAAGTCTTGGAAAGATGTCGATTACGATAATTGGACAGCTCAACAGAGATATCGCTGGATAGAATACCACAAATGGAAATTGTCCGGTGCTCAATATATAAAGCTGGTCGGGGATCTGGTCCTCATGACCAGGGCACAGTTCGGATATCTTGGATTCTATAATAGAAATTGGGGCTATTCTCCTTTCGAAGGCTTCCTGCTCGGTGGAGACGGAATGTCCGGATATAATACTTATGGTTCTGAAGTGATATCACTCCGCGGTTATGAGAATTACTCGTTGACCCCGTATACTGCGACCGCCTATAAATCTGACGGCGGTGCATATGCCGGTAATGTATACGATAAATTCACTATGGAATTGCGTTATCCTGTGATTATGCAGCCATCGTCCACCATTTATCTGTTGGCTTTCCTGGAGGGAGGTAACTGTTGGTCTGACATCAGGGATTTCAATCCGTTCCAGATATATCGTTCTGCCGGTGTGGGCGTGAGGGTATTCCTGCCTATGGTCGGACTTATCGGAGTCGACTGGGGTTACGGTTTCGATGGACGCAGCCAGAATCTGGGCGGAAGCCAATTCCACTTCGTGATTGGTCAGCAGTTCTGATAGTTAATGTTGAAAATTATAAATTGATATATTATGAAAAAAATTGTTTTGATTGCCGCAGCTTCATTGCTTTCTGTTGCAGCGTTTGCTCAGCCTAAGTTCGCTCATGTAAATTATGCAGAACTTGTACAACTTATGCCTGAGGCCGATGAGGCCCGTGCAGCTATGGAGGCTTCCAATAAGGAGGTACAGGAGACATATGCTGCCATGGTAGAGGAGTATAATACGAAATATGCTGCATATCAACAGAAACAAAGTACTTGGACACCAGCTATCCGTGAGACTAAGGAGAAAGAGATTCAGGGTATAGTTTCTCGCATTCAGGAGTTCGAGCAGAGCATTAATACAGAACTTTCACAGCAGCAGCAGACCCTTATGGCTCCTATCCAGAAGAAGGCTACTGACACTGTAGCAGCTCTCGCCAAACAGGGCGGTTATATCTATGTTTTTGATGTTAACGGGCCTCTCTATATCGATGACACGCAGAGTGTAGATCTTACCCCGGCCGCACGCAAGGCTCTGAATATTCCGGAAGGAAGGACTCTAGAGACTCTTCAGCAGGAGCTTGCTGCCAAGGCTTCGGCTCAATAAATATTCGAAAATACCATACATACAAAAGAGATTCGCAAATGTTCAGGCAGTTGCGGGTCTCTTTTGAGCTATAAAACCACTAATAATATGAACACTAATGAACTAATGAACAGGCTTCAGGTCAAATATCCTGGAGAGACCGAGTATCTTCAAGCTGTAAGGGAGGTTTTGGAGAGTATAGAGGACGTGTATAATCAGCATCCGGAATTTGAAAAGGCAAAGATCATCGAAAGAATGGTCGAACCGGAAAGAATATTCACTTTCAAAGTGACTTGGGTAGATGATAATGGGCTGGTGCAGACAAATACGGGATACCGTGTACAATTTAACAGTGCGATTGGCCCATATAAGGGAGGCCTGCGTTTCCATAAGGCAGTCACTCTTTCGATGCTGAAATTTCTGGGCTTTGAGCAGACTTTCAAGAATGCCTTGACCACGCTTCCTATGGGAGGCGCGAAGGGAGGCTCCGATTTCGATCCTGTAGGGAAGAGCGATGCGGAGATTATGCGTTTTTGTCAGGCATTTATGCTGGAATTGTGGCACTGTATAGGCCCGGATCAGGATATTCCTGCCGGAGATGTGGGTGTGGGCGGTCGTGAAATAGGCTATCTGAACGGAATGTATACAAAACTTGCGCGGCAGTATAATACAGGTGTGCTTACAGGCAAGGGTGCCAATTGGGGAGGTTCTCTTTTGCGTCCTGAGGCGACAGGTTATGGTGCTCTTTATTTTCTTGTGAATATGCTTGACCGTCATGGAAAAGTCGTCAAGGGAAAGAAGATAGCCGTTTCCGGTTTTGGAAATGTGGCTTGGGGTGCCTGTAAGAAGGCCACTGAATTGGGTGCTAAGGTAATAGCTATCTCGGGTCCGGACGGAGTATGTGAAATTCCGGAAGGAATAACATCGGAGATGATCGATTACATGCTTGTGATGCGCGCTTCCAACCGAAACAAGGTGGAGGATATGGCGCAGAAATTCCCTTCATTGGCATTTTTTGCGGCCGGACGGAAGTCTTGGAGCGTAAAATGCGACATCGCGCTTCCTTGTGCGTTCCAGAATGAATTGTCTTTGGAGGATGCGCATCAGCTCAAGGCTAATGGATGCTGGTGTTGTTGTGAGGTAAGCAATATGGGATGCCAGGAGCAGGCCGTTAAGTTCCTTAATGCCAATATGCTTTTCGCTCCGGGAAAAGCGGTCAATGCGGGAGGTGTTTCGACATCCGGACTGGAGATGACGCAGAATGCCGCGCATATCTCGTGGAGCGCGGAAGAGGTGGACGAAAAATTGCACTTCATCATGAATTCCATTCACGATGCTTGCGTGAAATACGGGCATCAGCAAGATGGCTCAGTCGATTACGTGAAAGGGGCCAATGTGGCCGGTTTCATGAAGGTCGCCACCGCGATGCTCGAGCAAGGTATAATATAGGATATTCCATTTTTAATGAGTAAATTTGCCCCGCTTCGCATAGGCGGGGCAAATTATTTTAAGCTAAAACAATATTAAATGGGTTCAGAGAAAATCAGTTATAAGAAGCTGATAGGTCTTCCTATCGTCATTCTTGTAACGTTGTTACTTTTTTTTGTGCCGACATCTTTTTTTGGAATTGATGCCTTGACACTTACACAGCAGAGAACTATCGCTATCTTTGCTTTTGCAGCATTAATGTGGATTCTGGAGATTATCCCGGCCTGGGCGACATCCATTATCACTATGGTGCTCTTGATTTTTACAATTTCTTCGGGTGCATTCGGATGTCTTCTGCATAAACTCCCTGAGGGCGGTTATGCGGAGGGTGCCGTGGTTGGATATAAAGACCTGATGGCATCGTTCGCCAGCCCTACCATCATGCTTTTCATGGGAGGATTCGTTCTTGCCATAGCTGCCACGAAGGTAGGTCTTGATGTCGTATTGGCCAGGGTGCTGCTCGCGCCGTTCGGAACTAATCCTAAAATGGTCCTCCTCGGTATTTTGATGGTGGTGGCATTCTTTTCCATGTTTATGAGCAATACCGCTACGGCAGCCATGATGCTTGCTTTCCTGGCCCCTGTCCTCAAGAGCCTTCCTTCAGAGGGAAAGGGCAGGATAGGATTGGCATTGGCAATACCTATAGGTGCCAACATAGGTGGTATAGGCACCCCGATTGGCACCCCGCCTAATGTCATAGCTCTTGGTTATCTAAAGGAACAGCTTGGAATAGACGTGGCATTCGGTGACTGGTGCGTGAGAATGGTCCCGTTCGTTATAGTTATGATTCTTCTTTCCTGGGTGGTTCTGTTGCTTTTATTCCCTTTTACGGCCAAGACGGTGGAGTTGAAGATAGAATCAAATAAAAAGAAGGATGCCAAGTTTTGGATTGTAGCCGCCACTTTCATCTTGACTATAGCACTGTGGCTTATTCCGGAGAAGATTACCAATCTTAATTCTTATGAGGTGGCGCTCATCCCATTTGCTGTGTTTGTGGCTACCGGTGTTTTTGAAAAGAAGGACTTTGAAGAGATTAACTGGGATGTTCTATGGATGGTGGCTGGTGGACTTGCCTTGGGTACCGCGCTTATGAAGACAGGTCTCGCCTCTACATTGGTCAATGCCATTCCGTTCGGAGCAATGCCGGCACTTGCAGTGCTCATAGTATCGGGCCTGGTGGGTTATGTTATATCTAACTTCCTGTCCCATACGTCGGCAGCCAATCTTTTGCTGCCAATCCTTACGGCTATCGCGGTGGGTGCTACAGGGACTGCTATGGGAGAAGAACTCGAAGCGCTTGGCGGAGTACAAACTCTGCTTATAGGCCTTGCGATATCTACTTCCGTGGCTATGATACTGCCTATCAGTACGCCACCTAATGCCATAGCCAGTTCGACAGGTCTTATTGAGACTAAAGACATGGCCAAGGTGGGCATAATCATAGGTATTCTGGGTCTCGTGTTGGGCTATGGTGTACTTATATTGATAGGTTTTTAAAGTTGAATCGGTCTTATGAGGACGTGGGAATTTCTATCGGGATTGTTTTTAATTTGTGCAAATAATCTACTTGCACAGGATTCTACGTCTGATTTCACGTACAGTCGCGGGGCGAGCATAGAGGAGTCTGTATTGCCCTCGAGCCCGCAGGCGGCAAGCGCGTCAAGATACTTTTCGTCCGACATTGCATATTCTACTGGAGCCGCGCAGGTCAGCGTTCCTATCTATACCCTTGCAGGGCATGAGCTTAGCGTACCGATTGGTCTGAGGTATTCGAGCGGGTCGGGCATCTACGCTGGCGGAGTATACTTATGATGGAGACTTGCTTAAGAGTGTGGATTTCGGAACGGATTACACCGATTTCGGCGCGAGGCTGTATTCTCCGGTCATCAGACGCTGGGTGACCCCAGACCCGATGAGCGAGGACTACTACGGCATCAGTGCATACGCCTATTGCGCCGGCGACCCAGTGAATTTCGTGGACCCGGACGGGAGGGCGGTGTATTTTACTCGGGATGGTAAAATAGTTGCAGATGATGGAATAAAGGACAATAAAGCGTTCTTTGTGCCGGACAATATGGTAGCTACGACTGTTTATGGGATTTTGCTTGAACGTATTTGTTTTAAAGATAGATTCGAAGAAATAAAGGGTGCACTTGTGCAGCATCGTTTCGAGGAAGGCCCGAACTATACTATCAGTACTTTTGAGACGATAGGAGGTGAACCTAATATAACTGGTTATATGTTAGAGCCGGGCGGTCCAGATACAACTATTCCCAATCAGAATAAAAGAATCCCGGAGGGAGTCTATAAAGTAGATAATTATCATAGTGCGAAGTATAAGAATAATTACATTCTGTTTAACGATAAAGTATCTAAATCAAGAAAAATACTCTATCATGTAGGAAATAGTTCCGGGAATACCGAAGGATGTAATCTTCCCGGAACATCTTATGATAGCAGATTGCATAAAGTTTGGCGAAGTGGTGACAAACTTGAAGAAATTCGCCAATTCTTTGAGAAAATGGGCGTAAATAATGTTAGAATAATAATCATAAATGATATTTAATATGTTAGTATTGAGTATTATACTTGCATTGCAAGTATCTTTGAATTTCGATGTGGAGTCTACTGCGGAGAAGTTGAGAAATGCGTATAAAAATGATGATTATGAGGCCTTTACGGAGGCGTTTCCAACTAATTTCGATGATTTCTTGAGTTTGTATGGATTTGTAACATATGAAGGTGGGCGAATATTGTATATTGAAGCAGATGATCATATTGAGTACTTATTTTCAGATCGAAGAATTATTGACGAAAAAAAACTGGATATTATACTTCAGCTCTCTTATGGGTTTAAATGGGAGGCTGATGCCCCTAATCATTTAAAGTTAAGATCAATTGGGCTAGCACAAGATTACCCAAAACAAGTAGCTGCTTGGTTGGGGGAAAGAACGGATAAGGATATAATTTCCTTTTTTCGTATGTGTCTGGTTGATCTTTTCCCTGATCATATTACAAAAGATTACAATGAGTATATCTTGATATATTCTCCGATTTCCCAGCGAATAACCTCTTTATTGAATACTGCCTACAAACTTGCGTTGAAAGACAGTGATGAGATAGTATTTGATTGAGAAACGATTGACTCCAGTATTAAAGGATGTTAATCCGAACGACATTCCATCAATCGTTCTTACGAAAGAGGAGCATCGTATCTTTACGAAAAAGTGGAGAGACATGATCCCATATGGAAGTAATTATAAAAATGAGGTTTCAATGGATGATTTTGTCTCAAAAATAAAATAACCCATGAAAATAATAAGAACATTATACGGAGAATTTTCAGAATCCGAAATAGAATTTCTAATAAACCACGGAGTAAAAGTGCTGAATTCAATTTAAAAAAGAGGTAAAGGATGTATAACAAAAAAATAATTATCATGGCTACGCTGATGCTGGTGAGCGTCAGCGCAATCTGCGCGGAGAAGCCAAAGGTTTCTTTCTATGGATTTGTCCGGAATTATGCCACTTATGATTCTCGGCAGAGCAAATCGGGTACAGCCGAATTGTATTACTATGTCCCTATGGATCGCAGTCTTAATTCCAAAGGCGAAGACTTGAACAGCGTTTCTACCTTTAAAATGTCTTCTATTACATCCAGGTTGGGAGTGAATGCCTTATGGAAGACTGAGGATGTAACAGTTAAGGGTAAGATAGAGGCTGATTTCTATAGTGGACTTAGCGGTGTGACAGGCACCGCTACTTTGAGACTGCGTCAGGCATATATCGATATCGTAATGGACGATATCGATGTCCGCCTGGGACAGGCGTGGCATCCTATGGCTGCCGATATGCCTGATTGTCTGGGATTGGAGATAGCGGTTCCGTTCGGCCCGTTCAGCAGGACGCCACAAATTACGTTTAATTCATATTGGACCGAGCGTTTTTACCTTACTCTTTCTTTCTTAGGGCAGATGCAATATACGTCATATGGCCCTGAGGGAGCTTCGGCCAATTATATCAAATATGCTTGTACCCCTGAACTTTATGCCGGACTTAATTATAAAAATGGAGGCTTTCTTTTCAGGTTGGGAGTAGATAATCTGTTTATAAAACCTCGTTATAAGGCTGTAGTGGATGGAGAACAAATTAAGGTGTCCGATAAGATTAATACGTCGAGTGCCTTTGTTTATCTTCAATATCAAAAGGATTTGTTCTCGGTAAAGGTTAAATCAACTATAGCCGAGGCGGGGGAGCATCTGAATATGCTTGGCGGATATGGTATTTCTGCTAAATATACGGCATCAGGAGAGGACGGACATTATGAATATACGCCGACTCTAACATCTTCGTCTTGGGCGTCAATTAGTTATGGCCGCAAATTGAAAGGCTCGCTTCTTCTTGGTTATGCCCATAATTTCGGTACAAGAAGCAACCTTCTGGAGATAGAAAATGGATGTGGTCTGGCGGATGCCTCACAGAATTATCTGGCGAAGAATACCTATTCGAATCTCAATTCTACATTTAGAATATCTCCTATGGTAAGTTACACGATAGGTCCTTTGACCCTTGGTCTGGAGTATTCTTACAGTGCGGCTCAGTATGGTGAGTATCAGAGTTATACCGCATCTGATGGGACCAAGTATACTCAGTGTGTGGGCCTTGACGGTCTAGCTCGGGAAGGTAGGCATATCGTAGGGAACCATCGCGTCCAGTTTATGACTAAGTTCACTTTTTAGCATCCCTATATTTAGGTATTAGCGAGGTAGGGTAAAATCTGTAACTTTGCCTCGCTATGAAAGTTAATGAGTTAAAGATTGGCCAAAGTGCAGAAGTTCTTTTTGTCGGCGGAGAAGGAAGTATAAGACAGCATTTCTTGGGGATGGGAATTATCCCCGGTTCAGTAATTACCTTGCAGGGACGTGCTCCTATGGGCGATCCGCTGGAGATCTTGGTGCAGGGCTATTCTTTGACACTCAGAAATTCTGAAGCCGAGCAGGTCGAGGTAAAAGTCGTTAATGCTGAGGATGTTAATGGTGATCAGACTCCGGATATAGCATACAATCTGTCTGTGCATACGGATAATTCCCATCCAGGGTTCGGTGAGGAAGGGAAATATCATTCTCCCGACCACGCTCATCCGCTTCCGAAGGGTGAAACTCTTACATTTGCTCTTGTAGGTCAGCAGAACAGTGGAAAGACTACGCTCTTCAACCAGCTTACCGGTTCAAATCAGCACGTGGGCAATTTCCCGGGTGTGACGGTGGACAGGAAAGACGGACAGATTCGAAACCATCATGGAACCTTGGTTACGGATCTTCCGGGAATATATTCTCTTTCAACATACACGCAGGAAGAAATCGTCTCGCGTGATTTTGTGCTTAAACAGAAGCCTAAGGCCATTATAGATATTGCCGATGCCAATAACATAGAGCGTCATCTTTATCTTACCATGCAACTTATGGAGCTTGATGTTCCTGTCGTGTTGGCTCTCAATATGATGGATGAGCTGGAGGGCAACGGAGGTTCCATCCGCGTAAATATAATGGAAAGGGAGCTTGGCCTTCCTGTTGTTCCGATCAGTGCCGCGAAGGGCGAGGGTGTGGATGAACTCGTGGAGCATGCAATCCATATAGCCACATATCAAGAGACTCCGGCTCGTCAGGATTTTTGCGATCCGGAAGATCATGGCGGAGCGGTACACCGTTGCCTTCATAGCATAATGCACCTGGTGGAGGATCACGCTCATCGCGCAGGAATTCCACTTCGCTTTGCTGCCTCAAGGCTTGTGGAAGGAGATGATGAGATACTTAAGGCGCTTCAATTGTCTGACAGTGAGAGACATATCCTCGAGGAGATAATCACTCAGATGGAGAAGGAACGCGGACTTGACCGTCATGCGGCTATGGCCGATATGCGTTATGCTTTTATTCATAAGCTTTGTCGTCAGAGTGTTGTCAAACCTCGTCTTAGCAGAGAACGTATACGCTCGAATAAAATAGATAAAATTCTTACAGGTCGTTTTACGGCCATTCCGGCATTCATAGGAATATTGGGCCTCATATTCTGGCTTACTTTTGATGTTATTGGTACGCCTCTGCAAGACCTTTTAGACAGAGGGATTACTGCTATCGGGGAGTTGGTGAATAAGGCTTTTCTTGCGTGGAATGTAAGTGAACCTATACGTTCGCTTGTGGTGGATGCCATCTTTGGAGGAGTTGGCAGTGTATTGAGCTTCGTGCCTATCATCATAGTGCTGTTCTTTTTCCTTTCTATGTTGGAAGACAGCGGGTATATGGCTCGTATCGCTTTTGTGTGCGATTCATTTCTTAGAAAATTGGGTTTGTCAGGGCGCAGTATCGTGCCGATGTTGATTTCTTTCGGTTGCTCTGTTCCGGGCGTGATGGCCGCTAGAACCCTGCCAAGTGCCAGAGATAGGAAACTTACCATACTGCTTACACCATTCATGAGTTGTTCTGCGAAAATTGCCATTTATGGTTTTTTTGCAGCTGCATTTTTCCCTGAACATGCTGCTCTCGCTATGATATCAATGTATTTGCTTGGCATCGTGCTCGGTATATTGGTCGCTCTTGTGCGCAAATGGATCAATCATGGCACACAAGCGTCGCCTTTTGTTATGGAGATGCCTACTTATCGTCTTCCGCAGGCCCGCAATGTGGGACATCTTTTGTGGGACAAGACAAAGGATTTTGTTCAGCGTGCATTTACCGTGATATTTCTTGCGACTATCGTCATATGGTTCCTGCAGTCGTTTGATTTCAGATTGAATCTGGTGGCGGATTGTTCGCAAAGTATTCTTGCCAAGGTATCCGGATTGATAGCTCCGCTATTCGCTCCTCTTGGGCTTGGTGACTGGAGGGTGGTCACATCTTTGGTGTCTGGATTTTTGGCCAAAGAAAGTGTGGTTTCCACCATGGAACTTTTGGATGTCAACTCAGTTCTTACTACGGCTTCTGCTGCCGCGATGATGGTGTTCTGCCTACTTTACACGCCTTGTGTGGCTGCCATTGCCGCTATCCGCAGGGAACTTGGCAGCAAATGGTCAGTGTTTGTAGTTGTGTTCCAGTGCGTGTTCGCTTGGGTGATCGCGTTGCTGACATATCTTCTTTTTCTGTAAAAGATGAATCTGGCCACCCTCATAGTAGTTCTAATAATTTGCGTGGCGGTTGTCGTGGCCGCTATGGTCACCCATAGGTCTAGAAAGAAAAAGGGCTGCTGCGGATGTCCGCTCTCCGGGTTCTGCCAGAGAAAATAATTTTTGCTATTTCGTTATTTTTACTCGTATCGGAGCCTTCCAGATAGCGTCCTTCTGAGGGAGCTAGCCTTTGAACAGGTCTTCATCACACTGCCTAGGTTCAAAAGTGTGCTCCACCTCAAATATCGTGAACTTATTAGGCAGATACATCCAATAAAAACGACCTTTGTCCATACACTCTATTCTAATATTTTAACTTCTTCATTATTCTCCCAAAATGGCTTTCCGCCAGATAAGTGTACTTTACATTCAGAAATATCTTTAAAATAAATATTTGTTAATTTATTACTTTTTATAGCGGTTACCGCCTTTTTTGTAAAAAACACACATGATATTCCTTGAAGCAGAAATATATCTGCGCCATCCCAAGTATCTAAATTTAAGGGTAACCCTATGAGCATCTCTTCTCCATACGAATCAATCCAAGGTTCAGCCAATGAGGGCTTAACAGCTTTACATCTTCCGGTTATGGATAATCCATGATACCCACCAATATAATTTTCATTTTTATCATAGACTTCCACAGGATAGGTCTTCCAACCTGTAATGTTGTTTGTAGACAAAACGTTTATTACCTTCTCGGTGACAACATATTCATTTGTTAATCCTCCAGTACTAAGAAAATCCGTCTTTCTTTTATTTTTTACATAATCTTCATCTTTTGACAAGAATATTATCGGAAAGTCACAATTTTTATAATCGCCTGCTAATATATTAGAATAGTCAAGGCTCTTATTATAAATAGGATAAGCCCAAAATTGTGTCAAGTGAGTATAAAAGCTCGCCTCAAAAATTTTTCCAGATTCAACCATAACTAATAATTAATTTTCAATTGATATTTATTTGCAAGAGACTTTCCCTTATTAAGAATCATTTCTTTTGTTGGAACTTTTTTTTCTTTTTGAAGTCCATCAAAAAAATCATCCCATTCTTTATTATACTCGTACGCCTTCTTCCTGTGTTCTGTCTTCTCCCACCATGTTCCGTAGTGCGGATCGTTAATGTTTATCCCTGCCTTTTCAAATTTTTCTGCATATTTCACTGGGAAAACATGATGCGCCTCATATTCAACAACATTATCAGCAGCTAAAAGTTTTTAATAATATATGACAGTTGTTTATGTCCATCCAAATGGAATTGATTGACCTCTTCATAGGAGAAAGGGCCATATATGGAACCTGGCATTTTTATGATTATCCAATATAATATCTCCCCATTTGTTAAATAAGACCCCTTTGCCACAATGTATTTATCATTATATCTAACCTTTAATATTGCCGTATCATCAGGTGTTTCAACAAATAGTCCATTTATTGATTTTTTCCTGCAAACTATATTGCGTTTCTGGCCGCTTGGGAGATTTTGATCAACCGAAAATTCTTTGAAAGATATTTCTTTTTTGTCCAATGAATGAATTTCGGACCACGCCGCATAAGAACAACCTTGTCCTAAATCATGATATAGATGAGTCTCATCATAATAGAATATGGCTAAAATAATAAATATTAGCAGCAAGAAAATCAATGTTAACGATAAAAAAATACGTGCAATTTTTCTGCCTATACTGGTTTTTCTATTCATAAAGAAATCTTTTATACATATCATAGAAATTATTACGGTCAAGTGTAAAATCTTCTAAGATAAAGGATAGTTCTACGCTTGCGTTTGTTAAATCCAAATTCAGGAAATCATTTTGAGAAAAAGGTCCCAATATATCTTCGCCGTCATTTTGTATTATCCAATAATACGACTTGTTCTGTCTTCTGTATATATGACAATCCTGTGGAATTCCCTCCACAATTATTATATCGTTATTAAATCGTACTCTCGTTATTATTACAGTCATCCCTTCGTAATCTAAACTATCTCCATTTTTAAATTTAAAATCACATGCCTCATAATTTGTAAATTCTGTATATGAATACATGACTTTATGAAGGTCTGTTATTTCATGGGCATTATAAAAATAATATCCTTGACCTAATGACTTTTTCCTGGTATAAAAAGACATTGTCAATATTATTATGATCAATATCGAAAGAAATAAAACCCGGTTCAACGGCTGTCTATTAATGCAATTCTTTTTCCCCATAAAATCTAATCTCAAATGGAACACCTTTTCCTGCCACAGATGCACCGATTTTGGTCAAAAAATTTCTGATTTTAGTTTTGACTCCTCCATTATGCATATCAAAGTCGTATTTATCATAATCCGATCTAATGCACTGTTCTGATATAAATGATACTCTGATAGAACCATAGACCAACATGTCATTTACAGAGGTGCTATATTCAAACAATGAGATTCCAAAAGATTGCACCCCCTTCGAGGGATGTAATTTAGAAAGGTTAATTTTACTAAAATCCGCATAGAGAGTATGACCGTTCCCATTACGGTACCAGTCATTTGCCTCATCCAAAGTAATGTATCCGTCCCAATCTGGCCTTGATGGTAAATTAGAAAAACTATCAATAAAATTATTTCTAGCATTGTCATCGTTTAATGCATCTTTCCCAAGATCAAGTTTTTGTGCTTGTAAATCGGTCATGTGCTGACTATAATCTGAGTCCTTTATAAAAAAAGGTTCTCCTTGAAGGCCGCTTTCAGTAACCCCAAGTAAATTCCCCTGACAAGAATATATTGGTCGATTCCCGTCAGGGTCGTGATAATTTATCGGATCACCACCGCAATAACTGTATGGACTGAGATGCGGGAATGATACGGCTTCCCTGTCGGGAGAAAGCCAACGTCCCTGCGATGGGGAATAAAACCTTGGCCCGAAATCAATATATGAAGTGTCGAATCCTCCGATGTTCTGCCCTTCTTTACCGGAAAAACGATATCTGTTGGCACTATATACACTATAATCCGCATCGGAATATTTCGTTCCGTAGGGCCTGTATGTATTCTGTTCCCGGATAGTGGTTCTTGAAGATGCTCCATTACCCAGTTCTGTCAAGACCTGGTTGCTTCCTATTTGGTCAGATGTATAGTGAAAGAACTTCAGAGTACCGCCTTCATTTATTATGCGACCGTTGCTCACGGCGATGCTTTCAATGTCTTCAGCTCCGTTGTCTCCTCGGGCAAAAACGAACGAACCTCTATACACAAGCTCCTGACCATTAGAGGTCAAAGCCGTATATCTGCTTTCATCTGCAAAATATGTATAAAGAATGCTTTTCGACCCTCCGGCATTGCTTATTTTCGAAGTGAGACCTTCAATGTTATATGCCAGACTCTTCCCTGAACGGGAATCAGACAACACTTGACCTCCGGCATTATAAGTATCTCCGACAAGATGGTTTCCGTTGTATAAGAAACGACTGTTGGCGTATCGGGTGATATTGCTGTTAAGATCGTATTCGAAGACTTCTCCTTTGGATGTGCTGCGGAGACGTCCCATACGATCATAGACATACGACTCCGAAACGATGTCAGCGCCCCTGTGCGAGATGCTTCTCTGACTGACCTTACCGGCCAATGAATACGCATCGCTCTGCGAAAACAATTGTGCTTCTGTAGCCGTTCCGGGCTTAAACACCAGAGAATGCCCAGTCTGCCAATTTTGAATATCGTATTCTTTTCTTTCAGCAAGTCGACCGTTTATAATCTTCGACTGCAATCTTCCCAGCGCATCGTACCTGAACGAAGTAGAGTCAAACGCCCACTCGTCCAGCGAATCCTCTGACGAGCAGAGGCGTCCACGCGCATCAAGATGCATCATGTGTGTATATTCTGAAGTGAGACCGGACCGGAAAACCTGCTTCTCTATGGTCTTTATCTTTTGCCCCAGAAAATTATACTCATATGTGTATTCTGCACGAGCCCCATCCGACCACGAGTCGGTCTTGGTCAGTATCCTCTCTTCCGTATCGTAGGTATAATCCACCGTTTTCGTCAACGGGCCTTGACTGACCGTTCCTTCCGATGACACCTGAGGAATCTGACAGAATACCTGACGCTTTACAAGTCCATATGAAAGGCTGTCCGGCGTATTATAATAAGTTGTCGTCTCCAATTGGCCTACCTGAATCACCAGATAACCTATTGGAGCTCCGTTCAAGATATAATTTCGCAGCTCCGCCGGGGTGTAGGCGGATCGCACGAGATCTCTTCTGACAGGCCGGAAATTGGCATCATAGGAAATCTTATACCACAATCCCGCAGAGAGCATCTGCGAATCCGTCTGCAGAAGAAGGTTATGATTACTGTCATACACATATTCCTTCTGTCCTCCTCCGGGAACACTCTCCGTTATGACCTCTCCGTATCCGTTATGCTTTCTCACAAAGCAATATTTCGTCGCAAACTCTCCGTCTGTTTCGAATCCGTCTCCTTCCAGATGAGCGACACCTTCCGGCTGAATGATACAGGCAAGACTGTCCCGGCTGTCATATATGAAATACACATCGCAGCGTTTGAGGCTGTCTGTATAACGCCGTTCACACACCAGCCTGCCCGCCGCATCTTTGAAACTGACCGCCATTCTGCCATCCTCGTCAGTGCTGACGGTCTCACTCAAGGCTCCGGGAGCATAATAGCCTTTATCATAAACCTTATCCGTCAGGCTGAACCGATGGACGGAATCCGTATCATCATTAAGCGAATATTCAGTCTTCTGTCTGGCGCCACTATATTCCCGGTACCTCTTCCCCGCCCTTTGGGCAGAAAGTACCCGGCCTCCGGCATACCCCTCATAATCTCTCAAAATAACGGCACAGGTATCAGAATAAAGCCTGTTATAAAACGCCTTCTGCTCGGTGTCTGCCTGCGTTCTGAACTGAGGAACACCGGAATAGGTATATGGCAGATACTCTTTTGCATCTGCCCGTCTGTGGCTGTCATACACTATGGGGCGTACATAATGCCGTATCGCCTCAGGGTAAGAACAACGCATCTCTTGCATAAGATACCCGAGTCCATCATATGAATCTATGTCAACATAACTCTGATTGCTTTGCGACCAGCTCGTCTTATGAATATAATTATCTGTTCCCAAAAGCGGATATGCTCCCCTCGTACTGTCCGTCTTTATCTTATACTCATACTTATGTAGAAATTTTCCGTCTCTATTCTTTTCTGCATAAAGACGCCCGGCTGAATCATAAGCATATTCTCTGCTTTTCCCGCTACTTCTCGTGAACCGGCTCACCCCTACGCCGTCTTTCCATTCATATGCAGTTGACTCTCCATTTCGTATTCTACGGATTATATTCTTTCCGTCCGTGTCCCACACAATCGTGATATTCTCCCCCGGAGCATGCAGGCCTGTCGCGTGGTATAGAGAATCATAGACAAAAGAGTATACTTCCAACTGCCCGGAGCGACCTACCGAGAAAATATCAGCCGTCCCTTCAGGGATGACGCCGCCCGGCTCCACTGCATAGTTATAAATACTCTTCGGCCCGGGGTTCGGGCCAATCCCCGCATCTCCGTTTTCATAAACAAAACATTGACTAAGCGACAAGTACTCAACACTGTCCCTTACACTGGTGCACACGATATCTCTTACCGGAGCGGGATATTCACTGACTCCTCCTGCACCTGATACTTCCTTGCAGTATCTGTAATATGTCCGAAGTCTGTCTTCCGTATGGTTACCGCCATTTTCCTTCATCGCTATCTGGCCGTATTGATTATATCTATAAGCAGTGGTTATCGAATACGGCTCTCCGGCATAATAATCTGTGATCTTAGTTTGTGTCAGCTGGGGATAGACCCGAACAAAGCCCACCCTTTTAAATCCCTGCACCACATTATATACTACATATACCGGGGACGCTTCCCGCACATGGTATGTAAACTCCTCGCCTTTTTTGAGAACGCCTTGCACATCATATTGCAAATCAGCCTTTTTCTTTCCTCGGATATATTTGTAGTCCACCGATGGCGGCAACAGTATCGCAGTACTTCTGCCTATTCCTTCCTGACTTATCAGATAGGAGTTCATCATAAGTCTACAATCCGGCTCGTACTTTTGCGGATACACCGGCATATCATACCAATATCCGTCTGGATACTCGGCGAAAGAATAGAACTGATGTTCTATCGACGACCCGTCGTCGAAAATCTCCCATACATGACTGTAACCCATATGATCATCACGCGTCTCGTAGAACTGACCGCTGTCGAACATGTATATGCATCCGTTATGCAAATCGTCCATCGTCCCGTCCGACCGAAACGCCGACGCGAAAATATACCGAGGCATCTTGGCAAGCACCCCGCTGCTAATCTGCCCGTCCTTTTCTGTAGTGTAGAGATAGGTTCTGCGACTTACATATACGGAAGAACTGTCAGTTATGCGTTTTACTCTGACCCCGCCTATCTTGAACCCAGCAGGACAGGTTTCCGGAGTCCCTGTCGGATTGTCCGTGCTTTTGTTCCACCGCTTGCCTGCAGTATGAGGTTCGTACTCTATCTTGCTCACGCCTCCCATAGGATAAGTGATCTGAGTCATGGCGCCACGCCGGGCGTAATCATAGCTTGCATCCCTATTGCTTGTTCCGGTGAGGTTATAAAGCGAACGGTCCTGGTCTCCGATCTTGAGCACCGGAATAAAATTGGCAAAATTGGTATATGGATTGAGAGAGCGACTGACGGAAGTGCCATTCCAATACCCCCAATGGTCAAGACTCAACGTCTCAAGTCCGGGAAAGGCGACATCTTTATCATACAGAAAAGAATAATATCCCTGATGGAGGAAATTCACCTTTGACAGAAACATTCTCGAAGATCCCTCATTTGTCGTGCTATAAATTTGCGGCAAGTTCACCTCCTCTATTTTCTCCGATTTAAAATTCCAAACACTTATCTTACGCAGGCATTTTTCCGATATCGTTCCACTCTCATTCGGAATGCTTTGTATATTTGATTCGGTCTTTGACCTGCTTGCATAATCGAATTGCGCTATCGTCTTCCCGTCTACCTCCACCCGTTCAAGAACTCTGCTGACCACATATGTCCAGTTGTCCTGTTCCTGTAGATTACAGTTAAGGGGAGATTCCTCATAGGTTGGGTAACTCTCTGAATATCCATACTTATGGGCATTTGAAAAGCGCAGCGATTTGAACGCATAAACCTGTCTCGTTCCATAAACGAACTCGACCTTTCTGCCTGACGGGGCCTCTATCCGCCTCAGCCGCCAAGATGTTACGGGCCAAGGAGTGGATCCCGCATCACGGGATGTCCAATCAGTATAATCTACATAGTCAAGTCCTCCGCCATAAGTGTAAACGTAACCTTGTCCATCCCGAATCACAATCTCGGAATTATACCCCATGCTTGGATTGGCCGCAGGATAAAATCTTATGTCATATTCCCCGAATGCTCCGTCACAGGAATAAGCACTGCATTCTCCGTTCTCTCCCGTGATGATGAAATCGCCTTGTTTCCCTCCGAGTGAAAAATGAAAAATGTCAGGCGTAGTCTCATAATTGACATAATCGCCAGTGCTGACCTTTATCCATTGTCCGTCTTTTATAATATACTCCGGACGGCTTCCGTACAGATATGCCGGGACAGCCTGTTCCAGTTGTACGCTCCCGCCGGCAAACAGCCCGGAATGAATGCTGACCACATCATCTGTTGCCGTCCTTCCGCTGTTCTTGAAATAATAATATCCACCGCAGTCATCTCCGCTGACACTCTCCGGAGCCTTATGCTCATCCTGTACGCCGCGCACCTCTCGTGTTATGGCTCCGCCCACATTAAGATACCATCCATAACCTATGCTGCCGCTGCCCGACATCGGGCGAAATCCGTCAAAATGATACCCCAGACTTATCGGTATCTCAAAATCAGCATCCTTATATGTATATATCGGCAAATCATATGAAAAAGCTCCCGTGTACATCGACGAATGAATAGCTCCATACTTCGTCATCGAAAAAGACTCGGGCGAACTGACTTCACAAAATTCATCTCCTCGCACATATATACTCGGCTGCGAATAAGAGACTGCCGACAAAAACAGTAAAAAAATAAAAAATGGAGATTTTTTCATGGCTGTTATAGTGTTCGCATAATTATACGCTAAAGGTAGCACAAAAGTTTCTTTTATACTACCGGAAGTAAAAAACAAAAACCCCGGCCAATCGGTCGGGGTTAAGTTGATGTTCAAGGGGATTATTTACCAAGTTTATTGATGTAAACCTGAATTCCACTCTTGAGGTTTGCGGCTTTATTCTTATGAATAACACCGATTTTAGCAAGCTTGTCAATTTTTGCGAAAACTGCAGGTGCTGCTGCTTCTGCTGCTGCCTTGTCTGTAGTATTTCTGATGTCACGAATCGCATTTCTGGTCGTTTTTGCATAATATCTGTTATGCAATCTGCGCCTTTCGCCCTGACGAGCTGCCTTGTCTGCTGAAGCTGTATTTGCCATATTATTACTTTTTTATTTTTTCGTAGTCGGTAGGAGAATCGAACTCCTATTGCAAGAATGAAAATCTTGAGTACTAGCCGTTATACGAACCGACCAAAAGGATTGCAAATATACGTATTAATTTTGATTCTCCAAAATTATTATTTTCTTTCTGCTTCTTTTTCCCAAGTCCATGTGTAAAGAATAGATTCGGCTTTTCTGAACAGCTGTCTTTTGTTCTTTTTGGGGGCGTATACCCAGGCTTCAGCCACGATTACTTCCTTTCCGTCCGGGGAGTAGAAGCTGTGGTCTACGAACGGTCCGCCCATAAAGGCGCCTTCGAGATCCCATTGGCCATAGGTCTGGGCAAATTCCCTTCCCCGGTATTTGATATATTCCGTGGTAGGCGTCCAGTACGACGCAGTTTTCATATATGAGCCTTCGTCCGGGCCTGGAACATTCTCTTTAAGGGCTTTATCCCTTTGAGATATAATGGTGCCGGTCTCAAGTGCGTTTTTACCAGCCGGATATCTGTACAGGAATATGCCTTCACTGTATTCTCTTGTGCTATATTCTATCCATGCGAAATCATTTGTGATTTTTCTGAGTTTGTATCCGGAAGGTACGTGTACGGATCCGCCGAATATTGGCGTTACCTTGGCTGATACTTCGGCGTTTTCATATTTGAAGGAATTGCGCACTATCCTGTCACGTTCAGCCTGTTCTATGGCGGCTATGATTTTTTTTTCATTGGCCTTATATAGAGCTATGGCATCTTCAGAGGTGTGGGCGGCGATATTAATGACGATCTGCGGAGCAGCCCATTTGTCCCTGACAAATGTTACCCCGGGATTCTGAACCTGAGGATTGATGTCAAAAAAGATGATGTTTCTGTGCACGTGGAACATTTCTATAAAGGAGGAATGAGTCACATTTATCAGAGTGTAGGTGGGTTCCACCAGGGGCAGGTATGGATATTCTGCCTCAAGACTTTCCCTGAGCGTGTTCCCAAGAGCCCCGTCAAGATCTTGCTTTTCTATAACGAGAAGCACTTCTCCCGCCTTGCCGCTTATGGAAGGGAGGATGGTACCTGTATTTTTGCACCCGGTAAAAACGAGCAGTGCTGACAGCAGAGTAATAAGAGTTTTTTTCATATCAATGTAAAAGTCTTGAGATATCGTTGCCAAAAGCCAGGAACATAAGCAGCATGAGAAGAATCATCCCTATCATCTGCATAACTATCAGGAATTTGTCGGAAGGTTTCTTGCCACTGATCATCTCATAAAGGGTGAATACTATGTGTCCTCCGTCAAGCCCCGGAATAGGAATCAGGTTCATTACGCCCAGCATGATGGAAAGCAGCGCGATAATGGACAGAAACTGGTACCAGTCCCAAGTGTTTGGAAATACTTGGCCTATGGCGATGAAACTGCCTACTGACTTGTAGGCGCCGGTAGAAGGTGTCGCCACAAGTTTCAGATCCTTCAGATATCCGCCTATCGTATCGCCTGTTTTCTTGAATCCTTGTGCTATGCTTCCTCCTACGCCATATTGTTTCCTCTCAACGTGGACCGGAACGATATATACGCCAATTCTTCCCGATGTGTCTACTTGGAGGGTAACATCTTCAGGTGACCCTTCCCGTTGTAGCTGCACAGTGACGTCTTTTCCCGCATTTTTTCTTAAAAGAGCGAGTCCGTCCTGGAAGAAACGGGCGTCCTGTCCCTCAATGCTGATAATGCGGTCTCCTTTGTGAAGAGCGTCTCTATTGGCTGGCGAAGCGACGGAATCTACCACAAAAGGCAGTGCCAGGTCAAACATCATAGGTGATGCCAGGCATTCAGCAGTCCTGGACAGATCCATATATATGGAGGTCGTGTCGTTCCCGCGCAGCACCTTTACGCATTTGGCCTCACGTCTTATGAGTTCTGCCTGCAGGGAAGAGAAATCCTGCGGCACATAATCGTCCATGCTCAAAATCTTGTCTCCCGGGAGAAATCCCATATCCCGGGCCAATTCGTTCGGATATATTTGAGCGCCCTGATTAGGAATGTAGGCTGTCCCCCAGATGCCGCAGATAACGCTATACGTTATAATGGCAAATATGAAATTGAAAAGTACTCCGCCGGCCATCACGAAAAGTCTTTGCCAGGCGGGGTGTGTCCTGAATTCCCAGCTTTGAGGCTCCTTCTTGATACTTTCCAAATCCATGGATTCGTCTATCATGCCTGCGATTTTGCAGTATCCGCCGAACGGCAGCCAGCCTATTCCGAATTCGGTGTCTCCTTTTTTGAATTTCAGCAGCGCCTTTCCACCTACATCGAAAAACAGATAAAATTTCTCTACTCTGATGTGAAACAGTCTGGCGAACAGGAAATGTCCGAACTCGTGCACGATTATAAGCAGAGACAGAGCCAGGATAACCTGTATGATTTTAAAAAGAACTACCATTTAAATAAGTTCCTGTGCTTTTTTAATAGTTTGATTATGTGTGAAGAAAATATCTTCAAGAGTCGGATTGACTACAAAGTCTGCACCAGCGAGACATCTTTCGATTAAATCGGTGATCCCGTAAAAGCTTATTCTGTTTTCCAAAAACGCTTTGACTGCCACTTCGTTAGCGGCATTCAGCACGCATGGAATATTCCCTCCCTTGAGAAATGCCGCTTTGGCCAGGCTGAGATTAGGGAATCTGTCTTTGTCCGGTGCCTCGAAATGAAGACTGCCCAATTTGGCGAAATCAAGTTTTTGATTGCCTATGTCCAGACGGGCAGGAAAGCTTAATGCCAATCCTATAGGCTCGCGCATGTCGGGACATCCGAGTTGAGCTATCACAGCCCCGTCTTCGAATTCTACCATAGAGTGTATTATTGACTCCGGATGTACAACGATATTCACCATGTCTGGGGTCAAGTCAAAAAGATGACAGGCCTCAATCATTTCAAAACCTTTATTCATCATGGTGGCGGAGTCTATGGTGACTTTCGCTCCCATATTCCAATTGGGATGCTTGAGCGCATCGCTTGCCTTGGCTTTGCTGATCCGGTCCTTATCCCAAGTGCGGAAAGGTCCTCCGGAAGCTGTCAGGTGTACTTTCTTGAGTTCGTTGCCTTGGGCGGCGAGAAGACATTGAAATATGGCGGAATGCTCGCTGTCTACAGGCAGGATTACCGCACCGTGTTTGTGCATCGTGTGCATCACTATGCTTCCTGCGGCCACAAGTGTCTCTTTATTTGCGAGGGCTACAATCTTTCCGGCTTCCAGAGCGGCGAGGGTTGGTTTCAGCCCGCTGAATCCAACCATGGCGCCTACTACTATATCCACATTGGAAGCGGCTGCAAGTGCACAAAGACTGTCTGTCCCGGTAAAGACCTTGCAGTCAGTATTTTTTAACCTTTCGGACAATTCTGGATAGAGACTCTCATCGCATATTACGACATTGGCGGCGTCAAATTCCATAGCCTGTGAAGTCAGCAGGTCTATGTTTTTGTTCGCGCTTAGAAGCTGCACATCGAACAGATCACGATGTCTGCGAATTACGTCAAGTGTCTGTGTGCCTATAGAGCCGGTGGAGCCTAGAATGGCTACTTTCCTTTTGTTCATCAGAATGAAATATATAAGGTAGGGTTGACGGCGGAGCCTTTATACCACAACTCGAAATGAAGATGGTCTCCGTTGGAGGTGCTGCCTGTATTTCCCACGTATGCGATAGGGGTGCCGGCTTTGACTTTGTCTCCTTGCTTTTTTAGCAGGCTGCGGTTGTGTTTATATGTGGAAACGATATCTCCGCTATGTTGAATGGAGATGGTATATCCGTATTCGTTGCTCCAGCCTGAATATATTACGGTCCCGTCCAGACATGCTTTTACGACGCTGTTGGCAGGCGCCGTAATGTCTACCGCAGGATGTGTGGACATATCGAAACCGTTGGAGATGACTCCTACCAGAGGATTGAAGAAATGTACTCCTTCGATTGGTAGGTCGCGTCTGGCCCCGGAGGAGAGTCCGAACTGTTCCTCTTCTTTGACCTTGGCCCGGAGAATGGAGTCCTGCTGCTGAAGATACTGGGCACTTTTCTGCTCCAGGTAAGGTATGACGTGTGAGTTGTTTGTGACTTCTTCCAAGCTTAGATTCTGTTCTCCGCTGAGTGTGCGGTTGATATTGGCGGCATAGAGTTCCCAGCGTATCATGGCGCTCTCAAGGGAGTCGATTTTCACTGCGTTATAAAGGGCCTGGCTGCGGAAATTGGCATCCGGATAGCCCGGAATGGAGTAATGCAGGGGGGTAAACACCAGAAGTGAATATATTCCGCCGATGAGCACGCATATGAAAAGGGTGAGCAGAGAGAAAAAACTCAGTTTACTGAATCTGATGGCGTAGATTTTTTCGTGTGTCGCGTCTTCGACCAAAGACAGTCTATATAGCTTGTGCTCCTCTTTTTTACTTTTCATACTTTTACTAAATTTGCAGCATATTTATGGACAGAATTATAGGTATAGACTTCGGGAGTGCACGGACGGGACTTTCTGTCAGTGATCCTCTTCAGATTTTTGCTTCTGCCCTGGATACGCTATCGTCTGCAAAGATAATAGATTATCTTAAAAAATACGAGGATGCTGGAGAGCATATTGTCCGTTTTGTGGTGGGTTATCCGCTTAATTTGAACGGGGCTCCAGCCCAGACGGCTCCGCAGGTCGATTCCTTTATCGGAAAACTCCAGAAGGCTTTTCCTCAGGTGCCCATAACGCTTGAAGATGAAAGGTTTACTTCCGTTTTGGCGCATAAGGCCATGATAGACGGTGGGATGAAGTACTCGCGAAGAAGAGACAAAGAGGAAGTTGATAAGATAAGCGCTGCCATTATATTGCAGAGCTATTTGGATAAAAGAAAATGATAAGACCTATTTATTTATATGGCAGCGAGGTGCTGCGTAAGGTGGCCACGGAGGCTGATCTTAATGACAAGGAGACGCTGACGTCTCTGATAAATGATTTGTGGGATACGCTGAAAGTGGCTGACGGTTGCGGACTTGCCGCTCCTCAGATAGGGGTGTCCACCAGAGTGCTTGTGGTGGATGGAGACGGACTTTCAGAAGATATGCCTTATTTGAGAGGTTTCAGAAGGGTTATGATTAATCCGGTAATTCTGCAGGAATCGCAGCAGATGTGCGATTATCAGGAAGGCTGTCTAAGCGTACCTAACCTTTATTATGATGTCACACGGCCGAAATCTATTAAAGTGGAGTATTATGACGAAAATTTCGAGAAAAAGGTGGAGGAATTCGATAAATTTGACTGCCGCATGGTGCAGCACGAGATGAGCCACCTGGACGGACATCTTTTCACGGACCTCATAGCGCCTATCCGTCGGAAAATGATACAGGGAAAACTCCAGAATATTGCCAAGGGTAAAGTCAGGACACAATATAAAACTATAATCAAATAATTACAACTATGGGAGCATTTCACGCTTATGATATCCGTGGAATATACGGAGAAGATTTCGATAAGAATACTGCATATAAGGTAGGTTATTTTCTGCCTGAACTTCTTAAAACAGCTAAGATAGCGGTGGGCAGGGACTGCCGCGTTTCTTCTCCGGAGATTCACGACGCACTTCTGCAAGGGATTTGTGATGCCGGAGCAGATGTCTACGATCTGGGCCTCACCAGTACCCCTATGGTTTATTTCGCTACGGCCAATTATGGCTTCGATGCCTCTGTCCAGATTACGGCTTCACATAATGCAGCCAAGTATAACGGTATGAAAGTGTCTCGCAGTCAGGCTCTTCCTGTGGGCTATGACAGCGGGCTTGGTCAGATAAAGGAATGGATAGACGAGAATCGTCCTGCTCCGGTTTCTGCAGTAAGGGGAGAAGTTCATCCTTTTGACATTCATAAGGATTATCTTGACTTCATGCTTAAATTCAAGGGTGATTACTCTAATTTGAATATAGTCTTTGACCTGTCTAACGGTATGGCGAATCTTTTTGCCAAGGAGGTTTTCGGAGAGGGTCCGCAGTATCTTTTTGACGAGATTGACGGGCGCTTCCCTAACCATGAGCCTAATCCGTTGGTGGCCAAGAATGTAGAGCCTCTTAAGAATGCCGTAAAAAAGGCGGGTGCGGATATAGGTGTAATCTATGACGGAGATGCTGATCGCGTGATGTTCGTCGATGAAAAAGGCCAATTCGTGGCTCCGGATCTGGTGATAGCGCTTATGGCTCTTTATTTCTGCGACGAGAGAGGTGCTAAGAATCCAGTTGTGCTTCAGGAGATAAGAAGTTCCAAGGCTGTTGCGGAATATCTTGGCGCTTATGGGGCAGATGTACATACGTGGAGGGTAGGCCGTGCTTTCGCCGCTCCTAAACTTCGCGAGATAGACGGCCTTTGGGGAGGTGAATTGGCAGGACACTATTACTTTAAGGATTTCTTCTATTCGGACAGCGGACTTCTGTCCTCCCTTATAGTGCTTCGCATAGTCTCGGCTTTGAAGAAGAAGGGCGTGACGCTCAGTGAACAGATTGGCCGTATAGCCAGATATCAAAATTCCGGGGAGATCAATTTCCGTCTTGAAGACAAGGCTGGGGCTATGAAGGCTGTGTGCGAGCATTTTCGCGAAAGCGAGGGAGAACCGCAGAAATTCATGGACTTCGACGGCTTCAGGCTTGAATATCCTACATGGTGGTTCAATATACGCCCTTCAAACACGGAGCCTTACCTGCGTTTTATATGTGAGGCTACCACCCGCGAGGAACTCGACCGCCGTATAGAGGAGGTAAGTGCGATATTAACGGATAAATTTGGCGGAATCCGCAGTTAGAAGCCGTGGTTTATATCTTTGATCTTGACGGTACCCTTTACGATAAGAAGGGACTTAAGAAGTGGATGGTGTTGAGGGCCATTCGTGATTTCCGGCCGTTGCGGATGTTTATTGCCGAGAAAAAGAGCAGGGAAGAACTCTGTCTGCAGGACACGGGAACCGTAGATTATGGCACGCTTTACGAGCATATCGCCATGCACGCCGGGTGCAGTAAGGAAAAGGCCCGCCTATGGTATGAGCAATGGTATATGCCAAGCATGGTCTCTCAGATTCACCGCCATTGTGCCTTAAGGCCGGGGATTAAGGCCCGTCTGGAAAAAATAAAAAAAGAAGGGGACAGGATGTTGATTCTCTCTGACTATGGATGCATCAAAGAAAAATTACATGCCATAGGGATTGACGAATCATATTTCAGTTTTTTCCTTGATTCGCCTTCTCTCGGTGGATATAAACCTTCTTCTTGCGTATTCCGTACAGCTCTTGAAATAATCGGAGCGCGGGCACAGGATTGTGTTATGATAGGGGATAACCCCGTTAAAGACGGAGGAAGTGAAAAGATAGGGATAAAATTCATCCACATAGAAGATTTTTTAAAACAATAACCAATTTATGAATCTTAAAATAGGGCGGTTAGCCTTGCTTGTCGGGAGCATTTTCCTGTTGTTCTCGTGTAAAAAGGATAACCTGTCTCAGAGAGATGTAGAACAGCCGGACGGGTATTCCCGCATGTATGATTTCTACAGATCAGCTCAAAAGTATTCGGATGCTCTTCTGGAAGATACTGCTCTCGTGGTGGTTACTTCAGAAGGTGAGACGATAGTCATGTCCTTGAACAACATTGTGGTGGAAAGAGAGATGGTCTCTTCCGCTCAAGTGGTCGCAGTAGGAGCAGACGGATGCTGGATGGTCGGAGGAGTAAGTACGGGCATATACAGGAATGAAGCACTTGCGGACAGTGAAGCCATACCGTTTTATCTTTATTTTTCAACGGACAAATCTTTACATATAAGGATAAGTAACGGGAATCATCTGGTCATAAAGAAAGCCTGCGTGCAGATACCTGTCGTATATCTTACCACGTCAGATGGTGGCGAGATAACAAGCAAGCAGGACTACAAGACCGGAACCGTCACGATTAAAAATCCGTCGCGTCTGTTCTGGGACGAAACGGAATTCGAGTCTGTAATGCAGATACGCGGCCGCGGCAATTCCACTTGGGGTATGCCGAAGAAGTCGTATAAGATCAAACTCGCCGAAAAACACCGTCTTTTCGATATGTCGAACGATAAGGAGTGGTGCCTGCTGGCCAATTATTGTGACAAATCTCTGCTTCGTAACCTCGTGGCTATGGAGATATCCCGTAGGCTTTCTTTCAGCTGGACGCCGAAGATGTATCCGGTAGAAGTTTATTTGAACGGACATTATGATGGGGTCTATTTGTTTTCCGAGCATAAGAAGGTGTCCAAGGAAAGGGTTAATATCGATGTGGATGCGGGAGATATCCTTTTTGAAATCGATCAGTCCCAGGATGAGACTGTCTGCTGGACCACGCAGCATGGGGCTCCTTTAATGTTTTCTGACCCTGATGAGCCCACACAGGAGCAGATAAGCTACGCGAAGGAATTCTTCAAATCTTTCGAAGACGCGCTGTGGAATAAGGATTTTGACAGTGTGTATGACAAATATATAGACAAGCGCTCGTTCATAAACAATTTCATCATTCAGGAATTGACGAAGAATGTAGACGGAAACCTGCGTAAGAGTTCCTTCCTTACATTACCCTTGGGCGGAAAATTGGAAATGTATCACGTCTGGGATTTCGACATAACACTGGGCAATTGTAATTATTACGGAGACGGTCTTCCTACGTGGAAAGGCTGGTGGGTAAAGGACCAGGGCGCGATAGGACGTTACCACGGATGGTATTACAGATTGTTTATGGACGCGGCTTTCACTTCCGAAGTGAAGGCCCGCTGGCAGGAAGTTTATCCGTTGCTGCAGAGTATTCCACAGTATATTGAAGAGCAGGTCTCTTTGCTGGGGGAGGCTCCGGGCAGAAATTTTCAACGCTGGCCCATTTTATCCATATATGTTTGGCCTAATGCCAAAGTTACCGGTTCATATGAGGCGGAAGTTGATTGGCTTCTTGAAAATTATAATAAGAGATTGAAATGGATAGATTCGCAGATAAGGGGTTGGTAGTGTGTGTTTTGACGCTTCTGTGCATGGTTGGCAGTGCGCACTCTTATGACCTTAAGGAAGATCTGGGCCGGCTTGATAAAGTGATAGCCGAGAGTCAGAACTATTTCTATATGAAGGAGAATCGTCTCCAGAGGATGGAATTGGAGCTGAATGGTATTAATGATCCGGCCCGGCGCTATGAATTATGTACTAAGCTTTATGATGAGTATTATTCTTTTCAGTTTGACAAATGTCTGCAGACTTTGGATATTCAGGAAGAAACTGCGTTGGCGCTGAAAAATAAGGACCTTTACAATCAATGCCGACTTCGTAAGGCTGCCATTTACTGTGTCGGGGGATACTATAAGGAAAGTGAAACTATTTTTTCCACTTTGGATACATTGTCCTTTTCCAAAGAAGCGCTTTTGCTCTGGTACGATCTCAGGCAACGTTTCTGTAATGACTATATGTTCGGCAATGGGCGTCCTAAGGTCGGGATGCTTAATCAGGCTAGTTATTATAGGAAAAAATATCTGGAGTTGTGTAAGAAAGACACTTTCGAATATGAATATATGCTTCTTTTGGAGCATATGGGAACCCAACAGTTCGATGAAGCCAAAAATGCGGCGCAGCGGATTGTATATGGATATAGCACCTCTTCCCATGAATATGCTATGGCCGCGTATTATCTTGGCGTGTTGGCCGATAAGGAGGAAGACTATGTCGCTCTCATACATTGGTATAGTGAATCCGCTAAAGCTGACATATACAGCGCAGTGATGGACAATGCCTCTTTGTACAGCATAGCTCTTAACCTGATAGGGAAGAAGATTCAGGTGGACAGGGCTTTTGCGTATACTCAGAAGGCTCTGGAAGATGCTGTGTATTATAATTCAAATCTTCGTCTGATGCAGATTGTGCGTTCTCTTCCTGCTATAGAGCAGGCTTACACTTCCGAACGCGATGCTTCTGAAAAGTCAGTGAAGATAGGCTTTATAATTTTGATAGTCATCTCTTTGTGTCTTCTTATATTTGTGATTCTGCACACATATAACCATAATAAGCTGAAGAAGGCGGTGGCGGCTCTTTATGATGCCAAGGAATCAACGCAGGAGTTCCTCGCGCTTTCTCTTTCCACGAGTTCCGCATATCTGGATAAATTGCGCCCGTTTATCAGCCGTTCTCAAATGGAAACGGAACTTAAGAATTTTTATAATTCTTTTGATACCGCAGTTCTTCAACTTTATCCTGACTTCGTGAAAGAATTCAATGCTCTTCTGTTGCCGGAGAAAAGAATCACGCTGAAAAGCGGAGAGATTCTTAATACGGAACTCCGGATTTATGCGCTTATCCGTTTCGGCGTGAACAAGTCGACTCATATCGCTTCTCTTCTGAGGTATTCCGTCAACACGATTTATAACTACAAAACGCAGATGAAGTTCTGTGCAATAGACCAAAATACCCCTTTTGATGAGCAGGTGATGAGGATAGGACTTCACAAATAGTCCACTTTTTTAAGCGTTCAAATATCTGATAAGTAGGCATTTAACTTTTTAAATGTCTACTTTTTTATTTTGTCGAAATTTTGTACCGAATCGCGGGTTGTTCAATTTATTAATTTTGCACCTGCACATAATTAAATTATTTAACGCTAACTGACTGAAAAATGGAAAAACATTTTTATAGGTCTATTTTTCTAACCATTCTGCTTGTCGCTTTTTCTCAGACAAGTTCTTTTGCTCAAAGTTTCTCCGGCCTTGTCAAAGACGATGGCGGAGTACCGGTAGTGGGTGCTGCAGTTGTGGTGGAGGGAACATCGAAAGGTACTCTGACAGATTTGGACGGTTTATGGTCGCTTGACACTATCGCTCCCGATCAGAGAATTGAAATCTCTCTTTTGGGATACAAGACCGTAGTAGTGGAGGTGTCGAAAGCTTCTGTGGTCATTCTTGAAGAAGATGCCCTTTTCTTGGAAGATGCCGTAGTTGTAGGTTATGGTGTTCAAAAGAAGAGCGTCGTTACTGCATCCATAGCTAAGGTGTCCTCAGAGGATCTCGGTAAAGCGGCGCCGATCAGAGTGGACAATGCACTCAAGGGACTTGCCGCCGGAGTGAATGTGACGTCGTCTTCAGGTCAGCCGGGCGCCGCTTCCAGAATACGCGTACGCGGAACTGGTACAATCAATAATTCGGACCCTCTTTATATAGTTGACGGTATGCCGATTGAAGGTGGTATTGATTATATCAACCCGTCTGATATCGCCAGTATCGAAGTTCTCAAGGATGCCGCTTCTGGAGCAGTGTACGGTGCTCGTGCGGCTAACGGCGTGATCCTGGTAACCACCAGGCAAGGGGAGAAGGGAGATGCCAGGATCAGCTATTCTTTCTCTTATGGATTGGCCAGCCCATGGAAAAAACTCGATGTTCTTAACGCTTCCCAGTATGCCATGATGGTGAATGAGGGACTTATGAATGCAGGAAGCGCTCCTATATATTCTAACCCTTCAGCTTATGGACAGGGGACGGACTGGCAGAGCGAAGTGTTCAATTATAATGCTCCGCAACTTTCTCACGAGGTAAGCATATCGGGCGCGAGTGATAAAGTAAGTTATTATCTGTCACTTTCTTATGTGGATCAGGAAGGTATTGTCGGTGGAAATTATGGCCGCTCGAATTATGATCGCCTGTCTATACGCAGTAACAATACCTATCATGTTTTTGATAAAAGTGCTGACCGGGCTTTCTTTAACAAGTTGGACCTTACAAGCAATATTGCCTATGCCAATATCAATTCTACGGGAATAGAGACGAATTCCACCTGGGGTTCTCCTCTTGGATCGGCTATAGCGCTTTCTCCTATTCTGAATGTATATTGTACGGACGAAGAGGCCGCTACGCAGATTTCCACTTATGGCGCGCAACTTATGCTTTACGGCAAAAACGGGAAGATGTTCATGATTCCGGGCGGCTCTTATAACGAGATGGTCAATCCTGTCGCTTCACTTTCTCTTCCGGGAAGCAAGGGCTGGAGTCATAAAGTAGTCAGCAATTTCAGCACAGAATTGCAGATTATGCAGGACCTGAAGTTCAGAAGCTCATTTGGGACGGACCTTTCGTTTTGGGGGTCAGACAGTTATACTCCGCAATATTATCTAAGTTCTTCTCAGAAGGCTGTCGAGTCCTCCGCTACATCTCAGCAGAATAAAGGTCTTGTTTGGCAGGTAGAAAACACGCTCAGTTATCAGAAGACATTTGGCGAGCATTCGATTTCCGTTCTTCTGGGCCAATCAGCCAAAGCTTCCAGCGGTTCTTATGTAGGAGCTTATTCAAAATATCTCAAGAACTTGAACAAACCATATGTGGACAATACGGATGGTCTTCAGGCGGACGGCGACAGAAATGGTTGGGCAGCGCCTAACGCACAGGCCCGTCTGGCGTCTTACTTCGGTCGCGTAAGTTATAACTATGCAGAGCGTTATATGGCTGAAGCCACATTGCGCCGCGACGGTTCTTCAAGGTTCGGTTCCAATAATCACTGGGCACTTTTCCCGTCAATTTCACTTGGCTGGAATCTTTATAAGGAAAATTTCATGCAAGGAGTCATACCTGAACTCAGTAATGCAAAACTTCGTGCCTCCTGGGGTAAAAACGGTAATGAGAATATAGGCAATTTCGCTTATACCGTTCTCACGGAAGGCAACAATAATGTTATTATCGGAAAGGGAGAAAGCGAGATCATCGGTACTAAGGCCGGTGGTCTTGCAAATCCTGACTTGAAATGGGAAACATCCATTCAGACGGACCTCGGTATAGATCTGGGCTTTTTTAAGAATGCCCTTACGCTTACATTGGACTATTATAATAAGGTTACTGACGGAATGCTCATGACTCAGGCAATCCCTTCATATGTGGGAGAGAGCAAGCCTATGGGAAATGTCGGAATCATGTCCAATAGAGGTGTTGAGCTGGAACTGGGTTATAAGAAAGCATTCGGAGATTTCAATTTCGCCGTCAGAGCTAATGCGAGTTACTTGAAAAACGAACTTATAGAGTATGGTAACGATACCGGGTATGCCAATTATGATTCATTCCAGGGGACAGGCACCATTTCACGTGCAGAAAACGGATATCCATTCCCGTTCTTCTATGGTTTGAAGACAGACGGCATTTTCCAGAGCGAGGAGGAGATACAGGCATACAAGATTCAGCCTAAGGCCAAGCCTGGTGACGTAAAATTTGTAGATGTCGACGGCGACGGTAAGATAACGGATGCTGACCGTACCTATATAGGGAAGGGTACTCCGGACTTCACTTATGGTCTTACTCTTCAGGCAGGCTACAAGGGATTCGATTTCTCTATGCTTGTCCAGGGGACACAGGGCAATCAGGTGTTTGACTGTACCAGACGTACCGATATCAAGAGCGTCAATCTTCCAAGCTATATGCTTAACCGCTGGACCGGAGCCGGGACATCCAATAAGTATCCTCGCTTTGTGATAGGGGACAGTGTCAATTGGGTATCTTCGGATCTGTATGTGTATGACGCTTCATATTGCCGTATCAAGAATATACAGCTGGGTTATACTTTGCCTGAAAAGCTTACAGGAAAAATTCTCATATCTAGCCTGAGGGTGTATGTGGCTGCAGAAAATCTGCTGACGCTCACGAAGTACCACGGTTTCGACCCTGAAATATCTTCCGGCGGCACCTCGCTTGGCATAGATTACGGCGTATATCCGCAGGCCAGAACCTTCACGGTAGGTGTCAATGTTAAATTTTAAAAGGAGGGGATAGAATTATGAATGCCAAGAAATATTTTTTGATTGCTCTCACGACGGTTTTGTTCTCTTCTTGCGGAGATAAATTCCTTACCGTGGACAATCCTACACAGGACCCTATAGAGGATTATTATACCACACTTCCTCACCTTCAGGAGGCTATGGTGTCGGCATATTGCCCTTTGCATTGGACGGATTGGTCTATGAGCCAATATAATCCTGTTCTTTTGATGAGCGATATAATGGCTGACCAGATATGGGTGGGCGGCGCAGATGCCACTGACAATAAATATTGGCATGACATGATGAATTACAGCGCCGATGCCAAGAACTGCATGTCATCCATCTGGACAGATGCGTATTCCGGTGTGAAGAGATGTAATGATGTCTTGACTTATGTCACGTGGACAAAAAATGCCGGAAATCTGGATGAGGAAGGTTCAAAACCTTTCCTCGCGCAGGCCTATCTGCTTAGAGCATATTATTATACATGGCTTTGGAAATTCTGGGGCAATGTCGTGTACTATGACAAAAATCTTGAAAGCCCTTTCATCGGCAAGCAGTATACGGCAGATGAGATTTACGCTTTCATTATCGAGGATCTCGACAGATGCGCGCAACTTGATGTGCTTCCTATGAAGCGCCCGGATGCGGAAGTGGGCTATGCGACCAAGGCTGTAATGGCTATGCTTTATGCCGAGGTGGTCCTTTATCAAAAGGATACTGAAAAGTATGCTCAGGCACTCAGTTACCTTAAGGAGGTGATAGCTTCGGGAGATTACGACCTGTATGATTACTCCAAACTTTTCACTCTCGATGGCGAATGGTGCTGCGAATCCATATGGGAAGTAGGATATAAGACTGATGGGCAAGTCCGCTCTTATGACAACGTGCTTGCTGCCGGCGGAACCATCCTTCCTCGTCTAATCGGGGCTTATAATCTTAAGTCGAATGCGGAAAACCATGCTGCCGGGTGGGGATTCTGTCCTGTAAGAAAGGAAACTTACGACTTGTTCGCAGCTGCGGATGTGCGTCGCAAGGCAACTTGTTTTGACGTAAGCTCCTATGAATACGAGAAGCGTTATCAGGATACGGGGTATTTTCTGGAGAAATACCAGGGATCCGCTGCCGATGAGGCCAATGGTGATGGCGCACCGGATATGCGTTTTGGCAATAATCTAAGACTCTATCGTTATTCCGAGGCTCTTCTTTATGCTGCGGAACTTGCTCTTTATACCGGAACGGATGCCGCGGATGCCGCTCTTTGGCTTAATAAAGTACATAAGAGAGCGGGACTTACGGATGAATTGAGCCTTACCCTTGAAAACATACAGAAGGAACGCGCTCTTGAGTTCGTGGGTGAAGGTAAACGTTACTGGGATCTTATTCGTTGGGATTTGGCTTCTGCTGTCCTGGTTCCTGACAGTTATGGATACAGAACAGTCGCTTGGAGCACATCCAAAAAGTATCTTCCTATTCCGTCATCTGAAATAGATGCGGCACAGGGCACGCTCAAACAGAATGAATATTAACATAAATAATAACACAAAATGAAAAAATTTCTTGTTCTTTTAAGTATTGCCTTAGTGGCATTGGCTTCTTGCGGAAAGGATAAGGAAAAGACCGATCCGTCGTCTGATCTCCCTTCTGCTGCGAATATAGATTTTACTGTCTCCGTCAATGCGGAAACTAACGAGGCGACTTTTACTCTTCCTTCCACTGTAACGGGACTTATGCCTATATGGCATACTAATGAGACCGGCGAATTCGTTTTCGCCGGCACAGGTGACAACTTCAAAAAAATCTTCTATCAGAAAGGAACTTACAGGGTTCGTCTTTTTGTAAGCAACAGTAAGGGACAGTCTCTTGATTATTCTGAGAAAGAAGTCGTTATCGAGAAAGACAAAGGCGGCAAAGAACTTACCGGAGGCTTTGTTTATGACAGTGAATTCAATCTCTGGAAAGATGTGGATATTGATGGACATCATGAGTATAGCCAATATACGGCAATCACTTCTTCTTGGACTCCGGTTGATAACCCTAAGGTCGTTCAGGTGGGCAATACTTATTCGATGACTTATGAGCAGGCTACAGAACAGCAGTGGCAGGCGCAGTTCTTCATCCTTCCTACTGAAGGACATAAGATTACTCTCGCAGCCGGAACCACATACGATTTCTCTTGTGTAATCTGTTCTTCAACGGATCTTCCGGGAGTTACGTTCAAGCTTACTGCAGGTGACAGCGATGACAACTATCTGTTCATTCAGAGAGTGGAAGTCAAGGCAGGAGAACCTTATGTTTTCTGGTGGCCGAAACAGGCGGTGAAGGAAGATATTCCTAATGTCAAGATGGTATTTGACTTCGGAGGATGTCCTGAGAATTCTGAAATTACAGTCGGCAACATAGTTCTTAAGGATAATGCCAATGATGACGGTACCAAGGATGTTCCGGAGCGCGATCCTGAACCTGACCCTGATCCGGTAGATCCTGACGCAGGTTATGTAGACAATTATGATAAGGATTTCGTATTTGACCTCACTACCCCTGCAAACCTTTGGGCCGCATCTAATGTGGAAGTGAGCAAGACATATTATGCTCCAGGTTGGACTGTATCTGATCAGTGGAGCTATACTTCAGACGGCGGCGTATATACCATCAGCTATAATGTGGCCGCTCCTGATCGTTGGCAGGCACAATTCTTCCTCCAGTCGGATCTGGCGACAGAGGCCGGAAAGCAGTATGCCATAACCTTTACCGTAGAGTCCAATACGGATCATCCTGGATTCTACGCCAAACTAACCAACCGCACCGATAACGGACAGTTCTGGGAAGTTGATCCGGCTGTCAATATCAAGGTCAAGGCCGGAGAGCCTCGAGTATTCCATGCTACAGGAATCAACGGAGCAGATAATGACGGTGCGTGTCTTATTTTCGATTTTGGTGGCGTCTCTGCAGAGACTGTCATTAAAATAAAGGATATCAGTATCCAATATTACAAGTAGTTTTGTTTAATTTTGCAGGTGGAACTGGAAAGGGATTGCCAGCTTCACCTGCTTTTTTTGTATTTATGACTTTGATAATTCTTTCTATAGTTATATTGTTGCTGTCATCTTGTACTGTCAGCTATTCTGAATCTTCTTCGCAAGACAGCATCGCTTTCTACCCTGTCACTCTGGAAGTTCAACCGGAGGGAGGGGTGGTGGAGTTCAATGTCCTGGCGTCGGATGAGTTCGCTATATATACTGATACCAAGTGGATTACCAACATAGAGCCTCCATATGTATTTGGGACGGAAGGTACGATTACAGCCAAAATAAAGAAAAATTCAGACTATTCTGAACGGACGGGGGAGATTATCATAAAGTGTAACAATACTTACGCCAGTGTGCCTGTAGTACAGGCCGGACAGGCAAAGACAGATGTTGATTCTGATATCAGCGTCCCTGAAGGCTATACCTTGGTATGGCACGACGAATTTGATTATGAGGGACTTCCTAATACTTCTGACTGGAAGTACCAGACAGGTTCTTCAGGCTGGGGGAACAATGAACTTCAGGATTATGTGGCCGGCTCTTACAAAGGTGAGAATATAGCCGACGTACGCGACGGCGTACTGAAGATTTACGCTAAAAAGATAGACGGCAAGGTGCGTTCCTGCCGGCTTAACACGCGCAAAAGTTGGACTTACGGATGGATAGAAGCAAGTCTCAGACTGCCTGCAGGAAGAGGAACTTGGCCCGCCTTCTGGATGATGCCGTCGAACTACAAGTCGTGGCCCGAAGACGGAGAACTGGATATAATGGAGGAAGTAGGTTACAATGCTTCCTACTGCAGTTCGACTATCCATTGCACCAGATATAACAATGGCGGAACTTCCGTTGAGCACGCCGAACGTTATATTTCCACTGCGCAGAGCGAATTCCATGTCTATGCTATGGAGTGGACCGCAGATGAGATTACATTCTACCAGGATAACAAAGCGATTCTTACATATAAGAACAACAAGAAGGGATATGATTATTGGCCTTTTGACAATCCGTTTTATGTCATTCTGAACCTTGCGTGGGGCGGAAGCTGGGGCGGTGCTCAAGGGGTGGATGAATCCTGTCTTCCTTGCGCTTTGGAAGTAGATTATGTGCGCGTGTTCCAAAAGTAATGACTCCAACTGAACCACTTGATTTTATCTCCATAAGAGGGGCCAATGTCCACAATCTGAAAAATGTCGACGTGGACATTCCTCGCGGAAAATTCACGGTGATTACCGGGCTTAGCGGTTCCGGTAAATCATCGCTTGCCTTTGATACCATCTATGCGGAAGGGCAGAGGCGTTATCTCAATACGCTTTCCCCTTATGCCAAGCAATTTATAGGCGTGTTGGAAAAACCGGCGGTGGAAAGTATAGAAGGGCTGAGCCCAATCATTGCCATAGAGCAGAAATCCACCGGCTCCAACCCTCGTTCTACTGTCGGTACCATTACGGAGATTTCTGATTTCCTGCGTCTGCTTTATGCCAAGGCTTCTGTCGCCTATTCGCCCGTTACGGGAGAGGAAATGGTGCGGTATACAGATTCACAGATTGTGGATTTGATAATGGATAAATATCGGGGGCGCAAATGTGTGCTGCTTGCTCCACTGGTAAGAGGTCGCAAGGGACATTATCGTGAACTCTTCGAGAGTCTGCGAAGAAAAGGATATACTCAAGTGAGGGTGGATTCCCAAATACTTGATCTGAATGATGTGGAGTCGCTGGATCGCTATAAAGCTCATTTCATAGAACTTGTAATAGATAAGATGAAACCCGCTGAAGGGGATTTGTCCAGGATTCGCAACTCTGTCGGGACCGCCTTGCAGATGGGAAAAGGAAACGTGTCTGTCTGGGATATGGAGAGCGCTGAGATTCATCATTATTCCAAGCATCTTATTGACCCTCAGAGCGGAGTGTCGTTGCAGGAACCTGCTCCGCACAGTTTCTCATTCAATTCCCCGGAAGGATATTGTCCTTACTGTAAGGGTCTTGGAGTAATTCAGGACGTAGATATTAACAAGATTATCCCCGACCGTGGAATAAGTATAGCTGACGGAGCCATACTTCCGCTCGGGAAGATTCGTGCGAATAAAAAATTTGAGCTTCTTCATTCCATATCCAGAAAATACGGTTTTTCCTTGTATGACCCCATATCAGAATTGCCGGATGATGTCGTGTCACTGATTGTTTACGGATCCGATGAATATTTCCGCGTAGGAGACGGTAACTTTTCTGAGATGGAGACTTGGTGCGGCGTGGTCGGGAACATAGAGGACAAGATAGTCTGTCCCGTATGTGGAGGTACACGTCTTGGAGAACATACGAAGTGCTTCAAGATAGATGGGAAGACTATTTCCGAGGTCAGCGCCATGGAGATAAGCGATCTTAAGTTATGGATAGATTCTCTTCCTGCCAAGCTTGGCGGAAGAGCCGGTGCTGTAGCTCACGACATTCTCAAGGAACTTTCCGAAAGGGTGGAGTTTCTCATAGATGTAGGGCTGGAATATCTCACTTTGGACAGAAGCACATCGTCTCTTTCCGGAGGTGAGAGCCAGCGCATAAGATTGGCAACGCAGATAGGTTCGAAACTGGTAAATGTTATCTATATTCTGGATGAACCGTCAATAGGACTGCATCCGAGGGATAACCGTAAGCTTATCGCATCGTTGAAAAAGCTTCGTGATGAACAGAATACGGTGATAGTGGTCGAGCACGATGAAGAGACGATGCTCAGCGCTGACTGGATAGTGGATGTGGGCCCGGGAGCAGGAGTGAACGGCGGCAATATCTGTTATAGCGGTCCTGCCCGCGAAATTTACAACAGCGTGCAGACTCCTTCATCAAGAAGACAGCCTTCAGGAAAATACCTTTCGCTCAGGGGTGCATCCGGAAATAATCTCAAGCGTGTCGATGTGGATTTCCCTCTTGGGCTTTTCATCGGGATATGCGGAGTGTCCGGGTCGGGCAAGTCGACACTTGTCAATGAGACGCTTATGCCTATACTTAAGGGCAAATTCTATCATTTGAAGCAGACTCCGCTTCCGTATGAGTCTATAGAGGGGATAGAGAATATCGATAAGGTGATAGAGATAGACCAGAGCCCCATTGGCAAGAGTCCGCGTTCCAATCCTGCGACTTTTACCGGGGTGTGGACAGATATACGTGCGCTTTTTGAGCAGACTCCGGATGCCAGGGTTCGCGGATTCAAGGCAGGAAGGTTTTCTTTTAATGTGGAAGGCGGTCGATGTGAGGAGTGCAAAGGTTCCGGGATAAAGCAGATAGAGATGAATTTTCTGCCTTCTGTGAATGTTGTCTGCCCTGTTTGTGCCGGTAAACGTTATAAAGAGGATACTTTGAATGTTCTGTACAAAGGTAAGAACATTAATGATATTCTTGAGATGCCTGTCTCTCAGGCCTATGAATTTTTCAAGACTAATCCCAGGATTGCCCCAAAATTGAAAACGCTTGTGGATGTGGGTCTCGGTTATGTCCATCTTGGCCAGTCGAGCGTGACTCTTTCCGGAGGCGAAAGCCAGCGCATGAAACTGGCTCTCGAATTGTCAAAGAAATCTACCGGAAAGACTCTTTATATGCTGGATGAACCTACTACGGGCCTTCATAACGAGGACGTGAAGATTCTTTTGGGAGTGCTGCATTCACTTGTGGATCAAGGGAATACTGTTATCGTGATAGAACATAACCTGGATGTTTTGAAAACGGCTGACTGTCTGATAGATATGGGCCCTGAAGGAGGTGCGAGGGGAGGACGTATACTTGCTGTCGGAACCCCGGAGCAATTGGCCGATGACCCTTCCTCTGTAACAGGAAAATATTTGAAGGAAATACTATAATTAATGCTAAAATATGAAAAAGACCATTTTATTGTTGACTGTTGTCTCCGTGATGTTCTCTTCTTGCCGCTGCGCAGAGAAGAAGGTAGCACCGGCCATCCCTCAGGATAAGGCCACGGAGGCCAAAATTGAAAAGATTCTTTCGAAAATGACCCTCGAAGAGAAGGTGGGACAGATGACCCAGCTTACCGTGGGCGCCATACTCGAACCGGGAACGCACAATGTTTCGAAGGCCGGAGAGGAAATCATAAGAAAATATAAGATCGGCTCCATTCTCAATACCATGAACGATAAGGCTGATTCTGCCAGTGCGTACAGGGAACTCATAAGACAGATTCAGGATATCTCGCTGGATGAGATGGGTATTCCTACACTCTATGGCCTGGACCAGATTCACGGTGCGTCTTATACGGTAGGTGCTGTGCTGTTCCCTCAGGAAATCGCACTTGCCGCATCGTTCAATGATGCTCTCTCTTATCAGATGGGACAGATATGTTCTTATGAGACAAGAGCTTGCAATGTTCCGTGGGTGTTTACCCCTACGCTCGATCTGAGCCGTAACCAGCTTTGGCCGCGCATGTGGGAAAGCTATGGAGAGGATCCGCTCGTGCAGAGCCGTATGGGAGTCGCTCTTACGCGTGGTCTGCAGGGTGATGATCCGAATCATATTGACGGACACCACGTTGCGGTGAGCATCAAGCATTATATGGCTTATGGGGCCGCTATTTCGGGTCAGGATCGTACCCCTTCCATGGTAAGTCCGCGCGAACTGAAGGAAAAATTCTTCGCTCCGTTCAAGGCTTGCATAGAGGCCGGCGCACTTACCGTAATGGTCAATTCGTCCAATAATGACGGTATTCCTTTCCATACTAATAAGGAGTTGCTTACAGGTTGGCTCAAGGAAGGTCTCAACTGGGACGGCATGATAGTTACGGACTGGGCAGACTGCCGTAATGTCTATGAGAGAGATCATACGGCCTCGACATATAAAGAGGCTGTATGCCAGACCATCAATGCCGGTGTGGATATGCTCATGGAGCCATATAGCCCGGAGGTCTGCGCTTATATGGTGGAACTTGCAAAAGAGGGCAAAATCGCGCAGAGCCGTATAGATGATGCTGTAAGGCGTATTCTCAGGGTTAAATTCCGTCTTGGCCTGTTCGATGATCCTTATGGCAAAGACTGCACTTATGAGCAGTTTGAAAGCGCTGAGCATGTTCAGAAGGCATATAAGGCCGCTCTTGAAAGTCAGGTGCTCCTCAAGAATGAAAATTCCCTTTTGCCACTTTCTAAGGACACCAGGATCCTTCTTGTCGGCCCTAATGCCAATGCTATGCGCCCTCTCGGAGGCGGATGGTATTATACCTGGCAGGGAGATGCAGGTAACCGTTCTGAATTTACGGGTAAATATAATACTGTCTATGAGGCTCTTAAGACTAAATTCAAAAGCGTGAAATATCTTCCGGTGTTGGAATATGATCCTAACGGGAATTTCCAGGCAGAAATCAAGGGAGATTATTCCGCTGCCGTGCGCGCTGCCCGCAATGCCGATGTGATCGTGGCCGCGATAGGTGAGAATTCATATTGCGAAACCGTGGGGAACATCAATGATATCTCCCTTTCCGCTAACCAGAGAGAATTGGTGAAGGCTCTTTCTAAGACTGGAAAACCTATAGTTCTGGTTCTTAATGAAGGTCGACCTAGAGTCCTGAGCGACATAGAACCTCTGGCCCAGTCCGTAGTGAGTGTCCTTCTTCCGGGAAATTATGGTGCGGATGCTCTTGCAACGCTTCTTTGCGGCGAAGAGAATTTCAGCGGAAAGCTTCCATATACTTATCCAAAGTATGTGAACAGGCTTAACACCTATGACTATAAGCTTTGTGAGAACCGCGCCACCATGAATGGGCTTTATAATTATGATGCCAATATCGAAAGCCAATGGCCTTTTGCCTATGGTTTGAGTTACACTGATTTTGAATATTCGAATCTTACCGTGGATAAAAAGGAGTTCCGTGCGGGAGATGTTATTAGGGTGAGCGTCGACGTCAAGAATACAGGAATGGTAGAGGGTAAGGAAGCGGTTCTTCTGTTTGCTTCTGACCTTTATGCCAGTCTCACCCCGGATGTGAGAAGGCTTCGTGATTATACTAAGATAACTCTCGCTCCATCAGAGACCAAGACCGTGACCTTCAATCTCAAGGCAGACGATCTGGCATTCGTGGATCACGATCTGAACTGGGTTCTCGAGGAGGGTGAATTCAGATTGGCCTGTGGCGGTGAGTCAGTCGTGATTAACTGTGTGAAATAGAAATAGGGGAGAGATCTTCTTCTGCGACCTCTTCTTCCGGTTCGTTAAACGGCTGGAGGAAGGGGTTGTTGCATTTTTCACGTGCAATGCTGGTGCTTTGTGCGTGTCCCGGAAAAACCTCTATGTCGGAGTCCAAACCCATCAGGGAGTCCATTATGGAGACTATCAGTTTGTCGTAGTCTCCTCCCGGAAGGTCAGTTCTTCCTATGGTGCCGGCAAAAAGTGTGTCGCCGGAGAACAGGCATTTGTCCGCCCTGTCCAGATAGCATACGCCTCCTTGTGTGTGCCCCGGAGTGCTTATCACTTCCAGATCGAGTCCTGCAAGATGCAATATCTGTCCATCGGCGACAGGAGTGAAATCGAATTTGATGTCCGGGGTTTCCCGCGGGTCCATGTATACGGGGATGTCGTATATTTCTTTTAGCAGCGGAATTCCGCAAGTATGGTCGGCGTGTGCGTGTGTAAGCAGAATGGCGACAGGTTTAAGGACCTCTTTTTCCAGATAGGCCCTGACGGCGTCAAATTCTTTTCCGGCCTGGCATCCGGGATCTATGATGACAGTTTCTTTTGAGCCCTGGGCGTTTGCTATTATGGTGTTCTCCTCGTATGGATTACAGACGAATATTTTCAGATTTATCATATTAAATATCGATTTAGACAAAATTAAAAAAACTTTGTTGTAAATTTGCTCGGATTTAACGATTATGTAATTTCTTACTTTCGGGTTTTAGTCAATGCATATAGGTGTGGCCGGCAATATAGGGAGTGGAAAGACTACCCTGACAAGGATGCTTGCGGAGTACTATAAATGGACTCCACGCTATGAATCTGTTACTTATAATCCATACCTGGAGGATTATTATTCTGATATCCCGCGGTGGTCTTTCAATCTCGAAGTTTTTTTCCTGGCGCAGCGCTTCAAGGATGTGCTTGATATAGACCGGAGCGACGAAGTGATCATACAGGACCGTACCATTATGGAAGGGGTGCAGATTTTCGTGGCCAATAATCACAAGATGGGTAATCTCACCGATCGTGATTTTGAAACCTATATGGATCTTTTTCATCTTATGATGTCCTTTGTGCGTCAGCCGGATCTTCTGATTTATATCCGGTCAAGCATTTCGCATCTGGTGTCGCAGATACAGAAACGGGGTCGCGATTATGAGCAGGATATGAGCATAGAATATCTTTCCGGGCTCAATGACCTGTATGAAAAATGGATCTCGGAGTATAAAGGAAAAATTATCATAATAGACGGCGATAATTTTGATTTTGAGAATCGTCCGCAGGATTTTGCTTTTGTTACGGACAGGATTGATGCTTCAATCTACGGATTATTCAAATAAATCTTTAAATTTGTAAGTTAATAATATAACGTCATGCATATAGCAATCGCAGGAAATATAGGAAGTGGCAAGACCACTTTGACCAAGATGTTGGCCGCGCACTATGGCTGGATTCCAAAGTTCGAATCTGTGGACTATAATCCTTATCTATCTGATTTTTATGAGGATATGTCTCGTTGGTCGTTTAATCTTCAGATTTATTTCCTCAACAAGCGATTTAAGGATGTGGTGGATATCTCTCGTACCGATGATGTGATCATTCAAGACAGAACCATCTATGAGGATGCCCGCATCTTTGCTCCGAACCTGCATGATATGGGGCTTATGAGCACGCGTGACTTCGAAAATTATTCAGATCTTTTCAATCTTATGATGTCGCTGGTCGGGAATCCTGATCTTCTTATCTATCTGCGTTCGTCCATTCCGAATCTGGTGAGCCAGATACAGAAACGTGGACGCGAATATGAGAAAGGCATAAGAATTGATTACCTGACAGGATTGAATGAAAAATATGAGAATTGGATCAACGGTTATGACGGGAACCTTCTTGTCATTGATGCTGATCACGTAAAGTTTGGCAATAATCCGGAGGACTTTTCGAAAGTGACCGATATGATTGACGCCCAGCTTTACGGACTTTTTTCCAATAATAATCAGAAATAAAAGAAACTATGACAAAAAGAACTACGATTATCGACTTCGTCAATGAGTATGTGGACAAGTATCAGAATGATACCTATCTGCGAGAAAAGGTAGACGGAGTCTGGACAGAGATTTCATTTAACAAGACTCGTGACGAGGCCCAACTGCTCGCAGCCGGCTTTATGGCACTTGGCCTAAAAAAGGGCGATAAAGTATCATTGATCGCCGAGGCGCGTCCAGCATGGGTTATAACGGAATTCGGTATTCTTTTCGCAGGGGGCGTGGATGTTCCTCTTTCATATAAGCTCGAATCAGACTACGACTTGACTTTTCGAATCAATCATTCGGATTCCCGTTTCGTAGTGGCTTCAGAGATGGAAATTCACAAAGTCCGCCGCGTGATTGACCAGTGCAAGGCTATAGAAAAGGTGATTGTCCTGGATGATATTCCGCTCGAAGATGGAGAAATCTCTATTAAGGAGATACGCGAAATGGGTGTCAAGTTTATCGCGGAGCATCCGGGGGAACTGGAAGAGAGAATGGCTTCGGTCGGCCCTGATGATTATGCCAACATCAGCTACACTTCAGGTACCACGGCAGACCCTAAGGGTATTCTTCTTACACATCGTAACTATACTGCCAATGTGGCTCAGGGAGCGTCCGTAATCAATATCGAAAAAGGAGACATTATGCTTGTCATCCTTCCTATGGATCACTGCTTTGCACACGTGGCCGGTCTTTACACCATGATGAGTTACGGCGGAAGCATCGCCACTGTTCCGGGCAAAACCCCGCAGGCGCAGCTTCGCAATATTCTTCCTACCATGAAGGAAATTCATCCGAATGTGATGCTTACGGTTCCTGCCATCAGCCGCAGTTTCAAGAAAGCTATAGAAAACGGCATCAAGGCCAAGGGAAAGACCACAGAGAAACTCTATAACATCGCTCTCAAGAATGCCAAGGCATATTACAAAGACTATTACAATCAGGGAGGAGCGCAGTTCTGGAGAAAACCTTTCGTCAAACTCTTTGACAAAATTCTCTTCTCCAAGGTGCGCGAGACTTTCGGCGGCAAAATGAAATTCTGTGTCGGCGGAGGCGCTCTTCTCGACATAGAACTTCAGAGGTATTTCTGTGCCATCGGCATGCCTACATTCCAGGGATACGGCCTTTCGGAGGCTACGCCTATCATCTGCGCCAATTCTGCAGGTCACGCACGTTTCGGCTCATCCGGACGTATCGTGAGCCCTATGGAGTGTACCATACGTGACGATGAGAACAATATTCTTCCTAACGGACAGACAGGAGAGATCGTCATCAAGGGAGAGAACGTGATGGCCGGTTACTGGAAGAATCCGGAGGCTACGGCACAGACCGTTGTAGACGGATGGCTTCATACAGGAGACCGCGGTTATATCTGCAAGGAAGATCCTAGATATCTGTATGTTACTGGTCGTTTCAAGAGTCTTCTCATCTCTTCTGACGGAGAGAAATATTCTCCTGAAGGATACGAGGACAATCTGGCGGTGATTTCAAAATATATAGATAACGTGATTCTGCATAACAACCAGAGTCCTTATACCATAGTGCTTGTCGTTCCTAACAAGGAGGCCCTTCGCGCCGCTGCACCTGGAGATAAGGAGAAGCAGTTGCACCTTATCCAGCAGGATGTGGATGTATATCGTAAAGGTGGCAGCCATGCCGGACAATTCCCGGAGAAATGGCTTCCTTCCGCTATCGTCGTATGTGATGAACCGTTCACTGAAAAGAACGGACTGGTCAATTCGACCAACAAAGTTGTCCGCGGTAAGGTGGAGGCTCATTTTGCGAAGCGTATAGAATATGCATACACACCGGAAGGAAAGCAACTTGTCAATCCTCAAAATCTTGCTGCTCTGGACTAGAGCAGCATTTTCAAGTGATTATAACACTAGAATAAATAAAATGGCTAAATTTAAGCAAAACATGAACACCACCCCCGCTATTGTGGTGATGTTCGCACTTTTCTTCATGATTGCGTTCGTGACGAATCTTGCAGGTTCCATGGGCGTGGTCGTAACAAATCAATTCGGGGCCAACAAGGCTCTTTCTCAACTTGGTTCATTGGCCAACTTTATAGCTTATGCTTGTATGGGTATACCGGGAGGTATGATCCTGAAAAGAAAAGGTTATAAATTCACGTCAAGACTTGCTGTGATCATCGGTTTTATCGGTGTGGCTATTCAGCTCGCTTCCGGTTATGCAGGGAGTTTCGGCGTGTATGTGGCAGGTGCTTTCGTGGCAGGTTTCTCAATGTGTCTTCTCAACATCTGTGTTAACCCTATGCTTAACACGCTTGGCGGTGGCGGCAACAAAGGTAACCAGCTCGTACAGTTCGGCGGTTCTTGCAACTCAATCGGAGGTACCATAGCTCCTGTTCTTGTCGGTTGGCTTGTCGGTGGTTCTATCGAAGATGCTACTGTGGGCAAGGCTGCTCCTGTGATGGTGATAGCCATGGTTATTTTCGCCATTGCGTTTGTAGTTATCTCTGTCACCAACATCCCTGAGCCTCATATGGAGACCCCGGAAGAAAAACAGGCACGACTCAGGGGAGAGATAAAGAAGGATACACATTCTCCGTTGTCCTTCCGTCATTTCATCCTCGGTGCGATCGCCATTTTCTTCTATGTAGGTATTGAGGTTGGTATTCCTAACACTGCCAATGTTCATTTCTCTCAGGTACTGGGGCCTAATGTCGCAGGTGCTTTCGTGAGTGCTTATTGGCTCTGTATGCTTATCGGCCGTCTTATCGGAGGTGCTATCGGCGCCAAGGTGAGCAGCCGCACGATGCTTACGGTTTCTTCAATCGCTACCGCCGCCCTTGTTTGTGGTATCGTCTTCATTCCGGACGGATGGACATTGAACGGAATTCCTCTTACGCTTCGTTTTGTGACAGCCTGCGGACTGTTCACTTCCATAATGTGGGGTTCCATCTTCAACCTTGCGACCAACGGCCTTGGAAAATATACGGCTGCGGCTTCCGGTATCTTTATGACTCTCGTTTGTGGCGGTGGTATTATTCCGTTCTTCCAGAACGCTGTTGCAGACGTGATAGGTGATTCTCTTGACAGCTACATTGTCCTGATTGTAGGTCTTGTGTATCTTGTTTACTACGCGCTTCGCGGTTGCAAGAACGTCAATACGGATATCCCTGTTGAATAATGAAATTAAGCATATATAATATGGAGAAACAATATGTAGTGGGCGTAGATGTCGGTGGACAGACTGCGAAATTAGGTGTCGTCGATGCACGTGGAGATGTATTGATTCAAAGTGTAATACGCACTGATTGTCACGAAGACGCAAACGCTTTTATCAAGGCGTTGGCAGTGGCTATAAAAGAGCTTATTGCCAAATCAGGTAAGGAAGGTCAGATTCGTGGTGTAGGTGTAGGTGCCCCAAACGGCAATTATTATACTGGAGTGATAGCTTTTGCTCCGAATCTCGTGTGGGCGGCAAAGCAAAGTGTGCCTTTTGCTGATATGCTCAGCGCGGAACTCTCGGGTCTTCCGGTCGCTCTTACCAACGATGCGAATGCGGCTGCTGTAGGCGAAATGACTTACGGTGTAGCCAAGGGGATGAAGCATTTCATAATGATTACTCTTGGAACCGGTGTGGGTAGCGGAATCGTTATAAACGGTGAAGTTCTTTACGGAAGTGACGGCTTTGCCGGTGAGCTTGGACATACTTGTGCTGTCCGTCATAATGGACGTCAGTGCGGTTGCGGTAAATTCGGCTGTCTGGAGACATATTGCTCTGCAACAGGTGTTGCGCGTACTGCTCGTGAGTGGTTGGAGATGACCACAGAACCTTCACTGCTTCGTGCCGTGGACAAGATTACTTCTAAAGATGTTTACGATGCAGCTAAGGAAGGTGACGTGTTGGCCAAGAAGGTATTTGACTATACCGGACGCATCCTCGGAGAGAAGCTTGCCGATTTCATAGAGTTCTCCGCTCCGGAGGCTATAGTTCTTTTCGGCGGATTGGCACGTGCCAAGGAGTTTATCTATGAGCCGACCCTCAATGCTATGAATGAGAACGTACTTCCTTTATGGAAAGATAAAGTCAGTCTTCTTTTCTCACAGCTTAAGGAGTCTGATGCCGCTATTTTGGGAGCATCCGCTCTTGCTTGGGAACTTTAAATTTTAAAACAATATGAAAATTTACAAATTGTTTGTAGCCCTTTCAATGGGCGTGTTGGCAGTGGCCTGCAATTCTGCGAAGACAGAACAGGCTGCAGGTCAGGAGGATGAGGCGACTTCGGAAGTTATCCCTCAGGAAAAGACAGCTAAGGACTTCCTTCCTACTAAAAAGCAGGTCAAAGATGTCAGCTATCTGGTAGGTATTCAATTCGGGTCTTTTATAAAGGGTTATAATTTCGGAGATTTGGATATGGCCCAGATCCGTAAGGGTATGGAGGATTTCATCAATGCCAAGCAGACTGCTGATCAGGAGGAATTTGTGAAGCAGTTCCGTGTTGACCCGAATCAGATGACCGACCTGTTCAATGAATATCTTCAGAATAGGCATAACTATCTGGTTTATTCAAATAAGGAGAAAGGCGAGAAATTCCTGGCGAAGAACGCTAAGAAAGAGGGAATCAAGATTACTCCTTCAGGTCTCCAATACAGGATTATTTCCGAAGGTAACGAGGTTCATCCTGGTCTTAAGGATACCGTTTGGGCAAAATATAAGGGTACTCTTCTTGACGGTACCGTATTCGATGAGACAACCGAAGAAAGCGGTGCCCGCAAGTTCTCTCTTGGCGGTGTGATTGCAGGTTGGAAAGAAGGTCTTCAGCTTATTGGCGAAGGCGGTGAGATAGAACTTTATGTTCCTTCAGATCTCGGATATGGTGATAATGGCAATCGTGTAATAGGACCTGCAGAGACTTTGATTTTCAATGTAAGTCTTGAGAAGGTCGAAAAATTTGTTCCTGTTGAGACAAAGCCTGAAGAGACAAAGAAGAAGTAAGTATTTGTCTGAATAAAAAAGAAGGGAAAGTAGATTATCTGCTCTCCCTTCTTTTTTTGTATAAGAAAAACTAATTGTTAAGGTAGTAGGTAAGATAGGTGACGACACGGACCTTTTTGATCTGAGGGGTGTTGGAATCCCTGGATTCGATGCTGAAAGTTCCCTGGGTGGCGGTCTTGATCTTGCCTATTTTACTTCCTGAATCGGATGCAAACTGTTCTGCGGCCATGCGTGCATTGGCAGTGGCATCATGTATCATCTCCGGTTTTATGTCGTTAAGGCCTTCGAAAGAGTAGGTGGCCGTACAGTTGTCTCCATAGTCACCTGACCCCAGAACGATGCCTTTTTTGAGAAGTTCGGTCACACGAGAGTTGAGTTTGATAACAGCGTCTACATTGTCGGTGCAGACGGTAATGCAGCATTTGCCTACATAACGGACCTTGCGGTCGGTATTCCATTCGCTGGCCAGTTTGTCGGAGATTGTCGGTACACTGACGGAGATTTCGTCGTCCTTGATACCGCCCTTTTTGAGGAATTCCACGATGGTCGTGGTGTTCTTGTCCATATTGGCGGTAAGTTCGCTCAGAGCCTCATTTCCGAGCCGGTAGGTTATGGGCCAGATGGCTTTATCTGCTTTGACTTCTTTTTCGCACAGACCTTTCACGGTAACGGTGCGGTCATATTCGCGGAAATTCTTTACTGCCACAGGAAGCATCAATCCGCATAAGAAAACGGCGACACTGAAAATGATCGCCCCTGTCAATCTGTTTTTATCCATGATAATAATTTTTATTTTCAAAGGTAGCAAATATTCCGGTCTAAATACTATGGCGCTCTTACTCGGATATATGCTTAAAAATAGTTATATTTGCGCGATTATGCCCGTCCTGGGAGTCGGGTGGTAATCAGGCGGAAAAAGCCGGTTGAAAGAAATAAAAGTGACGATATAATTATGATGACATCAAAAGAAATCAGGCAGAAATTTCTCGATTTCTATGCTTCAAAGGGTCATACCATTGTGCCTTCAGCGCCTATGGTAGTGAAAGGTGACCCTACTCTAATGTTTACCAATGCAGGCATGAATCAGTTTAAGGATATTTTCCTTGGAAACACTAAGGCTTTTTGCCGCCGTGCCGCGGACAGTCAGAAGTGTCTGCGCGTAAGCGGAAAACATAATGATCTCGAAGAGGTGGGACACGATACCTACCATCATACAATGTTCGAGATGCTCGGTAACTGGAGCTTCGGAGATTATTTTAAGACGGAGGCCATAGACATGGCATGGGAACTTCTTACCGAGGTTTACGGCATAGATAAGAACCTGTTGTACGCCACGGTGTTCGAAGGCAGTGAGGAAGACGGAACGCAGATGGACCTTGAAGCCAAGAACGCTTGGCTTAAGCATATGAGTGAAGACCATATAGTTCTTGGAAACAAGCACGATAATTTCTGGGAGATGGGCGATACGGGCCCATGCGGACCTTGCTCCGAGATACATATAGATATCCGTACTCCCGAAGAGAAGGCTTCCGGGGTGACAGGAAGGGACTTGGTCAACAAATCCGATCCTCATGTCATAGAGATATGGAATATCGTGTTCATGCAGTATATGCGTATGGCGGACGGGCATCTGGAGAATCTCCCTGCCAAGAACATAGATACGGGTATGGGCTTTGAGCGCCTCTGCTCAGTGCTTCAGGGGAAAAACAGTAACTATGATTCTGATGTCTTTACCGGTATGCTTTCCAAGATAGGCGAAATTTCAGGCCATCGTTACGGGGAGTCGCAAAATACGGATGTGGCTATGCGTGTCATCGCGGATCATATCCGTGCCATCGCTTTCTCCATAGCGGACGGGCAGTTGCCTTCAAATGTCAAGGCAGGATATGTCATCAGACGAATTCTCCGTCGCGCGGTACGTTATGGATACACGTTCCTGGGTCTTACGGAGCCTTTCCTCTGCCGCCTGGTTCCGCAGCTCATCTCCGATATGGGAGAGGCTTATCCTGAACTTGTCAGTCAGCAGAAACTCATTGAATCGGTAATCCGTGAGGAAGAATTGGCATTCTTGCGTACGCTTGACAGGGGAATCAAACTTCTGGATGAATATATGGCCAAGTCTGCCGCAGATAAGGTGCTCAGCGGTGTGGATGCTTTCGTGCTTTATGACACTTACGGCTTCCCTGTCGATCTTACAGAACTGATTGCCGGGGAAAACGGCTATACGGTGGATCTCGACGGATTTCAATCCGAACTTCAGAAACAGAAGGAGCGCGCACGTAATGCTACCTCAAACGAGTTTGGCGACTGGGTGGAGTACCATGCCGGTGAGTGCGTGTTCGAAGGATATGATCACACGAGCATTTCAGGAGTCAAGCTTCTCAAGCATCGCAAGGTGGTTCAGAAGAACAAGGAGATGCTCCAGCTTGTTTTCGACCGTACTCCTTTCTACGGAGAAATGGGCGGTGAAGTCGGAGATACGGGATATATCGTATCGGCAGACGGCGAGAAGGTACGAATCCTCAATACGCTTCACGAGAATAATCTCATAGTGCATATCGCCGAGAGCGTGCCGCAGAATTGCGAAGGGGACTTCGTTCTCTGCGTAGATGAGCACAGGCGCGATTGCATAGCTGCCAATCATACTTGTACTCACCTTATGGATAATGCTTTAAGGGAGATATTGGGAACTCATGTGGAACAGAAGGGCTCTTTCGTCAATGAAAACGGTCTGCGCTTTGATTTCTCTCATTTTGAGAAGCTTACCGATGAGCAGATCCGTGAGGTGGAAAACAGAGTCAATTCTCTAATCAGAGCGGATATTCATCTTGAAGAAAAACGTGACGCCACCATGGCTCAGGCTAAGGAGATGGGTGCTATCGCTCTCTTTGGAGAGAAATACGGAGACAAGGTGAGAGTCGTCAAATTCGGGCCAAGTGTTGAGCTTTGTGGAGGTTGTCATGCATCGTCGACTGGCAGAATCGGATTCTTCAAGATAGTGAGCGAATCAGCCATCGCCGCAGGTGTCCGTCGTATAGAGGCCATTACAGGAGAGTCTGCTGAGAGTTATGTCTGCTCGCTTCAGGATACTTTGAAGCAGGCCAGAGCGGCACTCAACAATACTCAGGACCTTGTAGGAGCTATTGGCAAATTGCTTGAGGAGAATGCCCTTTATAAGAAGCAGGCAGCGGAATATGCGCTCCTCAAAGCGAAGAATTACGCTGGAGAGTTGGCCGCAAAGGCTTGTAAGGCGGGAGAGGTTAATCTTATCGAGATTACATCCTGCGAGGATACTGCGCTTCTTCGCGAGGCTGCTGCGCTTCTGCAGAAATCATCTGAAAAGACTGTGCTTGTGGCTGCATATCAGGTGGACGGTAAGCCGCAATTGGCCCTGATGTATTCTGCGGATCTGGTAAGCGCTGGAAAGAACGCAGGAAAGGATATACGCGATGCCGCCAAATTGATACTTGGCGGAGGTGGCGGACAACCGGGACTTGCTACGGCTGGCGGAAAGTCTGTGGATGGGTTGACGGAAGCGTTTGAAACATTGAAAAAAGTAGCCCTTAAGTAAATGAAGCGGCTGGACAGGTTTATACTCAAGGCTTTTATAGGACCGTTTGTGGCGGTCCTGTTGGTCGTGATATTCATCCTGGTCATGCAGTTTCTATGGGTCTATATCGATGAACTTGTAGGAAAGGGGCTCGGTTTCAGAGTCATAATGGAGTTCCTGATGTGGGGAACGTGCACCATTCTGCCTTTGGCCTTGCCTTTAGCTACGCTCTTGGCGTCCATGATGACGCTTGGACAGATGACGGAAAATAATGAACTTATGGCCATAAAGGCAAGCGGAATTTCGCTTGTCAGGGTCATGGCTCCTCTTACCGTTGTCTCCGTGTTCATCGCTACAGGAGCTTTCTTTATAGGTAACAATCTGGTGCCTAAGGCTTTCAATGAGATATATACGCTTCGCGATGACATAGGTCGGACCAAATCGGAGATTAAGATTCCGTCCGGTACTTTCTATGACGGCATCGAAGGTTATGTCATTAGGGTGGAGGATCAAGGCGAAGACGGCATGATGCATTCAGTCATGGTCTATGACCACACTAAAAAGAAAGGGAATATTTCCGTCACCATAGCGGATTCGGCTACTATGCGCCTGTCCAAGGCCAAAGACTATTTGATTTTCACTCTTTACAGCGGCATAAATTATCAGGAGGACAACACCCGCAGGTCGGGAGAAACTGAGCATCAGCTGCAGAAAATTTCTTTTTCCCGCCAGCAGCTTATCATTTCCCTGTCCAATTATGCCTTTCAAAAGTCGGAAGACGCCCGTTATGGTAATCAGATAAAGGCACAGAAGCTTTCTTCTCTGGTGGACGAGCATGATTCGCTCACCATGGTCACACAGACGTCGTACGCAAAACATTACAACGAGATTAAAGACAGGAATTTCTTTACATTCAAAAGCCAGTTGGATTCAGCTTATTTTAACTCTGACAAGCCGGAGTTTGAATCGCAGGATTTCTTGAAATGGAAGACCAGAAAGGCTAAGATATCTGCTCTTGAGAAGGCTCGGGACAAGGCCAATCTGATGGCGTCGGAGATGACGAATTATGGCAGCGAGAACTATGTGGACCATTTTTATCTCCGCCGCTCCGATGTGGAGATACTTCGCCGCTTCGCACAGGCATTGGCTTGTTTCATACTTTTCTTCATAGGAGCTCCGCTTGGCGCGCTGATCGGAAAGGGTGGACTCGGAACCAGTGCCATCATTTCGGTGTTGTTCTTTGTATTGTATTGGGTAATAGATATTTCGGGCACAAAACTTGCGAATGACGGGGCTGTCGCTCCTTTCTGGGGAGCGTTCATATCGTCATTGGTATTGTTCCCGATAGGGATGTACTTGTCTTGGAAAGCGGTACACGATTCATCAATATTTAAAATGGGAAGTTTGAAGATTAAATTCAGAAGAATTGGCAGCAAGATAGCAACTCTTGTGCGTAAACCTCGTATCGTATATATGGGTACGCCGGAATTTGCTGTCGCTCCTTTGGATAATTTGATAAAGCATGGCTATAAGGTAGTGGCTGTGGTTACAGTGGCCGATAAGCCAAGCGGAAGAGGACTTAAGGTCAACGAGAGCGCAGTGAAAAAGTATGCTGTGGAACATAATATTCCTGTCCTTCAGCCGCTTAAATTGAAAGACCCTGATTTTCTCTCACAATTGCGCGCTTTCAAGGCAGATCTGTTTGTGGTCGTGGCATTCCGTATGCTCCCTGAAGAGGTATGGAAAATGCCTAAGTTGGGGACATTCAATCTTCACGCGGCACTTCTTCCTCAATATCGTGGCGCCGCTCCTATCAACTGGGCCGTAATCAACGGTGAACGTATGACCGGAGCTACCACCTTCATGATAGACAAGAATATAGATACCGGGGGTATCATCTTGCGTCAGGAATGCCGAATATCTGCTCAGGATGATGCCGGCAGCGTACACGATAAACTGATGGAGATAGGCTCTGATCTGGTTCTTCAGACGGTGGAAGGCCTTATAGAACATAACGTGGAGACACGAGTTCAGCGCAGTTTCGTCCAGGGAAGTGAAGTGCTTAAACCGGCGCCTAAACTCACCGCCGAGCTCCAAAATATAGATTGGAGTGATTCTGCCCTGCAGATACAGAACTTGATCAGGGGACTGAGTCCATATCCTACGGCATACACTATGATACAGAAAGGAGAAGATGCTCCGGCTCTTTTGAAGATATTTTCAGCGGAAGCTGTATCTTTGGAAGAACCTTTGCCTGCAGGAACCATCTACACGGACGGGAAGACTTTCCTGAGGGTTGCCGCAAGCGATGGAGCTCTTGATTTGAAGGATATTCAGTTGAGCGGCAAGAAGCGTATGAAGGTGGAAGATTTCCTTCGTGGTTTCCGTGATGCAGGGCAGTGGAAGGCTTTGAACGGTACATCAAAAGACGAACTTTACAGATTAAGAAATAAATAGGCGGAATGAAAAAATTCAGTAAATATATCTACAACCCCAAAACGCTTCTTTATGAAATACATGAAGACTCCAAGACGACCATAGCATTTAAAATCGTCGGGTTTGCCTTTACTGTACTTGCATTTGCGTCGCTTTATTTTTTCATATATACCAAGGTCCTTTGTATGGATCTTCCCAAAACGGCAAGGCTTAAGAAGGAGAATGAGCAGTGGGTTGCCAAATTCGAGATTCTAAACCATAGTCTTGATGCGGCGGAGAATTCACTGGATGGCATAGAAAAAAGAGATGACGATGTATACAGGTCGATTTTCGGCCTTTCCGAGGTCCCGGAAGAGGTGAAAAAGGCCGGGTTCGGAGGCGTTAACAGGTACGCCTATCTGGATGAACTGGGAGGCTCGTCCTTCCTGAAGCAGACTGTCAAACGTATGGATGTGCTTACCAAGCGGACATATGTACAAAGCAAGGCGCTTGATGAAGTGTCCGTAGTTTCCAAGCACGTGGACAAATTGGCTTCATGCATGCCTTCTGTATGTCCGATCAAGCCGGTGGGATATAGAATATCAAGCCCGTTCGGATATAGAAATCATCCTATTCAGAAAAGACGCATTTTCCATGAGGGTGTAGATTTTGCTACAGGTGTGGTCGGCCCTGAAATATATTGTACGGGAGACGGCGTAGTGGAGAAAATCAAATATAATTTTTTCGGTTACGGTAATGAGGTAGTCGTGGATCACGGCTTCGGATACAAGACCCGTTACGCGCATATGCAGAAGATAATGGTCAACAGGGGAGATGTTCTCAGACGTGGACAGATGATAGGTACGGTAGGAAATACCGGAGCTTCGACAGGCCCGCATCTCCACTATGAGGTGATATATCGTGGGAAACAGATAGACCCGATGTCGTTTATGGATTTGACCATGAGGGGAGAGGAATATGACGCCATGATTCAGAAAGTGAAGACTGAACTTGCCCAGGAAGGGAAATGAGTGAGCACAGATATAAAATAGGCTCGGATTTTCTTTTCAAGGAATCTGACAAACCGATGCAAAGGGCCCTGCGCTTCATTGGAATCGCGGCAGGAGTTGCTATTGTGGTCGCTTTGTTGTTTTATGCGATATTCGCCTTGACCATAAATACTGATGTGGAAGGTCGTCTGAAGAGGGAAAACAAGATGTATGAGAAACTCTATCCGCAGCTTCTTCCGCAACAAAAACTTCTGGAGGATGCTGTTTCAGGTCTCGAAATAAAAGACGGTGACATATACAGGGATGTGTTCCAGTCTGAAGCTCCTACGGTGGACCCTATACAGTCGCTTACGGTATATCTTGGCGATACGGTGAAAAATACGAGTCTGATATCTTATGCTTCGGTAAAATCCGACACTATGTATAAGAATATGTTTTCCGTCGAGGCCAATTTGAGAAATGCTCTTGCCTTGGCTGCCGTAAAATCGTCGGGCGGCCAGTTGCCGTTACGGATCCCCCTTGAAAACATATCCTTTACACAGATAGGTGCGTCTATAGGCAGCAGAACGAATCCTGTCCTAAAAGCCAGGGTTCCTCATAACGGCCTTGACATAATAGTTCCTTCAGGTACGACGGTTTATGCCGCCGCAGACGGGAAGGTGCGTAGTGTGGAGAAGAGCAACAAAGGTCAGGGAAATGTTATAACTATAACTCACGCAGACGGTTATGTGACCAGATATGCCCATCTTGCGACCATGACGGTGAAGACGGGCAGCGTGGTGAAGGCAGGAGGGAAAATCGGCACTGTAGGCATGTCCGGTTCTTCTTTTGCACCGCATCTTCATTATGAAGTGATAAAGGATGGAAAATATCTGGATCCGGTGAATTTTTTCTTCGCCTCTGTGGATTTCAGAGAATATGCCAATATGTTTTATATTGCCTCCTGTACGGAGCAGTCATTGGATTGATTATGGAGAAGATGTTTTATACGATAGGCGAGGTCTCCGAATTGCTTAAGGAACCGCAGAGCCGTGTCAGGTTCTGGAGCGACTCGTTCGCTTTTTTGGTGAAACCCGAGCGGAACGCTAAGGGAAACAGGCTTTTCCGTCCCGAGGATGTGCAGTCCTTGCGTCAGGTGCAATACCTGCTGGATGTTGAGAAACTGACTATAGACGGTGCTGTGAAAAGGCTTAAGGAAGATAATTCAAAGACCGATAAAAATGCGCGGATTCTTCTTAAATTGAGAGAAATCAAGGCCGAATTGCTCGAAATCAAACATTATATATAAAAATAGCGAACTTTTTTATAACTTTGCGACCCGCGAAAATAATAATAAACAGATATGTCAGAAAAAGTTAAAATCACTAAGGTCGAGACTCCTATCGACCAGCGAGAAACCTTTGTTTCCCTGTCAAAGAACTTCTCAGAGGGCGCTCTTTCGGTAGAGGAAAAGCTTCAGGTTCTGTATGCCCTGCAGCAGACAGATAATGAGATAGAGAAGATTGTAAGCCTGCGTGGAGCGCTTCCGGAAGAAGTGGAAGCCGTTGAGCAGGAGCTTGCTTCCTTGAAAGCGAAAGTGGAGGGCAACAAGGAGCTCATCGCCGGATTCGAGGCCAATATCGACAAGAACAAGCAGGATATTGTAGACCTTGACTCTGAGATTGTCAAGTATCACGACCAGTTGGGGAACATCACGAACAGCCGAGAGTTTGACTCTATAAATAAGGAACTTGAGAACCTGGGACTCCTTCGTGAGATTGCACAGAAGAGAATCAATGATGCCCGTATGGCCATTTCCGAAAAGAAGGATGCCAATGATGTGATATCTGACCGTATCGCCATCAGGGAAGAGGACCTCGCAGCCAAGAAAACTGAACTTGAGAGCATAGTCGAGTCTACGGCTTCGGATGAGCAGAGGCTTCTTGACAAGAGGAAAGAATATGCGGACAAACTCGACGAGCGCACCATCAGCGCCTATGACCGCATCCGTAAGAGCGTTCATAATCACCTCGCAGTCGTTTCCATTTATGAGAATTCCTGCGGAGGATGTTTCAATGCCATTACACCTCAGAAACTTGTGGATGTAGCATCAGGAAACAAGCTTGTCATCTGTGAACATTGCGGACGCATATTGGTTAATCCTCTTGCACACGCTGAAGAGTAATGCCTGAGCGAAAAAGCAAATCCTTGTCCGCCACGACGGTCGTTAATGAAATCGGACGCTTGATGGGGCAAACGCCTCCTCAAGCGCTTGATGTAGAAGAGGCTGTGCTCGGTGCAGTGCTCCTCGATCCGGCTTGTGTGGACGAATGCATGGAGCAACTTACGGCCAATTGCTTTTATTCGGAGCGTCATCGCATTATATTCGAAGCGATGGTGGCTTTGTTCAATGAACATTCTCCTATAGACAGCATCACTGTCGCCAATAAACTTATCCAGCAGAACAAGTTGGAGATGGTAGGCGGCGTGTCTACATTGGCATCCCTGACAGAAAATGTAGGATCTGCCGCTCACATTGAATCTTACCTTTCAATCCTCAAGCAGAAAACTATTCAAAGGGATCTCATCACTGCGGCTCATGATATTCTCAAAAACGCTTATGACGAGCAGCAGAAGGTGGATGATCTGGTAGATACAGCTCTCACTGACGTGTACAAAGCCACTCAAAGCTCAGACAGACAGTCAGTTCAGGATATAGGTTCCGTCATCAATCAGGCCCTTGACAGACTGGACAAGATGCAGAGTCAGGAAGGTCTCAGCGGTATTCCTTCAGGTTTTGCCACGTTGGATAAGATAACAAACGGCTGGCAGAGGTCGGATCTTATAATTCTGGCGGCACGCCCGTCAGTAGGTAAGACGGCTTTTTCGCTGAATATAGCCCGGAACGCTGCAGTAGACCATAATATTCCTGTCGCTTTTTTCTCTCTCGAGATGTCATCCATTCAGTTGGCCAATCGTCTTATGACCACGGAATCTGGCCTTAGTGCCGACAAGATCAAGGGCGGAGTCAAACTCGAGAATGACGAGTGGACCCTTCTGGAGCAAAGCATCAAACGGCTTCAAAGTGCGCCTTTCTATGTGGATGAGACGCCGGGTCTTCCGATAATGGAATTCCGCTCTAAAGTCAAATCTCTGGTCAAGCAGAAGGGCGTACGTCTGGTTATTGTGGATTATCTGCAGTTGATGCAGGGACCGAGCGATTCGAAGGGGATGCGCGAACAGGAAGTGGCAGCCATTTCCAGAATGCTTAAAGCCACGGCCAAGGAACTGAACGTGGCGATCATAGCACTCTCCCAGTTGTCCAGAAATTCCGTGCAGCGCCAGGGAGGCAACGGAAAGCCTATACTCTCCGACCTTAGGGAGTCGGGAAGTATAGAACAGGATGCGGATATGGTTATCTTCATCCATCGCCCGGATTTCCTGGGACTTTCGGAAGGTCCTCAGGATAAGGAAAAGACACAGATTATAATAGCCAAGCACCGTAACGGTGAGACTAAAGATATAGATATGCTTTATAAGGGTGAACGGCTCAAATTCGTGGAGGTCGGAGATTCTCTTTATGCCGATACTCCTGAATATGAATCGAGCATGAATTCATCCGATTATAACGTGGAACCTGACCAGCCATGGTAGACGAGCAGATCACGCATAGCGGACGTATAACGGAAATAACGTCTTCGGAGATAACCGTAGAGATTGTCTCCGAGAGTGCGTGCTCTTCCTGCCATGCCGCTTCTATGTGCGGAATGGCTGAAATCAAGCACAAACAGGTGACCGTCAGTGCTGTTTTGGGCTACGAAGTGGGAGAGGAAGTTTGGGTCAATCTCAAGCGTACAATGGGATTCAAGGCCGTATGGATAGCATATGTTCTTCCCCTTGTGCTCCTGGTTGTGGATATTATCGTGTGTTCTGCGGCAGGGGTCAATGAGATTCTCAGCGGACTCTCCGCTTTGGGTTGTGTGGGCATATATTATCTGATAATTTATTTGCTGAGAGGTAAATTGAAAAACGAATATACATTTTATATAAAGAAGAAATGACTGGTACAATTATTCAGACAATTGTTATTTTGTCCGGTTTAGGCCTGCTTCTTTCCCTGGTCCTGTTTTTAGTGGCCAAGAAATTCAAGGTAGAAGAAGATCCTCGTATCGACGAGGTTGAAAAGACTATGCCGGGTGCCAATTGTGGCGGTTGCGGTTATGCCGGATGTCGCGCATTTGCCGATGCTGCCGTGAAGGCCGGTAATCTGGACAATAGTTTTTGTCCTGTGGGCGGTAATGAGGTGATGAAAAAGGTCGCCGCCATTCTGGGCTATGAAGTAAAAGAAAAGGCACCTATGGTCGCAGTGGTACGTTGTAATGGTACCTGCGAGAACCGCGCTAAGACAAATACCTATGACGGGGCTCTGTCCTGCAGGGTAAAAGCCTCTCTGTACAGCGGAGATACGGCTTGCTCTTATGGATGTCTCGGATGCGGTGACTGTGTGGCAGCTTGTGAGTTCGGCGCCATCACGATGAACCCTCTGACGGGACTTCCGGTCGTCGATGAAAGTAAATGTACCGCGTGCGGCGCCTGTGCCAAGGCCTGCCCGAAAAGCATTATCGAACTCCGTAACAAAGGACCTCGTTCCATGCGCATCTTTGTGTCCTGTATGAACAAGGACAAGGGCCCGGCTGTGAAGAAGGCTTGCCTCGCGGCATGTATAGGATGTGGAATTTGTGCCAAAACCTGTACACACGAAGCCATTACCGTGGAGAGCAATCTGGCTTATATAGATTTCAATAAATGCAAATTGTGCCGTGAGTGTGAGGCGATGTGTCCGACCGGCGCAATTCACGGAGTTAATTTCCCTAAGCCTCTTGACAAGGAGGCCCTTAAGGCCAGAGTGGCAGAACGTAAACGCAAGGCTCAGGAAGCCGCCGCTGCCGCGAAGGCGGAAAAAGAATCACAGGAGGTGACAAATGCGTAAGGTAACATTCAGTATCGGCGGTATTCATCCGCATGACGAGAAACTCACCCGTGAGTGTAAAATCGAAGAACTTCCTCTTCCTGAGGTGGTATATATATCTATGGCCCAGCATCTTGGAGCGCCGGCTACGCCTGTTGTGGCTGTCGGAGACAAGGTGAAGACTGGCCAGGTGATAGCTGAGCCGGCCGGTTTCATATCGGCTTTTGTCCATTCTCCGGTGAGCGGTACGGTAAAATCCATAGCTCCGCGTGCCGACTTGGCAGGTAAAATGGTTCCTCATATAGAGATTACTGTAGAGGGAGACGAGTGGGCTGAAGGAATAGATCTCAGCACTACGCTTGTGACCGAACTTCCTGAAGACAGGGAGCAGACGCTCGCAAGGATAAAAAATAACGGTGTCGTGGGTCTTGGCGGTGCCACTTTCCCGACTCACGTGAAACTTAATCCGGCTCCCGGAAGCAAGGCCGAGTGTCTTATAATCAACGGTGCGGAGTGTGAACCATATCTGACTTCAGATTATCGTATCATGCTTGAGCGCACTAAAGAGATAATAGTCGGAGCCGCCATAATGCAGAAGGTTCTTGGAGGATGCCGTTGTGTGATTGGCATTGAAGAGAATAAGCCTGAGGCGATAGAAGCTATGCGGAAGGCTCTTGGGGAGCTCCCATATAAAGGGATTACAGTGCAGCCTTTGAAGAAAAGATATCCGCAGGGTGGGGAGAAGCAGCTTATCGATGCCGTAATGCACAGGCAGGTACGTTCCGGAGGTCTTCCTATAAGCGTGGGCGCTGTGGTTCAGAATATGGCGACCGCACTTGCCGTATATGAAGCGGTGCAGAAAAATAAACCTCTGATTACCAACACGCTTACCGTCACGGGAGATTGTCTTCCTATAGAAAAGCAGCATAATTATCTTTTCCGTATTGGCATGCCGCTCTCTTATATCGCACAATATGCCGGAGGCGTTCCTGAAGGTGCGGCCAAGATAATAAGCGGCGGCCCTATGATGGGTAAAGCCATTTCCAATCTGGATGCCGCGTGTGTCAAAGGCTCGTCTTCAATTCTTTATTTAAGCGAAGAATCTACGCGCAGGGCCGCTCAGAGTGCCTGCATACGTTGTGGAAGGTGTGCTGACGCCTGTCCTATGGGACTCGAACCGTTCCTGCTCAAGAGGCTTGGTGCTGCGGGAGATTTTGGCGCTCTCGAGAAAAATGCGGTTCAGGACTGTATAGAATGCGGCTGCTGTCTTTATAGTTGTCCTGCCAATATTCCGCTGTTGGATTATATACGCCAGTATAAAGGGCAGGTAATGGGAATCATCCGTGCGAGAGCCGCTGCAGCCAAGAAGTAATAAAGCATTATGAAAAATACCATGTTAGTATCACCTTCACCGCATATACACTCATCGGTGAGTACCCGCTCCCTGATGAGGGACGTTATTATAGCGCTGCTTCCTGCTATAGCGGTATCGATATTGTTTTACGGCTGGAGCGAAATTCTCGTTCTGGGCGTCAGCGTCGTTTCCTGTATTCTGCTTGAATGGGCTATAACCAAATATCTGCTTAAGGCTCCAAGTACCATAGGGGACCTTTCCGCTGTAGTGACCGGTCTTCTGCTGGCCATGAACCTGCCAAGCACCACTCCATGGTGGATAGTATTCATAGGGGCCGTTGTGGCCATAGGTGTGGCCAAGATGACATTCGGAGGACTTGGCCAGAATCCGTTCAATCCTGCCATTACGGGACGTGTCTTTTTGCTGATATCGTTCCCTGTACAGATGACTGATTGGACTGTACCTCAGGGATTTATCCATTCTTCAGATGCCGTTTCCGGAGCTACTCTTCTGGGACGATTCAGCGAAGGCGGGGTGCAGGCGGTCCAGGGTACGGATTATCTTAACACGCTTTTTCTGAATATAGGCGGTTCTGCGGGTGAGATCAGTGCACTTGCTCTTCTTGTAGGGTTTGCATATCTGGTCGCAAGAAAGGTTATCAAGCCGTGGATTACACTCAGCATCTTCGCTACTGTGGCTTTGTTCAGCGGTATCTTCTACCTGGTGGATCCGGCTCAGTATATGGACCCTCTTTTCCATCTGCTTACAGGAGGACTTATACTTGGTGCCTGCTTCATGGCCACCGATTATGTCACTTCTCCTATGAGCACCAAAGGTGGAATCATCTATGGTGTGGGCATAGGACTTCTGGTGATGCTCATACGTCTTTTCGGTTCATATCCTGAAGGGATGAGCTTTGCCATCTTGATAATGAATATGGTGACTCCGCTTATCAATATGTGGTGCCATCAGAAAAAATATGGGAGAAGTTAATCATGGCCGCTCAATCAACATTAAAAAATATGGTTCTCTGCCTTACCGGAGTGTGTCTTCTGTGTTCGGCTATTTTGGGAATTGTCTATGTCAAGACACAGGAGCCTATCGAGCAGGCTAATAAAAAAGCCGTAAGCGAATCGATTTCAAAGGTTCTGCCTGACGGGGGAGAGTTGTCCGAGGAGCGTCAGGTGGAATTTGACGGTAAGCCATATACATATAATGTGCTTCTGGAAGACGGAAATGCTAAGGCGTATGCCGTTAAGAGTTCTGAAAACGGATTTGGCGGAGCGTTGGTCCTGATGGTGGGTGTTCTTCCTGACGGAACAGTTTACAACACTTCTGTTCTTTCTCACAGCGAGACCCCGGGACTTGGTGCCAAGTGTACGTCAGATGAACATTTCATCTCACAGTTCCGGAATCTTTCTACAGACAAGGTTTTGTCTGTCAAGAAGGATGGTGGCGATATAGATGCCATAACCGGTTCCACCATTACATCCAGAGCGTATTCAAAGGCGGTAAAGAACGCTGTAGAAATAGTTAAATCATTAGGAGGAAAATAGATATGGGAAAGAATCTATCTCTTATAACAAAGGGAATAATCAAAGAGAACCCGACATTCGTTCTGGTGTTGGGTATGTGTCCAACATTGGCCACCACCACATCTGCCATCAACGGTCTTGAAATGGGTCTTGCTACTCTTTTTGTGCTTATCCTCTCTAATATGGCCATCTCGCTGGTAGCTCCTATTGTTCCGGATAAAGTGCATATCCCGGTATATATCGTGGTTATTGCGACTTTCGTTACGGTCCTTCAACTGGTGATGCAAGCTTTCGTTCCTGGCATCTATCAGACTTTGGGTCTTTTCATTCCTCTTATTGTTGTCAACTGTATCGTGCTTGGCCGCGCTGAAGCATTTGCGTGCAATAACGGCGTGTGGGCTTCCGCTCTTGACGGATTGGGTATAGGACTTGGCTTCACGCTCTCACTTACAGTGATCGGGCTTATCCGCGAGCTTCTCGGAAGCGGATCTGTGTTCGGGGCCAAGATTATTCCGGGGGACGGCATCCTGGCATTCATATTGGCTCCGGGAGCATTTATGGTCTTGGGCTATCTTATGGTATTGTTTAACAAATTCTTTAAAAAATAAAAGGGAATATGGAGTATATTCTGATAATCATATCTGCGATATTCGTCAATAATATCGTTCTTGCCCAATTCCTTGGAATTTGTCCGTTTTTAGGTGTATCGAACAAATTGAGCACCGCTACGGGCATGTCCGGTGCCGTGTGCTTTGTCATAACGCTTGCCACCATAGTAACTTATCTGGTCAATAAATATCTGCTTGTCAGGTTCGGACTTGAATTTCTTCAAACCATCGCCTTCATTCTGGTGATAGCGGCTTTGGTGCAGATGGTGGAGATTGTTCTCAAGAAGATAAGCCCTTCGCTTTATCAGGCGCTCGGAATCTTCCTTCCGTTGATAACCACCAACTGTACGGTACTTGGTGTGGCCATTACCGTGGTTACTAAAGAGTTTACGATAGGCGGACACGCCATAGGTCTGCTTAATCTGGGTCAGGCCACCGTGTATGCTCTCGCCACTTCGCTCGGTTACGGACTTGCGATGATTCTCTTCGCCGGTCTGCGTGAACATCTCGCAGGGAATAATGTCCCTAAAGCTTTTCAGGGTCTCCCGATAGCCCTTATTACCGTTAGTATAATGGCTATGGCGTTCCTTGGTTTTTCGGGGATGGTATAAAGATTGGCAGGTATGAGAAAAACATCTTTCATCCATTTCTTATTGATTCTGGCTTCGGCCGCGATGCTTTGTCTCTCGTGTGAGCCGTCTTCGTCAGATCCGGATGTCCCTACTCCTGATCCTGTGGACCCGGTAGACCCTGTAGATCCGGATCCAGACCCTGATCCCATAACTCCGGACCCTGAGTCGATAACATTTGCCGAGATAATAGAAAAAGGCGAAGGTACTTACGAGGTGTCCTCCGCTGTCGTAGTGGGTGTAGGAGCGCATAATGCGGTTGTTTATGACGGTACGGCCTATATGCTTCTCTATGACCCGGACAAGACGACAGATGTCGGATATGTCATATCGCTCAGCGGACAGACCACTACCTTTAACGGAGTTCCTGAATGGAATGAGCCTAGCATTACTATTTTCTCAAAGGACAGGGAATTTTCTTATCCGGACCCAGAGGAGATAACCGTATCGTATCTTTCTTCTTATTCGTCGTCTCCGGAGATTATTTATGGGTGCGCGAGCGGAACCAAGAGCGGATATAAGGTAAGTGTCGGTTCTCAGATTCTTTATACATATTCGAATTCTACTGTCGCAGACGGTGAAGTTACCGTCTATGGTTTTACCATAGGCTATGCCTCAAAATATAAGAATGTCAATTTCGTAATAACAAGCGTGACCACTCCTGATCCGGATCCCGACCCCGATCCTACACCGGACCCAGACCCAGATCCCGACCCGGTGGAGAGTCTGTATCCTTGGGCGGAGCTGCCGGTGATGTACGATGAGGACGGTAACGGCATCAACGATAATGACGCTACGCAGTATTACGCTACGCATTTTACCGACTTGAAATCACCTACAGGAGATGCGGCGCGTAATTATACCGTGTGCTTCAGTGCGGAACACCATTGCCCTGTTTGGGTGGCTGCTCCGCGTCATCAAATGTATCAGGTAAAGGGCGTGGATCGCACGAACGCGTATGGGACAGACCCCGATATCCCTTCTGATATTCAATATCATAGTAAAGACATCGGCGGTGGATGTAACAAAGGTCATATGCTCGGAAGTGCGGAGCGCGTGGCTTCGTATCAGACTAACAGACAGGTATTCTATTACACCAATATCGCTCCGCAGCTAAGTTCTGGATTTAATACCGGAGGCGGCGGATGGAATATCCTTGAAGAATTTGTAGATGGACAGGTATGTTCAGATACTCTTTATGTGGTGATCGGATGTTATTTTGAAAAATACACCGACGGATACGGCTATACGGTTTCGCCTAAGACCATTTCTTTCGGAGGTCGCAACGACGTGGATATGCCTACGATGTTCTATTATGCGCTTCTTCGCACGAAGAAAGGCAGCACCGGTAAGGCGCTTAAGAACTGCAGCGCTTCTGAGATGAAGTGCGCAGCGTTTGTCCGTTCGCATACCAACAGCCTTAAAGGACAGAAAGTGTCATCTCAGGAGATGATGAGCATATCTGATCTGGAAGAAATTACCGGCGTCAAGTATTTTACCAATATACCTAATGCGCCTAAGTCAAGCTATTCTACCTCAGACTGGGGATTATAATTTATGTTAGAGCTTATCGTCTTTCTTTTAGGGGCTATGTCCGTTTCTTTCCTGTGCTCTGTACTGGAAGCGGTTCTTATGTCCACTCCTATTTCCTACATCACGATGCGGGAGGAAGAGGGCTACGGCCCTGCTAAAAAGATGAAAAACTTCAAGCAGAACTCATCGCGACCCATCGCGGCCATTCTTTCCCTGAACACTATTGCCAATACAGTAGGCGCAGCAGGGGTAGGTCGTCAGGCCACATTGGTTTTCGGCAGTGAATGGTTCGGTCTGGTCAGTGCTGTGACCACTATCCTTATCCTGGTCTTTTCCGAGATAGTGCCTAAGACTATAGGTACTCATGGGTGGCGTTCTCTGATGGGTTTTGTCACCTCAGCCATCAGCGTTCTTATCGTTATCATGTTTCCGTTCGTCTGGCTTATAGAAAAGATACAGAATCTGATCGCACCGAAAGAAAACGAAAACGCTGTTTCCCGTGATGAGGTGTCTGCCATGGCCAATGTGGCGGAAGAAGCCGGAGATCTCGAGGAGGATGAGAATGAAATCATTCAGAATGTCATCAATCTCGATGAGATTAAGGCCTATGATGTGATGACTCCGCGTGTGGTCTGTGCCATAGCACCGGAGACTATGACTCTTCGGGAGTTTTTTAAGGATAAGAAATTCAAGAGTCACTCGCGTATCCCCGTATATTCGGATAACGATGAATATATTACGGGATACATACTTAGAATGGATGTCCTGCAGCTTGTCGCAGAAGATAAGTTTGACAAGACTCTTTCGGAGATAAGACGTGATATCGCAAGTTTCAATGAAGATACACCTATGGACAAGGTGTGGGACGAGATGCTCGAACACGACGAACAGATTTCTATCGTAATCGATGAATACGGCAGTTTCCAGGGTATACTTACCCTCGAAGATGTCATAGAGACCATTATGGGAAGCGAAATCGTGGACGAGCGTGATTCCGTGCGTGATATGCAGCAGTTGGCACTCGCTCAGTGGAAAAAGCGTAATGCCACTGACAAGTAGACGTTTTGGAATTTTAAGGCTCAATCTTTGCTCGGACCAGGCAAGATTTCAGAAAGAATTTGATTTAATAATAAAAAGTTAGTAGACTATGAAGGAAAAATTGTATCAGTCGCCGGTGACATTCGTCGTGGAGATAGAGGGCGACAAGGTTTTTGCCACGAGTGGCGAGACGCAGGTTAATGGAATGAGCATCAACTCAGCGACATCTGAGGATTATGGTGAATTTTAATGTTGACTCTGCTATGAAAAAGATTGTTGCAAATGTTGTTTTATTGGCAGTTGCCTTTGCTTCTGTATGTTCTTGCAATAAGAGCAATACGCAAGCAGATAAATTCTCTACTGTGCACTTTAATGCGGCGCAGAATTCTACAAAGACGGTTTTCGGAGATAAAACTGGGGGGGGGTATCCTACTTTCTGGTCTGGGAATGAGAGCGTAGCCGTAAGTTATAACGCCGGAGCGTTTTCTTCAGCTTCATGGTCTTCGCTTTCTTCCGATAAAAGTTCGGCCTCATTCAATTATTCATTTACTCCTGACGAGTCAGCATCCTTGCATTATTTTTACAGCGTTTGCCCGGCTTCTGCAGTAAAATCTCTGTCCAGGGATAAATGTATAGTGAACCTGAGTTCCACTCAGATAACGAATGCTGACGGTTCACTGGCGGAATCCAATCAGGTGATTGTGGCTAAATCTGACAGCTATTCTTCTCTTCCGTCTGAAGTTAATCTTCAATATGCGCATCCTTTCGCTTATGGTAAGGTGTCTTTAAAACTTCCGGAAGGATATGATGAATATAGTGTCCAGTTGATGATCATCTCTTGGAATTTGTATTTGAGCGGGCCTTTTCAATATGACTTCTCTAATGATGTTTTGACACCAATCACAACAGGGGCAATGGAAAATAGGAGCTTGACACAAATTGATGTGCTGCCTTCTACAAAAAGTAATATTTTCTTCGCCATTAATCCTGTCGGAAGTCTCGGCGAGCATACATTTTATATATTGTGTTATCTGACTTCTTCGGATGGAACTACTGTATACGCTCAAAAGGACCTGTCAAATTCAAAGTTGGTTTTCAACGCAGGTCAGGTCAGTGAGTTTACACTTGATTTTTCTGACGCTACATTCGAATTGAGTACGAAGTAGGTCATCTTTATTAATATAATTCACGGGGAATGTTCATGTTACTGAACACTCCCCGTTTTTTATGTTTCTTTCAAATCAAAACAGTATTATAATATGCAGGAATAGTATCATAATCCCTTATCCTTTTTTTATATCTTTGTGAAAATCAATAAACTTCACTAATATGAAAAAATTATTTCACTAACTGTCTTATTAGGGGCTGTTGCTTGTTCGCAGGTAAGCGTCTCCGGGTTGACGTGTCGTGGGTAAAAAGAAAGCAGGGTCACTGGCC
>CAVKBL010000003.1:0-143546 GCA_963654805.1 Lachnospiraceae bacterium | reverse complement strand
GCCGCCGGTATGCTATCACATACACTGTCGAGTAGTGGTATAAAATCCCGTTTTTTGTCCACTACTACACATGAAAAGCTATGGAAACTGTACTTTATATGTCGAGAAGTGGTATAAAAACGTGAAAAACTACCACTACTCGACGTAAAATGCTTGGAATTGTTCGCTCGGGATGCGAGTAGTGGAATAAAAGCCCTGTTTTCTTCCACTACTCGACACGCAATACTTGCAAACTGTGGATATAAAAGCTAGAAGTGGAATAAAATGCCATTTTTCGTCCACTATTAAACATGAAAAGCTATGGAAACTGTACTTTATATGTCGAGAAGTGGTATAAAAACGCTCTTTTATTCCACTTCTTGACTGGAAACGCCGCCTTTAAAGTCCAGTAGTGGAACAAAAGCCCAGTATTTGTCCACAACTCGACATGAAATACTAAAAAACTACGGGCTAGAAGTTGAGTAGTGCTATAATAGCTCACATTTCGTCCATTTCTTGTCTTGGTGAGGTGTTGTTGGCCCTGAAGATGTCGAAACGTGGTCGTCAGGCACCGGACAACAAGCAGTATGCAACAACCAAAGTAGCGAACGTCTGTCAACAGCAATCAGAGTTGTACTCGCACATTGCGAGAGACTGAGTTGGAACTTCGTAGCGTACGGAAAAGACATGATAGAGGGAAGCGCGACCGACGCGATGAAAAATTTGAAAAAAAATTGAATATTCATAGATTTGGAAATAAGAAAGTTAATTCTTATATTTGCAGCCCCTAAAAAAGGGAAAGAATAAAATTTAATTTTATAAACAATTAATTATTAAACCAATGCCTGGATTAATTGGAAAGAAAATCGGAATGACTTCCGTTTTCGGTGCCGATGGAAAGAATATTCCATGCACCGTTATCGAGGCTGGTCCGTGCGTTGTTACGCAGCTCCGTACAGTAGAAAAAGATGGTTATGCCGCTGTACAGCTTGCCTATGACGAAGTTTCAGAAAAGCACACCAGCGCGCCTCTCCAGGGGCACTTCAAAAAGGCAGGAACCACTCCTAAGCGTAAGCTCGTAGAGTTTGAAGCGAACTTCGCAGGAGAGCTAAAACTCGGTGACAGTCTTGCACTTGCAGACGTCTTCACAGGCGTTTCATTTGTGGACGTTATCGGTACTTCTAAGGGTAAAGGCTTCCAGGGCGTAGTTAAGCGCCACGGATTTGCCGGTGTGGGCGGCCAGACTCACGGTCAGCACAACCGTCTTCGTCACCCTGGTTCAATGGGTGCATCATCTTGGCCTTCACGCGTATTCCCTGGAATGCGTATGGCTGGTCATATGGGCAGCGACAGAGTTAAAGTTGAGAACCTTCAGGTGCTTAAACTCATTCCAGAGAGCAATCTTATCGTTGTTAAGGGTTCCGTTCCGGGAGCCAAGGGTTCTTATGTAATTGTGGAGGCTTAAGAGTATGAAACTTTCAGTTTACAAAATCGACGGAACAGATTCCGGAAAGCAGGTAACTCTCGATGAGAAGGTCTTCGGTATCACACCTAACGACCATGCAATCTATCTCGATGTAGTTCAGTATCTTGCAAATCAGCGTCAGGGAACATCCAAGACCAAGGACCGCAGTGAGAATGCACATTCTACAAAGAAACTTGGCCGTCAGAAGGGTGGTGGCGGTGCACGTCACGGTTCCCTCAAGGCAGGTATATTCGTAGGCGGTGGTACCATTCACGGACCAAAGCCACGTTGCTACTGGCACAAGCTCAATAAGAAAGTAAAGTCCCTTGCACGTTGCTCGGCACTTTCTTATAAAGCTGCAGAGAATGCAATCACCTTTGTTGAGCCATTTACTATGGAGGCTCCTAAAACTAAGGAATTCATCCAGATCCTTTCTAACATCAAGGCTGGAGACCGCAAGGTGCTTTTCGTGCTTCCTGCCAATTCAAACAATATTTTCCTTTCATCCCGTAACCTTCAGAATGTGAATGTCATTACAGTGGACGAAATCAATACCTACACTATCATGAATGCAAATTCTATCGTGCTGGTTGATGGCGTACAGGACATTCTCTCTTCAAGGGTTAAATAAATTTTACTAAGAGATGGGAATTTTAATTAAGCCAATCGTTACAGAGAAGTTGACGGCTCAGGGCGAAAAGTTGAACCGTTACGGTTTTGTGGTAGACCGCAAAGCCAACAAGCTTCAGATTAAGGAGGCAGTCGAGAAAGCATATGGCGTTTCAGTGGCTGACGTTAATACAGTAAACTATCACGGCAAGAGAAAACAGCGTTATACCAAGGCTGGTCTTCTCCGTGGCCGTATGAATCACTACAAGAAAGCTTATGTTACTCTTGCTGGTGAGGACAAGATAGATTTTTACGCTAATATCTAGGAGGAATAGACAATGGCAATAAAAAAATTTAAACCTACGACCCCGGGTCAAAGGAACAAGGCTATCAGTGCTTTTGATGAAATCACTACAAATAAGCCTCAGAAATCGTTGCTTACTCCTCTTAAGAGAACAGGTGGCCGTAACAATACAGGTCAGATGACCATGCGCTATATCGGTGGCGGTCATAAGAAAATGTATCGTATCATCGACTTCCTGCGCAATAAAGACAACGTTCCTGCAGAGGTTCTTACAATCGAGTACGATCCTAACCGCAGCGCACGTATCGCACTTGTACAGTATGAGGATGGCGAGAAGCGTTATATAATCGCTCCTGCCGGACTTAAAGTAGGCCAGAAGGTGGAATCCGGAAGCGGAGTCGCTCCTGAGGTCGGTAACACTCTTCCTCTAAGTGAAATTCCAGTAGGTACTATGGTTCACGCTATCGAGCTTCGTCCTGGTCAGGGTGCCGCTATGGCACGTTCAGCCGGTACATTCGCTCAGTTGGCAGCTCGTGAGGGAAATCACGCTGTTCTTCGTCTGCCTTCAGGCGAGACACGTATGGTCCTCGTAACTTGCCGTGCAACTGTAGGTGTTGTATCTAACGGTGATCACAATTTGGAGTCTTATGGTAAGGCAGGACGCAGCCGCTGGCTCGGACGTCGTCCACACAACCGTGGTGTTGTCATGAACCCTCATGATCACCCTATGGGAGGTGGTGAAGGCCGTGCATCCGGTGGACATCCACGTTCACGTAAGGGCTTGCCAGCTAAGGGATACAAGACACGTAATCCTAAGGCTACTTCAAACAAGTTCATTATTGAAAGAAGAAAGAAATAATCGGAATTAAACTTTAGAGATTATGAGTCGTTCATTAAGAAAAGGTCCATATATCCAGGAAGCACTGGAGAAGAAGATTCTTGCTATGAATGATGGTAGCAAGAAAAAAGAGGTAGTCAAGACCTGGTCTCGCGCCAGCATGATTTCCCCTGACTTCATCGGACACACAATCGCAGTTCATAACGGAAACAAGTTTATTCCGGTTTATGTAACTGAGCAGATGGTAGGTCACAAACTCGGTGAGTTTGCCCCAACACGTACATTCAGAGGTCACTCTGGTAACAACAAGAAATAAGGAGAATAAACATGGGATCTCGTAAAAGACTTATGGCCGAAAAGCTCAAGGAGCAGAAAAAGGTCACAGCAGTAGCAAAGCTTAACGATGCACCTACATCTCCTCGCAAGATGCGTCTTGTTGCAGACACAGTAAGAGGGGTGGAAGTTAACCGTGCACTCGATCTCCTGAAATTCTCCAAGAGAGAAGCAGCAGGTCGTCTCGCAGTTCTTCTTAAGAGTGCCATCGCAAACTGGGAAGCAAAAAACCCAGAGAAATCAAAAGAATTGGACAATGGTAACGTTATCGTGAAGACCATCATGGTTGACCCGGGCCGCACGTTGAAACGTATCCGTCCTTGCCCTCAGGGTAGAGCCGGACGTATCCGCAAGCGTTCAAACCACGTTACAATTGTTCTTGATGTCAAACAACCAGTAGAGAACAAATAATATGGGACAGAAAACAAATCCTATCAGCAACCGTATCGGTATCACACGTGGTTGGGACTCTAACTGGTGTGGTGGAAATTATGGTGAAAAAATTGCGGAGGACTACGAAATCCGCAAGTATCTTAACAACCGTCTTGCCAAGGCGTCTCTCTCCAAGATCATTATCGAGAGAACCCTTAAGCTCATCACTGTGACCATCTATGCCGCTCGTCCGGGCTTTATCATCGGAAAGGGTGGTACCGAGGTGGACAAACTTAAGGAAGAGCTTAAGAAAGTCACCAAGAAGGATGTTCAGATCAATATCTATGAGGTAAAGAAGCCGGAAGTTGATGCTCATATCGTGGCAGATTCTATCGCTCGTCAGATCGAGGGTCGTGTAAGCTATCGTAGAGCTATCAAGATGGCAGTTGCCAATACCATGCGCGTAGGTGCAGAAGGTATCAAGGTCCAGATCAGCGGCCGTGTAGGCGGTGCTGAAATGGCTCGCAGTGAGATGTTCAAGGAAGGACGTACTCCTCTTCACACATTCCGCGCAGATATCGATTACGCACTTTCAGTAGCTAACACCAAAGTGGGTGCACTCGGTGTAAAGGTATGGATCTGCAACGGTGAGAAATACGGCAAACAGGATCTTACTCCTGCAGCTCTTGCCGCAGCGAATGCTCAGGCAGCAGGAGCTGGACGTCAGGGCGGTCGCAATGACCGTGGTGGACGTCGTGGTGGAGATCGCCGTCCTCGTAGAGAGAATAAGTAATTTTTCATCTGAAAATAACTATATTAGCAGTCGGCTTCATAAGAGACCGACTGCTTTTTGTAAAAACAATAATTATGAAAAAGATTTTAACAGCTGCGCTTTTTTGCGCATTGGCGGTGACCGGTTGCGCTGACAAGCAATCTTCTCAGGAAAAGTCACAGAAATTCAACGATGAGATTGCTCAGTATGTAAACAGCTTTAATACAGCATATTCTGCTATTAAGGCAGACACTTCTCTTTCCGAGAAGCAGGCTTCGGAGAAGGTTGATTCCCTTTACGAGGAGATTACTGAAAACATAAGTGAATTGTGTCTTGCCACTATCAAGGCCAATAAGAATGATTCCTTGGGAATCGAGGCTTTCAAGACTTACTACCAGTTCAATTCGGATTCCGATGATATCCAGAAGGTATTGGCATCTCTGGGTAAAAAGGCCAAGCAGGATGAGACGATACAGAAGATATCCGCCTCTATCGACGCGAAACTTTCTACTAGGGAAGGCTGCAAGTTCAAGGATTTCGAAATAGACGGAGTTAAATTCTCGGATTATGTCGGGAAAGGGAAATATATCCTCGTGGATTTCTGGGCAAGCTGGTGCGGACCTTGTAAAAGGGAGATTCCAAACATCGCAAATGTTTATAAGACATACGCAGGAGAGGATTTCGATGTTTTGAGCGTAGCGGTGTGGGACGACCCTGAAGCTACCAAGGCTGCAGCGAAAGAACACGGCGTAGTATGGAATCAGATTATCAATGCGCAGAAGGTGCCGACAGACCTTTACGGCATAAACGGTATTCCTCAGATTATGCTCTTTTCTCCGGACGGAACCATTCTTAAAAGGGATCTTCGCGGAGATGATATCGAGGAGGCTGTAAAAGAGGCTCTTGGACGTTAAGCAGAAAATAGCTTTATTGCCACATTCCCCCGGAGTTTACAGATATTACGACTCCGAGGGAGTGGTTATTTATGTAGGTAAGGCCAAGGACCTCAGAAAGAGAGTGGCGCAGTATTTTGTCTCTCCAGAGAGACTTAACACGAAAACACGCGCACTCGTATCAAAAATCTGTGATGTCCAGTATAGCGTGGTGGACAGCGAGTCAGACGCACTGCTTCTGGAGAACAACCTGATAAAGCAATATAAGCCTAGATACAACATCCTTTTAAAGGATTCCAAGACATATCCGTGGATTTGCGTGACCGGAGAGACTTATCCCAGAGTCTTTTTGACCAGAAGGACGCCCAAAGACGGCTCGCAGTACTTCGGCCCGTACAGCTCGGTTTATCATGCTAAAAAGCTTCTTGAATTCTTTTCTTCCGCGTATTTTGTCCGTTCCTGCTCGCTTAAGATAGATCAGAACGCAATAGATAAAGGGAAATTCCGTCCCTGTCTTGATTTTCAGATAGGGAAATGTCTTGCCCCGTGCGCAGGTAAGGTCTCGAAAGACAGGTACCAGACGGACATCGACGAGATAGTTCGTATTCTGAAAGGGGATACAGCATCTCTTATCAAGGAATACGGAGCGCGCATGAAAGCAGCCTCGGATGCTCTTGATTTCGAGTCTGCCAAGTTCTACAAATCGAGAGTGGACCTGCTTTCAGAGCATTACAGCAGAAGTGTCGTGACCGGGAATAATTACCTGGATGCGGATGTCTTTTCTTTGATCATAGATGCTTCGCGCTGTTTTGGTAATTTTCTGAGGCTCCGTTCAGGCGCTATAATTCAAAGTCTTAATCTCGAATTCAGGCTTGGCATAGAAGAAAGCCAGGAGTCGGTTCTGAGTACATTAATTGCAGAGATAGAGGATAAGTTCGGGGCGCTGTCAAAGATAGCCATAGTTCCTTTTCTTCCTGATGTGCAGATAGAAGGGGTGGATTTCAGGATTCCGTCGCGTGGAGATAAGCTCGCTCTTCTTGAGCTCAGCCTTAAGAATGCCAAGGAATTTCAGTTCAATTCTCTGCGCACTTTGGAACGCCTCGATCCTGATGAATTCAAGCGGGAAGCTCTTGAGCAGCTTCAGTGTGCACTTGGCATGAAAACCGTACCCGTCCACATAGAGTGTTTTGATAACTCCAATATTCAGGGAACTAACCCCGTAGCTTCGTGCGTAGTGTTTCGCGACGGTGCTCCATCTAAAAAAGATTATCGCAAGTTCAAGATAAAAACAGTGGTCGGTGCCAATGACTACGCTTCCATGAAGGAAGTGGTTGGAAGACGCTATTCCCGTATGCTTGCGGAACATCCGGAGGATCTCCCGCAACTGGTCATAATAGACGGCGGTCGGGGCCAATTGGATTTCGCATATCAGGCTGTGGAGGAGCTGGGCCTGCAAAATTCGATGATGCTTGTGGGATTGGCAAAGAGGATGGAGGAGATAGTGCTTCTGGATGATCCGTATCCGCTGTTCCTTGACAGAAATTCGCAGGCGCTGAGGGTTGTGACCCATATCAGGGACGAGGCCCATCGTTTCGGAATTACGTTCCATAGGGCGCTACGCTCGAAATCACAGGTACAGTCCGCATTGACCCAGATTTCAGGAGTGGGGGAACATACGGCCAGACGTCTTCTTATGCATTTTGGGAGTGTAAGCAGGATTTCGAAGGCTACGGAGGAGGAGATTGCCGCGCTGGTAGGTCCGGCATTGGCACGCAAGATAAAGGAAGGCTTGTGCGCTGAGTCAAATTAAACTAAAAACAGATGTTAAACGAAGATAAATTCAATAAATATTTCGGCATTTTCATAATGGTGGGAATGTCGTTGGCTGTGTGTATCGCCACGGCATTCGGGCTGAAGACTTCGCCTCATGGTCGTTTGATTTTGCTTTTGTCGGCTTTCGGATCTCTTATGGGTGTAGTCGGTACGGTGACTTCAGCGACCGGACAGATGGTTACGTTCCTGTTCAGTTTTTTCGATGTAAGTATTTATGGAATAGCCTGTATCATAAACTGGAAGAATGGAAATGGCGGTCTTGGGAACGGACTTTTGCATCTGCTCTATTTTGTGCCTATGCAGTTCATCGGTTTTGCTCAGTGGAAAAAGCGCGAAGGAGAGAAGGGGCGCGTCAAACCAAGACGTTTCACTCGCGGAATGTGGCCTGTTTTCATAGCCTTGTTTGTTGCCATGAATGTGGCGGTCTATCTGCTTTTGGCCAGATTTGACAGGAGTGCGGCAGAGTCATTCATCAAGATGGCGGTGCTGGTCGATACTCTTCCTGTAGTATGTAACATTTTAGGCCAATTTCTTATGTCTACCGCTTATATGGAGCAGTGGATCTTTTGGATAGGGGTCAATATTTTTTCTCTGGTATTATGGACCAATTCGTACAAACAGAGCGGTGACGCTTTTACTGTCGTATATATAATAAAGTATTGCTTTTATTTGCTAAATTGCTGTAACGGACTGCGTATCTGGCTGCGTCTTTCCGACCCCAAGAGAGCGGTTTTGCAGAATGGAGAAAAATAATTATCTTTGCCGTCTAACTTTGATATAAACAATCAAAATTATAAACTTAAATCTTAATTAAAATGGAGTACGCAGAAATCGTAAAGAAGGTGAAGGACATCATCGTGGATAAACTCGGTGTTGAGCCTTCAGAGGTTACAGAGACCGCTAACTTTACAAACGACCTTGGCGCCGATTCTCTTGACACAGTAGAACTTCTTATGGAATTTGAAAAAGTTTTCGGTATTAAGATTCCAGATGAGGAGACAGCCAATATTTCTACAGTGAAGGACGCTATTGATAAAGTCGCTGAGAAACTCGGTTAATTTATTTTAACCTTAGTCAAAAATAATGGTCGGGAATTTGAGTTCCCGACCATTTTCTTTTTATGCCGCATTATTCCTCCGGAATGGAGAATACCAGTTTGAGGGTCGGCTTTTTCTCTGTACTTTCCGGTCCGAAAAGTTCAGCTTTGAAGTATGCGTCCTTATCCAGTGTGTAGGATTTACTCGTAGTCGTTGAACTGCCGCTGGCGTACATCGCCGCAAGAAGATAACTGTAATAGTTACTGTAATAGCTGCTTCCGTAGCCGTAGCTGCTGTTGCCATACATGCTGTTATAGTAACTTTGATATGCAAGATACTGAAGATACTCGCTCATGTCGCTGCTCGATGTGCTGGACGAAGTAGTCGTAGTCTGTTCGCTCATGAGAAGCATCCAGATGTCATAATTACCTGTTTTGAATCCCTTGTCCGTATCTTCATTTTTGAGCAGAATCTGCTGGAGGTGATAAGTGATATCCGGGGAGTAGACACAGATGCTGCGGTTGATGTCCCCTTTGTTCTCATTCTCCATGCTTGAATCCGTAAGTCCCATGAAGGTAGATGTGGTGTCTGTCCATATCCGGCAGGTAGGACTTAGTCTAGGAGGGTAGTGTGCATCCAGTTCTGTGTATGGTGTATCCATGGAGAACGGCAGTACGATTCTCGCCTTGTTTATTACGGCTTTCGTATAATCCGCACTGCTTCTTCCGTGTGCGAGGAGTGTGTCCTGGATGGCTTTTTCTGCCAGATGTTTGAGAGAAAGTGCCGGAACGACCGGTTTCAGACCGGCTCCGCCTTCTATCCATATTTTGTCTGTGGCTTTCCCTGTCTTTGAGCGGGTCTCGTGTTTTGTCAGATTGAACGCGTATTGTGGGAAGGTTCCGTTAGAGTAGCTGGTGATGAGGGAATCGAGAGGAGTGAATTTGGTGGCTCCGTAGTAGAAGAAGAAACTGGTGTCTATCGCTCCCACCTCCTCATCGTAGATGGTATTTATGCTGAGTTCTCCGTAGTTGCTTTCGAGGTAATAGGAAGAACTGTTATAGTTCATCTGGACATCGAAAGTATTGATTCGTCCGCCTATTCCTGAAGGCGAATCCGTGTATATGTACAGACCCGGAACGGCCTCGAAGTATTTGTCTATCTCTTTGGATAGAACAAGTCCGTTGGTCTTGTTTACCAGATTCCATGCATAATCGTCCGTGAAGGAAAGGGTCAGGTCTTTGGCCCCGTCTATGATGGGAGTGCCCTTCACGATGCTTTCCGTCTGGTGCCGTATTAGCCCGGCGCAGTCATTGGCGTCGGTAAGTTTGGTGTAGTCTATTCCGCTCTCCAGGGAATTGACATAGACTCTCTGAAGAATCCTTTCGTTTCCTTCGGTGGCCACAGATGTCGTGTCGAAGGCGGCCGTCATGGTAAAGGAGTTGATTTTCTGCACTTTGCCGAAATTGAGGGTGTCGTAGAGCGGAACTATGGTAACGGCGCTTTCTCTGGCCGTGAGCCCGAAAGTCTCATCTTTTATGGCGCCTATCGTAATCCTGGACTGTGAATAGCCGGAAAGAGAATCGGCCATACGCATGTCTATTTCGTCGAGAGGAATTTCCGTAGAGTAGATTTTGTAGCGTTGATCTACCGGTATGAGGTCTCCGCCTATTTCGTTATTTATCTTTACGCAAGAAAGGAGGGCACAGAGTGCCATCCCCAATGAAGCTTTAATAAATAATTTCATCCTAGAATTGATCGTAAAATGCGTTGTATTCGTCGATATAACTGCCGTCCGCTATGCTTTTAGCCTTGCTTTTGAGTACTGGAAGACCGCGGTCTCTGCAGTAGGAAACAAGGGCAGTCGGAACATTTTCTCCGGCGAGGATAATACCATCGGCGAATTTCGCAGCAGTTTTGGCAAGATTTATGCCACTCGCATCCTTAAGAAGGTCCAAGTCCTTTTCCGCGACACCTCCTATTAAGGCTTTCTGCAGAAAATCTTTGCTGAAATTCTCATTAGGTGTGTTGTCGTAAAGAGAAAGGATGACTTTGCTGTTGGAGAAGATAGGGTCGTCTCTGTAGGCTTTTTTCAGATATACGGGCAGAAGGTGTGAGATCCAGCCGTGACAGTGTATGATATCCGGAGCCCATCTCAGCTTTTTGACGGTCTCGAGCACTCCTCTGGCGAAGAATATGGCTCTCTCGTCATTATCTTCAAAGAATTTACCGTTATCGTCCCTTTCTATCTGTTTGCGTTTGAAGTAGTCTTCGTTATCTATGAAGTAAACCTGAGTCCTGGCGGCCGCTATTGAGGCCACTTTAATGATAAGCGGACGGTCTACATCACTGATTATGAGGTTCATCCCCGAGAGGCGGATGACTTCGTGAAGCTGGTTTTTCCTCTCGTTGATGCATCCGTAGCGAGGCATGAATGCTCTTATCTCCTTCTTTCTCTCCTGTATGCCTTGGGGAAGAAAACGTCCTATAGTGGACAGATCGGTTTCTGGGAGATACGGATATATCTCCGAACAAACGAAAAGTACTTTTTTTGCAGAATTCTCCATTTGGCTCAAAGATACGAAAATTTTTCCTAAATTCGCCATTTGAAATGAGCCGCAAGAGAAATAATATCCTGAAAAAGAGGATTGCAGGCGCTTCACTGTCTTCTGTAATCAGTATTTCACTGGTACTTTTACTGGTGGGTATTTCCGCCATATTGGCCCTGAATGCAGGGTCTATAGAGAATTATTTTAAAGAGAATATCCATATTACCGCGTTCTTGAAAAAAGGCACTCCGGCTGTCAAGGCGGTGGAGGTGCAGAGGGAATTGGAAAAGGCGCCGTTTGTCAAAAGCACCCGATATGTCAGTGTGGAGGAGGGAACCGATGAGCTTGTGGAAATGCTCGGAAAAGATTTCGCCGATGTGTTTGTCAATACTCCTGTGCCAAGCTCCATAGAGGTGCTGGTACATTCCAAATATTTTCAGGAGGATTCCCTTGATATGGTCCTGAGCCGAATCGTGGAGTATCCGTATATAGAATCGGCCACTACACAGGCGGCTATGGTTTCTTCGATAGGAGCGGCTATGGCGCAGGTCGCATTGGTGCTCGGAATTATAGTCCTGTTGCTTACATTTATTTCTATAGTGTTGATTTCCAATACGGTGCGTTTGAATATATATTCTTCCCGATTCAGTATCCATGCGATGCAGCTTGTCGGTGCGAGCAATCGATTTATCGCCCGCCCGTTCTTGAGGCGTTCAGCTCTGATGGGTGCCCTTTCGGCGCTGCTTTCGTGCGTGATAATTGCCGGAGCGGTAGCGTATGTCTATAAAGTGTTCCCGCAGGCGGCCGAGCTCTTTGACACTGTAGTGTATGCTCAGGTGGCGCTGGCGCTGGTTGTACTTGGGGTGTTGGTATGTGTGCTATGTGCCTGCTCCGTTATGGGAAAATTGGTAAAACTTGATAAAGACGAATTATATGGATAAATCCAAAATGCCTATCGACAAGACAGGCTTTTTTATTTTGCTTGCCGGCGTGGCTGTCTTGCTGCTTGGCTTCATTTTGATGAGTGGAGGTGGAGTTAAAGACCCGCAGGTATTCAATTATGCCATGTTTGATTTCAGGCGTATCGTTCTGGCGCCTATTCTTCTTGTAGTCGGAATAGGAGTGATAGTAGTATCCATTATAAGAAAACCTAAGGATAATTGATATGACTTGGTGGCAATCGATAATTCTGGGTCTGGTGCAGGGTCTTACTGAGTTTCTGCCGGTGAGCAGCAGCGGACATCTGGCAATTGGCCGTGAACTTCTGGGAGCAGAGGCTTCTTCGGATTTGATGTTCGAGGTCGTGGTTCATGTGGCTACGGTCCTTTCTACCATTATAGTTTTCAGAAAGCAGATTTGGGCGCTATTGAAAGGCTTTTTCAGCTTCCGCAAGTGTGATGAGATGGATTATGTGCTGAAGCTTCTCCTGGCTACGGTTCCTATTTTTATAGTCGGAATGTTCTTCAAGGACCAGGTGGAGGCGCTGTTCAATTCTCTGTATGTCGTAGGCGGCGCGCTGCTGGTAACTTCTGTGCTGCTTTATTTTTCCGATACAGTATCTGCCGGCAAATTATATAGGCAGAACAATCATAAGAACGGACTGTCATATCTTCAGGCTTTCATTATCGGGGTGTCGCAGGCAGTAGCCGTGGTTCCCGGACTGTCACGCAGCGGGACTACCATTTCCACCGGACTTCTTGTAGGAGGACGTCGTGATGTCGTGGCTCAGTTTTCTTTCCTTATGGTAATCATTCCAGTGCTTGGAGAGGCTTTCCTGAGTATTGCCGGAGGGGAATTGGCTCAGTGCAGTGTGGATGTCCTTCCTTTGTTTTTAGGTTTTGTCTCGGCGTTCGTTTCCGGACTTCTTGCCTGCAAGGTGATGATCGCTCTTGTCAAGAAGGCCAATCTTAAATGGTTCGCTCTCTATTGTCTTGTAGTGGGCGTCGCTGTTATATTGTTCAAGTCTTTAGCGTAGTCGCAGTGGTTTATTTTGTATCTGATGTCCATCTGGGTCTTGCGGCTTTTTCGCCGCGGGAGAGGGAGGCGAGGTTTGTCTCTTGGCTGAAGGAAACTCCTTTCCGGAAGGGCGATTCTCTGGTGCTGCTCGGTGATATCTGGGATTTTTGGTATGAGTATAAGGACGTTGTCCCTAAAGAGGGGATAAGGGTATTGGCAGAACTGATACGAATACAGGATGCAGGAACGCAGGTATATTATTTTATAGGCAATCACGATATCTGGTGCTTCAGTTTCTTCGAGTCGCTGGGGATGCGCGTGATAAAAAAGCAGCCGATTACGGTGAAGATTGCAGATAAGAAGGTTCTTCTGGCGCACGGGGACGCTCTCGGTGGTGCCAGGTGGTCATATGTTCTCATGCTTAAGATTTTCCATAGCCGGGTATGCCAATTTATCTTTTCTCTTCTGCATCCGACATTGGCATTCTCCATAGCTACGCGCTGGTCGCGCAACAACCGCTACACTCATAAGGAGTATATTTGGAAAGGAGAAGAAGAAAGGCTTTATCAGTATGCTCTCAAGCAGGACCCGTCCATAGACATGTTCGTTTTCGGACATTATCATTGCAGCGTGGACGAAACGCTTCCGAGCGGTGCCAGGTTGGTGGTGCTTAAGGATTGGCTTACGGGAGGCCAGCCTTGCCTGAAGATGGAAGGCACTCTCGTGGAGGAATAATTTATTTTATGACAGATTTTGTGGAGAGCCGGTCCGTCTTTATGACGGTCTTTGGAGGATCTTCCCAGAAGAGGTTGTAGTAGAAGTCATTCCATTCCTGTTCTCCGCTTTCCCATATTTTTACAAGTTCTTCTGTCTTGGCATCTTCGCCTGTCGGGTCATAATGTGATTTCAGGTCCTGGTCGAAGACTTTGCCTACCAGAGTCCAGAAACCGGCGGAAAATCCTCCTTCATAGTTGTAGATGATGTCGTAGACGGTCATCCCGCATTCGCGGTCCACCAGTCGCGTCAGAAGAAAACCCTGGCTTATGGTGGTATTGCGTATGTCCTGTTCGAACAGAGAGAAAAGTTCTTTTTCTACGTTTTTGATATATCGGTCCCGGTTTCTTTTGTCAAGTCCGTCCGCTTCGATGGTGGAATCTACCTGAGTCATGAGTTTACGGCCTACGAGTGCATAGGGATAGACTTTATTGAAGTTATAGACAAGCCGGTATTTTTCTCTCCATTCACGGCCGTATTTCTTGATTTTCTTCTTCCCTTTGGCGCTGACTTTGGCGGCAGGGAGTACGTCGAAATACTCTTCGAAGACGGTGGTGTCTTTAACTACATTCTGCGCCGAAAGTTCGAAGACTTCGGCGCAGAGAAAAGTAAGTATGACAAGTATCGTACGTTTCATTTCCCGGAAATGATATGCACGCCTCCGAAACGGTCTGTAATGCGAACTTCGTGGCGCTTGGCTGACGCGTTATAAGGAGCTTTGAAAAGGTTCGGTGTAGGGAAGCAGGCAACCCAAGGAATCTTGTGTTTGCTCGGATCGGCAAATTCCGCTTTAGCGATCGGATCTTTCCCTGTGAAACGTTCCATATCACAGATTTTAACTCCGTCTTCGTAGTATTCTACCTTCCACGAAGGGTCCACATCCCACACATGCGCCACGGCAAGTCCCGGATAGTCGCTGTGGTTTAGATAGAGCTTCCCTTGGAAGTCAGGAGCGTATCCGCAGCTCTTATAATACCACTTCATGTCCGTCCCGTCGAACGAGTAGATTTTATATCCCGGAGGGCAGCCGTCTACGCATACCGTTCCGCACCACCATGTGCCGCAGAATCCGCCCAGGTTGTGCTCCATAAGTCCGTCGCGGCCTTTGCCGCCGCCTATGATGAAATTCGTGTTCGTGTGCATGTGCCCTGACAGAATGATGGCATCGTAGTCGCGCAGAAGGTTGTAAAGGGCCGGCTTGTTACAGAGATTGTCTCCTATGATGTCATAGCGGAAATGGTCCTGGTCTTCCTTGCCCAGGGTTGAAGGAATGTGCATGCAGACCACTATCTTTTTGTCTTTAGGAGTGAATGCCAAATCTTTTTCGAGCCAGCTCAGTTGCGCTTCGTCCAGATAACCTATGTAGAAATAGTCCCTGCCTACATAGAAATTATCGTTGAGAACGACGTAATGTACATCGCCGACATTGAACGAATAATATGTAGGGCCGTAGAATTTCTCGAACTCGCGGAATGATGTTTCATATGAGCGTCCGTAATTGGTCATGTCGTGATTTCCGATCACATAGCGCATATCTATACCCAGCTCGTTTATTTTCCCGGTGATGCGAGGATAGAGGATGTGTTGCCAACCCACCATGTCGCCCAGGCATATTCCAAAGGTGTATTCGTCTTCTTTGAAAGATTTGATATGCTTTTTGATGTCATCTACTCTTTTGTCAAACGGCTTCAGGTCGGAATTGTCCTGAATCTGCGGGTCTGCAAAGATGACCGCTTTATTGAGATGGTCATCGAAAGTGTTCTTAATGAGAGTAAAAATATAGACTTTCTTATCTTTTGTGAGATCCTGGTAGAAGCAGTTGTCTCCCCTGAAGCAAGAGTTTCTGTAACCTGATGGGGTACTTACGAATATGAATCTTCCGGAAGCCCGGTCATAAGGCATGATAAAAGCTCCGGAAGTGTCTGTCTTGACTACGCTCACTCCGTCAGATACCACCACTCCGGCAACGGGCTTTCCGCTGTCGTCTCGCACTTTTCCGCTTATTATGTTGTCAGATTTAATTACGTAAACGCTTGTCCTAGGTCGATTCGTGATATTAATTGAATTGGACTCTGAAGTGTTTTTGACTGAGGCGCATCCTGACAGAAGAAGGCCTAAACTTAAAAAAAAGTATAAATGTTTACGCAGTGACATGTTAACTTCTCCAATATATTTTTTTCTTGCTGAATAAACTTGTCAGCGCAAGCATGGCCGCTGATATTATGAGGCCCCTGATAACGCCCATAAAAGGATTCTCTGCGCACGCACCATCTATAGCCGAGCCCAGGCCAATCAGGTAAAACAGCGGGTTCAGGATGAAACTTGACAGTGTATATGCCAGCATGGGATTCTGACCCGTCAGGGTGAATCCGGCCGAGATGGATTTACCTGCGTCAGAGAGCAGAGCCTCCACCCATAACAGGAAATACAGCAGCAGGCATGCCAAGCCGGCAGTGGTGAGCATATATGAAAGATTACAGTAATCTTTGGTCATGCCTCCGTCTATAGGATCGAATGCTATACCGAGAGCGAGCAGCAGATAACCTGCCTTGACTATAAGTTGTGCCGGGCATCTGAATTCTCCACGCTGAAGTATGATGGTGACGATGCCGAAGGCCAGCGTGATATACATTCCGGTAAATACCTGTCTGGTATACATAGTCCACAGGATGAGAGGGATGATGGCGAGACTCCCCAGCCCCGTTATTATGGACGAGAGTCTTCCGGCAGCGATGAATTGGGTTTCGCCTCTCTGGCGTGCCTTGGCTATGATATCGCCTACACTCATACCTATGATGAGTATGACCAGATATTGCGCGTACCCCCAGCTGAAAAGCCATTTGATGCTTCCCGGAAAGTCGGCCCAATCAAGGCAGTGACTATGCCAGGTGATTTCTTTAATGGCGCAGACTGCAAGCAGGATAAGAGCCCTTACCACCCAGCGGTCCCGGCTTATGAGCCAGACGAATCCTCCCAGAAGTGCGAGCAGCGAGAGAATCATTATTATTATGTTGTTCGAATTCACTGAAAGAGTGACTCCGAAGGTGTGGCTCTCTACAATAAGCAAAGCTACGGTGCTTATCGCACCTGCCAGATTCACTATCCACCCTTTAGGTTTGTCTATTCTCCAGAGTGACAGGAACATCCCTATCCATATCCCCAGCCGGAGAAGTATCTTCGGAGCATCGTGATATGACAAGATGAGCCCGGAATTGCCGAGAACCAGTCCGAACGCGGCGAGAATAAGCCATCGCTTGACTATTCCCAAGCTTACCTGCCCTATGCTTTGTCCTTTACGGAGTCTGCCTCCCAGAGAGAAAGGCATGGACGCGCCCATGGAGAAGATGAAGAACGGGAAGACCAGATCGACCCAGGTAATCCCTTTTATGGCCGGGTTGAACACATAATCCGGAGGCGGAACCTGGCAGTGGAACATCCATCCGGGAAGACCTGCGCCCCAGGCTATATTGGCACTCATCACCATAAGAAAGATGGTGATGCCACGAAGAATGTCTATGGATTGTACTCGCTTGTTCATTATTTGTGCTTTTTTTCTCCAAGCGCTGTCCAATAGGCTTCTATCTCTTCAAGAGTCTTTCCTGTGGTCTCAGGGATGACTTTCCACATTATCAGTATATAAGGAACACACATTACGGCGAAGATCAGGAACGTTCCGCATTGGCTCCAGCCCAGAAGAACCGGGGTGAGCTGTCCTACGAGATAAGTTCCTATCCAGAGTGCGAATCCGGCTATGGACATCGCCCGTCCGCGTATGCTGTTAGGGTACATCTCGGACAGAAGTACGAACACTATGGCCGATATGGAGATGGCGCAGCAGAATACGTAGAAGAGGAAGAAGAACAGCATGAAGGCGTTGCCCAGACCTAAGGCTTCACCTGCACCGAAGTAAAGACTTATGGCCAGAAGGGATATGATCATACCGCTGACGCCCCAGTAGATAAGCTGTTTGCGGCCTACCTTATCTATGATGAATACGGCGAGTATGGTAGTTACCATATTTACCACGCCCACCAGTACGGTGGAGAACATAGGGTTATCGAATCCGGCCTGGGAGAAGATCTTAGGGCCGTAGTACAATACGGCATTGACTCCCATGAATTGGCCCAAAATGGCTATGGCGCTGCCTGCAAGTACGGCAGTAAAGATGCCCGGCTTGAAAATGTCTTTCCAGCTGCCCTTGTCCGCGTCTCCCTGGATGGAAGCACGGGTGGCTTCTATTTCGCTCCGGATTTCCTCTTCGTTATGGTATATTCTGTTCAGAATAGGTGTGGCTTTGGTCAAGTTCCCGTTAATGATAAGCCACTTGGGACTTTCAGGTATGAAGAAGATCACCAGAAAATACAGAACGGCCGGGATGGTGCCGCTTCCGAGCATGGCACGCCATGCTTCAGCCTGGAATATCTTGTCGGCAAGAGACATGTCTGCGGATGCCGTGAATGAAGCATCTATATGGCTGGATATTACCCAATTGACAAGATATGCCAGAAGGAATCCCACTGTTACTGCCAGCTGGTAAAGGGACACGAGAGTTCCTCTTATCTTGGCAGGAGAAACTTCGGAGATGTAGATAGGTGACACGATAGATACGATACCTATTCCGAATCCGCCTATGATGCGACAGGCTACCAGTGAACTGAATCCGCTGCATACGGCACAGCCGGCCGCCGAGATGCAGAACAGGGCTGCCGATATGAGCATGGTGATTTTACGTCCGAGACGGTCGCTGAGTGTTCCCGCGATAAGTACGCCGCAGATGGAGCCTATCAGGGCGCAGCCCACATACCATCCTTCCTTTATGTCGGTCAGATGAAACTGGTTTTTGACAAGTTCGGTTGTTCCTGAGATGATGGCGGTGTCATAACCGAACAGGATGCCGCCTATTGCAGCGACTATGGCCATGAAAATCACATAGCCGCTGATTTTGTTTTTATCAGAAGTCATTATTATTTGATGTTAAAGTAATCTTTGTAGCGATCGTACAGATGTCCTGCCTGCAGGTATGCCGACTGCGGAGACATGAAGTGGCTGAATTCGAAGGTGATGGCCTTGTCATAACCGCATCTTGCGGCAGCTTCGAGCTTCATGCGGAGTTTATCGAATTTGATAGGGAAGAACTTGATAGGCATGTCTCGGTCGAAGGTCTCGGCGTTGGTCCAGCACTGCATGCCGTATTTGTCTGCCAATTTTTTGTTCACTGAGAAGAATGCGTCGAGTTCATCGTAGTCAATATGTCCGTCCTGGAATGCGCAGGCATCCACCACTTCGTGTATGCCGGAGAAGATTTCGTTCCATTCTTCTTCGTGCTTCTGTACGGATACGGCGTCTTCCCTTGAAAGCGTGCTGCTTTTGGCGGATACGGCCTTTTTACCGTCTATCCACGGAGAGATGAATGTCGGAAGCCCGCCGGAGACATCCTTGCACATCTTGCCCATGGTGTAGAAACACTCGACCGCACCTTTGGTGGCACGCGAAATCTCAGTGGAGATGTACCATCCCTGGAAACTCTTGTGGTGCCCGTACTTCTGCCATACTTCATCGATGACGAATTTGTTAGCTTCCATCTCGGCGTGCATGTCACCTGTATCCCAATATTTTCCTGTATCGTAAAGACCGAAGAAAAATTTCAGACCGTATTTGTCTGCCAATGTAAGAAACAGCTCCACCAAGTCCATCGAAGGCATATAGCATCCTTTTCCGAGCAGGTATTTGCTTGGCCAGGTTATGAATTTGCGATATCCGCTTCGTATCATGATAACGGTGTCTATTCCTATCGCTTTCATGTTCTGAAAGTCCGCTTCCCATTCCTTTGGTCCCCAGTTCTGGTGCGGAATGTCGTGTGATATCTCGTCCAGGAAAGTTCCGGTTATGCGCAGTGCATTCCCTTTAGGTACTATGAGCCCTGTAGAATCGCCGCCCGTAAAGATTTTTTTCTCTGAACAACTTGAAAGAATTGGTGCACAGGCAACTGCTGTCGTAGCTGCCGCAGCGGTCTTTAAAAATGATCTTCTGTCTGTCATAATTTTAGCATTATTTATGCCTTCAAATTTAGGAAAAAAGCGGTAAAAATGCTACATTTGACGCTACCAATAGGTAAATAACACAAAACTACTAACTCTAATTTAATTCATTTATGAAGAAAAATTTTTTGTGCGCAGTGGCTATCTTGCTTGCTGTCTTCGGTTTTGATGCCAAGGCTCAGCAGACGGTACGCGGCAGAATCACCGATGGTAACGGTTCTCCTGTTCCCGGCGCATCGGTGGTCGTTCTTCGTACTCATCTTGGCGCTATCGCCGATGATGCAGGAGAGTACAGTGTCAAATGTGAAAAAACCGACATTCTTGAATTCGCTTCACTGGGATATGTCACGGTGACCGAAAAGGTGGGAGACAGATCGGTAATCAACGTAGTGCTTCAGGAAGACGTGTCTTCTCTCGAGGAAGTGGTAGTGGTCGGTTATGGTACTCAGAGTAAGGCCAATCTTACCAATGCCGTCAGTTCTGTGAAGGGAGCTGAACTTCTCAAAGCCCCGTCAGTGGGCATTTCCTCCATGCTTGGCTCCAGAGTGGCTGGCGTGGTTTCACTTCAGACAAGCGGACAGCCGGGTAACGATGCCGCATCGCTTCTTGTTCGCGGACAGAGTGCTATTTATGTGGTGGACGGTGTTCAGCGAAGTATCAATGAGATAGACCCTAACGAGATCGAAAGCATCTCGGTGCTCAAGGATGCCACATCCGCATCCATGTATGGTCTTGACGCCACAGCCGTTATTCTGGTCACCACCAAACACGGGGACACACAGAAAACTCGTATAACATATAACGGTGAATACGGTATAAGCAGGAACACGGACATGCTCCGTCTGCTTACGGGACCAGAATATGCCTATTGGTATAACAAATCCGATGAATTGGACTGCCTGGCCATGGGTAAGGAATTCACACCCGTATTCACCGCACAACAGGTGCAATGGATGGAAGAAGGTTCCCACGGATGGGGTAATACCGACTGGTACAAGAAGACATTCGGAACCGGAACTACCCAGCACCATACGGTAAGTGCCACCGGCGGTAACGAACGTTCAAAATTCTTTACTTCCATAGGATACTTTGATCAGAACGGTAATGTACAGAATTTTAACTATAAACGTTACAATATCCGCTCTAATGTGGATACGAAGATAACGGATTTCCTGTCTTTCCAGATGAATCTGGCAGCCCGTCTTGAGGACAGAAGCCAGCCAGGTTTCTCTGCCAATCCTGATGACTGGAGTAACATCCCTCAGCAGGCTGTCCGGGCTCTCCCATATGTTCCGGAATATTATGAGATAGACGGAGTACGTTATCCGGTATCCACCAGGACCAATTCCTCATGGGTCAATCCATTGGCCGCGGCTACTCAGACCGGTAATGTGAACACGCGCAACACTTACCTTCAGAGCAACGCCACCCTGCGTTATGATACTCCGGTGCCGGGCTTGTATATCAAGGCTATGGGGGCATATGACATGTCGTTCCAGAATTCGAAGAGCCTGGCCGTTCCATATACTACGGCCGTATTGACCCTTCCTGTAGCCGGAACGACAGATCTTACATATATAAAAAGTACAGATGCCAGGGGCACCAACACTTCGCTTACCGAATCGGCATACTATGGGGTGACCATAACAACTAACCTCAGCGCCAATTACGAAAAGGAGTTCGGCAAGCACAGCATAAAGGCTCTTGCCCTGATGGAAACCAGGGAGACGAAGACTCATACGATAGGCGCCACCGGTTATGGGCTTGACTATCTGAGTATGGCGGAACTTTCTAAAGTAACGAACAAGACAGGTAACGGCTCGGAGAAGATACCGTCCATTTATGGCGCCTCATATAATGGACGCGCCATGGGTTTCGCCGGACGTGTCAACTACGCCTATGATCAGAAATATATGGTGGAGCTTACTTGTCGTTATGACGGCTCGTATATATTTGCCAATAAAGCAGGTACGCGTTGGGTTGTATTGCCGGGCGTATCGCTGGGATGGAATATGCACAAGGAGGACTGGTTCGATACTTCAGCGATAAATACGCTTAAACTCCGTGCCAGCGCTGGAAAATCAGCGACTTCCAACGGACTTTCAGCTACCAATTATGTGGATTTGTTCACGCTCAGCAAGAACGCCGTAGTATTAGGCGGAGTCAATCAAAGTATGGTATATGCTTCTGTCATAGGTAATCCTAATCTTACGTGGTCTAAAATCAATAATTATGACGTGGGACTTGACTTTGAGGCATGGAGAGGGTTGTTGGGATTGGAGATAGACGCATTCTACAAATATGAATATGATATTCTCTCCGGCGTGACAGGTTCATATTCTCCATCTCGCGGAGGTTATTATTATTCGTATGGTAACGAGAACAAGAAGGATTATCGCGGATTTGACTTTACCATCCGCCATAACAATTACATAGGAGAATTCAACTATGGAGCTAAACTCACATTCACCTATGCCAAGCGGATGTGGCTTTACTATGCCGGAGATTCGGAGAATGCTCCAGAATACCAGAGGTTGACGGGTAAGGAAGTGGGTTCGCTTTATGGCTATATCGCGGATGGATTGTTTCAAAATGAATCGGAAATAAGAAACAGTGCCGTCATGTCTGACAAGGCCGTGGTGCCGGGCTATATAAAATATGTGGACAGAAATGGCGACGGACAGATTACATATGCTCAAGATATGGGCTATGTAGCTGCGAGCGCATATCCTAAGGTTCAGGGCTCGATGAACATCTTCGCTTCTTGGCGAGGTTTTGATCTGGATATGCTCTGGCAGGGTGCCGCAGGACGAACTATATCTCTTACCGGCCAATACACAGCTACCGGTTCGGAGGGCATAATGGACAACACTTTCCTTACAAAGCCGTTCTATCACGGAGGCAACTCTCCGCTTTTCCTTCTGGAAAGAGCATGGACGCCTGAAAATCCGGACGGAGAATTTCCTCGTCCATCCATCACCACCGTCAGCTCGAACAATGCATTCTCTTCTACTTTCTGGTACAGGGACGGAAGTTATCTGCGCCTGAAGACTCTTCAGATAGGATATACTCTTCCGGAACGTCTGACACAAAAGGCCGGAGTCTCTTCCATGAGATTATATATACAAGGCTCCAATCTTCTTACTTTCAGTGCTCTCACGAAATATAACATCGATCCTGAACAGCCTGGAGTAAACAACGGATATTATCCGCAGCAGAAAGTATATCAGCTAGGTGTTAAACTTACATTCTAAAGGAGGAAAGAGTCATGAAAAAATATTTGGCAATTCTTATTGCATCCGCTTCTCTTGTTTCCTGCAACGCCTGGATGGATGATGTCCAGAACACGGATACTCTTACAGAGACCGCGCTTTGGGAAACAGAGGATACCGCCAACAATTATCTGAACGGTTTCTATACATATATACATAAGTATGGTTCTTTCGGTGACGGCCAATTCAGCGGTGCCCTTACGGAGAGTCTTACCGATGAATTCAAATATGGTTCGGAGGCTCTCGGGGTATTGGCAGGTCATCCTAATAATTATGTGGTCAATCCTAAGGCCATTACTCCGGACGGCTGTTATTACAGCATCTGGTCTACCGCTTATGAGCGCATACGCCGCGTGAACGGATTTCTCGTCTCTATGCAGAAATTCTCGCATTTTGATGCTTCGACCAATACCCTGATGGAGGCTCAAGCCAGATTTTTCCGCGCATATCTGCACTTTCAATTGGCCAAGCGCCATCCAAAGGGCATCATATATTATAAGGAGCTTCCTGAATCCAATGATAAGGCTTTAAGTTCGCCGGAAGAGTTCTGGCAGGACATATATGATGATTTTCTGTTTGCCGCGAAGAACCTTCCGCAGGAATGGCCATCTGCCGATCAAGGCCGTCTGACCAAATATGCCGCTTGGGCTATGCTTTCCCGTGCCATGTTGTATGCTGAAAGATGGCAGGATGCCTATGATGCGGCAGATTCCGTAATCCTTTCCGGACGATACTCTCTGGTCAGTGACTGCAGGCAATCTTGGAAAGGTGGCAACAGCGAGTCTATCATAGAGTTTAACTATAATAAGAACGGCGTGACACACGATTTCGATCAGAATTATGTCCCGTTCTGTTTCGGTTACGACTATGGTGCGCTTGGCACTCCTACACAGGAAATGGTGGAAACTTATGAGTGTGCCGACGGTAGCGAATATGACTGGAGCGGTTATCATAATGGGACTATAAAGACCCGTCCTGAATATGAGAAACTGGAGCCTCGTTTCCACGCCGCCATTTATTATAACGGATGTACTTGGGGAGACGGCACCCAGAAGATGGATTGTTCCGTAGGAGGGACCAACGGTGAATTCATGAAATATGGCTCTGCTCCGTATTCTTATGGCAAGACCACTACAGGATACTTCCTCAGAAAACTGATCGATGAATCCCATACGGATCTCAGAGGAGTGAGAAGTACGCAGACCTGGGTGGAAATGCGTTATGCTGAAGTTCTTCTGAACAAGGCTGAAGCGGCTTACAGGCTTGGCAGAAATGATTACCAGAGTCCTATGAACGAAGTCCGTGCGCGCGTGAATCTTCCGGCCAAGAACACCACCGGAGAGTCTTGGTTCGCGGATTACAGACGGGAGCGCAAAGTGGAGCTTTCATACGAAGGACATTATTTCTGGGATCTTCGCAGATGGCGCCTGGCGCATATAGAGCTTACCGGTTATCGATGCCATGCGTTCCGTATTACTGGCGACACTTTCAATTATGAAGCCTGTGATTTCTCTGACAGGCTGTTTACTGAAAATCTCTATTGTCTGGGCATACCTACATCGGAACTTAGAGAGAATAATCTTATTAATGAACAATTTGACGAGTGGAAGTAATTATGAGACATATTTTTAAATATATAGCTTCAGCTGTCGGCCTTCTCGCCCTGTTCTCTTGTCAGCAGCCCGAATACAGGTATCCTGACACTGCCACCAAGGGGATAAACAGCTTTACGGCTTATTTTATAGGCGACACCAGTGACGAGAACAAGTTTACTTCTGAGATAGACTATGACAATCACGTCATTACAGTGGTGTTCCCTTATACTTATCCTTCGAATTCCAAGTATAATCTGGTGGAAAGTGACCTGGAGAGGGTAAAAGTGGTGGCGGGTCTTGATGACAACTGTTATCTGGAGCCTTCGGTTCTCATAATGGACCTTACGAAAGAGAATACGGTCACTCTGGTAGATCAGAAAAAAGAGAGGACGGATTATATAGTCCGCGGCGAAATCAGAAAAAGCGCGGAATGCGCTGTGACATCATTCAAGCTTATAGATCAGAATCTTATTGGCGTGATCAATGAGAATGCGAGGGTAATATCAGTTGTCTATGACGATACTCCGGCACCTCAACTGGCAGAAGTGGGACTTTCTTTCGGAGCTTCCATTACAGGGAAGGTGGACCCTACAAAGACTGCATGTGATTACAGTTCAGATGTGACTTTTACCGTGCTGGCGCAAGATGGCAAGACTACCGCCGATTATACGGTCAGGGTGGAACTTCCTTCCGCTTTGGATAAGGGTGCGCGGCCTAACAGTGCCAAGGTGCTTTGGAATGTCAAGCTTAAGGATTCTTACAATCTGGCTTCTCCGCTGCTAATGACTTCTATGGCAGCCATTAGAGATTATGTCGTCCTCAACACCAGAGGTGAGGATCTGTTGGTGATAGACAGTAAGACAGGAGATAAAGTGGGGACCATAAGCCTTCCGTTCAAGGGAAACCTCACCAATTTCAAGATTACCGGGGACAGTGACGATAATATTCTGGTAACCAATTTGTCAAATTCTGAGATAGTGGTATATAGAATAAAAGGAATAAACGGGACTCCTCAGGAATATATCCGCTTCTCTACCGATGGCGCATCTTATGGACGAGGAATATCCGTGACAGGGTCGCTTGATTCAGATGCCATTATCGTTATGCCTAAATATCAGGACAACTGGTCGTTCCTGAGATGGACCGTGAAGGGAGGTGTTCTTAATCCTGTGCCGGAGACGATAAACATAAATTGTTCTCTCAATGCCGGTGGCTGGGTATATAACTGCGATGTGGTATATACGAGCTCTACGGATGTATCTGCGGATTATTTTGTAAATTCATACGCTAAACTTTCCAACAGCGGCAGCACAGATGACCGGGCGTCTCTTTGGTTTGATGGCGGTAGCGGTGCACTTCGTTGTCATTCGGCTTTCAAGTCTGCCAATTGGGTAAGGAATGCCGGGGATTATGTTGAGTTCAACGGAGTAGGATTCTATGTTGCCAACAGCGTGAATTCGTTCACGTGGGGATCAGACGACAAGATTTATCTTTATGATCTGGGTGACGGTAATCTGGATAATCTGTTTTGGGAAGCGGAAGCGGGCGTATATGGTTCTATGGCTGTTATCAAGGAGGCCAATGGTAATGCTTGCGGTGACGTGGCATTAAGAGTTTCCGATAACGGGTACTATATGTATCTGTACTTCTTCTTCGCCGGAGGACGCATAGCCTGTGTTCAATTCGATTGTCTGGATATGTAAGAGTATGAATATGAAGAAATTGATACTTTTGCTTGCAGCGGGGCTATTATGCCTCGCTGCTTGTGATGACGATAAAGGCCGCTATCGCACGCCCGAATGGGAGAAGCCTAATACGCCGGACACTCCGGACGATCAGCACACGGACACCGAGAAACCTTTTTACATATGGGTGGATGCAGCGGCCAATTTCCCCGATTTTGCCAATTCTCAGGACAATATCAGACGCGATCTTCAAAAAGCACGCGACTGCGGCTTTACAGATATCGTGGTGGATGTCCGTCCAACTTCCGGAGATGTTTTGTTCGCCACGAATGTGGGCACTCCTGTCGAATGGCTCGGAGCTTGGGTGAACGGCAAGTACAGTAAGGTGGAAAGAACCGCTACTTGGGATTATCTTCAAGCCTTTATAGATATAGGACATTCTCTCGGGCTCAGAGTTCATGCCGCTCTTAACACTATGATAGGCGGGTGGACTACCAACTTGGGCGCGCAAGGCATTCTCACAAGAGATGCTACCAAAAAGGAATGGGCTACGACGTATAATCTTTCTACAGGACTGGAGAATGCGATAGACTGTGGCAAGGACCTTTTCTTTAATCCTGCCCATCCGGAAGTCCAGAAATATCTCATCTCCCTTTTGGAGGAAGTCGCCGCATATAAGGATTTGGATGGCATCATTCTGGACAGATGCCGTTATGCTGGACTGCAAAGCGACTTTTCTGAAATCAGCAAGAAGCAGTTTATGGAATACGTCGGGATTACTTCCCTTTCCTGGCCTTCGGACATTCTTCCTGCCGGAACTGATTATACGGCAGCACAGGAGATCGCCACTCCGGCCAAATATTACAAGGTTTGGCTTGAATGGAGGGCGAAGGTAATCCACGATTTTATCGAGAAGGCAGCCAATGCCGTTCACGCGGTAAACGCCGACATTAAATTCGGAGTGTATGTGGGTGGTTGGTATGCTCAATATTATGATGTGGGTGTCAATTGGGCAAGTCCTAAGTATAATACGGCCGCGTTCTTCCCTAAATGGGCCAGCAGCAAATACGGTTCTTATGGATTTGCCGATCATTGTGACCATATGCTTATAGGAGCGTATGCTTCACCTGGCTCCGTTTATGGCAGCACCGAGTGGACTATGCAGGGATTCTGCCGTCTGGCACAAGAAAAGATAGGTTCGTCCTGTCCTCTGGTGTGCGGCGGCCCGGATGTAGGAAACTGGGACCCCGGGAACAATTACTCTCAAGAAGAAGAAAATCAGGCCATAGTTAACTCCGTAAAGGCTTGTTATGATGCCTGTGGAGGATATTTTCTCTTCGATATGATACACCTTAAACTTTCCGACCAGTGGCAATATGCCAAGCAAGGAATAAAAAAAGCATTAGAATAACAGACTTGTAATGAGACGGATACTTTTATTTGTAAGTGCAGCGTTAATGTTGCTTTCTTCGTGTGCGAAGAAAGTGGAGGAAAAGCCCAGATTTATCTGGATAGACGCTCCTGCCAATTTCCCAGATTTCGCCAATTCCAAAGACAATATCCGGAGGGATCTTCAGAAGGCTCGCGAATGCGGGTTTACCGATATAGTGGTGGATGTACGCCCGACTAACGGCAATGTCCTGTTCCGTTCCCGTGAGGGCATTCCTTATGACTATCAGAAGTCAAGGCGCGGTGAGATCCGGCGTACAGCCACGTGGGATTATCTGGATGCCTTTATAGAGATAGGCCATTCGCTTGGCCTCAGGGTTCATGCGGCTATGAATACCATGTCCGGAGGGTCTTATTCTCCATACGGGTCCAGCGGACTTCTTGCCACAGATCCTACGAAAAAGGATTGGGCGACACAGTATAACACCTCAGACGGCATAAAGCCGGTTAAAATGGGAGATATCGACGGCTCGATTTTCTTTAATCCGGCCCATCCGGAAGTGCAAAAATATCTGTTGGGACTGATTGAAGATCTGGCTTCATATAAGGATCTTGACGGAATGTTCCTGGACAGATGCCGTTTCGCCGGGCTTCAAAGCGATTTCTCGCCTTTAAGCAAGCGCCTGTTTATGGAGTATATAGGGGTGGACAGCATAAATTGGCCTTCGGATGTGCTTCCCGCAGGGGCTACATATTCTACGCAGCCTGAGGTGAAGCCCAAGTACTATCTTCAGTGGAACGAGTGGAGGGCAAAAATCATCCACGATTTTCTGGCGAAAGCCGCGGATACCGCTCATTCGGTAAATCCGGAATTGAAGTTCGGCGTGTATGTGGGAGGCTGGTATTCTCAATATTATGATGTGGGAGTAAACTGGGCAAGTCCCGAATACGATGCGCATAAGGATTTCCCTCAGTGGGCCAGTGAGAAATATAAGGATTTCGGGTATGCCGACCACTGTGACCATATGCTTATAGGAGCCTATGCAGCCCCGATCTCTGTTTATGGGGACAGGGAGTGGACTATGGAAGGGTTCTGTGCCTTGGCTAAGGAGAAGATAGGCACGGCCTGCCCTTTGGTATGCGGCGGCCCGGATGTGGGGAACTGGGATTTGAAACATCAATATTCGGAAGAAGTGAAAGAGCAGGCCATAGTCAATTCAGTGAAAGCTTGTTACGATGCCTGTGACGGTTATTTTCTTTTCGATATGATACATCTTAAGATGTCTGACCAGTGGAAATTCGTAAAAGAAGGAATAGATAAAGCTCTTGAAAAATGATGCCTCTTTCTGCTTTGTTGATAGCGCTGAATATAACGCTGGTTAATCCTTTTATAGGCTCAGGCGGACACGGACACGTGTTCGTCGGGGCCAATGTACCTCACGGTGAAGTTTGCGCCGGCCCTATGAACACTACTCTCGGTTGGGATTGGTGTTCCGGTTATCACGCCAGTGACTCTACATTGGCAGGATTTGCGCAAACACGTCTCAGCGGAACCGGTGTGGGAGATTATGGGGATATAGTGATTCTGCCTCAAATTACTGATGACGCTGATGTTACGGAATGGATAGATAAGAAAAGTGAAGTGTGCAGCCCCGGGTACTATGAGGTCAGGCTTTCTCAAAGCAAGATCAAAACCCAGATTACAGCCACGGAGCATTGCGCCCTTTATCGCTTTACATATCCTGAGGGAACGGGGGCTTATCTTAAGATAGATTTGGAGCGTGGGGCGCAGTCGCTTACTTTTCGCAAGGCGTTTGACGGAGGAGGTATCGAGGTGTGTGGCGAAAGCGTGATTGTCGGGGAGCGAATATCCAGCGAATGGACATTCAATCAGAGCATATGGTTTATGGGGCAAAGTTCTCTCCCCATAAAATCAATAAAAAAAGAAGGGAACAGCGCCATTTTTTATTTCGGAGAGGATGTCGGTATCCTCGAATTTAAAATCGCCGTTTCTCAAAAGGGGCAAGACGGTTTAAAGGCCAATTTGAGCGAGGCAAAAGATTTTCGAAAGACTCTTGGTGCGGCGCAGAAATTATGGCGCCGGGAACTTTCCACCATAGAATTCAGAGGGATAGAGCCGCAGGTAGATACCATTTTTTATACCGCACTATATCATACGGCCATCTCTCCGCAGTTGATAAGCGATGCGGGCAAGAGTGAAGAGTATACCATTTTTTCGCTCTGGGACACTTACCGGGCGGTTCATCCTCTTTATAATCTGATAGATGGGCGGAGCGGTGATTATTGTAACTCCCTTCTTGACATTTATGACCGTACGGGTCGTCTTCCTGTCTGGCAACTTGGCGATCAGGATACGGACTGTATGGTGGGCGTTCACAGTATAGCGGTGCTTTGTGAAGCCGCCCTCAAAGGCGTGAAAGGAGTTGATCCTCATAGAGTTCTCAAGGCTTGCAAAAGTATGCTTTCCCAGCCTGTATATGGGATGACGATTTGGGATAAATACGGGTATCTGCCTTCTGACAAGGTGAATTGGTCCGTTTCGGTGGAGTTGGAGTATTGTATAGACGCCGCTTGTATTGCGCTTCTTGCTTCAAAATTGGGTGATGATGCTACATCCGATGAGTTCTCGCAGAGGGCACTGCGTTATGCCCGTCATTTTGACTGCCAGACGGGATTTATGCGCGGGCTTGATTCAAATGGCCAATTCAGTGAACCGTTCGATCCTGCGTTCTCGCTTCACGAGCAGGCTGATTATGTGGAAGGAAATGCTTGGCAATATAGCTTCCTCGTGCCTGAGGATGTCCCTGGCCTTATAGCGCTCTATGGCGGAGCGGAAGGGCTTGAGACGAAACTTGATGCGCTTTTTGCCGCCGATTCGGCTCTTAACGAAGGAGCATCGGCCGATATTACCGGTATGATTGGCCAATATGCTCACGGCAATGAGCCAAGTCATCATATCATATATCTCTATTCTTTGCTTGGCTGTCGCGATAAGGCTGCCAATTTGCTCCGGAGAGTATATAATGAGTTTTACAGCACGGCTCCGGATGGGCTGATAGGTAATGAAGACTGTGGGCAGATGTCCGCGTGGTATGTTTTCTCTGCACTCGGTTTTTATCCGGTATTTCCTGCGGATGGGAGGTATGTTTTCGGCAGCCCTCTGTGCCGTGAGGCTAAGGTAAAATTGGCAAATGGAAAGACGCTGAAGATAGTCGCGCACGGTAATGGGCCGGATGCCCCGTATGTGCGGGAAATAAGGTTTAACGGGAAAGAAATCAGGTCGCCATACATTACGCATGAGCAGATAATGAGTGGTGGTTGTATTGAATATTTTATGTCTGAAGACAAATGAAAAAGTTTTTTTTATTATTGTTTTCACTGTTTTGTCTATATTCCTCCCTTTGGGCGCAGGTGTCTGTGAAGGGCCGGGTGGTGGACAGCAGCGGAGAGCCGCTTCCTGGAGTGGTGGTTATGCAGCAGGGCTCGGCGAAGATGGGGGTCATGACTGATGATGGCGGTAATTTTTCTCTGTCGGTAGAGTCCTCTGACGCAGTGCTCCTCTTTACCATGATGGGTTATCAGGATGCCGTGGAACCGGTAGGCGCCAAGCGCGTGTTCAATGTCACGCTCAAAGACGATACGACCTTTCTCGAGGAGGCTGTAGTCGTAGGCTACGGCGTGCAGAAAAAGGGAACTTTGACCAGCAGTATCGCGTCCATCGGCAGGGAAAAGCTTTCTTCCGCTCCGACAGACAACATGAGCAATATGCTAGGAGGAAAGCTCCCCGGACTTGTTACCCGTCAGACTTCCGGAGTGCCTGGAGAGAATGATTCGCAGATATACATCAGAGGTATCAGTACGACTGGAACCTCCACTCCGCTGGTGCTTGTCGATGGCGTTGAAAGGGACTTTTCCAATTTGGATCCGAGTGAGATTGCGGATGTGACTATCCTTAAGGACGCCGCTTCTGCCGCGGTCTATGGTGTGAAAGGTGCCAATGGTGTCATTCTCGTGACGACTCGTCGTGGCGATGTGGCCAGCACTACCGTCAGTTATAACGGAGCATTCACCATGAGCAGCAATGCCGATATGCTTACGCTCCTGTCGGGAAGCGAATATGCGTATTGGCACAACTTGGCAAGTGATATGGATGGTCTGGTCAGGGAGTATTCGGATAAGCAGATAGGGTATATTAAAAATGGTGATGACCCGCAGGGTATTCTTGGGGACACGAATTATCTTGATCTTATATTCAAAAAGGTGGCGTACGGGCAGAATCATAATCTGAGTGTCAGCGGTGGCTCCAAGAATGTACGCTATTTCGTGGGCGGAAGTTTTCTTGACCAGGACGGCATCATAGAGAACGTGTGGTTCAAGCGCTATAATCTACGCTCCAATATCGACATTAACCTCACCGATGATCTGACCCTTAAACTGGACGTGTCGGGACGAATCGAAAACAGACATCAGAACGGGGTGAGCGCAGGTTCGAGTGACCCTACCGCATCGCTTGATAACGGAGGTGCTGAGTATGGATACAAGAACATAGTCTTCTATGCCATTACAGCCAGACCTACTACTCGTGCGCAAATGCCTGACGGCACATATATAGGTTATCAGAACCCTCTTGTGGCCCGTGATGAATCGGGATTTCAGGAGAAAAACCGCTCGTTTGTCCAGACCGGACTGACTCTGCAGTATAATGTTCCTTTCGTCAAGGGTCTTACTGCCAAGGCTATGGGAAGTTATGATTTCCAGAATACTCTTCAGAAGAAGCTTCTTCTCGCCTGTGAGCAGGTGACGCCTAAATATTCAAGTGCGGATGATGTCCTGACACTTACCCGTGGAAACAGTCCTCACCTGGCTTCAGGAGTCAATCAGTTGACTGAGTCCCATCAGCTTTTCAGCAGATATACTTTTACTGCGCAGCTTAATTATCAGAACACTTTCGATGCTCACGAGTTGGGAGCGGACCTGGTGTGGGAACAGAGCGGAACATCTTCACGCTATTTCGCCGCAGGAAAACAGAACTTCTCCATAACTGAGATTCCGGATCTGAATTTCTCTACGGATGTGCTTCCTAATTCGGTGGTAGGATACCATTCGAATACCGGGCGTCAGGGACTTCTTGCCCGCGTGAATTATGTTTATGATGGGAAATATATCGTGTCGGCCTCGCTTCGTAATGACTGGTCGGCCAAATTTGCCCGTGGGCACAGGCTCGGTGTCTTTCCTGCAGTTTCGCTTGGTTGGCGAATGAACGAGGCTCTTAAGCTCAGGGCGTCGTGGGGTATTCTGGGTAATGACAGCATATCGGATTTTCTTTATGTCCAGGGTGTTTCTCTTTCAACTAAACCTGTAGCCGTCATAAACGGGCAGAGTGTGCAGGGACTTTCTACCACTTCCGTCCCTAACAGCGACATAACGTGGGAGACCACCACTACTTATAATGTGGGCGCGGACCTGCGTCTGTGGGACGGTCTGCTGAGCGGTGAAGCGGATGTGTTTTATAAACTCACGACCAATATCCTGCAGAGTCAGGCGGGGGAAAATCCTCCTTCCATAGGGTCGAACTTCCCGGCGATTGTAAACAGCGGAAAGGTGGATGTGCGTGGTTTTGAACTCTCGCTCAAGCACGAAAATAAAGTCGGAGACTTGTATTACACGATTGGGGCCAATACTTCATTTGCCCGTAACAGATATATCTCTATCAATGATTCGGACAATATTCCTTCCTATCAGAGTAAGTTGGGCCAATCTCTTGGCGCGGTTCTGGGATATGTGTCGGACGGATTGTATCTCGATGAAGAAGATTTGGCCTCGTCGCCTAAGACAAGCAATGCGGTGAGAGTGGGAGACATTAAATATAAGGACCTTAACGGTGACGGCAAGATAACATCTGAAGACAGGACATGGATAGCAGGATCGTCCATTCCGGAAGTGATGCTTGGCCTGGATTTCAATTTCAAATGGAAGGGCTTTGATGCTGTGGTTTTCTTCCAGGGTGCTACGAACACCGAGATTATGTTGTGCGGTACCTATTCCGCTCTCGGTTATTCTGACGGCACATATTATACCCAGGCATTCAAATGGGGAAGCAATCCGCCGAAATATCTGGTGGAAGGGAGCTGGACCCCGACACATACAAACGCGTCTTATCCGCGTCTTTCTACACAATCGAGTACCAATAACGTGTATGCGAGTGATTTCTGGGCTCGGGATGCTTCTTATCTGAGGCTGAAGAATCTGCAGGTGGGGTATACGTTTTCTAAAAACCTCACGCGAAAGTTCTATGTGGAATCTCTTCGCCTTTATGTCAGTGCGTCGAACCTGTTTACTATTTCAGGGCTTTCGAAACTCGGAATAGACCCGGAGGCGCCAAGCGTGAACAACGGTTATTATCCTCAGCAAAGAGTCGTAAGTCTCGGCGCAAGTTTAACATTTTAGTGTATGAAAAGAAGATACATTCTATTATATATTCTTGCTGCCGTTATGGGGACAGCTTGCAGTTCGGTGAATCTCGAACCTACGGACAGGTATGACATCTCTTATGCGATGAAAAACGTCACGAATGCCAATCTTTACCTTAATTCATTCTATTCCATAGGAGCGCAGTGGGGAAGTTTCGGGTCTTGTGCCCTGGGAGGCGCCAATACCAATCTTTCCGACGGGCTTACAGAAATTCTTAAATATGGTGCCACTGCCGCCGGAGCAGGCGACTGTAATCTTATAATGACCGTAGACGGGCAGCAGAGGGTGGATCAGAATTATTTCGACTGCTGGACTACCGGATATGGCCTTATCCGCAGACTTAATGAGGCTCTTAAGGCGCTGGATGACAATAGTTCCAATTTTACTGAGAAAGAGCAGGCACGCATTCGTGCGGAGATTCTCTTTTTCCGCTCCATCGTGCAGTTCAATATGATGAAGGTTCACGCTTCAGCAAAGGACGATCTGGGCATTATAATTTATAAGAATATTTCAGATATGAGCATAGCAAGCAAGAATACTGCGAGAAGTACTCTCGCACAGTCTTGGGATGCGATTGCGCAGGATCTTGATTATGCCTGTCAGAATCTTCCGGAGCCATCAGCCTCAATTGGCCGGGTGCATAAATATGCCGCTTATGCCCTGAAGGCGCGCGCCATGCTCTACGCCGGGCGTTACGAAGATGCTCTCGATGCGGTGAAAGTTGTCGAAGACAGCGGACTGTACAGCTATATCGCCTCGTATGACGACATCTTCAAGTCATTGGATAATTCTGAAGTGATATGGGGCGTGGCATATGCAAGTGCGGTTCTTACACATAGTTTTGACCAGAAGTATTCAATGCCTGGGGACTATTGTCTTAATGGTAGCAAGGGCGGAGGTTATGCCGGCCCTACTCAAGAGTTCGTGGATGCTTTTGACAATGCCGATGGCAGCGCCTTTGACCCTACGGATGCGGCTCGCCGTTTTATCACGAATGCCAATGTTTCCTCGCGCGACCCTCGTCTGGCTTCTTGCGTACTGTATAACGGGGCACTATGGAAAGGCCGTGCGCTGCAGTGTTATGATGGAGGAGAGGATCAGAAGTATATGCCTTATGGCGCCACCAAATCTCCCGGCAATACTGTTACCGGGTACTATATGCGAAAACTTCTGGATGAGAGTAACGAGGATTTCGTGCTGAACGGTTCATATCAGAGTTGGCCTGAATTCAGATATGCGGAGGTTGAGCTTATCAAGGCTGAATGCCTGGCCCGTCAGGGGGATTATTCCGCTTCGTTCAAGGTGGTGGAGGATTTGAGAAAGGCCCGTTTCGGAAGGGATGATGTGAAAACTGCTTCTGTGTCTGATTTTGAAAGTGCACTTGATGTGATTCTTCACGAGAGGATGATAGAGCTTTGTTATGAAGGCCATCGTTTCTGGGATTTGAGAAGGACCGGAAGAGCGCGGGAAGTTCTGGACGGAAAAAAGTATACAGGCGTTTTATGGAAAGTTGATCCTGCCGGAGGATTTAAGGCGGAAAGCGTATCCGCGGATATGTCGGCGCATAAATATCCGGAGAAATTCGACAGGTTCCCTATCCCTCAGACGGAGATTAAAAATAATACGGCCGCGCGTCAAAACAGTGATTGGTAGAAGATATGAGAAAGTTAATGTTAGGGATTTTTATGGTTTTATCCCTGTGCTCTTGTGTAAAACCAGATGAAAGACAAAAGGATACATCTACGGAGCTTCGTTCTCTTAAAGCATACGTATATTATGATGCGCAGAACCTTTCCGTCTACGAGGAAGTGGACCTTTTGAGCGGGATGTATATTGAAGATAAGGGGCTTGCAAGTTTCACTTTTCCCGAAGATGCCGAAAAATTCAATTCTTCTACGCTGAAAAGATGTCGCCTTGAGGCCAGTATCCCGTCTGCGGCCAGGATAGTTCTGACTTCCGCAGATGGAATAGAAATGTCCTATGGTTTAGATGGTTGGTTTGATTTATATAATGCTACTATTTGTTTCGACATCATTTCAGATAGTGGAGATATTAAAAATTTTAAAATAACCACTCGTTGTTTATAGTGAAAACTTTAATTATATTTGCTTCTGCTTATGAAATTTTTTAAAACTTTTCCTTTGATTGCGTTGGCTATATTATCTGCCTCCTGCAAACATGATGACCCGGTTAAGCCTGAGGTCACCTTCTCACTTTCAGAATCCAATATTACTGTATCCGGTTTAAGCCGGGAATGTATTGTCAATGTAGACAATACCGCGCGTGCTGTGGATATTTATGTCGATTATGCCGACAAAGAGAACATAAAAGCGTTGGAAATCAGGTTTAAGAATCTGGAAGAAGGCGTAGAAGTCAATTATTCGGAGACATATAATTACTCTGCCGCTTCGCAGAAAGTGGTTTTTGTCAAGGAAGGGACGTCATTTGAATATGTATTCTCCGTAACTGTAGGAGATCCTGTCATAAAATTCAATTCGTTCACTGTCGCTGGTGTCAATGCTCTCGGCGGAGAAGTCAAAGTGGCGGGCGGAACGGATCTCACCGCTTTGGAAGTGGCCTTTGAAGTGACTCCGTCCGATACTAAAGTATTTGTCGGAGATAAGGAGATCGAAAGTGGCGCTGTGGTGGATTTCTCCGATAAGGTTAACGGCGTCAATTTCATCGCTCGTGTTGGCTCTGTCGAGAAAACTCTTAACATTAAGGCTGTTACTACGGGCATAAGTGAGATTACCCGCGTGTGGGGCGTATATTACAAGCCGTTTACGGAAGGTGTCGACGCCACTTGGTTTGGCACTAAAGTGTCCGGAGGTGCGGATATCATAAGAACTGTTGCCATGAACGATAAGTATGTATTCTTGTCTAAGGACAAGGATTCGGAGAATCCTACGGGGGGAGTCTATGCGGTGAGCATCGCAGACCCTAATTCTGTAAAGCTTCTTTCACAGGAAGGTATTGCTTCCGGCACCAGATTCTTTGCCATAACTGTTCTGGAGGATTCTCCTATAGCGGCGACATTCACTATGGGGGCAGGCAGTCATTTCAAGATATATGTTTACGATGATGTTGATTCAGCTCCTCGTGAGATTCTTGACTATACGACTGCGGAAAATGTCAGACTTGGCGATAAGATTACCGTCGAAGGCACTTGGGCAGACGGTAAGATATGGTGCTATGACAGCACTTCAGCTCAAAAGGTATATTGCTTCACCGTGCGTGACGGTAAGGTGAACGCCACCCCTGTAATAGTGGATCTAGACCAGAAAATGGGGAATTATGGCGCGTTCTTCCCATATAAGGATAATAAATATGTCTGGGGAGGAGGTGCTGGTGCTGCAGCCACGCTCTTTACCGTGGATGGTACGATGGCCCAGGCCGGGTATTCATTCAATTCCGCAATCATTTCAATCCCAGTTCTCGGTATAAGATTCTTCACTTTCAATGAAGAAAATTATATGGCTTATGTCGTTCTTCGCAGTGCTTATCAAGATGGACAGGCACGCGTATCTGCCCTTACCTCAGAGACTCTTGAGGAGAGCATAGAAAATATCACAGGTTCATATGCTTTCTATCTTGGAGATCCGCAGGCTAAAGAAGACGGACAGTACATTAAGAACGGTAACGGTTGCGGGGACGGGGCCTTCCGGGTAATAGACGGGCATTATTATTATGCAGCATTGGTTCCGGGTACCGGACTGTCTCTGTTTGAAATTAAATAGAATAATTATTAACCACTTTAATAACATTATTTATGAAAAAAAGTCTTTTGATGATTCTTGGCGCAGCTGCACTGTTGGCAGGCTGTGCTAAAGATCTGTCTCCGGATTTGCAAAAACTGGAGGATCGTGTCGCTCAACTTGAAAAACAGGTTGAGGCTAACAAGAAAGCTATCGAAGAGCTTCAGAAAGCCAATTTCATTACTTCTGTAGAGCAGACGGAAGCAGGTTGGTCTGTTACTCTTGATGACGGTAAAGTCCTTACTCTTTATAATGGCAAGGACGGTAAAGATGGTAAGGATGGCGCAGACGGCAAGGATGGTGCTGCCGGCAAAGACGGCGATTCATTCTTCAAGTCTGTTGAGATCGTCGACGGTAATGTAGTATTCACGCTGACGGACGGTACTTCTTTTGAGATACCGTTTGTAGAGGAATTTACCATCAAGTTGGAGACTCGCGAACTTGTGGTTGAGCCAAACACTCAGGTGGAAATTCCATTCACTATCGTCGGCAAGACTGCTGAGACAGAGGTTTATGTACTCGGAAGCGGTGCTTATGAGGCTTCCATTGATGGAGATAAGGTAATCGTCAAGATTCCTGCCACCATTACAAAGGATGCAGTGCTTCTCGCTGCTGATAACGGTCACGGTAAGACTTCCATCAAATCCATCAATTTCGAAGATCTCACATTTACAGTCGGCTCTCTTAGCGGTGCCATTGCTTTCTGGGGAGGTAATGCAACATTCAAGGTTACTTCGAATGTCGATTATACGGTCACTTCCGGTGCTTCTTGGCTTGAGGTGGTCAGCACGAAGGCTGTCACAGAAAATACGGTGACTCTTAAGGCCGGCCCTACTCCTTGCGGTTATACCCGTACGGCCGAAGTATATGTGAAAGATGAATTTAAGAATACGGTTCAGACTATAACGGTAAGCCAGAGCGGCACAAAACCTGTCATGGTGTTCAATTCCGGTTATGATACATTTGCCGATGCTGTCGCTGCTGTAAAGGACGGCAAGAATGCTGATGTTACAAAGAACGGTTATGTGGATGTTGCCGTTTCTGAAACGCAGGTGCCTCTTGAAGAGATATTCGCCATCCCTGAGAGTGATATGAAGTGGGTAGTCCGTGTACGCTCTTATGGCGGAGGAAAGGCTGAGAACTGTGTTATCCGCGGTATCGATGTCCGCAACACAGAACTTGAAGTTAAGGATATCACCATAGAGCCTGCAGTCTCTAATGCCAAAAATCGTCCTCTTGCGAAGGATACAGATACTTATGGCATCGGTTATTTCGGCTACGCATACGGAATGTGTGTCGAGACAGATGCTTCAAAACCTATAACGGTCAAGAACGTGATCTTCAAGGTTAACGATGAACTCGTTACTTATAAGAACGCAACGCTTCTTTATGTATGTCCTTCAACAGGCCTTGTAACTCTTGACGAATGTCAGATAGACGGACGCGGTTCACGTATTTCTCAGATTTATGGCGGAAATGTCAAGTTCAATGCTTGTAATATAGCTAACGGATACAGCAGCTATGCAGTACGTATAGGTGCGGCAAACGCACATCTCCTTCTGACGAATAATATTATCGATACACCTAAGGTTGTAGATATTCACAGTTCAATAGCAGCCACATCTACCATTACTTTCGGAGAGAACGGAGTGGATAACAACCACTATTCCGCTAAAGTTACGCAGAAGGCTGTTGACCCTAAGATAGAAGGCGTAACCGTTACTATCGGAGAAGCTCCTGAGGCAACCGTAGAGATGAACGGTGTGATGTTCACAACAGTTCAGGAAGCTGTGGATTTTGCTGAAAGCGGAGCTGTCATAACTCTTGGAAACGCTGTTTATAAAGAGAATGTAAAGATCAACAAAGACGTTACTATCGTAGGTAAGAGCCGTAGCGAATCCATCATTGCAGGTAATATTGAGATTGCTTCAAAGTGTACATTGAAGGGATTCACCGTGAGATCTGAAAGCGGCGTTACAAATAAAGAATGTGCATATTCTAACGGTTACAATTGGGGCTATCCATATGTCCTTCGTATCGAATTGGGCGCTAAGGATGTTTTGGTAGAGGATATGGATATACGTGCAGATGTGGAGGACAGTAATTTCTCTGATATGTCGACTATCTGGATTTCAGAAGCTGAAAACGTAACTGTCAGAAATTCTCTCATTACAAGCAACGCTAAGGGAAGTTATTGTAATAACCAGACCTATGTGGCTACAAATTTAGTATTTGAAGGAAATGAATTCACCGGTGGTGGACGTAAGGGTTGGGCATCACGTATCGCTGCCAATACTACCGCTACATTCAAGGCCAATACATTCCATACTAAATACGCTATCGATGTGTATAGTACTCTTACCGGTTCTCTAACACTTGGAGACGGTGCTGTAGATGATAATATTTATGGCACAGAGGTAGAGGTTGCCCTTAATGGTGACAAGAACGCGTTGGTTGCTGCCGGTGCTGAATTCTTCCCTGAGGATATGGTATTTGGCGAAAAGAGCACCACTCCTTCAAATGCTGTATGGGAGAAGGTTTGGTCTAAACAGATTGATGATCTCGGAATCAACGATTCACGCGGATTTGCTTTCTGGAACGGCGAGGTTCTTTGCGGCGTGGCTGCCGGTGATAAGGGAACGGGTTCACCTGCTCCATACATCAGCTCATATCCTATGGTTACAGTGTCTAACGGTGAAATTACCAAGACGCTGGCCACTCTCACTGAAGGTGCCGGCTTTACCGGTTGGGTAACTGGCGTAGCTGTAGTGGACAATGCCGGTAAACAAGACCTTATCGCTTGCGGTGTAGTTGCTACCGGAAACAAGTGGGCTGCTACCAACTATGAGTTCTATGTATATCATTTCACAAGTGCTGACAAATATGAAGTAGCTGTTCATTGGACCATGCCGGAGGCTGAGGCAGAGCGTATGGGAGATTATCTCTCATTCCAGGGAACATGGCAGAACGGTAAGATTATGACCTGCGCCGCTAATGCGACAAGCAAATACGTTTATGTGTTTAATGTCAAAGATGGCGTAGCGGATCAGACTCCTACCAAACTTACTATCGCTGACGATGTGAAGGCAGATAAATCAGGTACAGCAGGTATCTATTATTTGAAGGATGACCTTTATATGATTACTAATGAAGCCGGTCTTCTTGAAAAGAAGGCCCTCCCTCCTATTCTCGTCAAGATAGAGGGAGATAAGGTCGTTCTCGCAGGAAAGATGGATGTTTCCGGATTCGCGCTCAAGACTGACGGCGCCACTGTAGTCCGCACTCCTCGTCTTATCACGCTGGAAGGGAAAGATTATCTGGTATTTATGACAGGTGAGTATGGCGGCGCGACATATGGCAGCGCAAATATGGGTAATATCAATGTTTGTGTTCTTCCTCTTACGGGTGCCACGCTTCTTGAAAGCCTCACATCTTATAAGATGGAGGATGTGAAGATTCTGCCTGTAGCTACTGGCGCAAGCTATGCAGGCAACGGTTTTGCCGGTGTGGATGCAGATGTGTTCGGTAACACTTGCAGAATAGGTTATGGTGTTCGTCACGGTGAACTGGGTGTCATTAAGTTCAGACCATAATTAATTTGTTTAATCATTAGAGGGCTGGCCTTCGGGCCGGCCCTTTTTTCGTGTGTTTATTTTTATTACTTTTGCAGATGCGTTTCTCGGCAGTGATTCCACATATGATTTCTATTGTTTCTTTTATGGCGATGGCTCTTTCGCTGTTGTCATGCGGTCCTGAAAATGTGAAACCGGACACTCCTGACTCCACTCCGGATGTTGTTCCGCAGATTCTTAAGGTCTGGCTTTCTGAATATCCCTCAGCGGCGGTTGAAATTAAGCAACAGAGTGCGGAGGTATATGCCGAGCTTCCGTACGGCTCCATTCTGAACACCGCTACCATAGAATACGAACTTCCTCAAGGATGTGTCGCCGATCCTGCCGCAGGCTCGACTGTGGATCTGAAAAAGCCTTTTAATATCTATGTGACAGCTTCTTCCGGAGCCTCCTGTAAATATGCTTTTTCTGCAGGCGTGGCGCCTTCTGACGAGATTAAAGTCAAATGGCTGCAACTGCAGGATTATCTTATAAAGGCAGAGAAAAACGGGGAAGAGTACCATTTCTCCCTTCCTTATGGAGCGGATCTTACGGAACTGAAGATATCACTTGCTTCTGATTTAGCCCTTACTACCTCCCCCGATATTTCTGCAGGGATAGATCTTACTTCTCCTCTGGATGTGAAAATATATGCGGAAGACGGGAAAACGTTCCAGACGGTCAAGCTGAGTGCGTCCTGTTACGATAAGGACAAAGGTGTGAGAGCGGTATATCTTCCCGCCACTTGGCATACTGATGCTTTTCTATCATATGATAAGCTATGCGAGTCTATGGACTTGCTTAAGGAACTGAATTTCAACTGCCTGTATGTATGTGCGTGGGCAGCTACCAAGACGGCATGGCCGAGTGAGACTCTTTTGAAGAATTCTACATATTCTTCCACGGCGGAGCTCAACATGTATAATTCATATTCCGGAGGAAGTGGAGATGCTCTTGCGGACATGATTTCGCAGGCCCACAAACGCGGCATCAAGGTGGTGCTCTGGTTCGAATATGGATTCATGCATGCAGTGGGCAAAGTGAATCTCTCCGATCCGCTGCTTGCCAAGCATCCGGACTGGATAGGCCTCAATAGCGAAGGAGGATATTGCAATTATAACGGAACGGATTTCTATCTTAATTCTTATTCGTCAGAAGTTCAGCAGTTTATGATAGATTTGGCCGTGGAGGCCGTCAAGCGGTATCCGGACCTTGACGGAGTGCAGGGAGATGACCGCCTTCCGGCTTCCCCTGTAAACGCAGGCTATAATGAGCAGACGCTTGCTTCCTATATGTCCGAGACCGGCAATGCGCGTCCTTCAAACTATAAGGATGAAAATTGGCAGGAATGGAAGATGAATAAACTTAACAGTTTCGCTCTGGCTTTTCACGATGCCGTAAAGGAAGCGAATCCGAAGTGCCTGGTGATGTTCGCGCCCAACAAATATCCGTGGGCGTATAATAATCTGTGTCAGGACTGGCCTTCGTGGGTACAGAGCGGTGCGGCCGAGTTTCTTACCGTCCAGTGTTATGTGACTGCCAATTATGAACGCGACGTGACTTCTCAGATGGATTATATGAAGACGGTCACTTCTAAAAATATATTCCAGCCGGCCATGATTCTTAAGAACGGGGCCAATTTGATGTCGGCTCAGATGCTCTCCGATCAGCTTTGCTATAACCGCAAAGTCGGGACTATGGGAGAGGCTCAGTTCTGGTTCGACGGTCTGCTGGACGAGAATATTAAAAAAATATTTAAACTGTTCTACTCTTATCCGGTAGAATTTCCAGAGCTGTAACCGATAATAACACTAATATTTTATGAAAAGATCATTTTTAGGATTTCTTGCACTCACGGCGCTTTCTTTAGTCTCGTGCAAATCGTCTTGTGACGTGCTGATTGTAGGTGGAGGCGCTTCAGGTACTATGGCCGGTCTTCAGGCATCACGAATGGGGTGTAAGACTATAATCGCTGAAGAGACTGTGTGGATAGGCGGAATGCTCACTTCTGCCGGTGTGTCTGCCGTGGACGGCAATTACCGCTTGCGTGGAGGCCTTTTCGGTGAATTCACAGACGCCCTTGCTCAGCATTATGGCGGATATGAGGCGCTTAAGACTGCATGGGTAAGCAATATAATGTTCGAGCCGTCTGTGGGAGAAGCTATCCTTGAAGGCAAGGTCGCCAAGGAGAAAAACCTCACGTTGTATAAAGAATACCGTTTCGAGAGCGTGGAAAAGCTCGCCGGCGGTGGCTGGAAGGTTCAGTTCTGTACGCCGGACGGAAAAAAGACCATAAAGTGCAAGATGCTTATAGACGGCACTGAACTTGGTGATGTGGCCAAGGCTTGCGGAGTCAAGTATCACATAGGATTCGACCCTAAGTCATATACGCTTGAAGCTACGGCTCTTGAAAGTGGTAATGACCTGGTTCAGGATATGACTATGGTCATGACACTTAAGGATTATGGCCCCGGGGCTGATATGACTATCGCTTGTCCGGAAGGGTATGACGTAAACAAATACGTCAACTGTTGCATCAATCCTCTTAACAATCCGGATATAGACAAAGGACAGCAGAAATGGAGTCCGGAGATGATGCTTACGTACGGAAAACTCCAGAATGGTAAATATATGATAAATTGGCCTGTTGAGGCTAATGATTTCTATGCCAATATAATAGAACTTCCGCGCGAGCAGCGCGACTCGGTGATTCACCAGGCCAAGCTTCGCACACTGGGATTTTTGTATTTCCTTCAGACGGAACTCGGATATAAAAATCTGGGGCTTGCTAATGACGAATATCCTACTCAGGACAAATTGGCCTTCTTCCCATATCACAGGGAAAGCCGGAGAATCGAAGGCGAGTATCTTTTCACTCTGGATGAATTGGCTGACAGATATTCCCGTACGGCTTACAGAACAGGTATTGCAGTAGGAGATTATCCTGTTGACCACCATCACTATGCGTGTCCACAATGGAAGGAATTCTCTCATCTGTGGTTCGGTAAGGTCCCATCATACACGCTTCCGGCGGGAACTCTCATTCCGCTTGGCGTGGAGGACCTTGTAGTGGCTGAAAAATCCATCAGCGTGTCGAATCTGGTCAACGGTACTACACGTCTTCAGCCTGTAGTCTGTGAGATAGGACAGGCTGCCGGAGTATTCGCTGCATTGGCCATTAAAAATGATTGCGCGTTAAGAGATGTGAAGGTGAGAGATGTCCAGAAGGTCTTGCTTGATGCCGGTGCTTATATACAGCCGTACCTGGATTTGCCTCTCTCGGACCCTGATTTCAAGGCGCTTCAGAGAGTGGGGTCTACCGGCATTCTGCATGCGGAAGGGCGTAATGTAGCGTGGTCCAATGAGACTTGGATGAGGGTGAACGAGCCTTTGAGATGGAATGACCTGTATCTGGAAGATTACTACGGTATCGGTCATAATCCATCTGACGAAGACGTATGCGCAGATGATTTTGTCCGGCTTCTCTGCGAGATTTCGTCCAAGGAAGAGTCACAGGTGAGGTCTGCTTTGGGAGATGTTAAGGGCGGAACGCTTACCAGGCTTCATGCTGTTCGTGCGATAGATAAGATTCTCTCTCCGTTCGATGTGCAGGTGGACTTTAAGGGACAGTTGATTAAATAAAATATGTCATTTTTAGAAGAAAGAGTTAATTGTATGGCACTGACGTTCGATGATGTACTGTTAGTGCCATCTTTTTCTGATGTGTTGCCCAGAGAGGTCAATCTTCAGAGCCGTTTCACGAAAAACATCATTCTTAACATTCCGTTGGTGTCAGCCGCGATGGATACCGTATCGGAAGCTCCTATGGCGATAGCGCTTGCCAGAAGTGGCGGAATCAGCGTCATTCATAAGAATATGAGTGTCGCTTCTCAGGCTGAACAGGTGCGCAGGGTAAAGACAGCAGGGGCAGGAGAGGCTGTGAATGCGTGTGTGGATTCTTTCGGGCGTCTTCGCGTAGCTGCCGGATTGGGAATAACTGAGGATGTATCTGAACGTGCCCGCTCTTTGGTGGAGGTGGAAGTTGATGCTGTGGTGCTGGATTCGGCGCACGGTGATTCCCAGGGTGTAATAGCAACTCTTAAAAAGTTGAAGTCTGAATTCCCTTCTCTTGAGGTGGTTGTCGGAAATATTGCGACGGGGGGTGCGGCACAGCGGCTGATTGAAGCTGGAGCTGACGCGCTCAAGGTTGGCATTGGTCCGGGGTCTATCTGTACGACCAGGGTGGTGGCCGGTGTGGGAGTTCCACAGGTTTCTGCCATTTATGATGTGGCCAAGGTTGCTGAAGGTGCAGGTGTTCCTGTGATAGCCGATGGAGGGGTAAGGTATTCGGGAGATTTGGTCAAGGCTTTGGCTGCCGGCGGTGACACGGTTATGTTAGGTTCGCTTTTCGCAGGTACGGATGAGGCTCCGGGCGATGTTTTGGAAGAGAACGGTCAGAAATTTAAGGCTTATCGCGGGATGGGCTCGATCGACGCCATGAAGGCCGGTTCAAGCGACAGATATTTTCAGGGTGGCCAAAAGGCGCCTAAAAAGCTTGTTCCAGAGGGAGTTGTCGCCAGGGTTGAGTATAAAGGCAGCGTCAATGATATTATTTATCAGCTTTTGGGTGGCCTTCGCTCCGGTATGGGGTATTGCGGTGCGCGTGATGTAAAGACTCTGCATAGTGCGCGTTTCGTACAGATTACTTCCGGAGGTTTGGCCGAAAACCATCCGCACGATGTTACCATAACAGCCAAGGCTCCTAATTATCATAGATGATGGAAAAAATACTCATTGTAGACTTCGGCTCGCAGTATACTCAGCTTATCGCCCGTCGAATAAGAGAGATGCAGGTATATTGCGAGATAGTTCCTTTCAATAAATATAAGCCGGAAGATTTGACGGGAGTGCGTGGCGTTGTGCTTAGCGGAAGTCCTTGCTCTGTGCGTAATGATGATGCTCCGCGCATAGACCTGCAGGGAATTAAAGGTGTTATTCCTCTCCTTGGTGTTTGCTATGGTGCCCAGTATCTTGCACATTTTTATGGCGGGAACGTGGAAAAGTCTCCAAGCCGTGAGTATGGGCGTGCGATGCTTTCCATCGTAGAGCCTTCGGACCCGCTTATGAGCGGTCTTTCAATGGTGTCGCAGGTGTGGATGTCGCATGGGGACACGATAACGTCTCTTCCTGAGCGTTACAAGGCAATAGCCTCTACCGAAGAGGTGCGTAATGCCGCGTATAGAATAGAAGGAGAACTTTCATGGGGTATTCAATTTCATCCGGAAGTGTATCACACCGAGCAGGGGACGGCGCTTCTTCGCAATTTCGTGATGGGAGTGTGCGGATGTAGGGGTGACTGGACCAGCGAGAGCTTTATAGAGCAGACTATAAGTGAATTGAAAGGCAAATTGGGCCAGGATAATGTAGTCCTCGGTCTGTCCGGAGGGGTGGATTCTACGGTGGCGGCTGTTCTTCTGCATCGCGCTATAGGACGCAGACTATATTGCATCTTTGTGGACTCGGGCCTTATGCGTAAAAATGAGGCTCGTGACGTGCTGTCTTCATATAAAGATATGGGGCTGAACGTCAGGGGTGTAGATGCTTCTGCAAAATTTCTTTCTGATCTTGCCGGAGTGACTGACCCGGAGACGAAGCGCAAGATTATCGGCCGGGACTTTGTGGAGGTATTCAATGAAGCGGCTTCGCAGATAAAGGACGTAAAATGGCTTGCCCAAGGCACCATTTATCCGGATGTTGTGGAATCTGCTCAGGTTAACGGCACTGCCGTAGTAATAAAGAGTCATCATAATGTGGGAGGACTCCCGGAAAAGATGTCGCTCAAGGTGGTGGAGCCCCTGCGTCTTCTTTTTAAAGACGAGGTTCGTCGTGTGGGTCGTCAGCTTGGCATAGAAGAGTCTTTTATAGGAAGGCATCCTTTCCCGGGGCCAGGATTGGCCATAAGAATTCTGGGGGAGGTTACTGCGGAGCGAGTGGCTATACTGCAGGAAGTGGATAGCATCTATGTCGGTATGCTGCGGGAGCGCGGACTTTACGATAAAGTCTGGCAGGCAGGAGCGGTACTTCTTCCGGTGAAGAGTGTGGGTGTAATGGGTGACGAGAGAACGTACGAGAGTTGCGTGGCGCTGCGCGCCGTCACTTCGGTGGACGGTATGACAGCCGACTGGGCGCGCCTGCCTTATGATGTGCTTGCGGACCTGTCAAACGAGATAATAAACAAAGTACGTGGCGTTAACCGCGTAGTTTATGATATCTCCTCCAAACCGCCTGCAACTATCGAGTGGGAGTAGAAGCTACTTCTTCATATACTTTTTGAGGTACGGTGTAAGCCATTCGGCATAACGCATCATGCCCAAGTCGGTAAAGTGTATGTTCTCCACGAAAGCTTCGCTGTCGTGACCCAGCATTTCGTCTGATTTGAGGTAGTAGATGCGTTTCTCGCCTTGCTTCTTGAGCTTTTCGAAAAGTTCACGTTGCGCCGCGTTCTTTTTGTCCACTTCTTCGGTAATGGCTGAATCCCAGCCGTAGTGGGCGAAATGCGGGTCCTCTATGAAGATTATCGGAACATCCGGGTGAGCGTCCCTGACTATTCTGAAGAATGCCTCGCCTTTTTCTCTTATAAGATAATCCCAAGCGTTAGGCACGTAGTCGAATACATAGATCGCCGGATCTTCCACGCTTGCCATCAACTCGGCTATCTCCATATCCAGAAGTGCGTTGCCGCTGAATCCCAGGTTAATGACTTCTCGGCCCAGCTTGCGTGCTATGATGTTGGTGTGAGCCATTCCGGGGCGATTGGCACAGCCTCCCTGAAGTATGGAAGTGCCGTACATTACGACAGGCCTCTCGGTGCGAGGTGAATTCACCTCCGGTCCTTTGATGTAAGCTGTTGAATCTACTCCTATCTCAAGATTGGTGATTCCGTCGTAAAGCGGGAGGTAGAGCATATATTCAGTCTCTTCTCCTTTCATATTGCCAATCAGCTTGGATTCGGTAGTTTTGTCTGAAGGGTTCGGTTTTCCTGCAGCGATGAAACGCCATTCGCCCTTTCCATTAAGCGCGTAAAGGTCCAATCCGCGGGTACCGGTGAGGGTCTGATGGTTCATTAGGTTGCCGAATTTTGCGGTCCAACGGCACCAGATGGCGGTGGAATTGGAATTGAAACGAATATAAAGTCCGGCACTGTTACGTCCGAGGTACCAGATGGCATCACGGCTTCTGCCTTCGAATTCGGCAGGAAGTCTTTCGTAACGTTCTTTCGTGTCTTCACGTGCTTTGCCGTAGAGCGGAAGTTCAGTGGCGTCAGTATAGACTTGTGCATTGGCCAAGACGCAGGATAGAATGGCACTCGCCAATAAAAATATTTTCTTTTTCATGATTATTGCAGAATTTTTGCCGGCATAGGCCAGGAAGTGACGGTGGAAATATAAGGTGCCATTATGCTGGCTACTTTTCTGTGTCCGTTATAGTTAGGATGCCATGAAGCTCCGAGGTCCGAAGTGTTGTTGTGCGCCGATGCGTCTATCTGTGTGGCGTATACATTCTCAATCCCGCTTTTTTCAACTGCCAATTTTACCCACTGCCCGAGCATCGGGTCGGCTTTTGAAGCGACGCAGAGGATGGGAACATCTCCGTGGAAAGAGCGTATTTTTTTAAGAAGGGCGATATAGTTCTCGCTCCATGAGCCTAGCGTGGGCTGCTTTCCCGTAGAGAAATCGTTGGTGCCCAGGTAGATAACTACGATATCAGGGGTATATGATGGAGTCCACGCTTCTTCCGAGTATTGGTCAAAGGTCTGGCCGTAGAGCTTCACCATGTTTTCGTGTTGGTTGAAATCGCCATAGTTTCTGATGACCCCTCTTCCGCTATGTGAGATATGTACTGTCTCGGCATCGAAATAACGGCCGAGTATGTCGGCATAGGTCAGAGCCGGATTCTCTTCTTCTGCAAGGAAAGGAGAGGTGGCGTCCGGAGCTTCGGTTCCATATCCGCAAGTATATGAGTCTCCCACGAATTCTATCAGACGTTCTTTAGCCGGCGTCGGTTGAAGAAAAGTTCCGTCTGTGGTGAATTCATATGCTGTAAAGCATCCCTGTTCGGCTTCGGTTCTTTTCTGCAGGGTGATTTCGTGCACGCCTTTTTTGCCCTTGAAAAGGGTAAGTAGAGTGTCGCTTTCCACGATAAGGACATCGTCCTTTTGTGCAGAAGGAACTTTGTCTATCCAGATATTGAAAAAATCGCGATGCGTGTCGGAACACTTGAGCGTAAGGCTTTTCCCGCTGAATTTGACCTTGATGGTCGTGGCACTCCAGTCAAAGCAGACTGCCCCCGCAGCTTCGTCGGTGTGTGTTCTTCCGGTGTATTGGATTTTTGAATTTGTGGCCTTGATGGTCTCGGCGTTGCAGATGCTTATGGACAGAGCAAATGCAACTATAAGTAATAGTGTTTTTTTCATGCCTGCAAATATAGCAAAAATTGCCTATCTGCCGGACTTGAGGGCGCAGGCTTTGGCAAAATGTGAAAAGTAGCGCTCAGATTTGGCCAATGCATTGACGTCATCTGACAGATATTCTTCACAGAATTGGTCTCTGGCCAGAAGGACTTCCCGTAGCATGGCGTCTCTTGAAGAGGCAGAGGCGTCGGTGCGGCCGACTTTTATTGTGAGATCTATCAGGTCGATAGCTCGTATGAAGGCACTTCGGGCCAATACCATATTACCTTTCTGTTTCCACTTCAAGGTGCGGCCGACTTCACTGCCGATGTTGGCCATCTGTGTCATAAAGTCCATTGATTTCCACCGGTTGGCATCCGGGATGGACGGTAGTGGTGCATCTGCTAATTCTGCGAGGATTTCACGGCTGATGGACTCTGTGACTATGGTCATAATAGTTGCAAGATGTTTGTCAGTGCAAATATAGCGAATTGTTGTGACGAAAAAATATCAAAAGAGAGAAGTAATTTTTCCGACTTGTTCGTTTATATAGTGTAAGGTATTGGATGAAATTTTTCGTATCTTAGAGCCGCGATTAGCAAACAAAATTATTTGTACGATATGAACACTGAAATTAATTTCAAGGAGCTTGCTTCGCAGTACGAAAATGAGCTCAAAAACAATTGTCTTCCATTCTGGCTTGAACATTCCATCGATAAAGAGTACGGTGGATATTTCAGCTGCTTGAACCGTGACGGAAGTGTCTTTGACACCGATAAATTCATCTGGCTTCAAGGCCGTGAAGTGTGGCTTTTCGCCATGCTTTACAATAATTTGGAGAAGAATCCGCTCTGGCTTCAGACTGCCATTGACGGCGCTGAATTCCTTAAAAAGTACGGACATGACGGCAATTACAATTTCTATTTTTCCGTAACGCGTGAAGGAAAACCTATCGTGCAGCCGTACAATATCTTCTCAAACACCTTTGCCTGCATGGCATTCGCTCAGCTGGCCAAAGCTACCGGCAGTGAAGAATATGCGCAAATAGCGAAGAAGACTTTTGACCGCATTCTCGCTCGCCGCTCTAATCCGAAGGGCCAATGGAACAAACTCTATCCGGGCACGCGCCCGATGAAGGACTTCGCCCTTCCTATGATCATCTGCAATATGGCTCTTGAAGTGGAGGATATCATTAACGATCCTGCGCTGATAGATAAGACTATAGACGAGAGTGTACACGAGATTGTGGACGTGTTCTACCAGCCTGACCTCGGCGTCATCTTGGAAAACCTGGCACCTGATGGGTCGCTCATTGACTGCTTCGAAGGCAGAAAGGTTAACCCTGGACACGACCTGGAGGCTATGTGGTTCCTTATGAACATAGGTTTGCGCCGCGGTGACAAGGCTCTCATCGAAAAGGCTGTAGAGATCTCACTCAGCGTCATAGAATACGGCTGGGATAAAGAGTATGGCGGAATTTTCTATTTTATGGACCGCAAGGGTTATCCTACTCAGGAACTTGAGTGGGATCAGAAACTCTGGTGGGTTCACCTCGAAAGCTCCATTGCCATGATAAAAGGCTATCAGCTGACAGGTAACGAGAAATGCCTCGAGTGGTTCAAGCGTCTTCACGAATATATGTGGACTCACTTCAAAGACCAGGAATATCCAGAGTGGTACGGTTATCTTAACCGTCGCGGTGAAGTCCTCCTTCCTCTCAAAGGCGGCAAATGGAAGGGCTGTTTCCATGTTCCGAGAGGTCTCTATCAGATCTGGCAGATTCTTGACACTCTAAAATAATCTGTCATTATGAAAAGGCTCCAAACTCTCTTGCTTGTCGTTTTCTGTCTTCTTGTTATGTCGGGATGCAAAGACGGCGGGCAGGGCTATCTGAATGACAAATTGTACGAAACTCCGGGAATGGGAAAGGCCCTGCCTGTCAGGGCCACCTTCCTGGATGAAGTAAGCTGGGACATTCCGCATCAGAATTGGGGCGTGAGAGAATGGGATCGCGACTTCCGTGCCATGAAGGATATGGGCATAAACACGGTGGTCATGATTCGGTGTGGACTTGGAAGATGGCTTGCGGCTCCTTTTAAATCAGTCCTTGATGCTAATCCTGACGCCATTTACCCTCCTGTAGATCTGGTGGAGATGTTCCTTACTCTTGCCGACAAATACGGTATGGCATTCTATTTCGGAACTTATGATTCAGGCCAATGGTGGCACGAAGGGGAGTATCAGAAAGAAATAGATGTGAACAATGCGCTCATAGATGAAGTATGGGCCAAGTATGGACATCACAAGAGTTTTCAGGGATGGTATCTCAGCCAGGAGGTCAGCCGCAGAACAAAAAATATCGCCAAGATAATGGCCGGCGTAGGAAAACACGCCAAGGAAGTGTCAGGAGGCCTTCCATGTATGATCTCTCCATATATACACGGAGTCAAGACGGATCAGGTGATGTGGGGTGATTCGGCCACCAACGTGGAAGAACACGAAAGAGGGTGGAATGAAATTCTGCATGACGTGCAGGGCGCAGTGGATATCCTCGCATTTCAGGACGGCCAGGTGGATTATTGGGACTTGTACGACTATCTGTGTGTTAACAAGAAGCTTGCGGACAAATATGGCATGAGCTGCTGGACTAATGTAGAAAGTTTCGACCGCGATATGCCTATACGCTTTCTGCCTATCAAATGGGAAAAGCTTCTTTATAAGCTGGATGCGGCGCGCCGTGCCGGCATGGACAATGTAATTACTTTCGAATTCAGTCATTTTATGAGCCCTAACTCATCTTATACGCAGGCCGGACATCTGTATGACCGTTATTGCGATCATTTTGGAATAAAAAACAAACACCACAGCAAATAATGACACGAAATCTTATCCTTCTGGCTGCGGTCATAGTAATCGTTGGCTCTTCTTGTACTTGTGATAAGGATGTAAAGAACGCCGATGCCCTGGCACGACGGATAATGGGCCCGCAGTCCCGTTCCATAGTTTTTGAAAAGATAGAATCCGAGGATGATGTCTACGAACTTGAAAGTGTAAAGGGTAAGGTTCATATCAGGGCGAATAATGCCAATTCCATGGCGGTAGGTCTGAATTATTATCTTCAGAACTGGTGCTTTACAAATGTCAGCTGGTACGACTATAATCCGGTGGAGTTGCCTTCGGTCCTGCCTGCGGTGGAAGAGAAATTCAGTGCAAAGGCAAACGTTCCTGCTCGCTTTTTTTTGAATTATTGCACTTTCGGGTACACGATGCCGTGGTGGGGATGGAAGCAGTGGGAGCGTCTTATCGACTGGATGGCGCTCAATGGTGTCAATATGCCGCTTGCCATCACGGGGCAGGAAGCTGTGTGGCAAAAAGTATGGGAGAAATATGGACTTTCAGACGAGCAGATCCGTGCTTTTTTCACCGGCCCTGCGCATCTGCCTTGGCAGAGAATGTGTAATCTGGACCGTTGGCAGGGCCCTCTGCCTCAGAGCTGGATAGATGGACAGGCCCGACTTCAGAAAAAGATTCTGCGCCGCGAAAGGGAACTTAATATGACGCCCGTCCTTCCGGCATTTGCAGGGCATATCCCGGCTGAATTGGCAGAAGTGACTCGCGAGAAGATAGATACCTTCAGGGTAAGTTACTGGGGAGGTTTCGCGGATAAATATCGCTGCACTTTCCTTAGTCCTATGGACGGTTTCTATGTCGATATTCAAAAGGCTTTTTTGGAAGAGCAGACCCGTATGTATGGCACCGATCATATTTACGGAGTAGATCCGTTCAACGAAGTGGATGCGCCTTTCTGGGATCCGGAGACTCTCGCGAAGATGTCCAAAGGAATCTATGAAAGTCTTGCCACAGTGGATCCGGATGCCGTATGGCTGCAGATGGGATGGCTGTTTTATGCTGACCAGACCCACTGGACAGACGAAAATATAAAGGCATATCTCACCGCAGTTCCGCAAGGGCGTATGATAATAATGGATTATTATTGTGACTTCACTCAAATATGGGAGCGTACGGACAGTTTTTACGGGCAGGATTTCATATGGTGCTACCTCGGCAATTTCGGCGGCATGACAGGCATAGAAGGGGATTTTCATCTCAATGCATCCCGCATAGACCGGACTATGCGCGATGCCGGTCCCGGATTTAAGGGCGTAGGCGCCACTCTGGAGGGGTTCGGCGTCAACGAGCCTGTCTATGAAGCGGTTTTTGCCAAAGCCTGGAATACGGGAAAAACTGTGGATGAGTATGTGGACAATGTTGCGGATCGTCATTTGGGGCGTAAAGACGAGCACTTCCGTGAAGCTTGGCATATCATAGCCGATAAGGTCAGCAAGACACACGCGCAGACGAGCAGTTCTGGGGTTATCAATGCTCATCCGAGTCTGGAGGGAAAGTGGCATTGGACTACGATTTACAAGCGCGGTTATGAGCATTCGGACCTTGAACGGGCTTGGGAACTTCTTCAGAAAGTAGAGGGAGAGAGCGATTATCTCGCTTATGATAAGGCCAATATATACCGTCAGGTGCTTTCAAATAGAGCAGAGGCTCTGCGCGACGCTTTTACTGCCGCATATAGAAAAGGCGATCGGGATGGGATGGTAAGCGCTAAGAAAGATTTTCTCGCTCTGTGCGATGAGATGACTTCCGTCTTAAGCACCCGTCACGAATTTTCACTCTCCGACTGGATTTCAGATGCCCGCAGTTGGGGAAAGACAGCGCAGGAGAAGGATTATTTCGAGACTTCGGCGCGTACACTTATATCAGTATGGGGCGATTCGTTCCATCTTTGGGATTATGCCAACCGCGATTTTGACGGTCTGTGCGACACTTATTATAAAGTGCGTTGGGAGAGTTTCTTTGATGCCGTGATAGCGGCGTTCGATGCGGGTGAAAAGTTTGAAAATGCGAAGAGTACCACTTATGTGGGCTATACGCCGTATGGGACAGACCCTTCGGTGAGCGGACCAGCTCTTCAGTACGATAAGGATATTTGGGATTTCTCTTGCAAATGGGCAGGTGTTAAATAAAAAAGGATGAAAAAAATAATTGTTTTTGCATTGGGAGTTCTCTCAATAGTTTCATGTGGCAATAAGAGGGCCGATGTCCCTGAGGTGTACTCTCCGGACGGCAGAATTAAAGTGACTGTGAGCACCGAGGGAGGCCAATTGGCATATAGCGTGAGCCAGGACGGCGAAGCTTTGATAGAAAACGCTGCTCTGGGCTTCGTTCTCATGGGAGGAAATGTTCTGGGAGACAGGACTGAGATATTGAGTGTGGAACATTCGTCTTATGATAAGACATGGGAGACCGTGTGGGGACAATCTCATTATATAAGAGATCATCATAATTATATGAAAGTTCACACCGCGCATCTGGACGTTGAGGTGAAAGTGTTCGATGATGGCCTGGGGTTCAGATATATATTCCCGGACGAATTGGGAGACATCAAGATACGCGAAGAACTTACCGAATATAGATTCGCCCATTCAGATAATAAGATATGGTGGATGCCCCGCAGTGAGCCATATTATGAGGCTTACGGCCAAAAGACATCGTTCAAGGATATCGACTGCGCTTATACGCCGGTGGTTATAGAGGGTTCTGACGGCAGGTATTATTCCATACACGAGGCGGCCCTCCTGGATTTTGCCAAGGTTAATCTGATTCCTGATGGCTCGGCTTGCCTCAAGACAAATCTTACCAAATGGTCCGATGGGACAGGTGTCTACGTATCGGAAACGAGAGTCAGTCCGTGGCGCACCATATTGATAACGGACCGTCCGGGGGCTTTGATTGAGTCTTCGCTTATGCTTAATCTTAATGAACCGAGCAAGATAGAAGACACATCGTGGTGCAAGCCGGGAAAATACATAGGCATATGGTGGGAACTTCACAAATTCTTTAAGACTTGGTATTACGGTCCTGATCACGGCGCCACTACCGAGCGTACGATGCAGTATATCGACTTCGCCGCGGCTAATAATATTCAAGGTGTTCTGGTAGAGGGCTGGAATAAGGGATGGGAAGGCAACTGGATGAAAACAAGTACCAATTTCAGTTTCACCCAGGCTTATCCGGACTATGATTTCGACACCATTATGAAATACGCCGCACAGAAAGGCGTTCAGATGATTATACATAACGAGACTGCGGCCAATGTGGAGCATTATTTTACGCAGATAGATTCGGCATATGCTATGTATCAGCGTTATGGAATGCATTATGTCAAGACAGGAAATGTTAATCTGCTGATCGATGGAAAGGAGGAGCACGACGGCCAGTACGGAGTTAACCGTCTTCACGCGATAGTGGAGAAAGCCGCTCAGTATCAGATTAATATAGACGAACATGAACCTTGCATCCCGACGGGCCTCTGCCGCACTTGGCCTAATCTTATGACGGGAGAGGCTATCCGCGGTCAGGAGCATGACGCGTGGGAGGTTGACGGGGGCAATAAGCCTGAACACCAGACCGTATGCCCGTTCCTCAGGGGGCTTGCCGGACCTATGGATTACACTTTCGGAACATTTGATTTCTCTAATCCTAATACGCCAACTTCGCGCGTCAGGACTACCATCAGCAAGCAGCTTGCCGAATATGTGGTGATTTACAGTCCGCTTCAGATGGCTTCAGACTTGATAGAGGCTTATGAAGGGATGAAGGCGTTCGATTTCATTAAAGATGTGCCTACGGACTGGGAACAGACTGAGGTTATTGATTCCAGAATAGGGGATTATATTATTACTGCGCGTCAGAAAAGGGGAGCTCAGGAGTGGTTTCTCGGTGCCATTACGGACGAATGTGCCAGATCTTTCGATATTCCGCTGTCATTTCTGGGTAAAGGAAAGTGGCTTGCGCAGATATACCGTGATACTCCATCTACATCGTATGAAACATCCCCGCAGACCTATGAGTATGTGGAGCAGGAAGTGAGCGCAAAGGATATATTGAAAGTTAATCTTGCGACATCAGGCGGATGCGCAGTCAGATTCATTAAGCGATGAAAAAGTTAATTTCTTTTATATTTGTCTTGATGGCAGTGGCTTTCACTGCACAGGCTAGGGATTTTCGTCTTTCCTCTCCGTCCGGAGACATTAAGGTGAAGGTGAGCGTCGGTTCCAGGATTTTCTGGAGCGCAGAGTATAAAGGTGAGCAGATTCTCTCCGACAGTCAGATAAGCATGACGCTTTCTGACGGGACCATTTTGGGTGAAGGGTATCTTCGTCCCAAGGCTTTCAAACATAGTGAGAATAATGTTCTTACAGACCTTGTCCCTACAAAAAACAGACAGATAGAGGATAGGTATAATGAACTTAAACTGCGTTTTGGAAAGGACTGGGCTTTAGTCTTCCGTGCCTATGATAACGGTCTCGCGTACAGGTTCGAAACTTATTTCGATGGCAGGATTGAGATAGCCTCCGAAGTGAGCGAGTGGAATTTCGTCTCCGATAACGAAGTTTATTGGGCAGGGGAGAAGAATCCGGATTACATCACGCATTGCGAGGCCAATTTTCAGCAGATGCCGCTGAGTAAAGTCGGCACTGATACGTATTCTTATCTGCCGCTCAGCTTCAAGACGCCTTCTCACACTCGTCTGGTAATAACCGAAGCAGATTTGTTCGATTATCCTAACCTTTTCTTGAGAAGCTGTTCAGAGACGTCTCTGGCGGCGGAATTTCCGCGTGTGATAGACAAGTATACTATGCGTACAGACAGAGATGTTACCATTACAGAATTGGCCGATGTCATAGCCAGAACCCAAGGGACGCGCACATTCCCGTGGAGGGTTATGATGATAGGTACGGATAGAGATTTGATTGAAAATACTTTGCCATGGCAGCTGTCATCAAGGGAAGTTCCTGGAGACTACTCATGGCTTAAGCCCGGAAAGATAAGCTGGGAATGGTGGGCTGCGCTTAACGTGTACGGCGTGGATTTCGAGGCAGGTGTGAACACCGATACATATAAATATTATGTGGATTTCGCGGCCAGATATGGCCTTCCATATATTCTTATGGATGAGGGGTGGAGCAAATCTACCCTTAATATAGTGGAACCTAAGGATGCTCTTGATCTTCAGGAGATTATTTCTTACGGCGCATCGAAGGGGGTAGGTGTCGTGCTTTGGGCTCTCTGGACTCCGTTCGCCAGCGACGGCGTGGAGAAAATTCTCGATGTGTATCAAAAGTGGGGCGTCGCCGGCATAAAGGTGGATTTCATGCAGATGCAGGACCAGAATATGGTCAATCTCTATGAGAAAATAGCCTCCGAGGCCTGTGAACGTCATATCCTGGTGGATTTTCACGGAGCATTCAAACCGGCAGGCCTTCAGAGAAAGTACCCTAACGCCATGACTTTCGAGGGAGTCTATGGAATGGAACACGACAAATGTTCTTATGACATATCCCCTGACCACGACCTCAAGCTTCCGTTCACCCGTATGGTGGCAGGTCCTATGGATTATACCCCGGGAGCAGTGAACAACGCGACCCGCGATGATTTTGCCATCAGATGGAATCATCCTATGAGTCAGGGTACAAGAAGTCATCAAGCGGCGCTTTTTGTAGTTTTCGAAAGCCCGCTTACCATGTTGTGTGATTCTCCGTCGAACTATTATAAGGTCCCGGATTACACAGCATTCATAGCTGCTATACCTACCGTATGGGAGAAAACTATCTGTCAGGAAGCTTCTGCCGGAGAATATGTCGTGCTCAGCCGTCAGACTGGGGACGGAAGATGGTACAGTGCGGCGCTGAACAACTGGACAGCCAGAAATTTGACTTTAGATACATCATTTCTGGAGAAGGGCGATTGGCAGGTAACCATACATCGGGACGGCGTAAATGCCAATGTCTGGGCAGAAGACTATGTGATAGAAAAGAGGACTATCCAATCCGGAGATGTTCTTGAAATCAATCTTGCCAATGGTGGCGGATGGGTGGCCGAATTTACAAGATAAGCCCGCATGAAAAAGATTCTTGTCTCCATACTGCTTTCTCTGGTTTTACTTCCGGCGTTCTCGCAAGGCGTCAGGCTGAAAGGTGTAGTGCGCGACGGAAATTCAAAAGCGCTCGCCGGTGTGAAGGTCACGGACGGCTACGGCATTTATTCTACTGACAGGAAGGGTCGTTATGATTTTGTCGCTCACGACGATGCCCGCTTTGTCTATCTGACCATTCCGTCCGGCTACCAGGCGCCTTCTCGTAATGGCGCGCCTTATTTTTACAGACCAATCGATAAAAGTCAATCTGTGCAGAAAGAGGATTTCACCCTTTATGCTTCGTCCTCTTCGCAGCAGGAACATCAATTTCTTCTTTGGGCAGATGTGCAGGTGTATAACAGAGAGGAGATAGAATTGGTAAAGCAGGCCGCCGAGGATGCGGAGCAAGAATTGGCCGGGAGTGGTGTTCCTGCATTCGGTGTATCCTGTGGGGATATAATAGGAGATTGGATGGATGATTTTTCCACAGATGTGCATCAGGCGTGTGCTTCATTCGGAGTTCCGTTTTTCGCATTGATGGGCAATCATGACTATAAGGCAAGTGCTCCTACTAATGAAGCGTCAAAAGTGATTTATACGGATAATTATGGCCCGACATACTATTCATTCGATTACGGACAGATGCATTATGTCGTTCTGGACGACGTGTTCTTTTTCTCGCGCCACTATATAGGGTATATTGAAGAAAGCCAGTTGAATTGGCTCAGACAAGACTTGCAAAGCGTGAAAAAGGGGAGTACTGTAGTGCTGTTCATGCATATTCCTACATATAGCCGCTATGCTGTCTCCAGGCAGTGGGGCAAGGAAGAGTATAACAAGATAGTGACCAACCGCAGCGTACTTTATAAGTTGCTGGAAGGGTACAATGTCCATATTTGTTCGGCTCACGAACATTATGCGCAGAATTATTTGATAAATGATAGTATCTTTGAACACGTTCACGCTCCGCTAAGCGGGCTCTTCTGGCAGTCGTTGTACAGTTGCGACGGTGTTCCGTGGGGTTATTATGTTTATAGTGTGAAGGGTAACGACATCGTGGATTGGTATTATAAGCCGGTTGGCCTTTCTCGGGATCATCAGTTCAGCGCCTATGGCGTCGGGCAGGATCCTATGAAGCCGCAGAGCATAGTGGCCAATGTCTGGAACTACGATCCTACTTGGAAAGTGGAATGGGAGGAGAACGGAGTGTCGCAAGGCTCTATGATTCAATATGATGGATGGGATGCGACGATAGTGGCGGACGTGGAGGCAAGGCGCGAAAAGGAGTTTACATGGAAATATATAGGCGCAGGAGAAACATCGCACCTTTTTTATGCGACACCTTCTTCGCCGGACTCGGAAGTGAAAATTATAGTGACCGATCATTTCGGCAGAAAATACAGTTGGACTAACAGATAAATTTCCATTAACAATATGAAAGTCATAATTAAACAAAACTCAGCAGAGGGCTCACTTTGGGCCGCTCACCACATCGCCGCCAGAATCAAGGAGAAGGCGGCACGCACAGATGAACCGTTTGTGCTCGGTCTTTGTACCGGATCCACTCCTATTGAGACTTACCGTGAGCTTGCCCGCATGGTAAAGGCCGGTGAACTTTCCTTCAAAAACGTCATTTCTTTCAACATGGACGAATATGTCGGTCTTCCTGAAAGTCATCCTGAAAGTTATCATTCCTTCATGAGAACCAATCTGTTCTCGCATATCGATGAACCTCAGGAGAATATACATATCCTTAACGGTAATGCCGAAGATCTTGACGCCGAGTGTGCCGCTTATGAGAAGGCAATCGTTGAGGCCGGCGGATTCGATCTGTTTCTTGGCGGAATAGGTGAAGACGGACATATAGCTTTCAATGAGCCTTTCTCTCCGCTCACCAGCCGTACCCGTGTCGTGACTCTTACAGAAGATACGCGTGTGGTAAACAGTCGCTTTTTTGACAATGACCCTTCAAAAGTTCCGGCACAGGCTCTTTCTGTAGGCGTGGCTACCGTTACCGATTCCAAGGAGGTGGTGATATTGGCATTCGGACCTAAGAAGGCACGCGCCATCAAGGATGCTGTGGAAGGTCCATATAGCCATATGTGCACCGTATCTGCTCTTCAAAATCACCCTAGTGGGTTTATTGTGGCAGATGAGGCTTCGGTAGGTGAGTTGAAAGTTAATTCTTATAGGTATTTCAAGGCCGTGGAGAAGGCCGAAAATCTTTAATGGTTATGAAAAAAATAATTTTATGTGCATTGATGGCCCTTTCCATTCTTCCTGTGTATGCGGGAGGTAAAAGGCAGGTGGCTATCGTAGCCCATCGCGGTTATTGGGCTTGCGAGGCCGGAGGAAACTCCCATAATTCCATAGCGGCGCTCAAGGCTTGTCAGGACAATTCATTCTGGGGAAGCGAGTTTGATGTCAATATGACCCTTGACGGGGAACTTCTTGTTTTTCATGACGATGCGGTAGCTGGCATGAAGTTCTCCGAGCATAATGCGGCTGAATTTGCAGGAGTCACTCTCCCGAACGGTGAGAAAATCCCTACTCTTGACGAGTATCTCACTCAATTCGAGGCGAATAAGGCGTGCAGGCTTGTGTTTGAATTGAAATGGCACAAAGGTCTTGACAATCAGATTAAGGCTGTCAATCTTTCGATAGAGAAGCTGAAGGCTCACGGACTGTATAACCCGAAACAGGTCATCTTCATATCTTTTGATCTTCAGCAGTGCATACTTTTTGCGGAAAAATGTCCCGGTTTTACTGTTCAGTATCTGGGCGGGGAAAAGGATAGAAACCCGGATTTCCTCGCTCCTCTGGGCATAAACGGCATAGATACAGGTTACTGGATCTTTTATTCAGACCCTACCTGGTACACAAGAGCCAGAAACCACAAGATGAGTGTTAATGTATGGACGGTTGATAATGAGAAGGATATGCGTACCATGATAGAAATGGGAGCAGATTATATCACCACCAATCATCCTGAGAAATGTCGTGCTCTTCTTCAGGAAATGGGTATAGAAGAACTAAAAGCAGGTAAAAATTTTAGATAATGAAACATTTTTCTTTGCCAAAAGATGGCGGTCTAATAGAAGAAGGTCTTCCTAAAGATATTCTTCATTCAAAAGAAAAAATATATGCGGAGATTAGCGAAACTCCTTTTTTCGCCAGCCGCAAAGTTTGTGACGAGGTCATAGAATGCATCAACTCGTTCACGGCTGCCAATCCGGGAAAGCTTTTCCGTCTTGGACTTACCACCGGGTCAAGTCCCATCTCACTTTATAAGGACCTCAAGAGGGCTTATGAAGAAGGGAAGGTGTCATTCAAGAATGTGAGGATCAATTCTATAGATGAGTTCTACCCTGTATCTACCGATGCTCTTCATTCCAGAAATCATATCCTCCGTTCGGAACTTCTAGACCATATCGATATCCTTCCGGAGAATGTCGTCATTCCTGACGCCACTATTCCTATAGAGAACATCTCGGAATATTGTGAGAAGATGGAACCGGCTCTCAGCAATCTCGACCTTCTGGTAATGGGAATAGGAGAGCAGGGACAGGTAGGATTCAATGAGGCCGGTTCTACTCCTCAGAGTCGTTCACGTCTTGTGCATCTCCCGTATAAATCCAGAAAGCGTCAGGCGGGATATTTCGGAGGAGATGTGTCTAAGACTCCTACGATGGCCCTTACTATGGGTATCGCTACCATGCTTTCCGCTTCCAAAGTCATATTGATGGCATGGGGAGAAAACAAGGCTGACGTTGTCGCCAGAGTTGTGGAAGGTGAGATTGGCCTCGACTGCCCGGCATCGTTCTTCCAACTTCATAAGAACGTGAAGATATATGTGGATGAGAATTCAGGCGCCAATCTTACCAGGGTGGTGGCACCATGGTGCATAGGTCCGTGCAACTGGACTCCCAAGTTCAAGCGCAAGGCAGTGGTATGGCTTTGCGGACAGGTCAAAAAGCCTATCTTGAAGCTTTCTTATCAGGATTATCTGCAGAATTCGCTGGGCGGACTGCTTGACGCGTGCGGTTCTTATGACACCATTAACATACAGGTGTTCAACGACTTGCAGCATACTATCACCGGTTGGCCTGGAGGAAAGCCTAATGCAGATGATTCGACACGTCCTGTCCCTTCGACGCCTGCCAGAAAGACCGTTCTTATCTTCTCTCCTCACCCGGACGACGATGTCATCTCCATGGGTGGAACATTCATCAGGCTCGCTCATCAGGGTCATAATGTACACGTAGCTTATGAGACGTCTGGTAATGTGGCTGTTCATGACGATGTGGTTCTTCAGCATATGGATGCTGCCAGAGAGATAGGCTTCGGTGACAGGTTCGATGAAGTCAAGGCCCTTATCGCAAGCAAACGTCTTGGAGAGGCAGAACCTCGTGAACTGTTGAATCTTAAGGGCGCCATACGCCGTTCGGAGGCTAAGTCGGCAGTGCGTTCATTCGGTCTCGATGACCAGCACAACGCACATTTTCTGAATCTGCCTTTCTATGAATCGGGAGGTATCCAGAAACTCCCTCGTTCTCAGGCAGATGTGGACATAATCAAGAAGTTGATGAACGAACTCAAGCCTGATATGATATTCATGGCCGGAGACCTGGCCGATCCACACGGAACGCATCGTGTATGTACGGAATGTGCGCTTGAGGCTCTTGATCAGCTTCGTGATGAAGGTGCGGAGTGGATATCTTCCTGCCACGTATGGTTATACCGCGGTGCATGGATGGAATGGGATCTGGGCAGCGTCGATATGGCAGTTCCTCTGTCTCCGGACGAGGTGGTGGAGAAGCGTCACGCCATCTATCGTCATCTTTCTCAAAAAGATATCGTTCCGTTCCCTGGTGAAGACCCTCGCGAATTCTGGCAGAGAGCTGAAGACCGTACCGAAAATACAGCACGTCAGTACGATGCGCTCGGTATGGCCGAATATCAGGCAATGGAGGTTTTCCTTAAACTCTGGTAATGGAGCACGCTCTTTCAAAAATCAAGCATGTTGCTCTGGATATGGACGGTACCATATACCTGAGCAACACGCTTTTTCCTTTTACTCTTGATTTCCTGTCTGCGCTTACCCGGATGGGAATTACATATTCTTTTCTCACAAACAATCCGTCCAAATCCCTCGATGATTATCTGCTGAAACTCTCGCATATGGGAGTTCCTGTGGAAATGGAGCAGATGTATACCACCACGATAGCCACCATTGATTATATTCATGCCAATTATCCTCGCGCACGCAAGCTTTTCCTTTTGGGAACGCCTTCGATGATTTCCCAGTTCGAGCAGGCAGGCTTTGTCTCTTGCACAGACAGTGCGGACGATGTTCCGGACATAATAGTGGCTTCTTTTGATATGACTCTGCGCTATGAGAGACTTTGTCGCGCCGCCTGGTGGATTTCTCAGGGAATTCCGTATCTGGCGACAAATCCTGACAGAGTGTGTCCGACGGACCAGAAGACGGTGCTGGTGGATTGCGGTTCTATCTGCGCGTGTCTTCAAAGTGCCACGGGAAGAATCCCGGACCATACCTTGGGGAAGCCGGATCCTTCTATGTTGGATGGTATACGTCACAGGTTAGGTCTGAAGGCGGAGGAGATAGCCATGGTTGGAGACCGTCTTTATACGGATATTGCCATGGCCAGAAACGCAGGCGCTCTCGGGGTGCTGGTCCTCAGCGGAGAATCCACTCCGGACGATGTGAAAAATGCTCCTGAGGCTTCTCGTCCGGATTTGGTGGTAAGCGATATAGCAGAGCTTGGCAGATTGTTGGAAGAATCACGTGGCAGCAGATAAATGGACAGTTTCGGAAGAAAATTCAGAGTCTCCATTTTCGGAGAATCTCATGGAGAGGCAGTAGGCGTTCTTATGGATGACGTGCCTGCAGGCATATCGCTTTGTCCGGAAGATTTTGAAAAAGATATAGAAAGGCGCGCACCCAAAGGAGCGTATATGACTTCCCGAAAAGAATCAGATATGCCTGTTTTCCTAAGTGGAATTTTGAATGGGCATACGACGGGGGCGCCGCTTTGCATAGTTTTCAAAAATGAGAACACCCAATCTTCCGATTATTCGTTTCTTCCGTCTGTCCCGCGTCCGGGTCATGCGGATTATCCTGCGATAAAAAAGTTCGGCGGAGAGACAGATCTTCGCGGAGGAGGGCAGTTTTCCGGTCGTCTGACGCTCCCTGTAGTAGCCTCCGGAGTGGTGGCTAAAAAGATTCTTCCGTCCAGGATAAATATTGCGGCCGATGTGGTCCGTCTTGGCGGAAGTGATGACCGTTCGCTTTGGGAAGCCCTTTTGAAAGATGCCTCCGCTCAGGGGGACTCGCTTGGCGCCGTGGTTGAATGTTGTGTGGAGGGTCTTGGTCCAGGGGTGGGTGAGCCTTTTTGGGACAGTCTTGAAAGTATGATTTCCCATGCCGTTTTTTCCATTCCCGGAGTGCGCGGAATTGAATTCGGGGACGGATTCAAGGCTTCGGACATGTTAGGCTCGCAGCATAATGACCCGCTCGGCCCCGATGGCCCGCTTACAAACCATGCCGGGGGCGTCAATGGCGGTATGAGTAACGGCTCTCCGCTTATATTCCGTGTGGCCTTCAAACCTACGTCTTCTATTTCGAGAACGCAGAATACATACGATTTTGCCGCCGAAAAGCAGACGAAATTGAGCATTAAAGGCCGCCACGACGTGTGCTTTGCCCTGCGCACACCTGTCATCGTAGAGGCTGTGACCGCTATCGTGCTTGCGAATCTTTTATAGTGTCATCTCCTCGAAGAATTTCGGGAAGGATTTGTTTACGCATTCCTTGTCGTCTATTTCTATAGCGCCGTCCGCTCCCATTTGGGCGATGCTGAGCATCATGACCATCCTGTGGTCGTGGAAGGAGGAATATTTTCCTCCTTTGAGAAGATGTCCGGACAGGAATCTCTGCGTGAGACTCATCCCTTTTATCCGTAGCTCGTCACCGTTGATTCGGGCTTCCACTCCCATCTGCGAAAGTGTTTTCAAAATGGCTTCGGCCCTGTCGCTTTCCTTGCTGCGAAGCCTCTGTATACCTGCGATTGTGCTTTGCCCCGGACAGAAGGCGGCGAGAAGAGATGCCAGCGGAATTAGGTCGGGAGCATTGTTGAGGTCGTATTCGAAAGCCTGAAGCGGTGCACGTTTGACACTTACTACATCTTCATCGTATGATATGCAGGCACCGGCATCGGAGAGAATGTCAAGTATGGTTATGTCCGCCTGTATGGAATCGGTGTTCAGACCGTCCACTTCGGCTTCCCCGAAAAGTGCTCCATATGTAAGAAACGCTGCAGCCGCGCTCCAGTCCGCTTCCAGAGTTATCTCTGCCGCTTTGTATTGTTGGCCTCCGCGTACCTTGAAATGTATTCCGTTGCAATAGCTCCAATCCTGTTGCTCAAGCATCTTGGCATTGCCCTCGAGCTCACAAGCTGTCTTTATTCCGAATTGCTTCAAAATATCCTGAGTCATAAACATATACGGAATGCTCTTAGGTTCGCTTATGAACATCTGCGAGTCCGTCTGGCACAGTGGCAGCGCCATGAGCAGTCCCGATATCAGCTGTGAGCCGGCCTCTCCGGGAAGTTCCGCCGTTCCCGGATAAAATTTGCCTTTGACGCCAAGAGGCACGTAGTTCTGATTGTCGGAGTGTTTGGCTTTGTTTTCCAAAAGCACCCCGAATGCTGCCATTATGTCGCTCGCTCCCTTAAGAGGCCTGTCCAGAAGCGTCCTGGTGCCGTCGATAAGCGTTTCCTTTTTGGAAAGAACCGCAGAAAGAGGTATGCAGAGTCGCGCGAGAAGCCCGCTTTCGCCCACATTCAGGCTGTCTATCTCCATGGATTCAGCTTTGAGCGGGCCAATTCCTTCTATTTTGACAGTATCCGCGTGTCTTTTTATCTTGGCCCCCAGTTTTCTGGCTACTTCTATGGCTGAGAGGCTGTCTTTGCACGGAGTGAATCCACAAAGTGTGGAAGTGCCTTCGCTTAATGCGGCGGCTATGATGGAGCGCTGAGCGTAGCTTTTCGAGCATGGCGCGTGAAAATCTTTCTTATGCACTCCCCGCCACTGTCCGTACACTTTTTCGTGCATTTGCTCAAAACTGAATTGGCCTTCAGCGGAAGGAGTGTCGTAGTAAGCGAAGGTAAGCGGCGCCCCTTTTCCCAGACAATCCACTCTGGTTTGTGCTCCGAGACTTCCCATGGAAATCAGAATCAGATTTTCCGCTTTGATGGAGTGGTTGTCCTCCAAAAGAGTATCGTAAAAGCCCTGCAGGCGGGCGACATCTTCCTCTGTATTGGCCTTGCAGGCTATTTTGGCTATGTCAGCACCGTAACGGAAGCCTCGCAGGATGGTCTGTTTCAAAAGTGTATGATCCGGGGTCTTTTCATAGTCGTGAAAGGAACGTATCAATCTGGTTCCGCCATTCCTGCAGCTCTTCTGTATGGCTTGGCTTATATATGCAGGGGCGTTGATGTCCAGATCTATGAAACTGGCTCCGCTTTCTATGGCTATATTATAAAGGCTGAAAGCGTGCTCCCAAGTTTTGTTTTTTTCTTCACCTCTAAGCGCAGGGTCTATGTGGCAGCTTATAAGCAGAGGTTTTTCACAATATTCTATCAGCTCCTGCAGCTCCTGCCCGGTGTAGTGGCACAGATCCAGGCGAATCTCGCCCATCTCTATGAAAGGGTCATCCATAATGGAGAACACCTCGTCTACACTTTTATTTACTATACTGGTACAGATCATATCTTGATTTTCTTTCTGAGCGGTTTTCCTATTCTTTTGATGGACACGAAATCCACCGCACCGTTCTCTATCTTTTTGTCATTTTTCAAGGCCTCTGCCAATTCACCCTCTTCGTAAGGCAGCTCTGTGGGGAGATTGCAGCGCCTGAAGTCATCTCTGATCCTGTCTGCCAATCCCTTCTCGCACCATCCGTTACGTTCGCTGAGCCTGAGTGCCTGTATTATTCCTATGGCGACAGCCTCCCCGTGGGAAATCTTCTCTTCGGATTTCCATTCTATGGCGTGCGCGAAAGTGTGTCCGAAATTAAGAAGATGCCTTCGGCCTTTGTCGAAAGGATCTCTTTTTACAACTCTCGCTTTCAGTTTGGCCGATTTTTCCGCCCATCTGGCCATCTCGTCCAGAAGAAGGTCGCCGTGTTCGCCCTTGGCCCATTCGGAAAAAGTGCCCACCGCCTTATGGTATGCTTTTTCATCGAAAAGGAGCAGCGTTTTAAGAATCTCCGCGCTGCCGGAAAGTATCTCCTCTTCGGGAAGGCTCTTCAGGACTTCTTTGCGGAGGTATATCTTTGAGGGCAGATGAATAGTCCCTATCACATTCTTCACCCCTTTGAGATTGACGCCGTTCTTCCCTCCTATCGAGGCGTCCGCCATACTCAGCAGGGTGGTGGGAACTATCTCGAAACGCATACCTCTTTTATATAAGGCGGCCGCAAGTCCGCAGATGTCGCTGCATACGCCACCTCCTACGCATAGGAGTGTGTCCGTTTTTTCTGCATCCGCGTCCAGAAGCGCACGGCAGATGTTCTCCACGCTGCTCAGATTTTTGTGCTGCTCATCGCAGACCAGGGCCAATTCTCCCAGAATTTCTCCTTTGATGCTACGCCTGAAATCCGCGTAAAAATCACGCACGGCAGCATCATATACTACATATACTCTTTTCATTATACCAATCAGGGCGTTCAAGTTCGTCTAAAAGCAAATTACGGAACTTGAATCATGATACAAATATAGCGACATTTTGATTATTCGGTGAAATTTGCGTATCTTTGTCATCTGTCTGCGGAATTCGCGAGACCATTGGCCCGAATGGCGGAATCGGTAGACGCGCTGGACTCAAAATCCAGTGTCCCTTAAAGACGTGCCGGTTCGAGCCCGGCTTTGGGCACAATAAACGGGGGTGACTATGAGCTATATGCTTTTGGTTGCTCTCGCTTTTTTTTGAATAAAACTATATCGCGGAGGGAGAGCATACGAACTTCTGCGCGGACGGTTATACGGCCATCCTTTTTTATTGTCTCTCATTGTCTGTCCTCTGCTCTTGCCTGTCCCCGGCAGATAATGAAAATGATAAGCCTAATTTACATTCTTGTTGTATAGAAGTGGAAAGAAAACGCGTTTTTATACCACTACTGAACGTGAAAGACCATGAATTGTTCGGATTTAGAGCCAGTAGTGGTATAAAAGTGGGATTTTCTTCCACTACTGAACTCTGACGTATTCGTGACTTGTACTACATAGCACTTCGGTCGAAAAGTCGCGGAACTTTTTTAGGTGACAATTTGTAACTCGCTGATTTATCAAATAATTGGCATAAAAATTCCGTGTCAAAAATCTTAAAAAATATTTTGCATATCCGGATATTTGTGTTAAATTTGCAGCCCCTTAAAGGAGAAAGTGTCTTCTGGCGGGACGTTAAAAGAATACAAATTATTAAAGTAATATAGCAATGTTACAACCAAAAAGAACCAAATTCAGAAGGGAACAAAAGAACCGTATGAAAGGTATGGCTCAGAGGGGAAACCAGCTGGCATTCGGATCATTCGGTATCAAGACCCTTGAAAATTGTTGGCTGACAGCTCAGCAGATTGAGGCTGCACGTCAGGCTATGTCGCGTTTCATGAACCGTGAAGGCCAGGTTTGGATCAGGGTGTTCCCTGTTAAGCCTGTCACCAAGAAGCCTCTCGATACCCGTATGGGTAAAGGTAAAGGTGATCCTTACGGATTCGTAGCACCTATCACTCCGGGCCGTATCCTTTTTGAGGCTGAGGGCGTTTCGCTCGCAGTTGCTAAGGAGGCTATGCGTCTTGCGGCGAACAAGCTCCCGGTAGCTACCAAGTTCGTCGTTCGTAGAGATTATGTTGAATAGTAAACAGAGGAGAAGAAAATGAAAGCATCAGAAGCACGTGAAATGTCTATAGCAGACCTTCGCGATCGTATCGCTCTCGAGAAATCAAACCTCGACACCATGAAGATCAATCACGCTATTTCTCCGCTGGAGGATACGTCGAAATTTCAGAAGACCAGAAGGGATATCGCTCTTATGATCACTATCCTTGCTGAAAAAGAAAAACAAAACTAAAGTAGAGCAGACTTATGGAAAGAAATCTTCGTAAGGAAAGAACAGGAGTAGTGGTCAGCAACAAGATGGATAAAACTATCGTAGTTGCCGTTGAACGTAAAGAGAAACATCCTTTGTACGGTAAATTCGTCAAGAAGACCACCAAATTTGTCGCTCAGGACGAGAATAACGAGTGCGGTATCGGAGATACTGTCCTCATTATGGAGACACGTCACCTCAGCAAGACAAAGAACTGGAGATTAGTTGAAATCGTAGAAAAAGCTAAGTAGTAATATGATACAGCAGGAATCACGTTTACAGGTGGCTGACAACAGCGGAGCAAAGGAAGTTCTTTGCATCCGTGTGCTTGGCGGTACAAACCACCGTTATGCGACAGTCGGAGATAAGATTGTCGTATCTATAAAGAGTGCTATCCCTGGCGGTGACGCTAAGAAGGGTACAGTTTCTAAGGCTGTAGTTGTACGCACAAAGAAGGAAATCCGTAGAGCTGACGGTTCATATATCCGTTTCGACGAGAACGCTTGCGTTCTTCTTAACAACGCAGGTGAACTTCGTGGAACCCGTATCTTTGGCCCTGTTGCCAGAGAGCTCCGTGAGAACTTCATGAAAATTGTTTCATTGGCACCAGAAGTCCTTTAACATTTGACACTATGAGTAAGTTACACATCAAGAAAGGCGATAATGTAATCGTCATCGCGGGAAACGACAAGGGGAAGGCCGGTAAGGTCCTTTCTGTCATACCTGCCGAGAACCGTGCAATTGTTGAGGGTGTTAACCTGGTCAGCAAGCACACAAAACCTAACACAAAGGCTCCTCAGGGTGGTATCATCAAGCAGGAGGCCCCTATTAATGTTTCTAACCTTTCTCTTGTTGATCCTAAGTCAGGCAAGGCTACACGCGTAGGCTTCAAATTCGAGGATGGCAAGAAGATCCGTTATGCTAAGAAATCTGGGGAGGAGATTAAGTAATTATGGCAAAGACAAATAAACCATCAGCCGGACAGGCAGGAGCTCCAACTGGATATGTTCCTACACTTAAAAAGGTGTACAAGGAGCAGATTGTTGACGCTCTCATGAAGCAGTTTAACTACTCTACTGTAATGCAAGTTCCGAAGCTTGTCAAGATCACCATCAATGAAGGACTTGGCGAAGGCTCACAGGATCGCAAGATCGTAGAAGAGGCTGCAGCGGAACTTTCTCTTATCACGGGCCAGAAGGCTCTTGTGACTGTTTCCAAGAAAGATATTTCTAACTTCAAACTCCGTAAGGGTATGCCTGTAGGTTGCAAGGTGACTCTTCGTGACGTGAAGATGTACGAGTTCCTCGAGAAACTTATCCGTGTGTCTCTCCCTCGTATCCGTGACTTCAACGGTGTCGCTGAGAATATGGACGGACAGGGTAACTACACACTCGGTATCAAGGAGCAGATTATCTTCCCTGAAGTTGATATTGACAAGAACCCTAGAATCCACGGCCTTGAAATCACATTCGTGACAAGCGCACAGTCTGATGAGGAGTGTCATGCACTTCTTGCAGCATTTGGTGTTCCTTTCAAAAAACATAATAAGTAAAGAATATGGCAAAAGAATCAATGAAAGCCCGCGAAGTTAAGCGCGCGAAATTAGTTGCTAAGTACGCCGAGAAAAGAAAGGAGCTTAAGGAAGCCGGAGATTGGGCTGCACTTGACAAACTCCCTAAGAACTCTTCACCTGTACGTATGCACAATCGTTGCTCTCTTACAGGTCGTCCAAAGGGATATATGAGAGCATTCGGCATCAGCCGTATCCAGTTCCGTGAGATGGCTTCAAACGGCCTTATCCCGGGAGTAAAGAAAGCAAGCTGGTAGAAAATTAAAAAAGTTAAAAGATATGACAGATCCAATTGCAGATTATCTCACAAGGATTCGCAATGCCTATTTGGCAGGAAAGAAGGTAGTGGAGGTTCCTTCGTCTAAAATGAAGGTGGCTCTTACCCAGATCCTTTGCGAGAAAGGTTACATTCTCAGCTACAAGGTAGTGGAGACTCAGCCACAGAATACCATCAAAATCGCTCTGAAGTATCATCCTCAGACCAAGGTGCCGGCAATCAAGAAAATTGAGCGCGTTTCGACTCCGGGTCTCAGGCAGTACGCTGATGTAGAGAATATGCCACGTGTCCTCAACGGACTGGGAATCGCTATCCTTTCTACATCCAAGGGTGTCATCACAGACAAGGAAGCTAAAGAGCTTGGCGTAGGTGGTGAGGTTATATGCTATGTATATTAATTTAAAAACAGAACAATAAATGTCAAGAATTGGTAAATTGCCTGTAAGCCTTCCGACCGGGGTGAGCGCTGAGCTTCTCCCAGGCAACGTAGTGAAGGTTAAAGGACCTCATGGCGAATTGTCCCAGAAAGTTGATCCGGACATTACCGTAACCATTGAGGACAATCAGATTAAGTTTGCCCGTCCTACAGACCAGCCACGTCATCGTTCAATGCACGGACTTTATCGTGCACTTGTGCATAACATGGTGGTAGGTGTAAGCGAGCAGTTCACCATCAAGCAGGAACTCGTCGGTGTGGGTTACCGTGTAGCCCTCCAGGGAAAGAATCTTCTCAATTTCTCGCTTGGTTTCTCTCACGATATTTATCTCCTCCTTCCGGACGAGATAACCGCGGAAGTTCCAGATGTCAAGAAAGGTGAGAATCCTGTACTTATTCTCAAGAGTTGTGACAAACAGCTTGTAGGTCAGGTAGCGGCAAAAGTCCGTTCACTCCGTAAGCCGGAACCTTATAAGGGTAAGGGTATCAAGTTCGTCGGTGAGCAGCTTCGTCGTAAGGCTGGTAAGACTGCAGCAGCTAAATAATAGGAGATTAGATTATGGCATTGAATAGAATAGAAAGAAGACAAAGAATTCATTACCGTATTCGTAAGCACGTTAGCGGCACAGCAGAAAGACCTCGTCTTGCTGTTTTCAGAAGCAACAAAGCTATTTACGCTCAGGTAATCGATGATGAGCAGGGCAAAACACTCGTCTCTGCATCTTCAAATGATAAGGCTCTTGCTGTAGAATGCAAGGGTAAGAACGGTATTGATGCTGCGGCTGTTGTGGGTAAGGCAGTTGCTGAGCGCGCACTTGCAGCAGGTATCACCACCGTATGTTTTGACCGTGGAGGATATCTCTATCACGGAAGAGTTAAAAGTTTGGCAGATGCTGCACGTGAAGGCGGCCTCGTATTCTAAAGTAACAGACTATGGCAAATACAAATGTAAAAAGAGTAAAGACATCTGATCTTGAACTTAAAGACAGACTTGTCGCCATCCAGAGGGTTACCAAAGTAACCAAGGGTGGTCGCCATTTCCGCTTTGCCGCCATCGTAGTGGTAGGTGATGAGAATGGTGTTGTAGGTTATGGTCTTGGAAAGGCAAATGAGGTTACTATAGCTATTTCAAAGGCAGTTGAAGATGCCAAGAAGAATCTTGTTAAGGTTCCTGTCATCAATACTACCATTCCTCATGAGCAGGAAGCTCACTTCGGCGGAGCAAAGGTATTCATGAAGCCAGCGGCTCCAGGTACTGGTGTTAAAGCCGGCGGTGCCATGCGTGCCGTATTCGAGTCTGCCGGCATACAGAACGTTCTTGCTAAATCCAAGGGCTCATCAAACCCTCATAACCTTGTAAAGGCCACAGTACAGGCTCTTACAGAGATGAGAGATGCCTATACGGTTGCAGGGCTTCGTGGTATTCCTATGTCAAAAGTGTTTAACGGTTAAGATGGGAGATATAGAATATGTCAAAGCTTAAAGTAACACAGGTTATCAGCAAAAACGGAGAGACTAAGCGTCAGATCGCCAATCTTCGTTGCCTTGGAATCCGTAAACTCAACCAGAGTGTTGAGCTTGAGGATACCCCGGTTGCAAGAGGACAGATTGCTAAAGTCGCTCATCTTGTTAAAGTAGAAGAAGTTAAATAAGGAGGACCGTATATATGAAACTTGAAAATCTCGCACCTGCAAACGGTGCTACCAAAGCAAGGAAAAGAATCGGTCGTGGTGAAGGTTCAGGTCACGGTGGAACATCTACACGTGGTATGAACGGTGCTGGACAGCGTTCCGGTTTCTCACACAAGATTGGTTTTGAAGGAGGTCAGATGCCTATCCAGAGGCGTATGCCTAAGTTCGGTTTCAAAAACCCTACACGTGTAGAGTACAAGGCAGTCAATGTAGCTGTTATTGAGGCTATCGCTGCCAAGGCCAATCTCACAGCAGTAGGCGTTGATGATATCAAGACCGCCGGATTCGCTTCCAAGAACGATCTTATCAAAGTTCTCGGAAACGGGGAGATTAAAACCGCTCTTACTGTCACAGCAGATGCATTCTCTGCTTCAGCAATCGCTAAAATCGAAGCTGCCGGTGGTAAGGCAGTAGTAATTGAATAATCTCCATGAAGAAGTTTATAGAGACAATTCAAAACATCTTCAGGATCGAGGAATTACGCAAGAGGATTGTATATACAGTCCTCTTGATATTGGTGTATCGACTCGGATGCTTTATCGTGCTTCCGGGTATAGATGCGTCAATGCTTGCGAACCTGCAGAGCAAATCCAACGAAGGTCTTGTGGGCCTGTTGAATATGTTCTCAGGTGGTGCATTCGGTAATGCCTCTATCTTTGCGCTGGGTGTGATGCCTTATATCTCGGCATCTATCGTCATCCAGCTGCTGGGAGTGTTCGTCCCTTATTTCCGCAAGCTCCAGATGGAGGGCGAAAGCGGACGTAAGAAGATGAACCAGATGACCAGAGTCCTCACAATTCTTGTCATCTGCATCCAGGGACCTGCTTATGTAGCTTCTATTCACGGTCAGATTCCCGCAGAGGCTTTCGTGGCCATGCGTAATCTCGGATGGAGTTCATTTGCATTCAATCTTGTTTCCGTAATCATTCTTATGGCAGGCTCCATGTTTGTCATGTGGCTTGGTGAGCGTATAACAGATCGTGGTATCGGTAATGGTATATCCCTTATCATCATGATAGGTATTGTCGCTCGTCTGCCTCATGCAATCGTCGCAGAGTTCTCTGAGAAAATGGCTACAACCAATGGTGGCCCTATCCTTCTTACCATCGAACTGGTACTCTGGTTCCTGGTGATCGTGGCTGCCATCGCGCTCGTACAGGCTGTCCGCAAGGTCCCTGTACAGTACGCGAAGAGGGTTATAGGCAACCGTCAGTATGGTGGAGTGCGTCAGTATCTTCCGCTTAAGATCAATGCTGCCGGCGTTATGCCTATCATCTTTGCTCAGGCATTGATGCTCTTCCCTATCCTGTTCTCACGTTGGGATGCGACACGCGGACTTGCCGCTACGCTTGGCAACTACACGGGATTCTGGTATAATTTCATATTTGCCATTCTTGTGATTGCCTTTACATTCTTCTATACTGCCGTTACTGTCAATCCGCAGATGATGGCTGAGGAGATGAAGAGGAACGGTGGATTTATTCCTGGCGTAAAACCTGGCAAGAGCACTGTGGATTATCTTGACGGAATTCTGTCAAAGGTAACTCTCCCGGGCTCAATCGCATTGGCCATTATCGCTATCCTTCCTGCCATAGCTATGAAACTTGGCGTTTCCAACGCATTCGCAAGTTTCTTTGGAGGCACTTCGCTTCTTATCTTGGTAGGTGTGGTTTTGGATACACTCCAGCAGGTTGAAAGTTATTTGTTGATGCGTCACTACGACGGCCTTATGAAGACAGGCCGTATCAGCGGACGCTCCGGTATGTAGTTCTTTGAAAATTTTTAGGAAGATGGTTAAACCTAAAACTGAGGAAGAAATTGAGCTCCTTAGAGAGAATGCCATAATAGTGTCCAAGACACTGGCGGAAGTCGGTAAGATAGTCGCTCCTGGTGTGACAACTTTAGAGTTGAATAGAGTGGCTGAGACTTTTATTCGCGATAACGGCGCAATTCCTTCTTTCCTCGGATATGAGGGTTTTCCTGCAGCACTTTGCCTTTCTGTCAATGATGTAGTTGTCCACGGTTTTCCGTCAAACTATGTCCTTAAGGAAGGGGACGTGGTATCAGTAGATTGTGGTACTTTGTACAAAGGATATAACGGTGACTCCGCATACACTTTCCCGGTAGGGGAGGTGGATGCGAAGACCCGTAAGCTTCTCGATGTTACCAAGGCCTCTCTTTACAAGGGTATCGAAGCTGCTGTAGCAGGCAACAGAACTGGCGACATAGGATACGCGGTGCAAACGTATGCTGAATCATTCGGTTTCTCAGTGGTTCGTGAACTTGAAGGTCACGGACTTGGAAAAGAGATGCACGAACAGCCGGGAGTTCCGAATTACGGACGTCCCGGACGCGGCACTCATCTGGTAGACGGATTGGTTATATGTATTGAGCCTATGATCAATGCCGGCGGCCGTGGGGTTTATCTGGACAGAAATGGCTGGGCAGTCCATACGGCAGACCGTGCTAAATCGGCACATTATGAGCTTACGGTTGTTGTCCGTCGCGGTAAGGCTGAGCAATTGTCGACCTATGATTTTATCGAGAAAGATCCTACGATCAATTTTTAAAGTGAAATTTCAATGTCTAAACAAGTAGCAATAGAGCAGGACGGAAGAGTTATCGAGACTCTCCCTAATGCAATGTTCAAAGTTGAACTGGAGAACGGCCACGTCCTTCTGTGCAATATCTCAGGAAAGATGAGAATGAACTTTATCCACATCCTTCTGGGAGACAAGGTGAGGGTTGAAATATCTCCTTACGATTTGACCAAAGGAAGAATATCTTTCAGATATAAATAAAATTCAGTATTATGAAAGTCAAAACATCCATCAAAAAACGCAGCGAGGATTGCAAGATCGTACGCCGTAAAGGACGTCTTTACGTTATTTGCAAGAAGAACCCTAAGTTCAAGATGCGTCAAGGATAATAGTTTAAAAGTATAAACTAAAAAATTAAAGTATAATTATGGCACGTATAGCCGGTGTTGATTTACCAAACAACAAGCAGGGAGAGATAGGTCTTACCTATATCTTTGGAATCGGTCGCTCTTCTGCCAAGAAGATTCTTGACAAGTGCGGCATAGACGCTTCCATCAAAGTTGGCGATTGGGACGATGCTCAGGTGGCTGCAATCCGTGCGGAAATCGCAGCAGAGTATAAGATCGAGGGTGAACTCCGTTCATCTGTCCAAATGGATATCAAGCGTCTTATGGATATCGGTTGCTACCGCGGAATCCGTCATCGTAGCGGACTTCCAGTGCGCGGACAGAGCACCAAGAATAACGCCCGTACAAGAAAGGGCAAGAAGAAGACTGTTGCCAACAAGAAGAAGGCTACCAAGTAAAAATTGATGAACTATGGCAAAGAAAACTACAACATCTAAAAGAGTTGTCAAGGTTGAAGCTTATGGCGAGGCCCATGTTTCATCAACCTTCAACAACGTTATCGTTTCGCTTACAAATGCCCAGGGTCAGGTGATCAGCTGGGGGTCTGCAGGCAAATGTGGCTTCAGAGGAAGCAAAAAGAATACTCCGTATGCAGCGCAGATGGCAGCGGAGGATGCAGCCAAGACAGCATTTGATGCTGGACTCCGTAAGGTGAAAGTATATGTCAAGGGACCGGGCGCAGGTCGTGAATCTGCTATCCGCACCATCAACAATGCTGGTATAACCGTTACAGAGATTATCGATGTAACTCCTATGCCTCATAACGGATGCCGTCCTAAAGGCCGTCGTAAAGTTTAATTTTTAAAGGTTAAGAATTATGGCAAGATATACTGGTCCAAGTACCAAAATCGCTCGTAAATTCGGTGAGCCTATCTTCGGAGGAGACAAATATTTCGAGAAAAGAAACTTCCCTCCAGGACAGCATGGTCTCGCTGCTAAACGTAAAAAATCAAAAGAATACGGTAATCAGCTTAAAGAGAAGCAGAAGGTTAAGTATATGTACGGTGTGCTCGAACGTCAGTTCCACAATACTTATGTTAAGGCTTGCCGTCTCAGCGGACAGAAAGGTGAGAACCTCGTTCTTCTTCTCGAAAGCCGTCTTGACAATGTAGTATACCGTCTCGGTATCGCTCCTACCAGGGCAGCGGCTCGTCAGCTCGTAAGTCACCAGCACATTACCCTCAACGGTATTGTCTGCAACATCCCTTCAGTTCAGGTTAAGCCTGGCGATGTGATTGCAGTTCGCGAAAGATCAAAGAGCCTCGAAGTAATACAGGCTTCAGTGGCAAGTACCACCAAGTACTCTTGGCTTGATTTCGATGCTAAAGCACTTTCAGGCAAATTCCTTAATGTCCCTGTACGTGCTGAAGTTCCGGAAAGCATTAACGAGCAGCTTATTGTCGACCTGTACTCTAAGTAGAACATTTAACACCCAATAGAATTATGGCAATCTTAGCATTTCAAAAACCTGACAAGGTGATCATGCTCGAAGGTACTGATACCGTAGGACGTTTCGAATTCCGCCCTCTTGAGCCCGGATACGGACAGACTATAGGCAATGCACTTCGCCGCATTTTGCTCGCTTCTTTGGAGGGTTTTGCTATCAGTCAGATAAAAATCTCCGGCGTAGCACAGGAGTTCCAGACCATTCCTGGCGTAATCGAGGGCATGCAGGATATTATCCTCAACCTCAAGCAGGTACGTTTCAAAAGAATGGTTGAAGGAGTAGAGACTGAGACAGCAAATATCGTTATCAGCGGTAAGCACGAGTTTACAGCAGAGGATATCTCCAAGGGATTGTCTTCTTTCGTGGTGTTGAATCCTGAGCAGCACATCTGCTCTCTTGAACCATCAGTAAAGCTTGAGATCTCGATCGTTATCACTAAGGGTCGTGGTTTCGTGCCAGCTGATGAACTCAGAGACGAGAATACTCCTATCGGAACCATTCCTGTAGATGCCATCTATACTCCTATACGTAAAGTCAACTGGACTGTTGAAAACTGGCGTGTGGAGCAGAAGACAGACTACGAGAAACTTAATCTTGAGGTGGTTACTGACGGGTCTATTTCTCCTGATGAGGCTCTTCAGGACGCAGCTAACATCCTTATTTATCACTTCAGACTCTTTACGGATGACAAGAAGGTATCTGTTGACAATGTAGTGGAGTCAGACAGCAAGGAACTTGACGAAGAAAGCCTTCGTGTACGTCACCTTCTGTTGACCAAACTTTCGGATGTCGGTCTTTCTGTCAGGGCATTCAATTGCCTCAAGGCAGCGGACATTGACACCTTCGCAGACCTCGTGTCATATAGCCGTAACGAGCTTATGAAGTTCCGTAATTTCGGACGCAAGTCCCTTAATGAGATAGATATGCTCGTAGAGCAGAACAAACTCTCATTCGGAATGGATGTTACAATGTACAATATTGAACCAAAGAAAAAGAACGCATAAAAGATGAGACACAATAAATCCATAAATCATCTCGGACGTCAGAGCGGTCATCGCAAGGCTCTTCTTTCAAACCTTGCTTGCTCTTTGATTCTTAATAAGAGGATTACAACAACTGTAGCTAAGGCAAAAGCCCTTCAGTCTTATGTTGAACCGCTTATTACCAAATCAAAAGAGGATACAACGCACTCACGTCGTATAGTTTTCAGCTACCTTAAGAACAAGGAGGCTGTTACGGAGCTTTTCCGTACAGTTGCTCCGAAGGTTGCAGAGCGTCCAGGCGGATATACCAGAGTTCTTCACATAGGTTTCCGTCCGGGTGATGCGGCAGAGATGGCTCTTATAGAACTGGTAGACTTCAATGAAGCTGCATTGGCTTCAGCAGCGAAGAAACCGGCTAAGAAGACCACTCGTCGTAGTACGAAGAAAGCTGAAACTACTGTAACAGAGACTCCTGTTGAAGCTCCTGCAACTGAAAAGGTGGCAGAAGAGAAGGCAGAATAATCTCTAAAATCAAGAAGTAAAGTATTTATTAAAATATTTTACAAAAAGTATAAGGAAAAATGTAAATTTTTTACTGCTTTTTAACGAAAAGCGCATTCTATATATTTAGGATGCGCTTTTTTATGTGTATATTTGTCAATAAAAATTTAACATTAGAACTATATGCGTTTATTTTACGCCTTCATGGCTCTTCTTGTGAACGTAACATTTGCTTTTGCGCAGACTACTCTTACGGGCACAGTTACAGACGCGATGGGACAGCCTCTACCGGGAGTTACGGTAGCCGTTCTTGAAAATGGGCAACCAAAAAGCGGTGATATAACTACTGAAACGGGAGCATACAGAATCTCTGTCGCTCCGGGCGAAACTATCGAGTTTTATTTTCTCGGTTACACTAAGGTGACCAAAGTTTACAATGGTCAAAAAACTCTTGACATTACTCTCGAGGAAGACAACCTCTTCCTGGAGGATGCCGTAATCGTGGGTTATGGTCAGCAGAAAAAATCGTCTATTACCAGTGCTGTTTCGGCCATCAAGGGTGATGAACTTCTCAAAGCTCCGGCCACTAATGTCAGCCAGGTGCTTGCCGGACGTCTTCCTGGTATTTCGTCAGTGCAGGAATCAGGAGAGCCGGGTCTTGACCAGGCATCGCTCCGTATCCGCGGTTCTGTCTATGGTGTAAGCTACATCGTGGACGGCTTCCCGGTGGATAACATTAACGACATCGATCCTGCTGATATAGAAAGTATTTCAGTGCTTAAGGACGGTGCCTCCGCTGCGGTTTACGGCCTTTCCGCTGCCGGCGGTGTCATTATCGTTACCACAAAAAAAGGTGAAAAAGGTGACGCGAAGATTACATATAACGCTTCTATCGGCGCTTCGATGAATGCCAATTTTCCTCAGTTTATGGATGGTGCGCAGTTCGTCTCTTATTATAACATCGCCGAGATGATGGACCAATTGGCCAATAAGGAAATCGCTTCTCCTGAAGAATATACTCCATATTTTTCCAAGAAGGTGCTCTCGCTTATACAGAATGGTGATCCTGATGGCAACTGGGCCAATACCAACTACATAGACCTTGTGTTCGGAACGGGACTCAATCAGAAACATAATGTGACCGTACAGGGCGGCACTGACAAACATCGTTATTTCGCCTCTTTCGGTTATTTGAACCAAAAGGGTAATATTGACAATTTCAATTATAAGCGTTATAATGTACGTGCCAATCTCGAAAGCCAGATTGCCAAGAATTTGAGCTTTACGCTCGGTGTCAGCGGTGTGCTTTCTGACCGTCAGACTCCTGCATATCTTTCAGGTGGATCGGATTCCGATTCAGGATATGAAGTGGGTTGGTTCTCAATTGGCCGTCAGACCGTACAGATGCACCCGTATCTTCCCGTTATGAAGGACGGTTATTACACCGGCGCAGTGCAGAACAACCAGTCCTTCCTGGTCAGCCCTCTTGCTGCTATCTATGAGTCAGGATATAAGAAGACTCGTGGCGCCGGAATGTCTGCCAATACATCCCTTACCTACAATGTGCCTTTCGTCAAGGGACTGAGCTTCAAGGCCACAGGATCGTTTGACTATTCGCAGAGTTATAATAAGAACCTCAGTACTCCTTATACTCTCATGCAACTTTCCAAGGATACGGACGGCAACTGGGTATGGTCGAAGCGTTCGGACAATCCGCATATCAGCGACAACGTCAACAATCTCGGAGAGGGTGTGACCTTCTCTCAGCAGATGGTAGGGCAGGTAAGTGCCAATTATGCGAGAAGTTTCGGAAAGCATAACGTGGATGCCATGCTTCTTGCCGAAGCTCGTGAATACAAAGGTAATGGACTTTCCGCTTATGTGAAGAGTCTTCCTTTCTCCGAACTTCCGGAACTTTCCAACGGTATCCCTACCAACGATCCTGTAGGCGGATGGAGCAGCGCTTCCAGAAGTGCCGGTTATGTCGGACGTCTGCGTTACGACTATGACGAGAAGTATCTTGCTGAATTTACGGGCCGTTATGACGGTTCATATAAATTTGCCGGAATGACCAAGAACCGTTGGGGCTTCTTCCCTTCTGCGTCACTTGGCTGGCGTCTTTCAAAGGAAGAGTTTATGCAGAGTCAGGATGTGGTGGATGATTTGAAGCTTCGCGCTTCAGTGGGTCTTTTGGGTAATGATTCGGTGAGCGAGTATATGTTCCTCAGCACCTACGGCAAATCTCTCAACGTCATCTACCCTAACGGGATGTTCCCTTCTTACACCACTTCAGGTATTGCCAATACTGACCTGACTTGGGAAAAGACCCTCAGCTGGAACGTCGGCTTCGACCTCACGATGTGGGACGGACTTCTCGGTGCTGAGATAGACGGATTCTACAACTACACATATGACATGCTTACCTATCAGAGTTCAGGATACCCGCCTTCAATGGGTGGATATTATCCTACTTGGGTCAACTATAACTCGATAGACTCTAAGGGTATAGACATTCTCATCACTCACCGCAATCATTTTGATCTTCTGGGAAAGCCTTTCTACTATGATCTGTCGGCTTCGCTTACTTATGCCTACACCCGTTGGCTTAAATATAAGGATGAGCCAAACATCGTGGATTATCGCAAGAGGGTGGGTACGCAGTACGGAAGTCTTCTCTGCTGGAAGGCAGACGGACTGTTCCGCAGCGAAGAGGAGATAGACAACTCCGCATGGTACGGCACCCGTCCTAATGTCGGCGACATTAAATATGTGGACATCAACGGTGACGGCGTGATCGATGAAGACGACAAGGGCTATTTCGGACTCAGTAACCGCCCTCGTCTTACTTACGGCTTCAATCTTAACTTCAACTGGAACGGATTCGATTTCAATGCCCAGTTTACCGGCGGTGCTCTCTTTGATGTATCTCTCACGGGTAACTACTATAACGGATACGATGACAACACCATCTGGACCCAGACTTTCAAGGAAGGTGGCAACTCGCCGCTGTACCTCGTGGAGAATGCATATTCAGTGTATAATACTGACGGAACATATCCGCGCATTACTCTGTCTACCACTTCAAGTGGTGGAGACAACGGCGTGTGCTCCACTTTCTGGGTAAGGGACGGCAAATATATCCGTCTCAAGACCGCACAGCTCGGTTATACGCTTCCTAAGAAGGTGACGGACTATGCCGGGATAGGTTCTCTGCGATTCTTCGTGGAGGGACAGAACCTCTTCACCATCGACGGACTTCCTGACGGAATTGACCCTGAGTCTCCAGGTGTCAACAATGGTTATTACCCACAGCAGAGACTTGTGATGGGAGGTATCACCTTAACATTCTAGTGGATATGAAAAAGTTAATGATATTTGTTGCGAGCACGCTGCTGTTGTCATCATGTAATGCATTTTTGGATATGACCCCTACCGACAGGACTTCTCCTCAGGTCATTTGGGGCAAGACCGAATATGCCGAATATGCAGTGAATTATCTGTATTCATATATATGGGACTTCAATTCATCTCCTACCGTGGCAGGTCTCACCGAAGCCCTTACCGATGAGATGAAGTATGTGTCATATAATTATAACGCTCTCTGTTACATTCCTTCAGAGATTTCTTACGGCGGAAACACTTTGGACGCAAGTTACGTGGACAGCTACCTCGGAACATGGTCTACTATGATGACCGCTGTAAGAAAAGTGAACGAAGCCATCTCCAATCTTCATACCTATGGTACTCTCAGTGAAGATGATACCAAACGCATAGAGGGAGAACTCCGTTTTCTTCGCGCTTATTTCTATTTTGAACTTGTCAAGCGCTATAAAGAAGTAATCCTCTATAATGAAGACCTTACGGCTATCAGTAAGAATGTGCCTCTGAATTCGGAGACTGAAGCTTGGGATTTCATACAGTCAGACCTTAAATATGCGGCCGAGAATCTGCCTCTTCCGGGCGTGGCTAACGGACGTCTGAATCAGGGTACTGCATATGCGATGATCACGCGCGCCATGCTTTATGCCGGACGCTACGATGCGGTCATCGAAGCTGCCGATAAGGTTACCGAACTTGGCTATGATCTCGAGGCCAATTACGCTGACGCTTTCACGAAGACTACCGGCAACAAGGAAGCTATTCTTCAATACCTCTTCAGCCAGAGTGACGGTGTAACCCATTCTTTCAATTTCTATTACACCCCGGGGGGAGACTACACTATAGTATCACAGAAAGGTGGCGGATACGGCGTTCCTACCCAGGAAATTGTAGAAAGTTATGAACTTGCTACCGGAGGTTTCCCTAATTGGAGCAAATGGCATGGAACGACTACTGAGAACCCGCCATATGAGCTTCTTGAGCCTCGTTTTCAGGCTACGATCCTGTATAACGGAGCAAAGTGGAAAAAACGCACTATCGAACCATACGAGGGCGGAACCGACGGATGGGCAACATGGAAGACGGTAAAAGAGCCTAAGGGAAGAACGGTAACCGGTTATTATCTTCGTAAACTGGTGGATGAGACATACGATGTCACCACTTCAGGGAGCAGCCAGCCATTCACTTTCCTGCGCTACGCCGAAGTCCTTCTCAACAAGGCCGAGGCCTGCGTGAAGAGTGACACTAAGGACGAATCTACTGCCAATACTATAGTTGCGAAGATAAGAGCCCGCGTAGGTCTTCCTTATACGAACAAATACGGAACGGAACTTTGGAACGCCATCTGTCAGGAGAGAAAGGTGGAATTGGCTTATGAGGGACAGCGATATTGGGATCTCCGCCGCTGGGAAGTAGCTGCAGATAATTATCCTACAGGACTTTCTGCGTATCAACAGCACGGTCTCAAGATTGTTCCCAATGGCGACGGCACATTCACCTATACTTATGTCAGCGTCGATGAGAAAGACAGGACATTTGAAGGCAAACTTTATCGTTTCCCGCTTCCTAAGTCGGAACTTGACAATAATCCTGCGTTGAATCATACTCAACCGGACTCTAACTGGAACTAAGCAATCCATAATAAGATTAAACATGAAAAAGATATTAAATACGATATTGGTTTTATCTTCGGCTCTGCTGCTCGCGTCTTGTCATGAGCCTGAGTATGTGCAGCCGGATGAGAACGCCACCAAGGGAATTATCGCCATCAAGGCCATATTTCCGACCGATACGCCATACAAAGACAAGGTTCTGGGCACGCTTAATGTCACGGACCCGGATGCCGACTATTATGCTATCCCGATTCCGTGGTATTATCCGGAAACATCGGACGACCTTACTCTTACATATATGACTAATCTCAAGATCAATGTCACATTGGCCCCTAATTATAAGCTGGTTCCGGGAGTTGTGAGACTTGATCTCACCGAGGAGAACGAGTTTACTCTCGAAGGCCCTGACGGATTCTCCAAGAAGATAGTCATCACAGGAGACAGAAGGCTTCCTAGCACGTGTGAACTCGTTACATTCAGTATTACGGATGTACTGGTGGACGGTATTATCGACAACTCGAAGAAGACCATCCTGATCCCTTATCTTGATGATCTTTCCTCTGTACATGTCACAGGACAGGTGTCGCCTCATGCCACTCTTTCCAAGATAGGTAACAAAGCCTATAAGAAAACATCCGCCTATAATCTCAATTCCGGTCAGACCGTGACGGTTCTTGCGGAGGACGGCACTACAGAAGGGGTATATACTGTCACTCAGGGTAATCCTGAACTTATCGACATGGGCATCAACTCATCTTCATTTGCAGAACTCTTCAACATAGACCCTGTCGCGCTGCTTGGCCTTCCTGATTATAAGACTCTTACATATGTTTCTCTGGCAGGTAACGGAAGCAATATCGTGGTTTGTACTGGAGCGGGAGAGCCACTGCTTGTCAACAGGTTTAACGGAGCCAAGGCGGGTACTATGAAGGTAGGTGCAGCGGATGCCGTATGTATAGCGGGTGACGAGGGTGAGCATATTCTCATTACCAATTTTGCTGAGGCCGGGGGTACCATCAATCTTTATCGCAGTGACGACCCTGCTAAAGAACCTGTTCTTTTCCATAGCTTTGTCAATCCTCTTGACGCTTCTTCCGGCACCGGCATCGGTCATAGGATGAAGATTATCGGAAATTTAGACACCGAGGCTATCATCACATTCACCACAGAAGGAATTTCTGAGGTGACATCTGCCAATCGTGCTCTTTATCTGAAAGTGGAAAACGGCGCTGTAGTGGGAGAGCCACAGGAAGTGTCGTTTGCTTTGACTACAGTAACAGCATCCGGCTGGGGAGCCGCACCTGTAGGCGTCGCTACGGTGGTGCCTGCAAGTCTCGAACCTGAACAGGATGGGTGGTTCCTTGATTTCTATGATAATAACGGTGTCGAAGGTGTAGAGGGAGATAATAATTATGTTCTCCATTATTTCGACAAGAGCGGGAGCGATAAGATAATGTCTTATTATGGTAATTGGGCTTGTAATCCTAACTGCATGGATACGAAGAGATTCAATAACGCCACCTTTATGACGCTTCTCTCTGTGAGCCATTTCCCTAACTGGGGAACTGGCCCTAAGTTCAGGCTTTATGAGATTACTGATCCTACGGCGCCGACTCTTATCGCCGACCTTTCTCCGGAATATTTCCAGAAGGGAGATTTCGCGAGCGGAATAGGGGCTTCTGGAGATATATGCCTGTGCCCGTCAGCGGACGGATTCCGTATATTCCTTTATTATTATGACCATCATAGTCAGTCTCTTGCCGCTTATGTGGCAGACTGCATAAAGAAATAATATGAAACCGATAAGACTTTTATCAATTTTATCACTTTGCGCTTTTCTCGCACTCGGATGCGATAAAAAGTCGCAGGGAGGTGTGCCGGATTGGCCTTGGGATGACCCTGTGGTTCCTGAACCGGTGGAGGAAGGTTGGAGCGATGTCACATCCTCTTATTCCTCACTTCCGGAATATATCAAGATATTCCGTTCTTCTGAGACTCTTCTAGAGATTAACGCCATAGCTTATATCGCTGAGGTTGACCTCTCCAAGACCGGTTTTGAGGTGTGGGGGATCAACGCTCCTGAACTTCAGGGAAGTGATGAACCTCTTCAGACACCGTCGCAGGTTTACGAAGCCCAAGGAAAGCCTTCGGTGATAATCAATGCCGGGTATTTCTATACTGACAGCGGCAAGTCTTATTCTTCAAGTCTGGAGGTAAGTAACGGAACACTTCTCAGCCCTAACATCAATTATGCTTCTCAGGACTGGAAGACAGTGTATTATCCTACACGCGGAGCTTTCCTGGAGCATGCTGACGGTACATATGAAGTATGCTGGACTTATTGGAAAGACGCTTCCACGCATTATATCTACGATACCGTGGCTGAAAATTCCTGGGACGAAAGCCCTAAGCAGACCCCAAATGCCACATTCCCTAGTACGGCGCGTACATTTGAAGCTAAAAACGGCATAGGCGGCGCACCTGTTCTTATAAAGGGCGGAGAGATTAAAGATACTTATAAGCAGGAACTTATAGAGATTGGCGCTGATGGCGCCGCACCTCGTACCGCGATAGGTATCACCGCAGACAAGAAACTTGTTCTCTTTGTGTGCGAGGGACGCAATATGACGGAAGGTGTGCCTGGTTATACCACACGCCAGGTGGCTCAGATACTTAAAAATTATGGCTGTACCGATGCCCTTAATCTTGACGGAGGCGGTTCTTCCCTTATGCTTGTCAACGGGCAGGAACTTATCAAGCCTTCGGACGGAAAACAGAGAAGCGTGGCAAGTTGTGTTTATATCAAGTAATGAAACTTTCGATTTCTAAAATATTTTGTCTTCTGGCTTTGGCATCCTCATTGGCAGGATGTGACAAGTCCAGCAGCAACACTCTTCCTCCCTTCCCTTGGGATGACGGTTCTGATCCCGATCCTATAGTGGAGGGTAAAGGAAAATATATCTGGATAGACGCCGGCGGCAATTTTTCTGATTATGCCAATAATCAGTCAAAAATCGCGGAAGATGTCAAAAGGCTTGCGGAGACCGGGTTTACGGATCTTATAGTGGATGTGCGCCCGACTAACGGAACTGTTCTTTTCAAGAGCACTCAGGGAACCCCTCTCAAGCGCATCGACGCGTGGGTGAACGGAAGTTATAAATGGCTTTCCCGCACCGCGGATTTCGATTACCTGCAGGCGTTCATAGATGCCGCCCGTGATAACGGACTTCGTATCAACGCCAGCATCAACACTCTGGTAGGAGGTTATCTCTGTCGTTACGGACTTGGCGAAGATGGGCCAATCTATACGGATTCGAAGATGAAGTCCTGGGCTTCGGTAGTCAATACAGCGGAACATGGCCTGGTAAATTCACTTGACATGATTAGTTACGACAGTGATGACTATGGCGCCAAGTTCTTCAGTCCTGCCAATCCTGAAGCTCAGGCTTATGCTCTCAGTCTTCTGGAGGACCTTGCAAAGTATGATCTGGACGGAATCGTGCTTGACAGATGCCGTTACGACGATTATAGCCTTCAGAGCGATTTTTCCGAACAATCCCGAGCTCAGTTCGAAGATTATATAGGGAAAAAGATAGGGAATTGGCCTGCAGATGTTATGAAAGCGGGACAAAGTTCTTTCGGGAGTACCCTTACCACCATCCAGAAGCAGTGGCTTTCGTTCCGGGCCAAGACCATTCACGATTTTGTGGAAAAGGCCGAGGCAAAGGTGCATTCCGTGAATAAGGAGGTGCGTTTCGGAGTGTATGTCGGAGGGTGGTTTTCAAGCTACTATTATAGCGGAGTGAACTGGGCAAGTCCTAGATACGACCCTAAGGCGGACGGATACCGCTGGGCAGATGCCGATTATAAGAATTACGGCTTCGCGGATCATCTGGATTTCATGTTCATCGGCGCTTATGCAGGAGCGGACAGTATCTATGGCAGCACCGAGTGGACCATGCAGGGATTCTGCAAGCAGGCAGGAGACCTCCTTAAGGACGATGTGATATATTGTGGAGGGCCTGACATAGGCAATGCTACGGGATTTGTGGACGGCGGGAAGGGCTCCCTGATGCCGCAGATAGTGGATGCTTGTATGGGAAGCAGCACCGGGGGCATGTTCATATTCGACCTGTGCCATATCAAGATGTTTGATTACTGGAACGACATCAAATCGGCTTTCGCTAATTATTCGGAAAATAACAAGTAATATGGGATACATATTATAATCACTAAATCAATAATTGTTTTATGAAAAAATCTTTTTTGGCGCTTTGCGCAATCGTGTTGGCTTTTGCAGCTTGTAAGAAAGACGAGCCTAAGGTGACACCAGAGTTGAAAATCACTTCGGATGCGGAAGTTACAGTTCCTTCTGACGGTGGTATTTATACAGTTTCGTTCGAGTCTAACGTGGCTTGGACTGCCGAAGTAAATGTAGATAAGGAAGTGGCTGTCCTTAATGTAGCTTCAGGTACTAAGGAAGAAGGAAAGGTGAAACTCACCGTTTATCCTCTTAAGGAAGACAACGCCACCCGTTTCATTACTGTTTCCATTACTCCTGAAGGAGGCAAGCCTGAAAGCGCGCTGTTTACGCAGACAGGTCCTTATGTGCCTTATTTCACAGTGTCCGAAGAATCTCTTTCTTTCGGTAAAGAGGGCGGTTCCAAGACCTTCACCATCGACACTAATGTCGAGTACGAAGTAAGTGAGCCTACAATAGGAACTTGTACCATAGCTGACGGTACCGCTACTTTCACTATGCCTGCCGCTACAGTTTGGTCTCCAAGATCTGACCGCGTCAAGTTCACCGTCCCTGCAATCCAGGTACCTGTAACAGATGACGAAGGTAACCCTACCGAAGAGACAGAAGATTATGTCGTAAGGGTAAGCGTAGCACAGGAAGGACACGGTAGCAAATCGTACGAGACTCCATTCACGGAAAGTGTGGCCGCATCAAAAACATACAATACTGCTTTCGCCGGAGATTTCTTCCTTGTTGCAAACGGATCAGAGAAGATTTATGCATACGATAAGAAGACAGGAGAACTCAAGCAGGAGATCCAGGCAGTAGCTGCTGTAACAGGTCTGTGTAATGATGACGCCGGTAATATCGTGCTCATGACAGGCGGTGCTTATGGCGAAGGGGTAGATCCTATGGTGGTTTACTTTATCCCTGCTGCCACTCCGTTTGATGCCTCTACTTATGTATCAGGTTTTGAATGTGATAACCAGTTCTACGGAATGGGTTACAATAATATCTGCGCAAACGGTAACGTCCTTAAGGGCGATGCTCTTATAGAGGTGTTCTCTGCTGCAGGGTCATATAATGTATGCTTCGTGTTGAAAGACGGAAAGAGAGCCGATGACGGTCAATATACAGATTATGTGACTATTACCACTACTTCAACTATCTGGAATTCAAAGTGGGGTATTGCAAGACATCTTTCTGCAGATATTAACGGAGGATTGTATTTTGCCGCTTATGCAGACAATTACGAACTTTTCTATAATCCTTCTATGTCAAGTGCAAACTGGACGATAGGATGTGAAAGTGGCGGATCATGGATTGACGGTATCGTATCTATGGAATATGCTCAGTTCAACGGTCACAAATACCTTGTAGCATACAGTTATTCTTTCGTTCCTGGTTATGATGCATACATAGTATTGTTTAATATTGATGAACCTTCTGCACCAGTTCTTGTTGATAGATATCCTGTAAAAAGTGCTAAATGGGCTAGCACTTACGAAACTGCAGATATGAGTGTAGAGGTTGTTGATGGCAGTCTTAATGTTTATATTGCGGATTACACGCAGTACGCAGTTATCAAATGCGTCCTTCCTGAGATTAAGTAATAAATCTACAGTATAATAGTGGGCGGGAGACTGAATTTATTTTCGGCCTCCCGTTTTTTTTGCTAATTTCGTCGCTTGGTTAAAAAGTAAGAAAATGGTAGAATTTCCTTCGGAAAATTGGCAGGATTACGCACTGCTTGACAGCGGCGACGGAGAAAAGCTCGAGCGGTTCGGTAGCACAGTAATGATACGTCCGGAGCCCAAGGCTTTATGGAGCAAAACGATGAGTGTAGCCCAGTGGGAGTCGAAAGCGCACACGCGCTTTACTCCGGGAGCGGGGTTCGGGAAGGCGGGCAAGGAAGACAGCGGTACTTGGCGTACACTTAAAAAGATGGAGGAGCAGTGGTATATAAAATACCCCGGTTGTCAGAAAGGTTTGAATTTCAGTCTGAGATTGGGACTCACTTCCTTTAAGCACGTGGGCGTATTTCCCGAGCAGGCGGCGAACTGGGAATATATCTATGCCCATACACGTCCCGGCATGAAGGTGCTTAATCTTTTTGCTTATACCGGAGCGGCAAGTCTTGCGGCGCGTGCCGCCGGCGCGGACGTAACGCACTTGGATTCTGTAAGACAGGTGGTTACATGGGCTCGCGGTAATATGGAGCGCAGCCGTATGGATGGGATACACTGGGTAGTGGAAGATGCCATGAAATTTGTCCGCAGGGAAGCCAAAAGAGGACACCTGTACGATGGCATCATACTCGATCCTCCGGCATATGGGCATGGCCCTGACGGGGAAAAATGGAAATTGGACGACTGCCTTTTTGATATGCTTAAGGAAGTGTCCAAGATACTCGCACCCAAGAACAGCTTCATGGTGCTTAATCTATATTCTAACGGTTATAGTGCCCTTCTGGGAGAGACCATAGTGAAGCAGGCTTTCGGTCTTAAGGGAGACGAAAAAATCGAAAGCGGAGAACTTGCTCTGCGCGATGGCTTCGGCAAATGTCTTCCGCTTTCGATAGTAGTAAGACTGGAACGCTGATTACTCGCGCTCTATTATTTCTTTAAGCTTGCTTTCCAGTCCGGAGGCAAGCTCTTTTTCTCCGTTCTTGCGAAGAGTGTCCGATAGAAGATAGATATACTGCGCACAACTTTCGCATTCTTCAGAGGCCCACGAATAGAAATTCATATAGAAATCTGTCGAACAGATCAACTGATTAGAGTACTCTTCGCACAGTTTCAGCGCTTTATTCTTCTGTCCTAAAGTGAAATAAAGACCTATGGCTTCTGTCACCATAAAATTCTCGTTGGAGAATCCGAGCGGAATTCCGTCCAACGGATAGTGTTTCATTACATCGAACCCTTTGTCCAGCATCTGCTCTGCGCGGGAAGTTTCCCCATGGCTGTAGAAGGTCTTGGCGAGAGTGACGAACAGTCTGCGTACGCTCATTACACCCATATGGGTATAATAGTTTTGATAATCAATACAATAATTATCTGCGCCTACCGCATCGAACTTAAAGTCGCACGTGATTTTATGATACAGGTCATCGGTATCGGCAAAACCTACATTAAGTGTGCTCGGTTTGTTCTTGAAAGGAACCAGGCGGAATGAATAACCATCATAGAGCAAGTAATCTTTCTCTCCGATGTTGAGATCCCCTCCCATGTTGAGCATATTAAGAGGCCGAGACCAATCATATCCTGCCAGAAAGTCCAGAAGAAAAAGCTCCGGTTTGGTGAGATAATCCTTTCCCTTCGGAATGGTCAGAACTATGCTGTCTTGAATCATATCGGCGTATTTCTCGCTTACTATTCCGCTTCGCAGGACATTGGCCTTGTTGACAGGCACGATTATCTGACGTGCAGGGATATAATCCACCTTCTTGCCGCTTTGCAGAGCGACTTTGGCCTTAGGGTGCTTGAACACTTCCATCACGTCCGCTATCTGCATGGGCTTGTTATAGCTGTCCACGATAGGGATGTACTCGTTGGCTCCGTAAAGGTATTGGCTGTAAGGTACCGAGATGTTCAGCGGAGCCGATTCGTTCACCGCGTATTTCATCTGGTCTATATGCCAGTCGGTCCCCAGCAGCGAGGTGTTCACGATACGTACATCGGTGCGTATGCTTTCCACTTCCTGTGCGTACCAGAGGGGGAAAGTATCGTTGTCTCCGTGTGTGATGAGGATGCCGTCCTTGCCTACGGAATTAAGATAGTTGCTTGCCACTTCCACTGTGGTTCGGCGGTTCGAACGGTCGTGGTCATCCCAGTTCTGCTGCCCCATAAGAGCCGGCACTCCCAGACACAGGAGACTGGCTGTCGCGCCAGCCCACTTGAGCGCTCCTGAAGACTTTTTGGATGCGAGCCAATTGTAAATGGCCGCAGCGCCAAGTCCTATCCACACGCTGAAGAAATAGAACGATCCGGCGTAGGCATAGTCTCTTTCGCGAACTTGATATGGAGGCTGGTTAAGATAAAGCACTATGGCCAGGCCCGTCATGAAGAACATTATGAAGTTCAGAAAACATCCTCTTCTGTCTGTTCTGAACTGGAAACACAGTCCTATCAGGCCAAGCAGCAACGGCAGAAAATAATAGTGGTTCTTGCCTTTGTTATGGGCCAATACTTCCGGCGCCGCGCTCTGATCTCCCAGGCGTGCGTTATCTATGAATTTGACGCCGCTCTCCCAGTTCCCGTGGAAAATGTTGCCAGGTGCAGGGGAATGAACGTCGTTCTGACGGCCCACGAAATTCCACATAAAGTATCTCCAGTACATCCAGTTGCACTGGTAGTCAAAGAAATACTTCAGGTTTTGACCCATCGTAGGTTTGCCCTTTTTCCCTCCTGTGTAGTATTTGTAGAATTCAGAGTAACTTCCGTCCGGAGAGTCTGTCCACATGCGCGGGAAGAGCATCTTGTCCTTGCCGATATATTTCGCGTCCACCGGTCCTTCCACTTTCTTGTATTTTCCGTCTACCGGTGCCCAATACTTGTTGGTGGTAAGTGTGTAATCTGAATCATAGTATTGGCCGTAGATGAGCGGAGTCTTGCCGTACTGTTCGCGGGAAAGATATCTTACCAGGGTGAAGGCGTTGTCCGGCTGATACTCGTTGGTCGGAGTCTTGGCGCAGGAACGGATTATGTCCACTGTGAATAGCGAGAATCCTATGGTGATGACCGTGAAGCTCAGAATGGCGGTATTGAGCGCCCATTTGCCGGATTTGCCTGTCCGGATGATCCCCCAGAAGCAGACTCCGAGCAGGGCCACCATAAAGAAGGCGGCTCCTGTGTTATAGTGAAGTCCCAGGACATTGACGAAGAAGAGGTCGAAGTAAGCGGCCAATTTCGGCAGCCAAGGGATGATTATAAACAGGATAAGCGCCAGCAGGGCCACTCCTATGAGAGCTATCTTTATATATTCCTTAGCATCGTAGTGGTCTTTGTAACGGTAGAAGTACATGAATACCAATGCCGGAATGGCCAGCAGGTTAAGCAGATGCACTCCTATGCTCAGGCCCATCAGAAAAGCTATCAGCACTATCCATTTCAGTGAGTGCGGCTCGTCATAGCGGTCGTACCAGATGGTCATGATCCAGAATACAAGGGCCGTAAACAGACTGGACATCGCATAAACTTCGCCTTCCACTGCGGAGAACCAGAATGTGTCTGAAAAACAGTAGCTGAGGGCTCCCACAGCAGCGCTTGCTATAATGGCGATGGCGCTTGGTTTGGAATAGAGACCGTTTTCTGCCGGTTTGATTATGCGTCTTATGAACCATACCAGGGTGAGGTACAGAAGCAGTATGGTAAGAGCCGAATACAAGGCACTGGCGCTGTTGACAAGTGCGGCGGCGTGTTCGGAATCTCCGAAGAGTGTGAAGATCTTGGCAAAAATCTGAAAGACAGGGTTTCCCGGCGGATGCCCCACTTCCAGTTTATATGATGAAGCGATGAATTCCCCACAGTCCCAGAACGATGCGGTGGGCTCTATCGTAAGCAGATAGGTGATGGCGGCGATCACAAATGTAATGGCCGCGCCTATCCTGCTGCATAAGCTGAATTGTCTTTTGTCCATAACGCGCAAATATACGAAAGAGAATCGTAAAATTAGTATCTTTGTGCGTTATGGCAGAAAACGACTGGAAAAAGCGTCTGGGTGTAGTGTATTCCACTTCTCCGGATTTTAAATATGAGACGGCTACGCAGGTGCAGGCGCAGACTCTTCCTGCGGAAAAACAGCGCCTTGTCGTCTGTATTGACCGCCGCGCGCGTGCCGGCAAGCAGGTGACTCTTGTCAAAGGTTTTGTGGGAACTGACGAAGACCTCGCCTCTCTCGGCAAGACTCTCAAAGTGAAATGCGGAGTAGGAGGGACGGCTAAAGACGGTGAGATTACCCTTCAGGGGGATCTTCGTGACAAGACGGTCCAATTGCTTCAAAGTATGGGGTATAACGCGAAAAGAGGTAACTGATGTTTCTTCAAAGCTTCCCTAATGGACTGCTTGGTCTGCCTTCAAGCCTTCCGGCTATGGAGACGGCCCCAGTCCTTTGGATACAACAGCCTGTTAACGGTTTCCTGCTGTTGGCGGAGGCGCTGGTCATTCTGTTCTTTCTGAAGGATATACTTTTTATTATGCCCCCTGCTGTTTCGTGTTTTCAACGTTGGCAGTCGGCCTTGTCGATAGAGCATAACATTCCGTGGGCGAGGACAAGGGATAAGGTGGCGCTGTGCCTTTTCCCTCTTTATATATTGTTTATCCAGTGGTCCGGAATCTGGGGTGCTCCTCTTTTATTGACAGGTGCCGTCCTTTTTGCATATGCGCAGATAAGGAAAGTGTTTTACGGCATTCTCAGGCATAGAAATATAGGCGATGAAGCTTGGCAGGCCTGCAGAAATACCCCGACCGTTTTTTCTATTCCATTGGCCTTTGTATGGATGCTCAGTATGGCGATAATGTCGGTGGTGGGCGTGGTTGAGGCGGCTTCTGCCACTGTTCTGATAGTGGAGGCTGCGGTGTTTCTTTCGGTGTCGACTTTCCGTCAGGCGGAAAATTTGGCTTACCGTGTCGGTGCATTCCGCGCTTTTTTGTATCTTTGCGCCCTTGAAATTATTCCGCTGTCCGCCCTGGTATGTGCATTCAGGCTTTTATGAGGCTGAAAATCAGGAAGCGAAGCGGAAAGGGGAGATAAAGGGGTTTTAATTGAAAATTAGTGGTAAACAAGATGAGTGTTAAGAGGATACTTATATCGCAGAATGAGCCGAGCAATACTGCCGCGTATGATGCTTTGAAGGAGAGGTTTGGGGTGGAGATATGTTTTTATCCTTTTTTCAAGATAGAGACATTGACTTCACGCGAGTTCAGGGCGCAGAGAGTTAATCTGTCTGAATATACTGCCGTGGTTTTTTCTTCTCGCGCTGCTATAGACGCATATTTCACTCTCTGTGAAGATGCACGTTTCAAAGTTCCGGAGAGCATGAAGTATTTCTGCTCTACTGAACTGGTGGCCAATTATCTGCAGAAGCATATCGTATTCCGCAAGAGAAAGATTTTCTCAGGAGACGGTACGCCGGGTTCCATTGCGCATCTTATCGGAAGCAAGCATCAGGGCGAAAAATTCCTTATCACCACTTCCGATGCGTCCAATGCCAATTCCCTTACGGCGCTTTTCGACGCTCAGGGGCTTGATTATACGGTGGCGCAGTTGGTGAAATCCGTAAATCAGGATCTTACCTCCATAGACTTGGCATCTTTTGATCTGCTTGTGCTTTATAATAAGGCCGATGTGGAGTCGCTTTTCAAGAGCTATCCTGATTTTCGGCAGAATGACATCAAGATTATTTCTTATGGTAAATCCGTGGTGAAGGCTCTTGAGGATTCTTCTTTAAGTGTGGCTCTTCAAGCTCCTACGCCACAGGCGCCTTCTGTGTCGAAGGCGCTGGAGGTCTATCTTCAAAGCGCAGAATAAGCTTATGTCCGCTCCTGTGTGCACTTTTTCAAAGGATGAGAGAATATGTGGCAAAAAGGCCATCTCTCTGCTTATGGACAAGGGCCACTGGGGAAGTATGTCTTGCATAAGGTATTGCTGGACGCCCGGGCTCACGGAAAAGAACCGGATTCTGGTGAGCGTGCCTAAAAGGCACTTCAAGCGTGCCGTTAAAAGAAACCTTCTCAAACGTCGCATACGCGAGGCTTACAGATTGAATAAGGCCATTCTGTCTTCTGCTCCGTTTGACATCATGCTGGTCTATACTTCTTCTCAGGTGCAGACATTCCCGCAGATAGAGGCGGACGTGAGGAGTCTGCTGAAAAAACTGGAGGCCCGCGCGAAATGAATTGGAAGACAATATTGAACGCGCCTTTCATTTTTTTGATAAGATTCTATCAGAGGTGCATATCTCCGCTAAAGCCGCCTACTTGCCGTTTTACGCCCACTTGTTCCCAATATGCACTTGAGGCTTTCCGTAAATATGGCCCGCTCAAGGGGCTTTATCTCAGTGTCAGGCGTATTTTAAGATGCCATCCCTTCGGCGGAAGCGGATATGACCCCGTGCCGTAGCGAAAAATTTATTATATTTGTGGGATAGGGTGTCCTACAGTTGAACGGGAGATGAAGAATATTCGCAATTTTTGTATTATAGCTCATATAGACCATGGTAAGAGTACCTTGGCGGACAGGTTGTTGGAATTGACCAATACTCTGTCGCAAAGGGATATGGAGAATCAGGTTCTCGATGATATGGACCTCGAGAAGGAGAAGGGTATCACCATTAAGAGCCACGCCATACAGATGGTCTATCAATATAAGGGGGAGAACTATAAACTTAATCTTATCGACACCCCGGGCCATGTTGATTTCTCGTATGAGGTGTCACGCAGCATAGCTTCCTGTGAAGGGGCTCTTCTGGTGGTAGATGCTTCGCAGGGCGTTCAGGCTCAGACTATTTCCAATCTTTATATGGCCATAGACCACGGATTGGAGATAATCCCTGTGCTGAATAAGATTGATATGGAATCCGCTCAAGTGGAGGTCGTAACTGACGAAATATGTGAACTTATAGGATGTGCTCCGGAGGATGTCTTCAAGGTGTCCGCCCGTACGGGAGAGGGGGTTGCTCCTCTTCTGGATGCCATAGTGGAGAAGATCCCATCTCCGAAAGGAGACCCGGATGCACCGCTTCAGGCTCTTATCTTTGACTCCGTATTCAATCCTTTTCGTGGCGTCATCGCCTATTATAAGATTAAGAATGGCAGTATAGCCAAGGGTGATAAGGTCAAGTTTTTCGCTACCGGCAGAGAATATGACGTGGAGGAGGTAGGTCTTCTTCGGATGAAACTGGTTCCTACGCAGGAGGTATCCTGTGGTGATGTCGGCTATATCATTACCGGTATCAAGAGTGCGGTGGAGGTTCAGGTGGGAGATACGATAACTCACGTGGATAACCCTTGCAGTGAGGCTATTGCCGGTTTTGAAGAGGTGAAGCCTATGGTTTTCGCCGGTATGTATCCAGTTCAGGCCGACAAATTCGAGGAGCTTCGTGCCGTGCTTGAAAAGTTCAAGCTGAACGATGCTTCGTTCGTGTATGAGCCTGAGAGTTCATTGGCCTTGGGCTCCGGATTCAGATGCGGATTCCTTGGGCTTCTGCACTTGGAGATAGTGCAGGAAAGGCTTTTCCGCGAATTCGATATGGATGTGATTACGACCGTGCCTAATGTGTCGTATAAAGTGTATACTACGCAAGGGGATGTGATGGACGTCCATAATCCGTCCGGTCTTCCGGCGCCGACTCTCATCGATCATATAGAAGAGCCGTATATCAGGGCGCAGATTATCTCCAAGACGGAGTTTTTCGGGCCCATCATGAAGCTCTGCATAGACAGACGCGGGATTCTGGTAAGTCAGCACTATATAACGGCGGACCGCGTGGAATTGAATTATGATATGCCTTTGGCAGAGATTGTATTCGACTTTTATGACAAGCTGAAGACCATATCCAAAGGTTATGCTTCGTTCGACTATCACGTCATAGATTTTCGTCCCGCGAAACTCGTGCGTTTGGATATTCTCCTTAACGGGGAGCCGGCAGATGCGCTTTCTACTCTTATCCATGAGGACAACGCCTATGATTTCGGTCGCAAGATTTGCGTGAAACTTAAGGAACTCATCCCTCGCCATCAGTTCGATATTCCTATACAGGCGGCGATAGGGGCTAAGATCATAGCCCGGGAGACGGTGAAGCAGGTCAGAAAGGATGTTACGGCCAAATGTTATGGCGGAGATGTGACCAGAAAGCGTAAACTGCTTGAAAAACAGAAAGAAGGTAAAAAAAGAATGCGCCAGGTAGGCTCCGTTCAGGTCCCGCAGTCGGCGTTTATGGCAGTATTGAAATTAGATTCATAAGATATGGAAAATTTATTGCTTATTGGTAATCTTGGAACAGGCGAGATTCTTATCATCGCCCTTATCGTACTTCTTCTTTTCGGCGGAAAGAAGATTCCTGAACTTATGCGTGGCCTCGGAAAGGGAGTGAAGAGCTTCAAGGACGGCATGAACGAAGTGGAGAAGGAAATAAACGAGATAGATAAGCCATCAGAGGATAAAAAATAATAATGTCCGAGGATAAGGATATGACTTTCTGGGATCATCTTGAGGTTCTCAGATGGTCTATTATAAGAGTTGTCATCGCACTGCTGGTAGGATTTCTGGCAGTATTTGCGATTATGCCCTCTATTTTTGACAGCGTCATCCTTTCTCCTGCGCATTCTGATTTTTTCTTCTACAAGTGGCTCGGTGGCCTGTTTGACTCCGATTTTCATATAGATATTATCAATATCAACGTCACCACTCCTTTCTTTACACACATGAAAGTGGCGTTCTGGGTGGCGCTTCTTCTGCTTTTCCCTTATCTCCTTTATGAAGTATGGCGATTTGTCTCCCCGGCTCTCTATGCCAATGAGAAAAAGGGCGTAAGCACGGCTTTCTTTGGGGTGGCGCTTCTTTTTTATCTGGGATGTGCTGTCGGATATTGCATAGTCTTTCCGCTCACGTTCCGTTTTCTGGCCGGGTATCAGATAGGACAGAACATACTTACCCAGATATCGCTGGATTCGTACATGTCCACGTTCCTTACCATCATATTCATAATGGGACTTCTTTTTGAAATCCCAGTTCTGGCGTGGCTGCTGTCTGTTTTAGGGGTGTTGACCAAATCCACTCTGAAGCAATATCGAAGGCACGCCGTGGTGGCGCTGCTGATATTGGCGGCCGTGATAACCCCGACAGGAGACCCGTTCACTCTGGCAGTGGTCTTTTTGCCTATATATCTGTTATATGAGTTTTCGATTTTGATAGTAAAGAATTAATTTTGTCGGATAAACTGTAAACTTAGAAAATAATGTTGGATTTTTTGGTTATTCATTGGAACATAGACCCTGTTCTTTTCCATATAGGCCCGCTAAGCATAAGATGGTATTCCCTTCTTTTCGTGTCGGGCTTCATCTTCGGTTATTATATTTTCAGATGGTTCTACCGTAAAGAAGGTGTCAGCGAGACCCTTCTCGATCCGCTTCTCTATGCCATGCTTATCTGTGTGGTGATAGGGGCCCGTCTTGGACACTGCATCTTCTATGATCCTCACTATTATTTCGGAAGTGCCGAGGGCTTTCTGGAAATTTTCCAGCCGTGGAAAGGCGGTCTTGCCAGCCATGGCGGAGCGATAGGAATCATAATCGGTCTTATCTGGTATGCTAACAAATACGGCCGGAAGGAGGGCTTCGACTTCTGGTGGCTCGCAGACCACTTGGTGATTATCGTATGTTTCGCCGGGGCCTGCATAAGACTTGGTAACTTCTTCAATTCAGAGATTTATGGTTACCACACCACTCTGCCTTGGGGTGTTGTTTTCGAGCGTACGGGAGACCCTCTTGCCAAGCACCCGACGATGCTTTACGAAGCGCTTTGCTATATAATCCTGGGTGTCGTGCTCATGTATCTGTATAAGCACAAGACGGATAAGATGTACAGGGGCGAGTTCCTGGGCATTTTCTTCGTATTCTGCTTCGGGTGCCGTGGTCTGCTGGAGTTTACGAAAGAGCCTTCAGTCACTCTTTTTACCATAGGAGATGTCGTTATCAATATGGGTCATATGCTCAGTCTTCCGTTCATTATCGCGGGAATTGTGATATGGGTAGGGGCTTGCAGAAAGAAGGTTCCGGTTAAAATAGTACGTAAAAAATAAATCATCAATTATAAAAATTATGCAACAGTTTATTGATTCTTACGATTTTAAAGGCAAAAAAGCCATCGTTCGCGTGGACTTCAACGTTCCGCTTAACGAAAATTTCGAGATAACAGACGATACCCGTATCCGTGCTGCCCTTCCTACTTTGAGGAAGGTTCTTGCCAGCGGTGGAGCGCTCATTATCATGTCTCACCTCGGACGCCCTAAAAAAGTAGATCCTAAATTCTCACTCAAGCATATTCTTGCACACGTAAGCGAACTCCTCGGAGTTCCTGTTCAGTTCGCTGAAGACTGTCAGAAAGCTCAGGCTCAGGCAGCCGCACTCAAACCTGGCGAAGTTCTTCTTCTTGAGAACCTCCGTTACTATGCAGAGGAAGAGGGCAAACCTCGCGGGCTTGCCGAGGATGCTACAGATGAGGAAAAGAAAGCAGCTAAAGATGCAGTAAAGGCCTCTCAGAAAGAATTCGTGAAGACTCTCGCTTCTTATGCTGACTGCTATATCAACGACGCATTCGGAACAGCTCACCGCGCTCATGCTTCTACCGCTCTTATCGCCAAGTATTTCCCTAACGACAAGATGTTCGGTTATCTTATGGAAGGTGAGATCAAGGCTATTGACAATGTCCTCAAAAATGCTCAGCATCCGTTCACTGCCATTATCGGTGGTTCAAAGGTCAGCAGCAAATTGGCAGTTCTGGAGAATATGCTCGAAAAAGTGGATAACCTCATCATCGGTGGCGGTATGGGTTATACCTTCATCAAGGCCGAGGGAGGTAAGATAGGTAACTCTCTTCATGAGGATGAACTTATCCCTGAAGCAACAGCCATTATGGCCAAGGCTAAAGAGAAGGGCGTAAACATTTATCTTTCAGTGCAGACTCTTGTCGCTGACGCTTTCAGTGCAGATGCCAATACCCAGCTTGTTCCTTCTCACGAGATTCCTGATGGATGGGAGGGCGTAGATGCCGGTCCTAAGTCTCTTGAGAACTGGAAGAAAGTTATCCTCGGTTCAAAGACAGTCCTTTGGAACGGTCCTGTAGGCGTGTTTGAGATCGAGAAATTCGCACACGGAACCCTTCAGATTGCTGAAGACCTCGCAGAGGCTACCGAAAAGGGCGCTTACACTCTCGTAGGTGGAGGTGACTCTGTAGCTGCCGTTTCTCAGATGGGATATGCAGACAAGGTAAGTTACGTAAGTACAGGCGGCGGTGCTATGCTCGAAGCTCTCGAAGGCAAGACCCTTCCGGGTATCGCAGCTATCCTCGAATAATATATTCGAAAATTCATATCGGGCTTCGGACTTGTGAAGCTCGAACGCAAAGAGGTGACCTGGTCAGAAGACCGACGGTCACCTCTTTGTTTAAGTCTAGAAGTGGAACTTTTAGGCGTTTTTATTCCACTACTGAACACAAAATGCTATGAAATGTTCTAAAAACTGTCGAGTAGTGGAACAAAAGTGTGTTTTTATTCCACTACTGAACAGGAGAAGGTTATGACCGTCTGCGTTTTTCGGCGATTACGATGGCGGTGGTGACGTTTCTTTCACCAGCCGCATCGCTTGGCGAGTTGAGTATCTTGCCCTCAGCGCCTACCATGCACGTACTTCCGCCTCCGTCCAGATTCAGGGCGTCAGTGCATCCCAGACTTATGAATTTATCAGCCAATTCGGAAAGGGTATATCCTGCGCTTCCTCTTTGTCCACGTCCGTCGGCTACGATAAGAATAAGCTTTCCGTCAGCGGTGATGCCGGCTGCAGTGCGGTTAACTCTCGAAAGACCGGAAGTCCCTCCTGCGTCCAGACACTCGGCCCAATAATTTTCCACCGCTACATTTTTTCCGTTCTGGACCAGTCTTGGCCCTCCGCCCACTGCTTCGTATGGCTCCCAAGTGAATGTGCCTTCCACATAGTCAGCTGCAGGTGGTTCGGACATGAATGTCTGCGTCTTTTCGTTATTGTCCAGCGCTGAAGGGAATGCGGTGTGCGTCGCGAAAGGTACATTCGTGCAGTATGTCCAGTTGATCTCGAAAGTGCCGTCCGTATTCCGTCCTATCGCAGATCGTATCGGATAGATGGTTTTTTGTGCGTTCTCGTCATTAGGCCAATTGAAACTTGGCCAAGCACGCTGCTTCACTATGCCCTGGTGTATGCACATGCTTACTGAAGTGTAACTGGCGAAATACCCGGCGTTGGTGACAAGACAGGCGGTCTCTTTGGTGTTTGAATAATCAGAGAAGAATTCGCTTGGCTTTTTCTTGCCTTTGGCGAGCATACAGTTGAATGTCAGGTTTTCATTGGCATTGAAATCTATGGTGGCGATAAATCCCAGGCACTTCTGCCCGTCAGAGAAATTCTGCTCGAATTCTTCTACGCTAACCCCTTTGGGATAGCCGTTTACCCAGCTCCAGTCTTCTTCCGGTTCAGGATTCGGGTCGACTTTTTCGTCCGGGTCCGGGTCTGCCGGATTGTCATTGGAACCTGTTTTATTACAGGAGAAAAAGAGAGATACGCTTATACAGAGAATTAAGAATAAGTGTAATTTACGCATGTCTTGCAAGTATTGGTTAGTAGTTATGTTCGGAGCAAATGTACGAAAGATATATTTGTTTCCAAATAAACCGCTATATTTGTTCAGCTATGTTTATTGGAGATAAGAAGACTTTTGAAGAATTGGTCGGGGAATTTTATCCCCGGGTGGTGGGTTATGTGTCCCTTCTGTTTTCGGAGGTTGAGTCGCAGGACATAGCTCAGGACATATTCGCGCAATTGTGGGAAAAACGGGCGTCTCTCGAATTTGTGGATAAAGCGCATTTGGGCGCATACCTTTTTAAAACATCAAAATCCCGCTGTATAGATCGTCTGCGAAAAAAGTCAGGTAATGAAGCTCTTCTTAGCGGATTGGGACGGGAAGAGTTGGTGTGGTTCATGGATAACGGGGAGGATCTTTTTGAAAGAATTGGCAGGGAGGATCTTTATCGTAAGGTTCTGGCGGTTGCGGATGGACTCCCTCAGGGTAAGCGTGACGTTTTCCGGCTTTCCTATGTAAGCAACATGTCCTCTAAGGATATCGCTGAAATTACCGGGCTTTCTGTCCGGACAGTGGACAATTATCTATATCAGGCGCTTAAATTCCTGCGTGAGAAACTGTCTCCGGCGGGGTTTGTATGTGCCGTTCTAAGCATGACCAGTTTTATCTCTTTGTAGGAAATCGTTTTTTTCGTAAAATAATTTCAATCTGAGAGAAGTAATTTTCGCGTTTCATTCGTTTATTATATAGATGTGTCGTGATATGAACGTTTCAGATTTAATAGAATATATCAGCGGGAGGAACCTCAGTAAAGAGCCTGAAATCGAAAAATGGGTTCTGGAGAGCGAGGATAACAAGAAAGAATATTTTCGTCTCAAGGAACTTTATGTCGTGAAGATTGCCAGGGAGTACTCATCCGTGGATAAAATAAACGGGGCTATCAGCGGAATCGAGTCGCGTATACGTGCCAATTCCGGAAGAAAAAAATATCGTCGTTCTCTTTTCATCTCCTGGGGCGTGGCTGTTTGCTTGGCACTGATAATGGCGGGCACGGCGATTTATGACGCGATACCTCATGGAAAGGATGTCGTATTGGCCAATAGTGACGAACCGGTGGCCATATATTCGCTCCCTGACGGCACGAAAGCTTTTTTGAAACAGGGGAGTGAACTTTCATATGATTCTTCGTTTAATCTGAAGGACAGAGAAGTAGCTGTTATGGGAGAAGCTTATCTGGATGTGGCCAAAGATGAAGACAGGCCATTTGTCGTCATGACCCCGAGAGTGGGGGTGAAGGTGTTGGGAACCGCATTCAATGTGGTCTGTGACGAGCAGAGTACGGAAGTGGTGCTTGAGAGGGGAAAGGTGGCGCTTTGTGATGACAAGGGGAGCGTGATGGCGGAGATGCTTCCGGGGAACAGGGCTGTGGTGGCCGAAGACGGCGGAGTGGCCCTGTCATCTGTACAGACGAGCTTCTATACGAAGTGGAGATACAATTATAAGATATATGACAGCTGTACTTTCGATGAACTGGTCGCTATGATGGAGAACCGTTATGATGTAAGGTTCATTTATGATCCGTCGAAATTCCATGATATTTATTTCCGTCTGGCCATCTCTGAAAGCGATACTTTGGAGGATATGCTCTCTATGATGGAATATATAGTCCAAGTGCAGTACGAGAGGAACGGAAGAAATATTTATGTAAAGTAAATAAAAAGTAAAACACTAAACATAACCAATTTATGAAGAAAATTTTCGCCTTGTTATGGGCTTTGATTGTCGTTTCCGGCAGTCTGTGGGCTCAAACGGGAAAAATTTCAGTCGATGCGACAGGAAAAAACCTGGAGACCGTATTGAATGAGATTACTTCCCAAAGCGGAGTTGTCTTCTCGTATGAGAAGAATTCTCTTAATATCAAAGTGTCGGATAAAGGTCGCCTTGAAGGAACCCTGCCCGATGTGCTTGATGAACTTTTTAAAGGGACAGGTATCAGTTGGAAAGAGATTTCCGCTGAACGGGTAGCCTTGACTTTTGACAAAGCCAGGGCCACCAAAAACTCAAAGGCTCCTGTGAAAAATATTACTATGGGTGGTCACGTGACTGATAATGCAGGCCTTCCTGTCGTAGGTGCGGTGATATTCGTAAGTGGCACTTCGCAGGGTACTATGACAGATGATGACGGCAACTGGTCCATGTCCGTACCGGAGAAAGGCGTCACTATAGAGATTACTTGTATGGGGTATGCCACGGAGTATCTTTCTCCTGTAAAAAGCACTTCCGTGCAGACTGTCTTGCACGATGACAATCAGTTCCTAGAAGACGCCGTGGTAATAGGTTATGGCGTACAGAAGAAGGAAATGCTAATAGGTTCTGTCTCCCAGGTTACCAGCAAGGACCTTATGAAGGCCCCTGTGACCAATGTGTCCAGTCTTCTGGCCGGTCGTCTTTCCGGTGTGACATCCATTCAGAATACAGGTACTCCGGGAGCAGATAGTTCCACGCTGCTTGTCCGGGGTATATCTACGCTTAACAGCTCCACTCCACTCGTGATAATAGACGGCGTGGAGGGATTAATCAACTACTTGAATCCTAATGATATAGCATCGGTTACCGTGCTTAAGGACGCCGCTACGGCGGCTATCTACGGTGTCCGTGGTGCCAATGGCGTAATTCTGGTGACCACCAAGAGTGGCGGAGAGGGAGAAACGAAGATCTCTTATGACGGGTCGGCCACTTTCACGAACAATACGGCCATGCCTGAGTTCTGTAATGCCGAGCAGTACATCTATTATCATAACCTTGCCCGCACGATGGACGGATATGATCCTATCTGGACAGACGAGACTCTCGCATGGATGAAAGAGAAGGGTATTTATGCCGAGACAGACTGGCAGAAGGAAATTTACAATAATTTCGGTTTCCAGCATCAGCACAATATCTCCGCTACCGGAGGAACCAAAAGAATCAAGCATTATACTTCAGTGGGATTTATGGACCAGGAGGGCATATTGAAATCCACTGATTACAACAGAATCAACATACGTTCGAACATAGAGGCCAATCTGGCTGAAGGCCTGAGCCTTACGCTGAATGTCGCCGGAAATACCTCGGAGCAGAATCTGCCCGGTTACGACATCTCTCCGGTATACGAGTTCAGTCCTATTACTGCGGCATATTATTCTCTGCCTATATTGGCCACTACCTATGAGGGACTGCCATTGGCTTATAACCACGGGACGTATTATCGTGCCGCGCTTTCGTCTCTTACGGATTCCGGGTATAAGAAAACCAGGAGATATAATTTTGATACGCAAGCCAAACTTGAATATGATTTCTCAAATATAGATTTCCTTAAGGGTCTTAAGGCGCAAATCTTCGCCGCGTACGATTTTGCATTTACCCAGAATGTGAATTTTATGCGTGCTTACGAGGTGTACCGTTTTACTGCAGAGACACTTACCATTGATAAGAAAATCTCACAGGGTATTCCGGAGAACAGTTACAGCAAGTCCGCTTCTTACGGGTATAACTACACTATCCGTCCTCAAATAGATTATGCCCGTACTTTCGGAGAGCACAGTATTTCGGCTACGGTGCTTGGGGAGGCTTCGACAGGATATTCAGACACTATGACATCGTTCAAGAAAGGGTATTTTACAGATTTTCCTGTGGACATAAGTCTTGGTATGACACAAGGCTCGTCTAATCCTAGCGGCTCTCATGCCTGGAGAACATCGCTGATGTCCGTAGCTTCACGTCTTGACTATTCTTATGCTGGCAAATATCTGGCAGGTGTCACTGTGAGAGCGGATGCATCTTCCAAATTTGCTCCTGCTAACCGTTGGGGATATTTCCCTTCTGTGGCGTTCGGCTGGATAGCAAGCAAGGAGGATTTCTTCTCTCCGCTCAGCGGAACGGTGGATTTCCTTAAGCTGAAGGCTTCTTACGGTGTGCTCGGTACAGATGACACTTCCAAGGATTTGTATTACCAGACATATGGGGCGGTACAGAATACCATTATTATAGGTGGGCAGGAAAAGGCGTCATTCTATTCACAAGGCTATGTGCACGATGACCTTACCTGGTCTAGAACCCACGTGTGGAATGTTGGTGTGGAGTCCAAGTTCTTCGGCAATAAACTTACCGTAGATGCGGATGTGTTCTATAAATATACTTCCCGTATTTTGGAATATGATGCGACCGGAATTTATTCTCCGTCTCTGGGCGGATACTATCCTACATGGATGAACTCGGGAAGAGTGGACAACAGAGGATTCGATCTGACCGTACGTCACGACAACTGGTTCTCTAACGGATGGAGCTACAATATTACCGGTATACTCTCGTGGGCAAGGAATAAAGTCCTCTCCAAGAGAACGTCAGACAATCATCCTTCATACAGGGCTGTAATAGGTGAGCCTATAGGCTCTTTCTATGGATTCCATTCTCTCGGATTGTTCCAGACAGAGGGGGAAGCTCTTGAATGGCCTGTGGCACCGTCCGGATATAATCAGGCCGGAAGCATCAAATATCAGGATATCAACGGAGACGGAGCCATAACTCAAGGCGCCGATTATGTCAAAATTGGTCGCAGCCAGATTCCGGAGATGACATTTTCTCTTAATGGGGAAGTCTCATATAAGGGATGGACTGTCTCTATGCTGTTCCAGGGTGCGACACTTTGCAACTATATGCTTGCCGGTGCGTATAATAATACCACGGACAACACCATCTTCACCAGGGCATTTTATGGCGGAGGCAACTCTATTCTTTATCTTGTAAAAGACGCGTGGCGTCCGGACAACACCTCAGGCAAATATCCGCGATTGTCTTCCGTCACCAATGCAAGTAATGCGTGGGCGTCAGATTTCTGGATAGTGGACGGAAGCTATCTGCGTCTCAAGAATGCTCAGATTTCTTATACCATTCCTCAAAGCGCGTTGAAGCGTTATACTTCACTTAGCAGGGTAACTCTTTACGTCGCGGGGACCAACTTGTTCACATTAAGTGCTTTTAAATATCTTGATCCTGAAAATCCTGGTATAGCGAACGGTTATTATCCTCAGCAGAGGACTGTGTCGCTGGGCATGAACATAACATTTTAAGGCTTTATGAAGATGAAAAGAACATTTCTTAATATAATCACCTTTGCTGCCTTGAGTATGGTGGCTTCGGGATGTCAGGGTTTCTTGGATAAGACCCCGGAGGACAAATTCACTAAAAACGTAATCTGGGGAAGCCAGGATGCTCTTGAGTATAATGTATATAATTTTTACGCATATCTCAAGTATGCTACGGAGATAAATGACGCGGGTAATTTCTCTGACGCCTATTCGGATCTGGTTAAAAGCAGCTCGTGGAATCAGTACAATCACTCTTTTAACAGAACGCTTCTTGAGAGCGGAGTGTTCGCAAAGGAGACAGGCGCAGGCCCATTTGAATGTTGGAGCACCAATTATACCCGTATAATGAGATGTAATGAGTTTCTGGTGTATGCCCCTGATTATTATGCCACATTCGGAGAAAGCTGGATGAAGACGAGAGAGGCGGAAGTTCGTTTCTTCAGGGCACTTAATTATTTTCAGCTGATTCGCCTTTATGGCGGAGTCGTTCTCCGTACAGATGAAGGTGGACTTGACAGAGGATATATCGAAGAGGGTAATCCTAATGATGCCAATGACAAGCCGCGTTCTACAGAAGCGGAGTGTTGGGATTTTGTCATAAAGGATCTCAAGTTCGCCGCTGAAAACCTTCCTTCTTCCTGGGAATCCACTCAAAGTGGCAGAATCACCAAAGCAGGAGCTTATGCCTATCTTAGCCGTGCGGCTCTTTGGGCAAAGGATTGGCAGGCGTGCATAGATGCCGCAGATTCTTGTGCCAAATATGGCGGTGCCCTGTCATCATCGTATTCGGATGTATTCACTACACAAGGAAATGTGGAAAATCTTATAACGGTGACATATAGCAAGGCCGGTCTCAGCGGACTTACCCATCGCCACGATACGTTTTTCCGCCCGATTGGAGATGCACCGGCGCATAATAATGCTACACTTTACTGCGCGTTTGGCCCTACAAGCGAGCTGGTGGATGAATATGAAATGGCGGATGGTTCTCCGTTCGATTGGTCAGTAAACGGAGACGATCCTTATACGGGCCGTGAACCACGCTTCTATGCTACCATACTTTATAATGACGCTACTTGGGAAGGTCGAAAGATACAGACCTACGCAGGTGGTACGGATGCCCGTCTTGATTTCCAGCGCACAGGTTCGGTTCAGTCTACCACTACTGGCTATTTCTTCCGTAAATTTCTGGAGGAGAACGCTTCCGGGTGGGAAAAGAACGGCAGCAGCCATTTCGGAACATTTATTCGTTACGCTGAGGTCGTTTTGAATAAGGCTGAAGCATTGGCACAGAAGGGAGATTTGGCCGGGGCAACCGAGCAACTTAACTTTATCCGCCGGAGGGTCAGCCTTCCGGACAGGGCGGTCGCCTCTTCTTTGGATGAATTTATGAAGAATATCAGGCACGAGAGAATCGTGGAATTGGCAGGAGAGGGATTCCGCTATTGGGATTTACGTAGATGGCGTCTTGCAGAAGAAGTCATTAACGGGCAGGTGGTTCATGGTGTGGATGTGACCAAGAATTCAGACGGGACATTCTCTTATGCACAGATAGATGTGGACAATGCTTCGGAGGGCACGAGGGTTTTCCCTGAGAGGTACTATCTTTTCCCTGTCCCTATCGCAGAAGAGACTAACAACAAATTGTTTGGTGAAAATAATCCAGGATGGTAGAATTATGAAACGAATCAGTATAATTATTTTAGCCGTGTTCTGCTTTTTCTCTTGCGCAAAGCCAGATGTGGACCCGGCATATGATATGGACAAATATCCTATAAACTGCTCGGTGATAGCTGCGTATTGTTTTCCGGTGGAATCAGCTGTGGCCACGCAGATAACTGGAGAAGTCGCCACTGTGCCGGACGCTGACGGAAAGTATCTGATAGAATTCAAGATTCCGAAGAGTGTGGCCAGGTATTATGACCTCACGCGACTTAAAGTGAAGGTTAATCTTGATTATGATGTATATGTGACGCCTTCGCTTGCCGGCATTCACAATCTTGATGACAGGACGGAAGAGATAAAGATTTATTCTCCTATCTCCGGGGACGAAAAGATATATATTATAAAAGCCTATAAGACAAGAACATAATTATTAACAAAAACAAAACAAGTATGAAAACTGGTAAATTATTATCGCTCATAGCTCTTTGCGGCGTATTGGGCGTTGTGTCATGTAAAAAAGATAACACTGATCCCGATCCCGCCCCGGAACCTGAGAAGAAGTCAGAGGAGTGCAGACTTGTGAAGTTGGTGGCGGTAACTTCCAATGGAGAATTCGAAGCTAATGTTTATTCTAACGAAAAGGTCGCTGAATTCTCGTATCTTCTTGATAATAAGGAAGCGCTGAAAAGTGCTACTCTTAAAGCGGAGGTTTCAGAAAAGGCCACCATTGATCTTGTCTCAGACAAGGTGTATAATCTTATAGATGATGCGGTTTCATTCACTGTCACTGCAGAAGACGGAGTGCATGCTTCTGTTTGGAAGGTGGAATGTGTAGAGGCAGACGTAATCATATCTTGTGACCTCGCATACGAGGGTGTTCCGGGTAAATTCGGTATCAATTCCGTATCGTCAACTGGTGCATCTGTGGCATTCTGCGGAACCGACAAGATAGCCACCATCAACGGTGAGGTCTATGATTTCGAGGCCAATCTTGTAGGTAAGCTTAATCGGGACGGTATCTTTGAGGGCGCGTCATTCCTTAATATTAACAATGATGTCAACGGCGTGGTCGTAGCTACGGTATGTTTTGACAAGGACGGCAATCCTACTACCAATAATGATGATATCAAATATGGTTATGCATATGCTTGGAAAGACGGTTATGACAAAGCTCCTGTCTGCATCTATAATAACGCGGAAAGCAAAAGCGGCAATCTGTTCGGATATATGAACTGCGGCGGAGACGTGAACGGGGACTTCCTGCTTTGCACTATTTTCGGAGGCCGTGGCATTGACCAGAGTTTCCACGTATTTGAGTATCATTCAGGTGATCTTACTGCTCCGAAGTGGAATGAGTTTAAGACCAATTATGTCACCAACGACGGAAACTGGGGGGCCACCATATCTCCTGCCAGCGGCTCAATTGACGGCACATTCTTCATCGGTGACTCAAATGGCGACAATAAAGGTTACCATGTATATACTCGTGACGGTATAACGAACAAGGGGGAAGATGTGACTCTATACGGAACGACCAAAGAAACTGTTCCGGGAATTGCTGACGCCGGCATTCCTGAAGGAAACAATCAGTATGGCAATTATTCTACGGGAAACATCAAAGCGTTTACATATAACGGAACTCCTTGTGTAGCTGCGGCTACCACGGGCTGGCCGCAGGTATATCTCACTGTTCAGACCAATGACCCTGCAGATGAAGATAACCATTATATCCTGAAGACCCAATATTTTAGCGCCTCAGCGGTGGTTCCGTCTGCCGCATATGTTTACGACCCGGTAAATGACAAAGGTCAGGTACTTCTTCTTGGCGGCACACTTGTTATAGCAAGATATGAAATCTCACGTGTCCTTCAGTAAAATAACATTATTGATTTCCCTTGTCCTTTCTGCTGCGGCCCTGACCGGCTGTGGCAGAAAGGACATTTCCAAGCAAAAGCCCATTACGGCTTGGATTTGCACCGATGCCAATTTCGCCCGCTTCGCTACGCGCGATTCGGTAGACTGGTATCTGGACAAGATAAAGGAGACTGGATTCAATCAGGTATGCGTAGATGTCAAGGGCGCTGATGGTCAGGTACTTTATAACAGTGACTTTCTGCCTGTCATGACGGAACATGCAGGCGTGGTCATAGAAAATCGCGGATGGGATTATTTGGGATATTTCTTGGAAGCAGCTCATAAAAGAGGTTTGAAAGTTATGGCCTCTGTAGCACCTTTTTCTGTCGGCGTGGCTTGCGAAAGGTTCGGTGCGGTTTATAATAATCCGTCGCTGAAAAAATACACCTGCCTCAAATACACTCCGGACGGGATGATTAAGATTGAAGATGATCCTGCAGAGGTGGGAATCAATATGAATCCTTGTCTTAAGTTTACTCAAGAATATGGTCTGCGGACCATTTCGGAGGTGCTTTCCCGTTACGATGTAGATGCGCTGTGTCTGGATTACTGCCGTTATCCCGGAGGTCAGACCGATTTTTCCGACAGCTCCCGGGTAGCTTTTGAAAAGTTCCTCGGGCATAGAGTGGAGAGATTTCCGGAAGATATATATACGTTCGGCCCTGATGGCGAGAAGGTTCCTGGTAAGTATTACCGGCAGTGGTGGACCTGGCGAGGCACTGTCATTAAGGATTTCATCGCTCAAGTTCATGATCTGAGAGATTCGCTGAAGCCTTCCTGCAAGATAGAATATTGGGCGGCTTCCTGGCTTCACGCCATCTATGTCAACGGGCAGAACTGGGGCTCGAAAGACGTGAAGTGGTATGAAGGTCAGAACTGGGCAACTGGTGATTATGACAGGACTGCATTTGCAGAACTTCTCGACGTGTTCATCACGGGAACATATCTTGAACGCGTATGGGGCCTGTCGGACAACGAATCCATAGAATACGGACTTATGCGCACCAATCGCGATATAGACGGGGCCTGCAGCGTGAACGGGTCCATCTATGCTGTCAATCATCTCGACCAGTTCGATGACGCCTGCTATCTTTGCCTTCGTGATACTGACGGGCTTATGGTGTTCGATTTGTGTCAGATAGTGAGCAATAACTTGTGGGATAAAATCAAAAGCGGTATTGACCGCTATCATAAAGAGAATAAATAGATGAAAAAATTATTGTTAGTCTTCCTGTCTTTGTCTTTTCTGTGTCTTTCCTGTGAAAAGAAGACCACGACTGACCCCGAGCCTGATCCGGATCCGGTCGTTCCGACACCTGATCCTGAGCCCGAGCCGGAACCTGAACCGGAAATAAAGATTGAAAAAGACCGTTCCATCTGGGTGAGCGCCACGGCCAACTGGTCTCGTCTTGCTTCCAAGGGCGATATAAAAACTTGGATAAAAAAGATTAAAAACAAGGGATTCAATGAGATAATCATAGAAGTGAAACTGATGGAAGGCGGTGTCCTCTATGAATCCGCTCTGCTCCCTATGCGCACCACTTATGACGGTGTGACACGTAATTTTGATTATCTGCAGTATTTCATAGAACAGTGCCGGGCCAATGATATGAAGATAGGTGCTGCCATGACGGTGTTCCCTACCTATAATGTCGGGGAGACGTCCAAGTATAAAGACTCGGATTTTGAAGACAAATACTGCCAGGAGATTCTTTCTTCGGCGGGCTTGACTGATATCAGAGATAATCCGAGCAGTGACATCTTTCCTTTCCTTAATCCGGCAGACCCTTTTGTAAGACAGTTTGTTATGGATGTAGTGGAGGAGATCGTAAGTAACTACGACATAGACTCCTTTACTTTGGATTATTGCCGCTACCAGAATTACCATTCGGATTTCTCTGAAACTACCCGCAAAGCATTTGAGCAGTGGGCCGGTGTGAGCGTAGCATCCTGGCCGGATGACATCTTTAAAGTGACTGAAGACGGCGAAGAGAAGTTCGGCTCATACTATAAAGAATTTTATGAGTGGCGTTCCTGGGTTATAACAGGTTATGTTGAAGAGATCGGACAGCGCATCAAGGCCATCAAGCCTGATGTGAAATTTGAATATTGGGCAGCTTCCTGGTGGCCGCTCTGGAGCACGGGACAGAATTGGGCTTCGGACAAGAGAGATATTACCGGTACTTATTGGTGGGCATCTGCCAATTATTACAAGACAGGTTTTGCCAAGCACCTGGACGTGTTCCAGAATGGAGCTTATCTCAAACAGCTTTATCCGGAGTACGACGGCAATTCCATCTCGTACCAGCTGAATCAGGGTAAGAAATATATTCAGGGCGACTGCAAGATGTACGGTTCATTCAGTGTTTATCCGAACATGAGTTTCGATCCGGGCGATGCCGCTTACTGGTGTCTGAAAAACACGGACGGAGTGATGATATTTGAACTTACCCATATCGAAGCTTCTTCGTGGTGGAACAGTATCAAGGCTGGCTTCGATAAAGCTTTGGAAGACGGAAGCGCTTATATTGTTCAGTAAATTGCGTATATTTGCGCGCAATGAACGAAGAACTGAAGGAATTAACTTCCAAAGAATATAAAGAGGGTTTTGTAACGGATATAGAGCAGGAATATGTGCCCAAGGGCCTTTCTGAAGACATTATCCGTATGATTTCTGAGCGGAAAAGGGAGCCGGAATGGCTTCTCGATTTCCGCTTGGATGCGTTTAGGCGCTGGCAGAAGATGACTCCTCCCTCTTGGGGGCATCTGCGTATTCCTGAGATTGATTTTCAGGATATAGTATATTATGCGGCTCCTAAGAAAAAAGCGGAGGGCTCGCAGGAAATTGATCCCGCGCTCGCACAGACTTTCGACAAGCTTGGCATTCCTATAAAAGAGAGGAAGTTCCTTTCCGGTAAGGCTTATTCCAATGTGGCTGTGGATGCAGTGTTCGATTCAGTCAGCGTGGCCACCACTTTCAAGAAAACACTGTCCGAGAAAGGTATCATATTCTGTTCGTTTTCGGAAGCCGTGCGCGATTATCCCGAGCTGGTGAGAAAATATCTCGCTTCTGTAGTGCCGATCGGAGATAATTTCTATGCTGCGCTGAACAGTGCCGTATTTTCCGACGGGTCATTCTGCTATATCCCCAAAGGGGTCAAGTGCCCTATGGATCTTTCCAGCTATTTCCGTATCAATGCCAGCGGTACGGGCCAGTTTGAGCGTACTCTCATAGTGGCGGACGAAGGTTCTACGCTCAGTTATATGGAAGGTTGTACTGCTCCGCGTCGTGATGAGAACCAGCTTCACGCCGCTGTGGTGGAGATAGTGGTGGAGGCCGGAGCGGATGTGCGTTACAGTACGGTGCAGAACTGGTATCCGGGAGACGAAAACGGTCGTGGAGGAATACTTAATCTGGTGACCAAGCGAGGGATTTGCCGTGGTGAAGGCTCACATCTGAGCTGGACGCAGGTTGAGACAGGCTCCGCCATAACATGGAAGTATCCGTCCACTATTCTGAAGGGGGATAACAGTTCTTCGGAATTTTACAGCGTGGCGCTTACAAATAATTATCAGATGGCCGATACGGGTACTAAAATGATACATCTCGGCCGCAATACCAAGAGCCGTATCGTGTCGAAGGGAATAAGTGCAGGACATAGCGAGAATTCCTATCGCGGACTTGTTCAGATGGGCCGTCTTGCGGACGGGGCGCGTAATTATTCTCAGTGCGACTCTCTTCTGATAGGCTCTTCCTGTGGAGCTCACACGTTCCCGGTTATTAAAAGTGCCAATCCCCGCGCCATTGTAGAGCATGAGGCCACGACTTCGAAAATCAGTGAAGAACAGATGTATTATTGCGCGCAGCGTGGCATAGACCCGGAACAGGCTGTAGGACTTATAGTCAACGGCTATGCCAAGGACGTGCTTCAACGGCTTCCTATGGAGTTTGCTGTGGAGGCGCAGAAACTTTTGTCAGTCTCTCTTGAAGGCTCTGTCGGATAGTTATGAATTGGTTGGATATAATATCATCTGTCTTGGGCCTGACCTGTGTGTTTTTGGCCGGAAGAAACAGCAAGTATAATTTCTGGGTGGGATATCTTTATACGATAGCCCTTGCCCTGCTTTTCTGGAACAAGCATCTGTATGCAAGCCTTTTCCTGCAGCCGTTGTCGTTATGTATAAATGTTTTGGGACATTGGCGCTGGACACACCCGTCGGAAGGGGAGCAGTCCAAAAAGGACAGCTCGGCTCTTAAAGTGACCGGCCTGACGTGGGCACAGAGGGCATTGGCGGCAGTGTCAGTTTTTGTGATTGCAGGCGTATGGGGTTGGGGACTTGAGCATCTTGCATCCGCTGATCCCGTGCCTTATCTGGACGCTTGCGTGACTGCGCTCATTCTGATGGCGCAGCTTCTGTCGGCGCTCAAGAAATGGGATTGCTGGGTGGCTTGGCTTATAGTGAATGTCACGCAGATTATTCTGCACATCAAGGTTGGGCACGTGTTTATGCCTATAGTGTGCACGCTGTATCTCATTAATGCCGTGTGGTCATTGGCAGGATGGATAAAAACCTATAAAAGAGGTGAATAGTTATGAGTAATGTATTATTGGAGATAAAAGGGCTTAAGGCCAATGTTGAAGGGAAAGAGATTCTTCATGGGGTGGATCTTGCGATAAATCACGGGGAGGTGCACGCCATAATGGGCCCTAACGGGGCCGGAAAATCCACTCTCGGAGCTGTGCTTACCGGAAAGCCCGGTTATGAGGTCACTGCCGGTAGCGTGCTTTTCGGTGGGAAGGATCTTCTTTGCATGAGCGCTGAGCAGAGGGCCTGGGCCGGGGTGTTTCTCAGTTTTCAATATCCTATAGAGATTCCCGGGGTGAGCCTGGTGAATTTCATGAAGGCGGCCATTTCGTCCAAGAGAAAGGCGCTTGGACAGGAAGAACTTTCGGCGGGGGAATTTTTGAAATTTTTAAAGAGCAAGATGGCTCTTGTGCAGATGCGGGCGGACCTTGCGAAACGCGATGTCAATGTGGGCTTTTCCGGCGGAGAGAAAAAACGTTGCGAGATCTTTCAGATGGCCATGCTTGAACCTGTGCTTTCCATTCTCGATGAGACCGACAGCGGTCTTGACGTGGATGCGCTGAAGGTGGTGGCCCAGGGGGTCAATACGCTGCGCACTCCACAGACTTCGTCCATTATCATTACTCACTATCATAAGCTGTTGGAATATATAGTTCCGGATGTGGTGCACGTTCTTAAGGACGGGGTGATAGTGAAGACAGGAGGAAGGGAACTTGTTTCTCAGATAGAGGCTAACGGATTTGAAGGTATAGATGGATAGCGTAGGTCAAACAGTTGTTCTGGGACGCGATGTCCTGCCTTCTGTAATTCGTTTGGAGAAGGGAGAATCAAAGGAAGTGGTGTTCGTGGCTCCGAAAGGAGTGAGCGGAGTGTTTGACGTAACCTTTGAGCTTGCCGGACCCGGGGCCAATCTCGCTTTGTACGGGCTTTATCTTTGCGAAGGCGGGCAGAAGGTGGACTTCAGAGTGAATGTGCGTCACTTGTGCGGAGGGTGCAGCTCGCACCAGCTTTTTAAAGGATTGGCACAGGACAGTGCGCAGGTCAAATTCGAAGGCCTGGTATATGTCGCTCCGGGGGCTGAGAAGACAGAGGCTCTTCAGGAGAACCATTCGCTGCTTCTTTCGCCTCTGGCCACGGTGCAGAGCCAGCCGCAGCTGGAGATTTATGCCGATGATGTCGTCTGCTCGCACGGAGCCACAATAGGGGCTCTTGACGAACAGCAGCTTTATTATATGCGTTCACGCGGCATCTCAGAGGACATTGCCCGCAGCCTTCAGATTACGTCCTTCCTTTCTCCGGTACTTTCTCATCTGCCGGAAAGCCTGGTTCAGGAATTTTTCTCATTTGAATAAACGTTTTTTGTTTTCAGAGATTATTGCTATATTTGCACCCGCTCTCGAGAAGGGCATATTACTAATTATTAATTTTTAAAACAGATTCACAATGGCTGTTAAAATTCGTCTTCAGCGCCACGGTAAGAAGAATTTCGCATTCTTCCACATTGTAGTGGCAGACACACGTGCTCCACGTGATGGTCGTTACATTGAGCAGATCGGCTCATACAATCCTAACACTAATCCTGCTACCATCAATCTCGATTTCGAGAGAGCTCTTGCATGGGTAAAGGTAGGTGCTCAGCCGAGCCTGGTATGTCGCAGAATCCTTTCTTATGAAGGAGTACTTCTCCGTAATCATCTTGATGGCGGTGTAGCTAAGGGAGCTCTCACCCAGGAGGCTGCAGACAAGAAGTTTAACGACTGGAAGTCACAGCACGATGCTAAGATAGAATCTAAGGTGGCTGGTCTTCGTAACGACGCTATCGCTAAGGCTAACGCCGCTAAGGCAGAGGAAGTCAAAGTTAACGAGGCCAGAGCAGAAGCTATTGCCAAGCGTGCCGCTGAACTTGCTGCAGAAAAAGCAGCTAAAGAGGCTGAGGCTGCAGCGGCTGAGACCCCGGCAGAGACCGAAGCTCCAGCAGAGGCTTAATGCTTTGCATAGCTAAAATTCTTAAATCTTACGGGACAGACGGAGCTTTGATTGTCAGCGCTCCGGAATATGACCCAGCAGACTTTACGGAGCCGGTGCTCATCTGTTTTGATGGGCTTCCGGTTCCTTTCTTTATTGAAGAATCCGCTCCGCGAGGGGTAAACAGATATATCATCCGTCTTACCGATGTCTGCTGTCTTAAAGATGCCGAAGAGATGGTCGGCCGCGATATTTTCGTTGAATCCGGCGAAGGGCCGCACTCTGAAACGGATTTCGATTTTATAGGATGGAAGGTTTATGATAATGGTTTACTGATAGGTGCAGTTGAAGATATCGAGCCTATTCCCGGTAATTTCTGCCTGGACGTGAAACTCTCAGGCGACGGCGAAGTTTCAGTGATGATACCTCTGCACGGGGATTTTATCGATTCCATTGAACCGGACACCCGGGAACTTTTTCTGACTCTTCCCGAAGGACTCTATTAGAAGCGTTTGGCAGCACGCCGGTTAAGTATGACTTTAATCGTCAGAGTATAGGTAAAGTATCCTATCCAGCTGAATATTAAAAGATACGCGAACAAGCCGATTTTCCCTGCAATCTTTAGATCTCCCCTGCGTGCGACTTCTTTAAGCAGTGTTGCGCTGGCGATGCATCCGCTGAGGTAGATCAGTATGAAAAGTACACCTATTATCATCTCCCTGTCTTTTTAAATATACCATATACCGCGGCGCCGCTTCCGCTCATCGAAGCATATACTGCGCCTTTTCTGTATAAACGTTCTTTTTCTTCCTTAATGTGCGGATGCAGCGGAAATACACTGTCCTCGAAATCGTTGTGAAGCGTGTTCTTCCATGTTTCCACTCCCTGGGAAGAGATTGTTTCTCTGATTGACGGCGTCGCCTTGTGCGGGATGATTCCTTTGTAAGCCTCGGCAGTGCAGATACTTTCAGATTCGGGCATTACCACCTGCACGTCATAATCTTTCAGCGGATCAGGAGCTGCGCTGAGTACCTCGCCTTTCCCTTCGCCCCATTGCGGCGTGGCGCGTATGAAAAATGCGCAGTCTGAGCCAAGCGTCTGGGCCAAGGAGCACATTTTCTCATCGTCAAGTCCCAGTCTGAAAAGTGCGTTCAGGGCTTTGATGGTGTATGCGCAGTCTGAAGAGCCTCCGCCGAGCCCTGCGCCTGTAGGAATCCGCTTTTTCAGATGGATGTGTACGTTCCCTATGCCGTACATCTGCTTCATCAGACGGAAAGCCCTGACGCTGAGGTCTTTTTCTATATCCCATGTGGCTCCGTCGATTTCTATTCCGAACTCTTCACTTTTCTCTACCCTTAAAGTGTCGTGCAGTGAGTAAACTGGATAGAAAAGCGTCTCGATGTCGTGAAAGCCGTCTTTACGTCTGCGTATGACGCTAAGGCCCAGGTTGATTTTCGCAGGAGGGAAAAGAAGTACGCTGTCACGCCGGCAGGAGAACTCACATCCGCAGAAAAGTTGATTGTAGAAGCCCTGTTCGCGGATAATCTCTACTCTTCTGTCCTGCAGTCCGTCTTTACGCCAATTCATTCCCCACCAAGTCAGTTTCTTGCTTCTTGCCGGTATGCCGGATATCCCGTTTTGCTCCAGGCCAAGGCTGTCACTATTGATTTCAGCTACGGCGCGTTCCCCCGCCTCGTTTATCTGGTTGAGATTTTTCCATCGCGAAGAGGCGAGAGTGGTGGTAAGAACTGAAAAACCGTGCTGCACGGCAAAGCGTGCCGCTCTTTTCAGACGAAAAGTGAAGCACTGCAGGCACCTTGCCCCGCGTTCGGGCTCCTGTTCGCGGGAATATCCCACTTTTTCAAGCCAATCCTCGTGGTCGTAGTCATCTTCGAAGTATGGCACTCCGATACTGCGGCAGTAGCGGATCAGTTCTTCTTTTCTATGGTTATATTCCTCTATGGGAACTATGTTTGAGTTGGAAAAGAATACAGCCACATCCAGATGGTTCTGCAGCATACATTCAAGTATGGCAGAAGAGCACGGTGCGCAACAGCAGTGCAGCAGTATCCGTCCGTCGGATGGTGGTGTCAGCTCCAACATAATAGAAAAATTAGAAGTGCAAATTTAATAAAAACAAAAATATTTTGTGATTTTGATAAAAATTGTTACTTTTGCAGTCCCAAAGTAGAACTGCGGATGTGGTGAAATGGTAGACACGCTACTTTGAGGGGGTAGTGGGCGTTGGCCTGTATGAGTTCGAGTCTCATCATCCGCACCGGGAAGCGATCTGAATTTCAGGTCGCTTTTTTCATATGTCCACGATCTTCTCGTCCGCGAAACTGTAAAAGGAATGGTCGCACATTATTATATGGTCCAGCAGATCCACATCGCATGCTGAGCAGACCTTATGCAGGGCTTCGGTTACGGACAGGTCGGCACGGGACGGTGAAGGGTTGCCGCTCGGATGGTTGTGAGCGAGGATGATGGCCGCCGCACCTTTTTCGAGAGCCATCTTTACTATCTGTTTCGTGTTGATACACACTGAATCGTCGCTCCCTATGCCAAGCGCCTGGACGAATATGGCTTTATGCGCACGGTTCATGAAGATTACCCATGCCTCTTCGTGCTGTGTTCCCTTTAGAGCGTATATGAGGATTTCGTAAGCGTCCCTGGCGCATAGAATGGGCTTGTCTTCCGGATCTTTGCTTTCGGAGAAAAACCGGCGCCCTATTTCAAAGGCAGCAAGCAATGTGGCCGCCTTGTCCTGTTTTATCCCGGGGAAGGTGCATAGCTCCCGTTCTCCTAATCGTGACAGGACAATCAGGCTTCCATTGCATTCTTTCAGCAGATTTCTGGAAATATCCAGCACATTGATTTCTTTAGTGCCTGTACGTAAAAGAATGGCGAGCAGTTCGCCGTTGGAAAGGGCCGCTGGCCCGAATGAAAGAAGCCTCTCTCGAGGTCTTTCGCTAAGTGAAAGATCTTTGATTTTCATAGTTCAGTTTTCTGCAAAGGTAAAAATAAAAAGCGGGCAGAAAAAATCTGTCCGCTTAAGGGTGCGATGTGGGGCTCGAACCCACGACACCTAGAACCACAATCTAGTGCTCTACCAACTGAACTAATCGCACCATAAAAGGACTGCAAATATACAACTTTATTTTTATTCTGCAAATCTGCAGCCCTCAAGACTGATTATTCCACCACTACTTCTGAGCAGAGGATGTTCCCCTTTGCGAGGTAGGCGGTAACTTTTACATAGCGGCACTGTACATCGAGCCCATCCGCGAAGAGAATGTCTGTCCAGCAGTCCAGCAGCTTGTTCGGCCAATTCTCATAAGCTATGGTCTTCACTTTCTTGAAATGTTTTCCGTCGGAAGATACCTCTACTTCCATGCATTGCGGGATAGTGTAATCATCAGGGAAATAGTTGCAGAAATGTGCTGCCACCTTATTTATTTTCTTCTTGGCTCCAAGATCCAGAACGCACTCCATCTGCCCGTCTTCAAAGCACTTCCACGCTTCGTCTGTCGGGTTCTCCCATCCGAAGGCTCCGTCGCTGAGCTCCTTAGGCCCTTTTACTACTTTATATGTTCCGAAATCCTCTCCTCGGTAGATTCTTTCAAGAGTTTTCCACCTTGGGTCGCCTGCAAGCCAGGCCATATAGTCGGAATAGAGTTCATTGGCATAGATCATCTGACCCACAGGATAGTCTGAGCCGGGTTTGTCAAACATGCCGCAGACGATGAAGCTTACTATCTGCTCCGCTCCGGCTTCGCTCACTCCCACGATCTGTGAAAGAACGCGGCTGAATGATGCCGGGATAAGGGTTGAGTACCAGTTGTTAGGCTTGCGGTCCCAGGTGAAGGACTCGATATTGGCCCAGAAATCTATGCCGGCGCGACGGTGGATTTCACCCACCTGGCGGAAATGCTCTTTCATATTCTTCATGGGGAACTGTTCGCGCACGCAGCCCACTTCGTCCTGGTAGGCGATGATGTCCACGTCAAGTGCACGGATTGAGGCTTCGAATTTGGGGTTGTCTATCTCCGCCCCGAAAAGTCCGTAAGGCGAGATGAGCATCTTGGCCTCGGGAGTCAGTTCGCGGGCATGTGCGGCGATCTTGTTCACGCCGGTAACTGCGTAGTCGCCCAGATATGGGATGAAGCAGCCTTCGACAGGAATGTACCAACCGTAAAAGGACGGGCGCTTCCCGTACAGGGCTGCCAATTCATCCATGAATGCTCGGTTGGTCTTTATTACGAACGGGTCCGACAAGTCGTCAAGCTGGTCTTTTGCCCATCCGCAGCCCAGAAATACTTTCATCCCGAGAGAGTCGGCCGTGTCCATGATGGCTTCTACCGGACTTTTGCGTCCTTCCTTGTAGCCGTGAGGCATAAATTCGCTAGGATACATGGCCAGGCCTTCATTGGCCACAGTCACGATGATAAGGCAGTTCACTCCCATCTCGTGGAGTTCGGTGACTTTGCACGTCCAACGGTCAGGGTCGGTCTGGTCCACGTTACGCTGGTTAGTGTAGTTGTTTCTTTCGTCTTGCCAGAAGAAATTTATGAATGTTCCTCCGAGAGGTTTCACCTCTGCGCGCGAAATGAGTGAAGTAATGATCAGTAGTGTTACAAATAGTGCTTTTTTCATATAACATGTCTTTATCGGAGCACGAAATTATTGAAAAAAAACGAATTTATTAGTATCTTCACGGCGGAAAAGCAGGGGTGATGAGGATTTGAAAGTATCTCCAAGCGGGCAAGTCACAAATTATAAGCAGAATATAATTATAAGTAATATTTATAAATCACAAACATTATGAAATTCAACAGAATTTTTTTCGTAGCCACGACGGTTCTCACACTGTTGGCCTCGTGTAAAGAAAAGGATGATCCCACTTCGGGTGAGGCTTCTCTGACTTTGAAGAGCGAGTCCGCTGTAACAGTGGACAGTAAGTCACAGTCAGTTGAAATTGAATTCGTGACTAACCGCGATTGGACTGCCAAGGCGGGAAGTACCGATACATGGCTTCAGATAGATCCTGCTTCAGGAAGCGCTTCTTCCGATGCACAGAAGGTGACTGTGACCGTAAAGCCTAACGAGTCTTATGCACGTTCTGCCACCATCACCATCTCCATAGGGGTAACAAGCAAGAAAGTGACTCTCACGCAGGAAGGTAACGGTTCGGCCCCTGACGGAACTAAGGAGAATCCTTTTGACATAGCATCTGCTATAGCCAAATGTCAGGAAGTGGGAGAGACTGTAAGTACAGAAAAATATTACATCAAGGGTAAGATATCATCCATCGTTTCAGTTGAGACTTCAAGTTATGGAAATGCCAATTTCTATATGACTGAAGACGGAGCGGAGAGCGACGAGAAATTCTATGCTTTCCAGGTATATTATCTTGGAAACGTCAAATTTACCTCCGCAGATCAGATCAAGGTGGGTGATGAGGTTATCGTTTATGGTCAGATAGTTAATTATAAGGGTAACACCCCTGAAACTAATGGTAAGGGCTCTGCATATATCTATAGTTTGAACGGAGAAACAAGCGGGGGAGGCGGTGAAGAATCCAAAACTGACCCTAAGGGAACCGGTACCGCAGATGATCCGTTCAACGCAGCTGCGGCCAATGCCAAGTGCATGGAGGTAGGAAGCACGGCCAGCACAGAGGATTATTATGTGAAAGGCATAATCAGTAAAATTGCTGAGATTAACACCAGTTATGGCAATGCATCATTCTATCTTTCAGATGACGGCAGCACTGATCTTGACCAGTTCTATGTATACCGCGCACTTTCTTTCAACGGAGAGAAGTTCGTTTCAGAGGATCAGATTAAGATAGGCGATGAAGTGGTAGTCAAAGGTAAACTTATCAACTATTCCGGTAATACCCCGGAGATGACCCAGGGCGGACAGCTCGTGTCTGTAAACGGCGAACAGAAAACCCCTGATTACATCAGCATCAGCATCAAAAATAAGGAAGTTACTTCCGAGGCCGGCAGTCTGGAAGTTACGGTAAGCTCCAATCAAAGCTGGACCGTGAAGTCTGACAGCGAGTTCGCTACAGTTTCTGCCGAAAAAGGAGAGAATGACGGGACCATCACCGTCTCTTATGCCGCTAATGAAGGCACTGCCACTCGCACCGCGAAGATTACCTTTACCGGAGCTAATGAAAAGGAAGCTGTCCTGACACTTTCTCAGTTGGCGCCGGGCGCAGCAGCCCTGACGGAGATCACGTGGAAGAAGAATGATTGGACAGGCTCAAATAACCCGTTGACCCTTAGCGTATCCGGATTTAAAATTGTGCTTGATAAGCAGAAAGGTACCTCGAATCCATTTACGGCAGATGGCGAAGTAAGAGTTTATGCAAATGGTACAGTCACTATTACTTCAGAAACGGAGATGACTAAAATCGTGTTCCCTCTTTCTTCAAAGGCTACCTTCAGACATTGTGCAATAACTGCAGATAGCGGAGAAATTGCTAAACAGGCAACCGGAGATACTGAAGTTAGTTGGACAGGGTCTGCAAAAAGTGTTGTCTTTACGGTAGGGGCTACTGCTGATTATGGCTCTGACGGCCCGACAAAACCAGGCCAGTTCTGTTTCAAACAAATCAATATCAGATAATTGATGAAGGCTTTGCATAAAGCGTTTATTATACTTTTTACTTCGGTGGCAATGCTGTCCTCCTGCAAGGAGGGCGGCATTGAGCCGAATAAGGTGGAACTTAACCTGACACTCCAGACTGTGGAACTTGGCAGATCGAAAGACTGCGTCTTTGTCAATGTAAGTGCGGAAGGTGAATGGACTCTTGATCTGCAGTTCGGAGAAGGCGTTACACCTTGGGCCATACTGTCCCAGGAAAGCGGCAGCGGAAGTAAATCTGCCATACTCCTTTCTTATGAGGCTTATAGCGGAAGAGAGGCCAGAAGTGCGGATGTGGTCCTTAAATCCGGTAACGAATCTGTGACACGTACCGTTACCCAGGCGGGCACGGCAAGCTCCTCCATGTATCCTACAGCGCAGGCCCGGTGGATGGAACTTCCTGAAACCAAGGAAGATGACGGGCTTGAATGGGGAAAGGTGACCATGTCTTACAACGGGAGCACTGTCCGCAATTATTCCTATTACTACGACTATGATAACCTCGTGTCTCACTGGGTGGCGTATCCGCTGAACAGCGGTCTGATGGGCGGCAGCGGTATGCGTTCAGAGGCGTGGGGATTGGACCCGAATCTGCCTTCCTCTCAGCAGGCGGTTTTGACCAGAGGGTATAACAGAGGATATGACAGAGGGCATCAGATCCCGGCCAGAGACCGATCTGCATCATACGAGGCTAATTCAAAAACATATTACGGCACCAATATGACCCCGCAGATAGGTCAGAAGTTCAATCAATATATTTGGTCAACGCTTGAAGAAAAAGTGAGGGGCTGGGCTCGTTCCTGCGATACACTCTATGTGGTGACAGGCTGCGTGGTAAAGGAGAATTCCACAACTTCCGGAGGGGAATATGCAGTGGGGGGCTATGTTTATGACAATAACGGAAAGCGTGTGGCCGTGCCGGTGGCATACTATAAGGCAGTGCTTCGTTACAGTAAATCTTCAAGCACTTATGGATATTCGGGGTATTGCGGTGCCGCCATTTATTTGGAACATAAAGAGTATGACAGCGATGCCATCTACCAGAGTGACCTTATCTCCATCGATGCTTTGGAAGAGAAGATAGGACTGGATCTGTTTGTCAATCTTCCTGCGGCCATAGGTGAAAGTCAGGCCGCGAAGGTGGAGGCCCAAGATCCTTCGAATGTGGCTTGCTGGAAGTAATAATACTGACCGATAATCAATTAACTTGAGAATATGAAGAAATCGTTAATCCTTCTAATCTGCATCTTTACCACGATCCTCTGTGCCTATGGGCAGAAAACGAAGCAGAATTACGTGATAGGGTTCTATAACCTCGAAAATCTCTTCGATATCTACGATGACCCGGTAACGAACGATGCGGAGTATCTTCCGGAAGGAAAAAACAAATGGACCCAGGCCAAATATGACATCAAACAGCGTAATATGGCCAAGGTCATAGCCGAGATGGCTAAAAACAACGGCAGATATCACACCATTCTGGGAGTATCTGAAGTGGAGAACCGTCTGGTTCTCGAAGATCTGGTGAGCCAGGAGTCTATCGTGGATGCCAATTATCAGATAGTCCACTATGACAGCCCGGACAGGCGCGGGGTGGACGTGGCCCTTCTCTATAAACCTGACCAGTTCACATATCTGGACAGCGAGGCCATTCCGTTCACATTCGAAGGGTCGGATATAGATTTTTCCGATACGGACACTGATTATTTCCGTACCCGTGACATTCTTATGGTTTATGGACTTATAGACGGCGAAGAGTTTGCTTTTTATGTGATGCACCTTCCTTCGCGTCTGGGAGGCAAAGGCGGCAATCTCCGTTGCCGCGGTGCCGAGATAGCTTATGCCCACGCGCAGAAGATGGAGGCCCTTCACCCGGGCATCAAGATAGTGATGATGGGTGATATGAACGACGATCCGTTCGACGAGTCCATGTGCACCTATCTTCATGGTAAGGAAACTCGCGAGCAGGTAGGCCCGCAGGATTATTATAATCCGTATATCTCCATGATAAAGGCAGGATACGGTTCGCTCTGCTACCAGGGCGTATGGTGCATCTATGACCAGGAACTTGTAAACTATAATTTGACATTCGCCCCGAACGGGGGGCTCAAGATACAGCCCGTAACCAAGGGTCGCGGCGTGTGGTATGACGGAGTCATCTTCAAGCGTCCGTTCATGACCACTCAGAAAGGTACATACAAAGGATACCCGTTCCGTACATATTCGAACGGGGCCTTCGTAGGCGGTTATTCGGACCACTATCCTACATATATCGTAATTGGCAAATAATTAACAGAAAATCATAATGAAAAAAACACTGACCAGCATCTGTGCAGCTTTGTTGCTTCCGCTATGCGCTCTCGCACAGCAGGTGGGAGGCGTAAAGGCGACGGTCGTAAGCCGTGCCGGCAGAGCCCCTATCGCAGATGCCACTATCACCGTTCTGCAGGGGGGTGACCTGATAGGTTCCGCCACATCCGGACAGGACGGTACATTCGAAATTACAGGACTTGAAGACGGAAAATATACCTTGACGGTTGAGGCTGAAGGGTATGCTTCTTCGCAGATCAATCTTTCGGTCGAAGGCTTCGTCAGAGACCTTATGTTCGTGTCTCTGGTTCCTGAACAGGCCATCAAAGAGGCGGATGATTCCAGCTATGCCGAATTTGACATGGAGGATTCCGGTTATTCCGATAATCCGTCTATTCTTTTCGGAGCCAATGATCCGTATAACAACATAGTGGGCTATGGTTTCAGCGACGTGCGTTTCAAGAACAGAGGTTATAACAGCGAGACGCAGGATGTGCTTTTCGCAGGCATCCATCTCAACGACGCGCTTACCGGTTATTCGCCTTATTCGCTGTGGAGCGGCCTTAACGAGGCCACGCGTTCCAAGGAGACCACTATCGGTCTGGACTCGCACGAACTGTCTTTCGGCGGATATAACGGTGTCACTTCCATAGACGGTACCCCTTCATCGGTGCGTCCCGGCCTTCGTTTCAGTGTGCTTTCCAATTCGGCGCTTTATCGTCTGCGCCTTATGGCCAATTACGCTTCGGGCGTGATGGACAACGGCTGGAGTTATGCGGTGAACGTGTCTGCGAGACTAGGCGGTAACGACTGGGTCAAGGGCGTGTACTATAAATATTTCTCTTATTATGCCGGAGCCGAGAAGAAGTTCGGCGACGAGCATAAATTGGCATTCATGACATTCGCCACACCGGGCGAGAGAGGAGCTCAGAACGCTTCCACCCAGGAGGTGTATGACCTTATGAAGGACAATATGTATAACTCCAACTGGGGTTATCAGAACGGCAAGATCCGTAACGCCCGCGTACGCAGCACATTCGAGCCCGTGTTCGTGGCCAAATATACTTATACTCCGAGCACGGACCTGGAACTCGACGCGGCGCTTCTTTTCAGGACAGGACGTAACGGTTACTCGGCTCTGGACTGGTACGATTCGGCCGATCCGCGTCCGGATTACTATCGTAATCTGCCAAGTTATTTCTACGACGAGAATGCCGACCTTTCGCGCTATGACTCTTATCAGGCTGCTCAGCAGAGGGAGGCTTGGCTTTTCGATACGTCCACCCAGCATATCAACTGGGACTATATGTATAACGTAAACTATAATTCGGCTGATGGGCGTTCGAAATATGTTCTTCAGGACAGACGCACCGATCAGAACGATCTTAATCTCGCGCTCAGCGGAAAGTGGTCTCCTGTAAGCTGGTTCACCCTTAACGGCGGATTCAACGGAAGGGTTAACCGCACGGAATATTTCCAGACCGTAAAGGATCTTCTCGGAGGAGAGTACTTCTTGAATATCAACAATTTCGCTGAACGCGACTACGCATTCTCCGAGGCGAAGATACAGTACGACCTGGATTATTGGCTTGACAAAGGCACAGCTCAGGTGCTCAAGAAGGGAGACAAATACGGATATGACTATTATGCTCAGGTGCGCAGCGCCAAATTCTGGGCTAACGGCAAATTCGAAGACGGTCCTTTCAAGGCTAATGTGGCTGCTCGCATAGGATACGAAAGCTTCTGGAGAGAGGGTCTTATGCGTAACGGTCTTTTCCCTGGCCAGAAAGCCGACGGGTCGGATTATATAATAGACGGAGTGAACCTCACGAAGGACGGCGGTTACCAGTCTTCTTACGGCAAGAGTGACGTGGCCGGCTTCGTGGTGGGAGGTGTCAAGGCCGGTGCCGAGTATGTTCTCACCGGAGGCCATCGTTTCTATGCCAATGTCGGTTATTTCGAGGACGCTCCTAAATTCAGCGGCGTATTTCTCTCGCCTCGTACACGTAATACCATGATGGACGGTCTCACCACCACCAAGACTTTCTCCGGTGATGTCAATTACCAGTACAGCAACGGCGGTTACAACGTGCGTTTCAGCGCATTCTATACCACTATCAACGACCAGAGCAAGGTGATGAGTTTCTACGATGACTCTTACCGATCATTCACCAATTTCGCCATGAAGGGAATAGACGAAAGGCATATGGGCGTGGAGCTTGGTTTCAAGGTGCCTTTCTTCATCACCAATCTCACCCTTCAGGGTGCGCTCAGTCTGGGAGAGTATGTTTATACTTCTACCCCTGTCATGACAGAGACAGTGGATAACAGCTCTGCGGTAGTGGTGGAAAACGAGCCTATCACTTATTGGAAGGAACACCCTGTCTACGCGAAGGACGCCGACGGTAACTATATTATAGATGAGGATGGTAAATATCAGCTTTCCAAGGTTCAGAAGCACTATGTACCTTCTACCCCTCAGCTCGCCGCCAATCTGGGACTTAACTATCGCCTGCCTTCGTATTGGTTCTTCTCGCTTGGCATGAATTATTATGCCAATTCTTACCTGAGCATGAACCCTCTTTATCGTACGGAACTCGCTGTAGCGGGGCCTGACGATTCGCTTTCGGCTTCTTCTCGCGAGGAGCATCGCAGGTCCTGGTATCTTTCAGAAGATATAGTGAATCAGGGACTTAGCGCAGAAGAGATAGAGTATATGGCTTCGCAGGAGAAATTCGCTCCCGCTTACGTGGTGAACTTCAGTGTAGGAAAGTCGTGGTATCTGCAGAGAAAGTATCAGTTCGGATTCTCCCTTGAAGTGAAGAACCTGCTTAACAACCGGGATATCAAGACCGGAGGCTATGAGCAGACCCGTCTTCTCAAGAGCGGAAGCTACACCAGGTATTATCGCTTCGACAGCAAATATTTCTATATGCAGGGAGCCAATTATATGTTGAACCTTTATTTCAGATTCTAAGGAGGAGAGTATAATATGAAAAAGCAAATTTTTACAGCCGTCGCTCTGTGCGCTCTTCTCACCTCTTGCGAAGAGTTCTCTCCGGTAATTACATTCAAATATGACGATCCTGCCCATTATGAGGATGTTCAGGGTTCGCAGATAGTGCAGCCGGGTGACATAGAGGTGACCCATACCATCGCGGAGCTTTCAAAACTTTATTCAAACGGTAATCCGTTTGTCATAGAGGATGATATAGTCATCGCTGGGCGTGTGATTTCGAATGACCGTCCGGGGAATTTCTATAATCAGATATATATTCAGGACGAGACCGGCGGAATAGAGGTCAAGATAGGCAAGAGCGCTCTTTATAACGAATACAAAGTAGGTCAGAAGGTATATGTGAAGTGCGGCCCGACCGAGCATACGAGCGGACTGTCACTTGGAAGTTACGGCTATAAATCCGGAAGTTACGGCGGTAACGGCATGACCCAGTTAGGCTCTGAATTCTATATGGGAACATATGGAACCGAATATGAGACCACTTATATACGTTCGGAGCGTGTCATCCGTGAGCATATCTTCAGGGAAAGTCCTCAGAATCTGGAGCCTGTGACCCCTAAGGTCATAAGTGAAAGTGATCTCCCTTCGAAAGACGGAACCATCTCCACTTGCCCTTATCTGGGTACGCTTGTAACTCTCAAGGGTTTGAAATATGGCGGAGAGGCTTTCGCTCTTCTTTATCTCAGTGGCGAGGAATCGAACAAGAACTCCAATAACCGCGTGTTCCTTTCAGATCAGACTTGGGGGATAGATACCTGGGCCATGAGCAAATCGAACTTCCTCACCCGCCTTCAGAGAGGCGACTGGGATTCTGCCAAGATAGGCAATGCCAATGACCAGAATTATGGGGAAGTGGGAAGCGTGGATCTTACATATCTTAAGAAGGCAGATGCTCCGTTTTATGAGAACATAGTTGATCTTCAGGATGCAACCTTCTGCCGTAACGTATATTACTGGGTATATGGTAAATATCCTGAGGCAGAGGAAGATGCCGCCCTCGCCGAGGATAGGCTCAAACCGGACAATCTCGTGAAGATGTGGCCAAGGTACTGCCTGGCGAAAAACGCTAACGGATATTCCGTAAGCCAATATTTCAAGATGGGAAGTACAGAGATTCAGCTCCGTACCAGCGGATATTCGAAATTCTGCGATCAGAAGATACCTCAGGAAGTGCTCGATGGCACGGCTACGGTGTCTCTTACCGGTGTGCTCACTCTTTATCAGGGAAGCGTACAGTTCATAGTTAACAGTCTGGACGACATAGTGGTAGAAAAGTAATGAAAAAATCACTTGCAATATTTGTAATGGCTATGTCTTTAACGTCTTGTCATAACAATCCGTTTCTCTCACAGTGGGATACCCCTTATGGTATCCCACCGTTCGATAAGATAAAAACCTCTGATTATGTTCCTGCAGTGCAGGCCGGCATAGAGCAGCAGAGAAAGCAGATAGAGGCTATAACTTCAAACCCGGCCGCTCCTACATTCGAGAATACGATTGCTCCTCTTGAACTGTCGGGGGATCTCCTTTCGAAGGTGGAGGGTGTGCTTTTCAATGTAGCCGAGACCGATCAGACCCCTGAACTTGATGCCGTGCTGGAAAAGGTGATCCCTATGCTCAGTGATCACAGCGCCGACATTAATTTCAACAAGGCTCTTTACCTGAGGGTGAAAGCGGTGTGGGAGAGTGATCAGGGCGCTCTTAGCCGCGAACAGCAGATAGTCCTGAAAAATTGGTATGAAGGATTTGAGCGTGAGGGAATTGGCCTGAATGAAGAGGCACAGGGCGAACTTCGAAAGATTAATGCGCGCTGCGCGGAACTTACCCAGAAGATAGGGAATAACATACTTGCCGAGAGCAACGCTTTTCAGGAGCGCTTTGGCTTCAGCGTGAGTGAATATCCGACGAAGATGACCACTACCGCCGACCGTGAGCTCCGCCGGCAGTATAACGAGGCTTATCGCAGCCGCGGACATAATGGTAATGAGAATGACAACCGTGCGCTGATTCTCGAGCTGGTGTCACTTCGTACCCGCAAGGCCAATATCCTGGGATATGAAAACAGTGCGGCTTTCACTCTTTCGGACAAGATGGCTTCCAATCCTCAGACTGTGGATGAATTCTTGAAGGGAATAATGGATGCGGCTGTGCTTAAGGCGAAAAAGGAGCTTAAGGACATGCAGGCTGTTATGGATCAGGACATAAAGGCCGGACTTCTTCCGAAGGAAAGCCGTATAGAGCAGTGGGACTGGTGGTATTATGCCGAGAAGGTCCGCAGAGCCAAGTATGACCTGGACGAAGATCTGGTAAGCACATATTTCAAAGCCGACAATGTGCTGAACGGAATATTCACCGCCGCCAATATGCTTTACGGGGTGAATGTGGAAAAACTCAGCGGAGTGCCGAGTTATAACTCTGAGAAGGTGACCACTTGGAAGGTGACCAATCCTGACGGTTCGCTTGTGGGTATTCTTACTACGGACCTTTTCCCTCGCCCGAGCAAGAGGGGTGGCGCGTGGATGAACAATGTCCGTGGCCAATGGGTGGACGCTCAGGGAAATGACATCCGTCCTATTATCGTGAATGTAGGCAATCTGTCGGAGTATATGAGCATAGATGACGTGCAGACCACTTTCCACGAGTTCGGACACGCCCTGCACGGTATGCTTTCGAAGTGTCATTACCCGTCCGTGAGCGGCACGAACGTGAAGCGAGATTTCGTGGAGATGTTCTCCCAGTTTAACGAGAACTGGGCTTTCCAGAAGGAACTGCTCGAGCAGTATGCTAAAAACGATGCAGGTGAAGTAATTCCGCAGGCTCTTGTGGACAAAATCAATAATGCTCTTAAGTTCAATCAGGGATTCATGACCACCGAACTTTGCGCGGCTTCCATCCTTGATATGCGCTGGCATGAACTTACTTCAGTGGAAGGGGTTGATATAGATGCTTTTGAGGCTAAGGTGGCCCGTGAAATCGGTCTTCCGAAAGAGATTACTTTCCGTTATCAGAGCACATATTTCAACCATATTTTCGGTGGAAGCGGTTATGACTCCGGATATTATGGTTATCTTTGGTCCGAAGTTCTGGATAAGGATGCGTTCAGCATATTCCAAGCTTCTAAGAACGGAGTGTGGGATAAGGAATTGGCATATAAGTTCAAGACTACGTTCCTGGAAAGAGGCGGAAGCAAAGAACCGATGACGCTTTATCGCGAATTTGCCGGACGTGAACCTGATTCGAAGGCCATGCTTCACGCCCGCGGATTGGAATAATCAGTAATAGTAGTGTAAATGCCGGAGCGGTTGAAACGGCTTCCGGTGCAGTTAGAAGAAGATATGAGTAAAAAAGTTCTTTTGATGATTTTGGATGGTTGGGGCGAAGGACGTCACGACCACAGCAATGCCATTTATACACAGGGGGCACCTCATATAGATGCCCTCCGTGCCAAATATCCGCATTCTCTTCTGCAGGCTTGCGGAGAGTATGTCGGACTGCCGGACGGACAGATGGGAAACTCCGAGGTGGGGCATATGAATATAGGTGCAGGGCGCGTAGTCTATCAGGATCTGGTGAAGATCAACATCGCTTGTCGCGAACATAAACTTTTGCAGAATAAGGAGATATCCGCTGCGTTTGAGAACGCTAAGAAGAGCGGGGGCAAACTTCATCTTATGGGACTTTGTTCTCACGGAGGAGTGCATTCTTCACTTGACCATGTGTATGAGATTCTCGCCGAGGCCAAGCGTTTCGGCCTGGAGAAAGTCTATGTACACTGCTTTATGGACGGCCGTGACACGGATCCGCACAGCGGACTTGGCTTTGTAAAAGAGCTCGAAGAGCATATGGCAGTCTCTACCGGTAAGGTGGCTACTGTCTGCGGAAGATTCTATGCCATGGACCGTGATAAGAGGTGGGACCGCATCAAGGCCGCTTACGATATGCTCGTTGATGGCAAGGGAGCGGAATTCACAAGCGCGCAGCAGGCTATTCAAGCCTCTTATGATGAGGGTGTTACCGATGAGTTCATAAAGCCTGTGGTTATCACCGAAGGAGGTAAGCCGCTGGCTAAGATAGAGGCAGGGGACACCGTCATATTCTTCAATTTCCGTAATGACCGCGCCCGCGAGATGACTTCCGTCCTTACTCAGGCCGATATGCCGGAGCAGGGCACGCACACCGTTCCGCTGTACTATTGCTGTCTGACCCCTTACGACGCTTCGTTCAAGGGCCTTCATATACTTTTTGATAAGGAACTGGTTACCGGGACGCTTGGCGAGACACTCGCTGCGGCCGGAAAGAGACAGCTTCGCATAGCCGAGACGGAAAAGTATGCACATGTGACTTTCTTCTTCAACGGAGGACGCGAGGAGCCTTTTGAAAACGAGGACAGAATTCTGGTTAACTCTCCTAAAGTGGCTACATATGACCTTCAGCCGGAGATGAGCGCACCGGAAGTGGCATCGAAACTTATCGACGTGCTCAAAAGCGAGAAAGAAGATGCCATCATCCTTAACTTCGCCAACGGTGATATGGTAGGTCATACCGGTGTCTATCCCGCTATCTGTAAGGCCGTGGAAGTGGTGGACAATCTCGTGGGTGAGGTGGTGGATACCGCCATAGAGCACGGATATGCAGTTCTTCTTACCGCCGATCACGGTAATGCCGATTATGCTGTCAACGAGGATGGCACTCCTAATACGGCACATTCCCTTAATCCAGTTCAGTTCGTGGTCATCAATGCCGGAGATGAGGTGAAGACTGTAAAGGACGGAGCGCTCTGCAACATTGCGCCTACCATCCTTAAGATTATGGGCATACCTCAGCCTGAGAGCATGACCGCCGAGCCGCTGATATAGTATGTATAAATTCACATCGATACTTAAAACTCTTGTCTGGGGCACGGAAAGCTGGGTGCTTTCTTCTGTCCCCGGCAGCGAGTCCGTAGTCGCTGAAGGCCCCAAGAAGGGATCTAAGATTACTGACATATATCCCGGGCAGTTTCCTCTTCTGATCAAATTCATCGATGCCAAGCGTGACCTGTCCATACAGGTGCATCCGAACGACGAGCTTGCTGCGGCCAGACATAACTGCAAAGGCAAGACAGAGATGTGGTACATCATCGGGGCTTCCGAGGGTGCGCATCTTATAAGCGGACTTAAGAAGGCCATCACTCCGCAGGAATATGTATCTCTGGTCGAGCAGGACAGGATTACGGATGTGCTTCAAGACTATAAGGTAAGCAAGGGAGATGTGTTCTTTCTTCCGGCAGGCAGGATACACGCCATAGGAGGAGGATGTTATCTGGCTGAGATTCAGCAGACTTCTGACATTACATACCGCATCTACGATTATGGACGCCTCGGGCTTGACGGAAAGCCGCGCCAGCTCCACACCGAGCAGGCCAAGGATGCGATAGACTATACCGTACACGACGACTACAGGACGCATTATACCGTGGAGGAGAACAAGGCCTGTGAGCTTGTTCACTGTCCGCAGTTCTGCACGGACCTTCTCAGTCTTGACAAGCCATTTGTGCAGAGTGTTGATGCAGAGTTTAAGGTGCTGATAGCCGTCGAAGGTGAGGTCCTGTTGGAATCGTCTTCCGGCACTGTCCGGCTTAGCCCGGGAGAATGTGCCTTGGCGCTCGCTTCAGAGGACAAAGACGTAAAAATCACCCCACTTTTAGAAAAAGCTACCCTTCTGACTACTTGTTAGAGGGGTAATTTTTTAGTAATTAAGACCGAAAGCCCAGAGTGGGATGATGTTGTCGTGGGTAAATTCGATATCGTCTTTCACGATGAAGGAGTTTGAAACATTCGCAATCTGTTTCCGGCCCTTGTTCTTGCCACCGATTTCAAAGGTCCTGCCCCCGATTTTGAAGTCTGCAACCCTTGACGAGATCACGTCGTTTCTCACCCTCATCTGATTATAGAAGAAGGTTTCCCGCATATTTCCGATGTTAGCTTCGCTGCCAGAGAGAACGGACATAAGGTTCGGGTTGTCTATATAGACTTTTTCCACTTTGCCAAGTCCTCGTATGCCACCGGTGTCGTCCCGGAGTTGTCCTATCAGTTGCGCTCTTTCCAACAATTCGAGATAGTCCGGAACATTGTTGCGGCTTACTCCTATTTCTGAAGCAAGGCTGTCGGCATTGGGCTTGAATGGGGCGAGTTTTGAAATGACAACAAGCATTTTCTTCAACTTTTTGGCCGTGGAAGCCTTTAGGTCGGCATATTGCGAAATGTCGGACTCAATGGTTTTGCTTATGACATTCTGCATTCTTAGAGGGAAATCTCCTTCGATGGCGAAGGGATAGTACCCTGATTCAAGGTATTGCCGGAAAAGCGGCAGCGGATGAAGTACACCTTCAATCACCGCTTTGCCTGCAAGAATATCATCCAATGAAAACTTTGCACAGGTGATGCCGTGAAAAAGCAGCAGATATTCCCGGAATGAAAGCCCGTATAAGGTATATGGCAACACTCTTCTGCTCAGATCCGCCACCCCGTCCAGGATGTCCAGTACGGAGGATCCCGTGAATATTACGCGCAGGTCTGGATGAGTGTCATAAATCTGTTTGAGCTCACGGGACCAGTCCGGATATCTGTGGACTTCATCTATAACCAGAAGATTACCTCCGTCTTTTGAAAAGTCGTCAGCCACTTTTATGAGTGAGTTCGTGGAGAAGTAGGTATGGTCTGCAGATACATATAGGGTCTTGCAGTCGGAGGGCAGGGATTTGATATACTGCAGCACCATTGTGGATTTGCCTACGCCTCGGGCTCCAGTTATCGCTACCATTCTGGCATTCCAATTTACTGTATTATAAAGATAGCGGTGAATGTTGCTTGTCGTAAGCTCCAGCTGCAGGCGCATATACGCATATAAGGACTCGTCTACCATAATTGACTGAATTTTATCTGTTTTGTTCCGCGAATATAGAAATTTCACTCAATAAGTGCAAATTTTCGTGGTTATGTGCACTCATTGGGTGCGCAAACGACATGTGGCCGGTGAGTGCGCCTTGGCGCTCGCCTCAGAGGACAAAGACATAAAAATTATCCCACTTTCAGGAAAAGCTGCCCTTCTGACTACTTGTTAGAGGGGTAATTTTTTAAAGGAGGAAGCTCTATAAGCAGACGGAGTCAAAGCGGTATATTTGTAAAAATAGCGGCCGAAAAATGACTGGTTCGGGAAACCGAGTTTGAAAGATACGTCCTTGATGCTGTTTTCCGGATCTTTGAGGAGCCTTTTTGCTTCTCCTATGACTATGGATGTAATCCAGTCAGAGGCTGTTCGTCCGGTTTGTTCTTTAATTATGGCAGAAAAATATCTCGGCGATAGACAACTATCTTGTGCATAGAACGATACCTGGCGGCTTTTCATATAATTCTTATGTAGGGAAGCCATGAATTTCTGAAAGATGATGTCCTGATGACTGGTGGAAATCTCCTCCGCCGGTTTCCCCGAGAAATATTCATACATTATCTGATAGCACAACGCTTTCATCAAGCCGAGAAGTATCTGATATACGATAGGATTCTCGCATTGATACGAACGGGCATCGATGGCGGAGAAAAGTTCTTCCAGATGCGTCTGACCTTCTTGGCTCAGGGACATGCATGGATTGTTCTTGAAATAAAGATAGCTGAAACTCTCAGAGATCGCCTGTATGGTGGAAAGGACGAACTCGAAGCGTGCGAGTCCCAGGACTCCCGAGATATCATCACTCATGCAGTGTATATAGATGGTGCTGTGAGGTATATATACGAAAATATCGCCTTTTTGCAGTCTATATGTCCGGTCCTCGAAGATGACCGTGATTTCTCCTTGACGGCAGAAAAAAAAGCCGTTCCTGTCCACTTTGAGAATACGTCCTTGTGTCTCTATTTCGTTTTTCGAAATTTGGAAAAGTCCGATTTCAGGAAGATTGGTGTTGTCCATTTCGTGTGATTTTTGCGCAAAATAAAGAATTTTTAATGTGTTTCGGGCCAATTTTGCTAAAAATAGTACAAATTGAACAATCCTGAACAAAATATAAACTTGATGGCGATGCTGTCGCTTCTCAACTTTGCATCCGGTAAATGACAAACGGGGGGATGATATCCGGTAACTGTTTTGCCGGTACCGGATGTTGTTTTGAAAAGGTTTCCGAATTTTATTAAAGGATAGCGGTGATAAAGGAAGTAAAAATGGTCAGAAGAGTTAATGTTTTGCAGATAGGATGCGTATTGGCATCCGTCATGACAGTTTCTTGCGTGAGGCAAGGTGAAAGTGTGGAGAAAGTTCAGTATGTAAAGACTGAGACGGTGGGCGTCAGCGAAAAGGAACGCCCGCTTGAATATCCGGGAAGAGTGAAGGCTTCACAGGAAGTCGGCATGTCTTTTCAGGTAGCCGGAAAACTGAAGAAAATATATGTTGGAGACGGCGAGAGCGTAACCCGAGGCCAGCTGTTGGCAGAATTGGACGACAGAGATTATAGACTTCAGCTGGAGGCGGCGGAGGCTGAATATACTAATGTGAAGGTGGATGCCGAAAGGGTGATGAGACTTTATCATGAGAATGCCGTTACGGCTTCCAATTACGATAAAGCCCGTTATGGGCTCAAACAGATGGAGTCCAAGTACGAAAACTGTAGGAACCAATTGGCCGATACCAAAATATACGCTCCGTTTTCCGGTAAGGTACAGAAGCACTATTTTGATGCGCCTTCTGTGGTTGGAGCCGGAATGAGAGTTCTTTCTGTCATATCCGGAGATTCTCTGGAAGTGGAGATAAATGTGCCGGCCAAAGATTATCTTCTGGTGAACGGGAAGTGCCGGTACGAAGCCGGCTTTGATTTTCTTAACGGTCGGAGCGTACCGCTTCGCTATATCGCGGCCAGTCCCAAGGCCAATGCCAATCAACTCTATACCATTCGTCTGGCTATAGATTCAGATAAGCCAGCCGTGGCTCCGGGAATGAATGCCATCGTGAAAATATATGAGAAAAAAAGTGGCGGGAGCGTGATATCAGTCCCTTCTTCTTCCATATTCGCAGATAACGGAAAATCGTGTGTGTGGATTTTGTCAGACGGCCGCGTTGAAAAAAGACAGGTGGAACTCGGGGCCATCCGTTCAGACGGGATGGTCGCTGTGCTTAACGGATTGGCACTCGGAGAAGAGGTAATTACGGCCGGCGTGCAAAAGCTGATCGAAGGGCAGAGGGTGAAGGCTCTTCCTAAGGTGGCGTCTTCTAATGTGGGAGGGTTGTTATGAAACTGGATTTCGGTTCATGGGCGTTCGGTAACAGTAAGCTCGTTTATTTTCTTATAGCCGTGCTCCTTGTGGGCGGAGTATATTCCGCTTATGACATGAGTAAGCTTGAAGACCCGGAGATCAAGGTCAAATTGGCCATGGTCGCCGCCACATATCCGGGAGCATCCGCGCATCAGGTGGAATTGGAGGTGACTGACCCTTTGGAGAAGAGCATACGTGCCATGGGAGATGTCAGCAGGGTCAGCAGTTATTCTTACGATGATTTCTGCGTCATAGAGGTGGAACTTAACGGCAATGTCAAAGATGGCGACATAGAGCAGTGCTGGGATATGCTCCGGCGTAAGGTGGCGGATGTGTCGCTGCCTTCGGAGGTGACGGTGTCCGTGCAGGATGACTTCGGACTGGTGTACGGGATGTTCTATGCCATTACCGGAGACGGGTTCAGCGATGATGAACTGGATGATTATGCGGAGTTTCTCAAAAGAGAGACAGGTAACATAGACGGTGTGGCCAGAGTGAATCTTTACGGAAAGAGAAAGGACTGCATAAACATATCGTTGACATCCGAAAAATTGGCGGCGCTTGGCGTATCTCCTCTGGAGATTCTTTCCACTCTTAACGGGCAGAACGCGACCTTGTATTCCGGTTACTATGATAACGGAGACAGACGCATAAGGGTCGCTGTGGGTGATAAATTCCGTTCCGCCGAGCAGATAGGCGACATGATTATCCAGGGGCATGAAGACGATCAGCTTCGTCTGAGGGATATAGCCGTTGTCGAGAAAGCGTACGAAGATCCGCAGCGCACCTCGATGCAGTATAATGGAGCGCGTGCTGTCGGTATGGCAATAGCCGCCGAGTCTGGGACGGACATAATGAAAGTGGGGAGGAAGGTGGAAAAAAGGATGGAAGAGATCGCCGAGAATTCCCTTCCCGCGGGGATAGAATGTCATAAGGTGTTTTTCCAGCCTCAGCAGGTCGGCGCTTCACTTACTACGTTTGCCATAAATCTTATAGAATCCGTTCTGATAGTGATAGCCATTCTGATGCTTACGATGGGGTTCAGGAGCGGGCTTATGATAGGAATCAGCCTGGTTATAATAGTAGTAGGTTCTTTCCTGTTTCTCGGCGCGATGGACGGGACTATGCAGAGGGTGTCATTGGCATCGTTCATCTTCGCCATGGGCATGCTGGTGGATAATGCCATAGTCATTACGGACGGGATACTGGTGGCGCTAAAACGGGGAACACCGCGACGCGAGGCGATGACCGGGATTGGCAGGAAGACGGCCATGCCGCTTCTGGGGGCTACCATCATAGCCATCTTGTCTTTTCTGCCGATAGCGCTGTCTCCCGATACGGCGGGAGTTTATATACGCGACCTGTTTATCGTGCTGGCTGTTTCTCTGCTTCTCAGCTGGATTCTGGCTTTAGTGCATGTGCCGCTTATGGCGGACAGGATGTTCAGATGTCCTGAATATGAGAAAACCGGCTCTGGGGAGCAGACTGGTCTGTATGACGGACGGGCATACAGGTTCTTGAGGAAGGCTGTCACCTGTTCGCTCAATCACAAATTGGCATCTGTCCTTATCGCTTTCGCACTGGTGGGGCTCGCAGTATATGGATTTAAATATGTGAGGCGCGGGTTCTTTCCCGATATGACTTACAACCAATTATATATGGAGTATAAGTTGCCGGAGGGGACAAGTCCCGCAAGGGTGGCCGCAGACCTTACCGAGATACGGCAGTGGCTACAGGAGCGTCCGGAAATTACAAATGTCACCACTTCACTTGGCGGAACACCTGCCAGATATAATCTGGTGCGAAGCATAGCCACGCCGTCGCTTTCTTATGGCGAACTGATAATAGATTTTACTGACGCACGGGCTTTGGAAAGGAATGTCGACGAGATTCAGAATACGCTTACTGCCATGTATCCCGATGCCTATGTTAAGCTGAAGCGCTATAATATAATGTATAAGAAGTATCCGATAGAGGTGGTCTTTACCGGTCCTGACCCTTCGGTGCTTCAGGCTCTTGCCGATTCGGCGCAGTGCATCATGCGCTCCATCCCGGAGATCTGTCTTGTGACGACGGACCGTTCAGGTGACGTCCCTGTGCTTAACGTGGCTTATAATCAAGTGGATGCCAGAAGCGCCGGGGTGAGCAGAAGTGATGTGGCCATGTCGATGATGATGGCCGGGGGCGGTCTTCCCGTATCGACATTCTATAACGGCAGCAGACAGAATACCATCTATGTGAAATGCGTGCAGGGGGACGGGACGCCTATAGATGATCTGGAAAACGTGCCTGTAATGCAGACTGTTCCTAACATAGCCGGGGTCGTCAGTGAGGAGAATCTTCTGAAACTCAAGACCGGCACTTTGGAGAAATCCGACATCATAGAATCTGTGTTCGGGACAAGACCTGTGAGACAGGTCAGCGACGGGGTCGATATCGAATGGGAGAGTCCTGTAGTGCCGCGTTATAACGGGCAGCGTTCACAGACAGTCATGTGCTCTCCGGTAAGCGGAGTGGAGACTGAGAGTGCGCGTGTCATATTGGAGAAAAGGCTGAACAGACTTTCTCTGCCTGAGGGGTATTCTATGACATGGCAGGGGGAGAAGGGCGCTAGTGATGCTACCATGAAGTCGCTGTTTGCCAATATCCCCATAGCCGTCATATTGATAATCGCGATACTTATTCTTCTTTTCAAGGATTATCGCAAGCCTCTTGTCATCCTGTGCTGTATCCCGCTTTTGGGAGTGGGGATAGTGGGAGCGATGCTCATTAGCGGGAAGACTTTCACTTTCTGCGCCATAGTGGGGGCGATAGGGCTGGTCGGCATGATGATGAAGAACTGCATCGTGCTTATGGATGAGATCAACTCCCAGATAGCTTCGGGCAAGGATTTGCAGGAAGCTCTGGTTTCCAGTTCGCAGACGAGGTTCCGCGCCGTGATGATGGCTTCGTTTACTACGATTCTCGGGATGATCCCTCTTGTGAAGGATGCCATGTTCGGCTCTATGGCCGTAACCATAATGGGCGGTCTGCTTTTCAGCACGATAGCGACCCTGTTCTTCGTGCCGTTGCTCTATTCGATTTTCTTCAGTAAGCGGTAAAAAATAAGTTTGTAATCTTTTAACGATTACTTTAAGAGGCAGTTTCTGGTTCATTTGAAAATTTTATCGGGAGTCCGCTCTTTCATAGAAAGTCAGCGTGGTTCTGTATTATCAGATAAGACAGAGCCTTTTGCTCGCTGTCGCTTCGCGACCCTGTACGCGGGCAAACGCAATGTTGCAGCCTTTGCTCTTCTGGTCCTCGCTATCGCTCGCCTCCCACTTCGCGGGTCCTTCCGCTACTAGCGCGGATGCTAACGACCGCCAGAGCCAAAGCTGCAACATTCACGAAACGCCAATTCAAGTGAATAGTGCAACACTGTCCAACTGAATTTCAGCATGTCTTTTGTGGTTTTCT
>CAVKBL010000002.1:0-154615 GCA_963654805.1 Lachnospiraceae bacterium | reverse complement strand
ATATAATATAATAACGGAAAAATTGCGCTTCGCGCAATTTTTCCTAGCGAGTTGCGAGTTAGTGACTCGCAGACATTAAGCTTCCTAAATCCTTCTCAAACTTAGGCGTCACCGCAAATATCCAACACAAAAAATTCGGCTTAGTGGGATTTGGTGTAGTGCCCACCGGCACATTACCCATTTCAATTAGTTTCATCGCAATCCTGCGAGTATAAATAATCTTATTAGTCATCTTTTCATTATTCCTTTCTGACTGACTCGCTCACTTCGTTCGCTCGTCTAAAGCTGACTCGCTCACTTCGTTCGCTCGTCTAAAACTGCTAGGAAACGATTCGCGAAGCGAATCGTTTCCCCTATAATATAATATCACGAACGAAGTGAGTGATATTATATTATAGGAGCGAGCGAAGCGAGCATTATTTAGATATGGTAGAAAAAATTGCCTACTCTAAGTAGAAAAAATTGCCTACCTCACCGGCCCATCTTAAAATTCGCGCTCCACCCCGTTAATTTCAACCGCGGACATATAAACACTCAAAATCAATTAACCCATTATTGCGCAACGCATACAAATAATTTCTAATACGATTATAAGCACCACCATTACCAGTAACATTTATGCCTAAATGTTCAGCAACTTCTTTTTCTGTAAAAATATAATTTTTCTTATATTTATATCGCTATCCTAAATAAATATAAGTTTTAATCACAGGCTCTCTTAAAGTATCCTAAATAAAATTAATCGTATCAAGAGGCAATAATAAAAATATATCTTCCTTCGGCGGCAAAACAAATTCATCGTTCTCTTCAATTACGTATCCGCGTTCAATTAAATGCGCTCGATACGTTTTTATTGACATCTTTTTGCCATTTTTTCACATATCTATGCCTAAGTGCCAAGATCGCTCTTTTTTACAATAGTATCACCATTCTCTGGATACGAAACTGACTATAAGTAAGCATATAATTCGGCATCTACTTTTTTATCTTTCAACTCCCTCTGAACATCGGCGGGAAAACGTTTTTCAACCAATTTGTATCCACCTCCTCTCATAAAAAGAGAACGATACAATGGTAATTTTATTAGCTTTTGTCCCAAGCAAGTAGAAAAAATTTCCCATATCTTTAGAACATTTATCTAACTCTCCACCCAAAAATTAAATAATTGCTTAATTTTAACTAATAAGGAAAAAAAATTAAAACTTCCGAAGTAAGTAGAAAAAATTGCCTGCATTTTTAGTATAATTATTTAAAAAATTAAATAATTATTTAATTTTAAATAATAGGTAATTTTAATGATTTTTTCCCAAGCATGTAGTAAAATTTTCCCCTAAATTTTACCTTTTTATTATACCAAAAATTTTTTAAAAAAGCAAGGCTTACTGCGTTCGCCTATAAACGGCGAGGTTAGTCATGACTAACTCAGTTAGTGGCAACTAACTTCGCGCATAGTGATAAATTATCATGAGCGAAGCAGCGAACGAAGTGAGCAGCGAAGCGAATGATAATTTATCACGTAAAAGCGAGCGATAGCGAGCATAGCGAGCAGCACTTGACTCTTAAAAAATTTTTTGTTATAATAAAATCAAAAGAAAGGTGAAAAAAGATGAGCGAAATAATCAATTGTAAGGCATATGCTAATCACTTAGAAGAAACCGCAAGAAATTACACTTCTTCTCACCATGTAAAATTAGTAGTGATTACAACTATTTACGCCGATGATGCTTCTAAGCTCTATATGCGCAATAAAGTACGTGCCGGAGAGCGAACAAATGTTTTCGTTGAAATAGTAACTTGTTCTTCTTATGAAGAAATCATTAATACAATAAAATTCCACAACAATAGTGAAGAAACTGATGGCATCATCGTGCAGCTGCCCCTCCCTTCCGGCTACGATGTCGCCGCCATTCAACGCCTTATCTCTCCTACAAAAGACGTTGATGGCTTCAATCCTCTATCCTCCTTTACTCCCTGTACTCCCACCGGAATTATCGGTCTTCTCCAATACTACCAATACCCACTGCGCGGCACCCACTGCGTAGTGATTGGCCGCAGCGACATTGTCGGCAAACCCCTAAGCCGGCTCCTTCTCAATGCCGACGCGACAGTAACAACATGCCATTCCCACACCCCTCCTTCGCTCCTCAAAACTCTGTGCAGCTGTGCCGATTATATATTCTGCGCCGCCGCCACTCCCGATCTTATCACTCTTGATAACGTAAACCCCAACGCTATCTACATTAATATTTCTGTTAATTGCGGCGGCACGTGCGGCGATCTCTCTAAAGAGGCGCAGCAAGTCTGCCGAGCCTATACACCAGTGCCGCGCGGCATAGGCCCCATTACAGTAGCGCAACTCATCACTAACACTTGTGAAGCAAAGGAGAAATCTTTAAAATGAATTTACGAAATTACCTTCTCCAACAGTTAGGCGCAGCAGCCTTCGCAACCAATACCCCGGCAGCAAAATCATATTATATGGAGCTCCTTTCGTGTTCAGAAGAGCGAGTTGTCCAAATAGCAATAGAGTTAGGAGTAATTAAAAATGGCTGAAACATTTACACCCGCCGCGGACATTGAAAAAATTTATAATGATTCTTTGTCTGTTGATTTAAATTATGACAAAGTAATCACATTGATCAATAGCGCAATAACGTCCGCCGCCAAATCGAGCAGCGAGCGAACAAACGTTCTCTTTAAAACATTTGCGGCGAAGTATCAGCAAGTTGTATGGCCGACGCTCCTATCTAAGGATGCTGCCGACTATGACTTCAATCCCTATACGCATGCTGATGCCGATACCGCTTACACATACGGAAATCGTAGCGGCGCCGAAATAGGTTCCGGCGCAAATTTCGGAGCCTGTGACGAAAATGCTCCGTTCACCCAGAACGTGCTAGCACCACTTGCCGCAGCCGGCTACTCGTGGTTATTCATTTTTGCCCAAAACGAGGAATATCCATGCGGTCTCATTATAAGTTGTGATGCCGCATATACATTTGCCGATGAATTGGCTGATGCCGCGCTAGCTTACAATGCGGTGGTCGCGCCCAATCAAGTCATCCCCGTCGATTTTGCCGTCTCCACTTCCGACGGTTTTCCCTCTACAGAGGCCTCCTACTTCTACCGTCACATTAGCAAACTCTACTCCGTGCTGAATTCCGTGGCGGAAGCCAATTCGGCGCAAGGGCTTACCAATACGATCGTCTCTTGGTCGCAGTTTTCCGGCACAGACCTTGACATGGCGACATTTTTATACGGCAACAATTGGGACATTACCGCAGACACAGAACCATTATGCACTATTGATTGGACGAGTGCAGATAGCGATGCAACCTATAATGCCGATTATTGCGTCGATTTTGCCGTTTATCGTGATACAACCCGAGAAGTTCTCTTTACTGACTCTTGGCAAACTACAATGGCGGCGACCGATACTCCGGCCACTCTCCTTCAACTAACAACTGCAATTAGTGATTATTATTTTAAGCCAATGTGGTCTGACAAAAATAAAATTACCGGTATTTACTTTAGCTGGAAGCCGCAAAAGCGTAACATCATAGATGATTACTTTAAAATTGACGTCACCGGCATTATCGCCGCAAACGCTTATGATTCGGCTTATATAATTGATACCCCCGATAAGCCGTCCTACGATACCACAAAAGCAAAAGTCAATGGACAATATTTGATAAGTGTTCTATCTCAAATTTCGGCAGGGCTATCCACCGCCATGCAAAATAGTGAACAAACCGCCACTATCCTTTGGAGTGCTGTTGATGCACCGAATGCAGGAGCTGTGCGCGACTTCTGGGATAATGCACAAGCATGGAGCGCCACCATCTTTAAAAAGAATGAGACTGAACCTATAACTGGTTCTGAATCTCAATCTATGGGTGTCGCTGTTTGTGATTTCCTTAATGCTTTTGTCGTGCGCACAGATACAACAGCCTATGACAGTACATGGAGCGCCGATTACCTAATTACCATCCTCCACTATAAAGATCAAGACAGCTGCGGCTTCATTATCGGTTACAATAGCGAAAAAGCTTATAACACTATGAAAACGACTTACGAAACCTATGCCGCCAAGTCCGGCACTTGATAATTTAAAATAAAAATAATATAATATATATAGAAAATAAAAGAGGAGGAGCTTAGTATGGATGAGCGCTATGATAACTGGAACCTGACTGAACAAGAGAAGGAACTTTTTAATTTTCTCGCTACTAAGCGCCGCCTTGCCAAGAATCGCGCTGAATATGTGCGGCAAGCTGAAGAATATTTCTCTAATGACGAACCTGATTATTGTGAGGAGCCTCAACAGCCTTGGTGAGGCTCCTTTGAAAAATCAAAAAATTTTTGATATAATATATATGTAAGGTTGAGAGAGGAGATGTTCTTAGTGAAGATTCAAGACTATGATATGAGCAATTTCGTGGCATACTGCCGCCGCTACAACGCTTCCGATGATTGCTTCCACGGCACCGCAGAAACTCTGCTTCAGTATTGGGAACCCGCCAAGAATGAGTATCTTTACACTCTTTTGGGCAGCAATGGTTTGACTATTTCCAAGCCTGTGCACTATGAGCGGCCCGATGAAGAAATCAAGCTGAGTCTGGCTAATCTTCTCTACGAACATCAGCGCTTCTTCAATAGCCTGCGCGAACAGGTGCGCGATGAGTTGGGCGCAGTGATGACTCATTGGACATACAAGTTCAATAGTGAAGAAGATGAAGACTTCTACAACGAAATTCTGGATTGGAACAACACCTATGTTCTGATGGGCGGCACTCTTACTCGCAAAATTCAGGCGACTATTGGCCAGAAGACCATCAAACTCAATGAAGGTGAAAAGATTATGCGCGCTATTCGTAAAGTTTGCGTGGCGCTTGCGGCAGCTGGCCATCAAGACTTGACCAACGACTTCGAACAGTTGCGTCTTGACCATTCCCGCATTCTCAATCAGAAGACTGTGACTGGCGAGCTTTGTCTCTCCATTCATCCTCTTGATTATGCAACCGCTTCTGACAATGACAATGGCTGGTCTTCGTGCATGTCTTGGAAAGAAGAAGGTTGTTATCGTCTCGGCACCGTAGAGATGATGAATAGTCCGAAGGTCATTTGCGCTTATCTGAAATCTGAAGTGCAAGAAATGTATTTTGATGGTTATACCTGGCCTTCTAAGAAGTGGCGGGCTTGGATTGTCATTGACAAAAACGGCATTATGTGTAACCGCAATTATCCCTACGCTAGTGATGAGCTTTCTCGCGAGTGCATTAAATGGGTAAAGGAACTGGCGCGGACTAATCTTGGGCTGGAATGTGTTGATGAAATTCTTCCCATTCATGATTGGGAAGACAGAACCAACAATAGCATCTATTATGTAACTAACTATATGTACAATGATGTCAATACTAATATGTTGATGTCTCCTAGTATTGATGTGGCCAATGCGCGGAATCATTACTATGAAATCAATTATTCTGGTGTTGCCAACTGCATGAATTGCGGCGAGGAGATTCCTTATGATGACGGCGAGGCCGGAACTCTGTGCTGCAGAAATTGCCGCCATGTCGATTGTTGCGAAGGATGCGGCTGTGTTCTTACCACCGACGACGAACACTTTTATGGCCCCAATGATGAACTCTATTGCGAAGATTGTTATTATAATAATGTAATAAATTGCCCCATTTGCCAAACTGATATTCTTACTGAAGACGCCGTTCAGGTACAAGTGCCTTTTGATAAGCATCTGTTCTGCGATTTGACCGAAAACCATGCTTATATGACCCCTTATGTAGATTTACAGATTTGTCCTGATTGTGTAAAAGAATTGGGAATTACTTTCTTGCCGAATAGCTTTGTGTTCGATAAGTATAGCTCTATTCCCGTTTTTTCTCAGGAGCATTTGCTTGATCCTCGGACAGTTTCTATCAGTATTCTATACAAGCTTATGGATTATCGATTGGACGAAAATGGCGACTTTATGTACGCGCATGAGCGTGAGAACGCGCGTTTGTCTTGCCTTGATGAATTGTGGGAAGATTACCGTCAGTATGTAATTGATAAACTCGGTGAAGTGGAGTAAGACTTTAAAAATACAAAAAATTTTGATATAATACTTATGTAAGATGAAGAAAGGAAGATAACAAATATGACTAAGCGCGATAACCTCAATGAGCTGCGTGTACTGGCCGAAACCTCTGAAAATAGCGAACGACTGATTGCCTTCATCGACCATGAGTTGGAGCTGCTTGATAAGCGTAATGCGGCAGCCGCCAAGAGCGCAAAGCGCAACAACAAGGCGCAGGATGAATTGGCCGCGCAGATTGCTGAATCCTTGTCTATTGAGCCGCAGACCATTCCTGAAATTCTAGAGAAAATTAATAGCGAAGATGCAACCCCCAGCAAGATTTCTTACCGGCTTAGCAAGATGGTGGAAGCTGGCTTTGCGATTCGTGAGATGGTAATGATGAAAGAGGAAGGTAAGACTGCTCGTCGCACTACCACCTATCGCCTTCCCACACCCAACTAAAGCGGCGATGCCGCTTCTTTTTTTACTAAAGGAGATGTAAAATATGAAACTATGCGTCAATAACTACACATTAGTAACAGAGAGAACACAAGAAGTGCGCTTCCCCTTCCGCATGATGAATGAAGCAATCGATTATTCAAATGCGCATAAAGATAAGCGCATCATTATGGAAATTTTGAATTTAAATGACATTAAAATGCCATCCATTGAAAAGCTGCGCGCGCTACAAGAGTCAACAAATTTTTCATATGATTTTTTTGATTTTACTGATTTTATTACATATGCAAAGAATACTGCGCCTTTCGAAGATCAATGGCGGCGCATTATGTATCATTATCCTGCGACGACTTGGGCAATGATTAAAATTTGTCAATATTATAGAACAACAGATCTAATCGTCGGAGAACCACTTGTTTTTCAGTGCGATCAACTTAAAAAGCTGCGGTCGCAAGGCTTTACCATCCGCACTAATCCGCATATTGGTATGAATGCTGCGCTTGCCGAAACAGGAGAAGATGGACTTAATCATTTTTGGGTATTGCCGCAACATCTAAATCTTTACGCAGACTACATCGATGTATTTGAGCTAGATGCGGCCGCAACGGTTAAAGAAAAAAGTTTAATCGATTTATATACAAAAGACTACAAATATGATTTGAGTCTGTTGATTCCGAATTATAACTGCTCAGAGACAATCTATGGATCTAATATTACAGAAGAATATGTAAAGCATAGAATGAATTGCGGCCAGCGCTGCATGTCGCCAATTTCATCTTGTCACTATTGTATGCGGCCTGAATATGAAAAAAGGTTACTGCACACTTATACGAACAATTCTTGATTATTTTCAAAAAATATGATAAAATAATTATGAAAGAGGTGAGAGTGTGTATAACATAAAGACTTTTCGAACTTTGTGCAAAATTGGTGAGCAGAATATTCTCAACATGATGTATGATTTTTTGATTTCAAAAAATTATAATAATATCGAAAAAAATCCAGCTTATCTAATCGCCGAAGGTGATATCCCAGTTGCTCTAATTGCTCATGCAGATACAGTTTTTAAGGGCTTTCCAAAGCATTTTTTCTACGATTCGAAACAAACCGTTATGTGGAGTCCTAGCGGCATGGGCGCCGACGATCGCGCAGGCATCTATGCGATTCTCGAAATTATCAAGCATACCAAATTACGTCCACATATAATTATCACTACTGGTGAAGAGAGCGGCTGCATTGGCGCGTCTAAGCTTGTCGGCAATTATCCTATTTTCCCATATTCATTGAAGTATATGATTCAGCTTGACCGTCGCGGCAATAAAGATTGCGTATTCTATGATTGCGATAATCAAGAGTTTCAAAAGTTTATTGAAAGCTTTGGATTTGAAACAGCTTGGGGCACATTAAGCGATATTTCTGTATTGGCGCCAGCATGGAAGGTAGCTGCCACTAATTTGTCTGTTGGCTATTTTAATGAACACACCACCTCAGAATTCTTATGTTTTCATTTCTTACACGACACTATCAATAAAGTTGGACAAATGCTTGAATATACACAAGAGCATCCAGAAATGGAGACATGGCAATATATCCCTGCCGCGACCAGTCCTTGGTTAACAGCGTTTTCGCAAGCTGAATGTTGTTGCGATAATTGTGGCGAGTTTACAACAAGAGAAGAATTGATTCCTATTAAATACAATGGTTATACACAAAACTTGTGCGTGAACTGTTTCGGCAAGATTTGTCACAGAATCAATAGCTGTTTTAAATGCGGCGCTCTTTGGCTGTTGGACGAAATGACTGAAGACAGAAATAATTGGGTTTGCCCAGAATGCAAGGGGGTTCATTAAATGTTTGACTATACAGAAATCCAAAAAGATTTCAATAAAGTTTTGTGCCACTCTCAAGATCAAGAGAGTGTGAACACAGATAATCTTTTTAAGAAATGGTATGAAAAAAAGTCGGCTTTTATTGAACGTATGGGCGGCTTAATTTATGAAGCACCTGGAGAAATCACTTTCAACCTGTCTAAAAGTGCGCTAGATGAAAAAATCGAAAAATTCTTAGATTCAGTATATGCAATCAGTGACGATATCGGAAATTTTTTGTCTGTAGAGGGCGATGGGCTGCTTGATAACAAAGTTATTTCTGAATATAGCTATCATGGAGACCTGATTGCTATTGGAATGAGAATCGGAAGAGCTCTTCATAAATATTTTAAAGAGTGCTGTTCTGAAGAACAGCTTGAGTGGATTATCCAAACACTATCAATGATTATACAAGAAAATGTAGTGCACGGGAGACTTTGTTTGTCCGTTCATCCTCTTGATTTTCTTTCACTTAGTGAAAATAACCATGGATGGCGCTCTTGTCATGCACTGGATGGAGAATACCGTGATGGCAATTTGTCATATATGTGTGACGATGTAACTATTATTGCATACTTAAAATCTGACGAAGACACAATTCTTCCTGCTTTTACAAGAGAAGTGCCGTGGAATAATAAGAAATGGCGCTGTCTAATGTTCTTTGACCAGCGCCGCAAATGTGTTTGGGCCGGACGACAGTATCCTTTTACTTCCGATGATGCACTTGAGAAAGTAGTTGTAAAACTTTTCCAACCTATGGAATATTTCGCGTCTGGATATGTATACCAATATGTGCCAGATTGGAATTATATTACTTTTAGAAATGTGCTACCAAAATTTAAAGAAGATTCAACAGGCATTCATAGCTTAAAGGTGCCGCATATTTTTATCGATAATTACATTTATCCTTTGACCAAATTTATTAAAAACGGCAAATACAGTAATGCTTATAATGATTTGCTAGATTCTCATTTTTACACTCCTGCTGTACTGTCTTACGGTTTCCGCAATTTTCTAGATGAGTCAATTCCGCCTCTTGAAGTTGGAGCCGAAGCTCCTTGTATTCATTGCGGCGAGGGGCATTCGTATGATTCTTCTACAATGCTATGTAAAAATGACATTTTAATTTATTCCGATGATGAAGTGGAAGGCGTGTCTTGCTGTCCAATTTGCGGCGATCGTTTCTTTGACGAGGATGGTGTTTGCTTCCAAGGAGAATTATATTGCGCTGATTGTTATGATAGAATGGATGTAATCAGTTGTCCAAATTGTGGTGAAAAATTTTGCGCAGATGAGGGATATTGGGATGCAAAAACTGAACTTACTTATTGTTCAAAATACTGTTGCGATGAGCATAATAATTTGAAGCTTTAAAAAATAAATGATATAATTATAATAGAAAAAGAGTAAAGGAGAAAGAAAATGGCGAAGGGAACTATTGCAAAGACAAATTTGCTGGAGCGTTTTAAGGCTGCGCTTGGCAAGGATTTTGCTGGAATGGACAGCGATGGTAAGAAAGCTTACTTCTGGTCGAATGAAAACGGCGAAAAGGTACAAGTATGCATTACTATGACAGTGCCGAAGACTCCTGTTATGGCCGCCGTGGCGCCGCAGGAAATGACATTTGATGACGATGTACCGGTATCTACGCTTGGAGAAGACGAACAGGCCACTCTCGACCGACTTATGAAGGAGCTTAATTTGTAATGCCATTAAATACAGGCTATTTAACTGCTAAAACGGATAAAGCATCAGATGAAGTATTCACTCCAGCATATGCTGTTGAGCCTTTGGTGAAATATCTAAAGGCTTTTAAGTCTAATGCTGTTGTTTGGTGCCCTTTTGGCCAAGAGTGGTCAGAATATGTAAAAATTTTTAAGAAGAACGGATTCAAAGTGCTTCATTCTCATATTGACGATGGCAAAAATTTCTTTTATTATGAGCCAGATGCCGCATATGATGTAATTATTTCAAATCCTCCTTTTTCGCAAAAGGACAGTGTATTAAAACGACTTTTTGAATTGGGAAAGCCATACGCTATGCTTTTGCCGATTCCTGTTCTACAAGGGCAGACTAGATTCCCCTATATGCGCGATATCCAATATCTTGGATTTGATAAGCGCATTAATTATTATAAAGATAAAGAAATGCGCCGCACACAAGATGGCGTCTCATTCGGCTCTTGTTATATCTGTAGAAATTTTTTGCCAAAAGATTTGATTATTGAGGAGTTGCAGAAATGAAGTTACTATTAGCTATTGAGACCTGTCTACTTAGCTGTATTATGATTGGCTTGATCGCCAAATACTTTGAAAAGTAAAAAAAATTATGATATAATATATATGTAAGGTTGAGAAAGGGAGGTTTTCTTCAATGATTGACCAACTTGATGATTTTGTATGTGACATTCAGTGTGAAGAATACTACGCCTATCTTGAGGCAGAAGAGGAGTTAATGAACGATGAAGATGAAGCAGAGGTCTATTAATTATCAGATTTTTCATCATGGCAATGAAGTGATTGCCGTTTCCACCTTTGCAAAGAAGCCGGTAAAGGGTGTTGCAAAGTGCAGTCCTAACGACAATTATGATTATCGCAAGGGCGAGTCTCTGGCAATTGCGCGATGTGATGTAAAGGTCGCCGAAAAGCGCATGAAGAGAGCTAACGAGAAGGTTGATTTTTATGCATCTATTCTCGAAGAATTGACTAAGGAGCTCGTCAATGCGAAGTTCTATCAAGAGATGTCGAAGCGTGAGCTGGATGCCGCAAAGGTTAATTTGCGCGAGCTGGAGGAAACAATGTAATGGAAGTGGAAGCTAATCCTTACATTTATGAACCACGCATCACCGCGACAAATAATATTTGTACTTTTGAGTTTGATGTTGATTCTGTTTGTAAAGTGGTGCAGCAGTTTGGCGAAGAATGGAATTCTTTGACTCAAGAGCAGAAGAAAATGCTGCGAGAAGCCGTAGAAGATGTTGTAATTAATTCTTTTAAGGATTTTGTTGGAGTGGAGGACTAAAGGATATGTATAAGTATGAAATTAAGTATTGGGACGACATTGATTGTAAGACTTGCGTATGCCGTGGTCTGCTCGGTGCGGCTAGCTATGTCGCCGCCATGCAAGAAGCAGTAAAGTATTGTTCTCCGGCATCTAATCCTGGCGAAGGTATTATTGAGGTTACTCTCTGTGAACTTGAAAATCCTCTTGATATTGAGGAAATTCAAGACTGGCTTAAGGAAGAAGGTGCGCTGTGATAATGATCACATTCCTTTTTGGCGCGCTAGTGGGTGGAATTGTTGCGGCGCTGATTCTGTCGTATAATATTCTTGCCATTGACGATAAGCAAAAGTTTATCGAAGAGTATGAGAAGTATTGGGACCAGTTCCATCAACGCTTTTGAAAAATTAAAAATTTTATGATATAATATATATGTAAGGTTGAGAAAGGGAGGAATTTCAATGATTTGTGGCTTTAAGGTTCGTTGGTATGTCGGTGGTATGATTGACAATCATTATGTTGAATCTGGTTATGTTGCCGGTGAAGATTACGATAAGTGCTTCTCCAAGGTGCGTGACTGGTATTTTGCCGATGACCCTCAGGAAATGCAGTCCATTGAAATTTCTATGGTTCCTTGCGTAGACAAGGAGCACGATATCGTAGCTATTGAGCGGATTGCTCCGGAAGACATTAGCGTAGAATATGATCCTGATGGCTATGTGTCCGGTCCAGATTTTGACTGTGATGAGGATTGATTGGATGAAGAAGATTGTTTGTCTGTTGTTGAGTTTCTTGATGGTATTTGGCGCGACCTAGGTTTGTTTTGCTGACAATATCTATGTTAATTCGCCGTATGTCTTAACTGGCGATCACTATTCTAAAGTTTATGAGCTTTTGGATAGCGAACGAGGGCGCGCAGGATTTGCAGTATTGTGTGCGACAGAGTATTTCGTGTATTGGGCAGATATTGTAAATGTCGCTATTGATTCGTTGGCGCCAGAAGATGGTATTGTTGTTGCGAGCATTGGACATGGCTCTTTAATGATGGCGGCGATTGCGCTAACGGATGGTTATACGAACAAATCCTTGGTTTGTTGGTATTCAAAAGATGGGTTTAGCTATTGTTTTGTAACAGACTGTATCAAGGATATTACCTCCTGGGTAAACGAGCTTGATGAGGTAGATGATTATTGGGTTGTTCCTTATGCTGATTATGCTGCGGCTTTGGCGCTCTGGAGTATGTCTTTGGCAGATTCTACAACTTGAAAAATTAAAAATTTTATGATATAATATATATGTAAGGTTGAGAGAGGAGATAAGAAATATGAAGTTTTCTTTTTCTGGTAACAACAAGTTTACTGTAAAGATTGGTTCTTGTTCTCGTAATTATCCTCTGTCGGCAATTGAGTGTTTTCTTTCCTCTGACAAAGATGAGGAAGAACATTAGCGGCGATGAGCCGCATATGCTCCTGTAGCGCAGTTGGTAGCGCAATGGACTTTTAATCCATGTGTCGCGAGTTCGATTCTCGCCAGGGGCACTTTAACTTGAATATCATAAAAATTTATGATATAATAGTTATGTAAGGTTGAGAGAGAGTGATGAGAGGTTCGAGACCTCGCTGGTGGCTTAGATTGAAATGGCCGCTCAACCCCTACGCTGGTCGCATAAGGTGCACACACTCTCAAATTGATGCGGGATGTCAGTAAAGGTAGCTGGTTTGGCTCATAACCAAAAGATCTGGGTTCAACTCCCAGTCCCGCACTTCTTTAGGAGGTTAGCATATGGAAAAACAGAAATTGAATGCGCAAGCTACCAAAAAAGAATTTGTAAAGTCTATTTACAAGTTCTTGCAGGAAACCTTGAAGCGCAATGGCAATGAAAGCTACGCAAGCATGTTTACAGCGACTGATTCTAGCATCATGTGCAAACTTCCGCAAGAATATTTTAGTGCTTTTGATATTCCAGAAGACACTCTCATTGAGATGAAGTTCATCTCAAAGAAAACTTGAAAATCATAAAAATTTATGATATAATAAAAATGTAAGGTGGTCAAAGAGCGGCATGAGTGCTGAAAGTAAATGGCTTACATAGACCATCAAGGACAATTTTAATCAAGATACTTGCGCTAAAACGCAAGTATCAATGACGCGGGGTGTAAGTAAAGGTAGCTGACTTGGTTCATACCCAAGAGATTCGGGTTCGACTCCCGACCCCGCCACCATGATGGGGCTTAGCTTAGTTGGTTAAAGCAAAGGTCTTATAAACCTGAGAGGTCGGGTTCGATTCCCGAAGCCCCTACTTGCCACAGACCCAATAGGAGGGCGGCATTTGGCCCGGTAGCTCAGTTGGTTAGAGCGCCAGCCTGTCACGTTGGAGGTTGAGGGTTCGAACCCCTTCCGGGTCGCCATATGCGGGTGTAGCTCAATGGTAGAGCCCCAGCCTTCCAAGCTGGTCACGTGGGTTCGATCCCCATCACCCGCTCTTTTGGAGAAATGGCTGAGTTGGTCTAAAGCGACATCCCGCTAAGATGTAGAGAATTTTTTCTCCGGAGGTTCGAATCCTCCTTTCTCCGCATTATTTGAAAACCATAAAAATTTTTGATATAATAAATATGTAAGGTTGAGAAAGGAGCTAAGAAAATGAAATTCAAGATTCATTGCGGTAGCCTTGAGTGCCCCAATCTTCAGTATAACTTCGAAGCGGATTGCGAAAGTTTTGCAGAAGCGACTGAATTGGCCATTGATCAAAACTGGCTCTTGATTAATTTTTACGAGCCTCTTCGAGAAAACTTTGAACTCAATACCATTGAGCACTTTGCTGGAGAAGAATCTTGTTATGACTACGAAGACAATTGCGATGAGTATTATGCAATGCTGATTACCAATGATATGCAATACAGTGTCGAGCTTTGTTGATGCCGCAGTAACCCAATCGGCAGAGGTAAGATTTTGTTAAGAGATGAAGACTGTAGCGGGTTGGGTCGTAGTTACAATTATTAATTGCTGTTCTGATCGACGGACAAAGGCAAATGTCGTGCTAAAAGATTTGTATATCCTTAGTAATATTATGGTTATTATCTCTTTGCTTCATAATTGAAAATTATAAAAAAATTTGGTATAATATTAATGTAATAAGTCGCAATGGTGCAATTGGCGAGACACAGCAGACTTTCGAGCGGTATTTATACCGCGAGTGAGCACTAAGGCAAGAAATTCCTTGAGTGAATGTTGGCTAATTCGGTGAAACTCCTATGGGACAACGCCGAGCTAAGTTCTGCGGCATAAGCCGCAGATAAAGGTGTAGAGACTATATACCAACCGCCTAAGTCTGAATAAGATATGGCGAAGACATAGTCCGGACTACAACATCAACAGATGGCTATGGTAACATAGAGTAGTGAAGAAAATCTGCGACGACTGATACACTACGGGTTCGAATCCCGTTTGCGGCACATAAGCTATTCTGCAGATAGCCACGTGGGCAAGTAACATGTGCCCCATACCAGTACGGAGAGAGGAGAGCGCGCGACGCAAGTCAGCGGACCAGAACTCCAGAAAGCTGGGTTTAGTCGCGGGTTTTAAATCCCGCAAATAAAATTACCGCCTCGCGGTTGCAGCGTTATTTGTTGGAGCATAGCTTCCTAACGCTGCATAAGCCGGATTAGCTTAATGGCAAAGCAATCGTCTTGTAAGCGATAGAGTAAGAGTTCGAGTCTCTTATCCGGCTCTTTGAAAATCATAAAAATTTTTGGTATAATAAATATGTAAGGTTGGGAAAGGAGAGTATGAAGCGTTTTCATGGAACTTTGGAAGAATGCTAGGATTGTAACTTAGAGATGTGGTTCGAATTCACGCTAGCATTGACTTTATATGTAGGGGAATAGTTTAACGGTAAAACAGCTGACTCTTGAGATTGGGATGCTTAATTAAGAAATTATTAAGTAGAATGTGCCTAACTCCCGAACCACTTTTGGAGGTATTTGAGTGACAAGTAAAATTTATTCGATTAATGATGATGATTTTAAGTAGCTAATTTAGGCAAGTCAATCTTATAATGAAGTTTTAAGATTTTTTGGATTGTAGCACGGTCGAAGTCAATATGATATTATTCGAAGACGATGTGCAGAATTAAATATTAATTGTGACCATTTTATTCGAATTGGCAATGGAGTAAAAAGAGCTTATTCTGATGATGAAATTTATGTAAAAAATTCTCCGTATAAATGCAATAATTCTTTACGAAATAGAATTTTGAAAGATAATTTGTTAAAATATGAATGTGTTCTTTGTGGGAATAAAGGAGATTGGAACGGTAAGCCTTTAGCTCTATAGCTTGACCATATTAATGGCGATCATCACGACAATAGATTAGTTAATTTAAGATTTTTATGTCCTAATTGTCACACTCAAACAGATACTTTTGGAAGTAAACGAGGAACTAAATCAGAATAAAATTCTGTAAATGTAAAGAGACTATACAGCACATACCTAAGTCATTATAATGATATGGTAAAGAAATAGTCCAGACCACAACGATTAGTCGGCTATGGTGACATAGAGTGGTAAGAAATCAGTAAGTGCGTTGAAGCCGCGATTCTGGGTTCGAATCCCAGTTCCCCCGCTTATCAGAAGGCAAGCTTTTCTTGTTACTTGCCATACATAAACAAACAAGAGCATGCGCTGGTATTCCAACGGCAGAGAAAGTAGGCTTAGAACCTATATAGTGAGAGTTCGAATCTCTCTCGGCGCACATAATGGGGTGTGGCGCATCTGGTAGCGCGGGCGATTTGGGTTCGCCAGGCAGTGAGTCCGAGTCTCACCACTCCAACCAAATAATAAATAATAGAGGTAAAGAAAATGATTCGAGCACATATTCGTCTTGATACGGTAAATGAAATTCGAGATTTTGTCTCAGCGCTTAATTCCGACGGCACTGTTGATAAGTATGTTATTAAGGATTTGAGTAATCATTATTGCGCTGATGCACGTTCTCTTCTTGGCGTTATGTATGCAGTAACAGAATTTGGTGACGATATGTATCTTACCAATGAAACTGAAGATGGTAAGTTTCCCGGCGCTATTGATAAATACAGGGTTCTGTGATGGGGTGTAGCCAAGTGGTAAGGCACGAGACTTTAGGCGACTAGTGTAATGGTAGCATATTAGTCTCCAAAACTGAAGGTTAAGGTTCAAATCCTTAGTCGCCTGCCAGACTCTCGCATGCACTGGTCCGAATCCAGTCACCCCAGCTTGATCAAAAAACAAAAGAGGTAAGATAATATGAAGTATTTGAGTGAAATTACTAATAAGGCTTATGACACTGTTGAGGCTCTTGAAAAGGCCGAAGCAGCAGTAACTTCTGCTCAGAATGCACAGCATGAAGCAGAGAAGAAGGTCGAAGCCGCAATGGCTGAAGCTCGTAAGGCACGCAAGAATGCCGATAAGGCACTGAAAGACTACTGTGAGAAGTATGGCACCTATAAGGCGACTCCAACTGCAGTCGATAATCTCAAGTGGTTTTTTGACTTTTTTGAGTAATTAAATATGGCGGATGAGCAGACAAATTACGCGGCCAATAGACTTCCGCTACCGCGTTATGGAAATGTGGCCGAGCGGTTTAAGGCGGCGCACTTGAAATGCGTTGGCAGGTGAAACTGCACGTAGGTTCGAATCCTACCATTTCCGCTTTTGCCTTAGTAGCTCAGTTGGTAGAGCGCGGACCTCGTAAGTCCGAGGTCATGAGTTCGAATCTCATTTAAGGCTCCAATTAAGCGATGCGAAAAGCATCGTTTTTTTGTTGCGCGCAGATTGCTCGGGCCGGTAGCGAGCGCAGATGCCCGAAACCCAAGACAAAAAATGGGTTTAGAATTTTTTAGATCGGAATTGACAATTTGCGAAATTTTTAATATAATAAAGATAGGAATAAATGGAGGTAAAAATATGCTAAAGTTTTTTAAACGTTTATTTTGCCGACACCAATGGGAGCCGCTTGAGACTAATCACTATAGCGATGGTGGCGAATTCTATTTTATTGAAACAAGAATTTGTAGAAAATGTGGAAAAATTGAGTCTAATTTTTGCCACTTGCGAGGTAAGCTATGAAAATTAAGAATATTGAACAGATTAATGATTTTTTAAAAGCCGTTGATAAATGTGAAGGTGAAGTAAAATTATATTCTCCATATGGAGATATTTACAATATTAAATCTAAACTAAGTCAGTATATTGCCATTGGTGAATTACTTAGTCGGCATGGAGACGAATTAGAACTATATTGCGATAAGAAATCTGATGAAAATAATTTTTACGCCTTCTTTCAAAAGAACCCTGAAGTTGTTTAATAGGAGGTGCAATTATGGATACAGGTACTCTTGCGCAATCGTCAGATCTAATAAATTGGTATAATGTTTTTAATACTTTTATTTCTTCATACGGCGGCGGCATTTCAACATTGACAGTGCCGACGGCGGGAAAAACTATAACAACAGGCGATATAAACGCGCTATATGGTAAAGTATATGAGTTTGCGGCGGATGCATATTTGTCAGCGATTCCTTCTTATTGGCAAGCAACGGCAGTAACCGCTGGAGATTTTATCCAGGCTTCACAACTTGTTCCTCTTGAAACTACTATGGCAAATATGGCAAATATTAAATGCCGCAATATCGCCGCGTATAGTTATGGTGCCAATTCGAATGGATATTATAGCAATGGTATTTGCTCATCGGGCAGTAAGAGCTGCGGCACAAAAACAAGCTCTTCAAAGTCAAATGGTAAATACGCTTCCGGCACTTGCTCGAATGGAACGAAGGTTTATTCAGCAAAGAGTTGTGGCAGTAACACGAACGGATCAACGATACAACTTCTTTGCGCTCAGTCTATTATTTACAGATAAATGGAGTTTAATAAATGTTTACAACAGCAGTTATTTACCCAACCGGTATATGTAATTTAAATTGTCGCTATTGCGGCATTAACAAGAATCCAGCGTTGAAAGACATTGATTAGATGCTGGAAGATAGCTTTTAGGGAGATTATTATTTTAATTAGATTAAGAAATATTTCCCAAGGAAAGATATGCTTAGAACTGTTGAGACATGGGGCGGTGAGCCTTTTATTCATATGGATCGAATTTATGGATTGGTAGAATCATTAATTGATTATTATCCATATTTTGATACAATGTTTTCCTCAACGAATTTTTCTTATGATTCTTGGATTGATAAATTTTTTGGGCTAATGGATGTTTTTGGGAAATATCCTTATAGAGATTTTCACTATTGTTTACAGCTTTCTGTAGATGGTCCAAGAGAGATAAACGATACAAGTCGCGGAGAAGGGGTAACTGAAAAATGCTTGAATAATTTTAATAAACTAGTTGAAGAATTAAAAAATGGCCGACTTCCTAACAATGTGCATTTAATTATTCAGCAAAAAGGCACTTTAGATTGCGAAACAACAAAAGCGTTGTTAGATAAACAAAAAATTATAGATTATTTTAAATTTTATGAAGACAATTTCATTGCGCCGATTAGAGATTTAAATATAGAGAATATTGAAACTGTTTGCGGCATTCCTAATACTGCGGTTCCATCCCCTGTTACTGTTGAAGACGGAAAAATTTTTGCTGAATTTGTAAAGCTATGTCGAGAAATTGAAAAAGAAAATCATTTTAAGTATTATAAAGAAATTACTCCTTTTTCAAATGATATTTTTATTAATGATTTAAGTCTTACTTCTGGTTATCATACATGCGGTGTTGGCGAATCTACAATTGGATTTTTGCCGAATAATATTTTAAGCACTTGCCATGAAGGCTTTGTGCAAATTACAGAATCATATGAAAAATTTGCGGTGCAAGATAAAAATTTAGAGAAGTCTATTACTTTTGATAAATTTTTAAGTGAACAAAAAGTACCTCTGTGTACAACAGAAGAAGATTATAAAACATTTTTATATAAAATGTCAACATATAATAAGGAAAATGCTACTGCGATGTTAACTTCAAATATTACGCTAATTACTGCTCTTGCAATGGCCGGAGAAATTGAAGAACGCTATTTACAAGAAAAGTGGGCTATTTGGGGCGGTATTTTTATGCAAGAACATACTTCCTTTTGCATTAAAGACAATTATAATAAAACTGGCACATACACAATGTAGCCTGTCGGACTATATAAATTATTATTAAATGGCGCTGCGCAATATATTCAAAGAGGAGAGCGATAAAGTTGGAACGTCAAAAACAATTTGAATTAGAACAAGATAAACTGTTAACGACAGTTTTAGATGCAAGATTCTTCTCTCCTTGGAGAAACAATAGTAATAAGACAACTGATTTGCGCAATGATGCAAATTTAGAAATATATATTACTAGCGCCTGTAACCAAAAATGTGAATATTGTTATTTGGTTAAGTATGAAGGAATTTATCCGCATGAATTTTTAAATAAAGAATTAATTCTTAATAATTTAAAAATTTTATATGATTATATTTTAAATTAGAAGTTTCATATTCCGAAGGTTGAATTTTTTACTGGAGAAATTTGGCACACAGATTTTGGCCTATAGGTATTAGATATAACTTATGAATATTTAAAAAAAGGTATGAATGTTGACTGGTTTATGATTGCAACTAACTGTTCATTTATTTTTAATCCTATCCAAACTCAAAAGATTTAGCATTATATAAATAATATTAGAGCGCTTGGGCACGATATATGCTTTTCTGCTTCTGTTGATGGAAAAATCATTGATGAAATGGAGCGCCCAATTAACGATCGAACATATGTTCGAGATGATTCTTTTTATAATGATTTATTTTGCTTTTGTAAGCATAATGGCTATGGCTTTCATCCTATGGTAAGTTCTAATAGTGCTAAATTTTGGATTGAAAATCATAAATGGTGGGAAGAAAAGTTTAAAGAATGGGATATGGATATAAACACCCTGATGATGTTGGAAGTTAGAAATACAGATTGGACAGCAGAATCAATACAATATTATATTGATTTTCTAGATTATCTTGTTAATAAATACTACAATGAAGTTTGTAAAGGAGATAATATCGAATTTGCAAAGACACTAATGAATGTGCGCGAGCCTAAAAATTACATTTCAGGCTATATCCCATGGACGATTCCAGAAACCGATTCTTTTGCTGGCTGTACAGTCGCGACAGATTTAACAATACGACTTGGAGACTTAGCAATTTGCCCGTGCCATCGAACTGCATATAATAAATATTTATATGGGCATTTTGTTGTTGAAAATGATAAGATTGCTGGAATAAAGGCCAATAATCCACAAATGGCGATTAAGATATTAATGTCTAATTTTAATAAATGCATTAATGGATGTGACACTTGTTTATATAATGAGTATTGTCTAAAAGGATGCTTTGGTAGCCAATTAGAGGAATTAGGGGATCCTTTTATTCCAATTCCCAATGTATGTAATTTTTTCTCAGCAAAAATAAATTTTCTTCTTTCTAAATATGAAGAAATAGGTGTTTTTGATTATTATAAAACTTTTACTAAATTTGAGGTAGATTATGCAAGAATCAAAAAGTTTTTAGATTTTTACTCCGAATGGAAAGCCAGGATGGGAAAATAGTAAATTGTAGTTCCCAACTGGAAATACGCCGAACGAAGCTCATATTCCTGTAGAAATTTTAATTGAAGATGGATATGATTAGGTCACTGCTGATACTGTTTACGTGGCTAGAGATATGGTTATAAAACATGAAGCGCATAAATGGGACAAAAATGGTGTACATTCAATAGAATGTAAATATGATGTTTATCCTTATCGAGAAAATAGATTTTTGAGCGTATACGGCCAAAAAATGTTAAATGATTTTAAGGAGAATAAGAAAAATGTTGGATTTAATTATACCGGTATTTAAAAACAAAGCGGGGCTTTATCGGACATTATTGTCTATTGGAATAGATTATCCTCAAAATTCATTATATGTTACAATAGTAGATGATAATTCAAATGAAAATTATAATGACATTATTGAATTGTTTCAACATTTCTACCCGATCCGCATTTTAACGCTTTCTGAAAATCGTGGCCCGGGATACGCTCGGCAATATGGATTAGAATATACAAAGGAACCTTACGTTTCTTTTATTGACTGTGGCGACACGTATAGCACTCCATTAATGCTTCATAGAATGATGGCCGCCGCGCGAAATAATCCAGAAGTGGTTTTTTTCTCTTGGGCACATGGTGAAGAATTAAAAAATGGGGAAATCTCTTTTACCCCTCCTACTCATAATCGTATGCATGGCAAGTTGTATCAAAGAAAATTCTTGGAAGATTATAAAATCTCTTTCTCCAGCAAAATCACAAGAGCGAATGAAGATATAGGGTTTAACATGAATTGCCGTTTATGCGCGAATAGCTATAGCCGAGCTAATAAATGTAATGCAATTTTTATGAGCGATGATATGGCGGTTATTTGGAGATACGACGAAGACTCTATTACGCGTAAGAACGAATGTTCTTTTTATTATAAAGAGCAAGCTTTGGGATTAGCTGTATGTGGCGGCGAGGCTATTGATAATGGCATTCTGAATAATGCAGATGAACCTTTAGTATTATCAGAAATATATTCTACAATGTGCACGCTCTATACGTTTTGGCTTTCTACGAAGAATCGTCGGCCAGAATTTTTAGACGAATGTACAGCAGGATGTTTATATTTTTATAAAAATTATTTTAAGAAAGTGCTACGGCACAATCCTGATATTATGCGTTTAGAATGGTATAAGACATTAAAAGATGAACTTTCTTCTATTGAAAACCCGATTTGTGATAAAATGGTCTCTTTTGATTTGTTAGGATGGCTAAATCATTTAGAAGAAGTTAGCTCTCATTGATTTTCATAAAAATTTTTGTTATAATGTATATAGAAAGTTAAGGAGGAGTTAAGATATGGAACAGCGTCATGATAGGGCTTATATCCGGAAGATGGCAAAGAGAAAAGCGCGTCACAAGCAGTGGATTGCAAAGCATTGCTATGGCTGGGATTATTACGATAACCTCCATCAATATTCTAAGAATAAAATTCATTGTAGTTGTCCTTTGTGCCGCAGTAAGCGTTCAGGGAATCGTGCCGACTATTTGAGCATTTCTGAACAGAAGAAGATTGCGGCGATGGAAGAACAGCTTGTAGATTATGGCGCTTAATAAGCGCTATATGCGAAGTTTGGCATTTTAGATAGTTCAAGTCTATCTCTTCGCGCAATAAAGCAGGGTTTAATCAATCCCTGCTATTTTATTATCGGAGGTACACCATATGAATGAGAATCTATTGAGTGTCCAAATCCCAAAGGCGGTGGAAAACCTATAGCTACCGGATCCAACGCTATTATCTTATTATTAGGATTTGGAAAAACGAATTTTTTGGCTTGATGAGGAGGTTAGTGATTATACTCTTGATTTAATTAAGTATATTATTAAATGGAATCAAGAGGATGATGATATTGAGCCAGAAAAGCGCAAGCCAATCAAAATCTTTTTCTTTTCTCCTGGCGGCGACCTTGAAGTGAATAATGCGTTAATTGATGCTATTCAGTTAAGTGTTACGCCAATTTGGGGAATTAACGTTGGTAGGTGCTATAGCGCAGCGGCATATATTTTCTTGTCTTGCCATAAGCGTTTTACATTACCTAGAGCACAATTTTTGCTGCACCAAGGTAGTGGCACATTTTCTGGGACTTATCAGGAAATTCTTCCGCAAGTAATGGCATATCAACAGCAAGTTGATCAATTGGCGGCTTTTGTGGCAAGCCACACGAAGTACAGCGAAGAAGAAATTGCTGAAAATATTGTTAGTGATTGGTATATCCAAGTTAATGAAGGTCTTGAAAAAGGGATATATCATGAAACAATTATAGATATGTCAATATTTTTTAATTAAGGTGGGATAAGATGTATCAAGGATATAAAATTGTGTAGCCTTCAGATATTGAATTAACAGCTTTTTATATGGAAAAAGATTTTAACCATTTTGATTGTCTTGAAAATGAATATGTAATTTTTACTGATGAAAATAAAGAAGTTATTGATAAATATCGTTGGACAGGTAATGAATATAAGTAGGTAAGATATGAACCGATTAAAAATGTTTATACGGGAAATATTCGCCCTCGCAATCCTCAATAGTGTTTGGCTTTTGATATGCTACAAGATGAAAAAACAACTGTAAAAGTATTAACAGGTATATTCGGAAGCGGTAAACTTCTTGCCGCCTAATTGTGAAAATAATTAGTAAAATTTCCCTTAATTGCGGGAAACTCCTTAGAGCTTCAAATACTCATGACGAATGGTAATGCAAGAGTTAATAGTAATAAGTTTGAAGATTGGACAATCCGCAGCCAAGCCTTATAAAAATAAGGAAGGTTCAACGACTATCTTATTTAAGAGTAGCGTAATTCACGCGAAACGGGGAACAGCTCAAAATTAATCGCTATAAAAATTAAAAAGGAAAATAAAAAAATGGGAATACGTCGAATTTGGACAGAAGATTAGATTTTAGAAATAATAGAACTATATACTGTAAAAGGAATGTCTTTGGCAGAAATTGCTTAGAAATATCACGCTAAAGCTAATACTATTTCTAAAATATTAAAAGGGCGGAACGTTCCTATACGGCATAGAGGAACATCAAAAAACCCTTTGCTAAATCATAATTATTTTCATGATATTAACACCCCAGAAAAAGCTTATTTTTTAGGATTGCTATTTACAGATGGAAATGTAATGCCTGATAGTAAACGGTCTCCAGCAATAAGAATTGAATTGGTAGAAACAGATATAGAGATTCTTAATAAACTCAAGCAAGAGCTTAACTGTAACTGTAAATTAACATATAATAAGCGAAAAAATCGAACTTTAGGAACTTACTCCCTAAACGTTCGTAGTCAACAACTTGCCGATGATTTAAGTAAATGGAATATTATACCAAATAAAACCTATGTTGTTTCAGAGATTAAAATTCCAGAAGAATTTAAAATTGATTTTTTAAGAGGTTTTATTGATGGCGATGGAAGTATCTGGTATGATAATAACTCTGGCGCTGTCCATACAAGTATTTGTGGACATTCTGGGCATATCATAAAACAAGTTGCTGATTTGGGAAATGATTTAATTGGGCAGGAGACATTCAATAAAATTACTTGTACGAATGGTATATATAGATATGCATGGAATGGTGCAAAAGCAGAGCTTTTAAATCAACTTATATACTATCCCGATTGTATTTGTATTGCTCGTAAGCGAGATAAGGCGATGTCTCAATACGAGGATAAATGAGCTGAAGATATAGTCTAGCTTCATTTGAAAGAATGAGGATAAATTGAAGAGTTATATTATGATTTTGCACGCAGTTGATCTTGTATAGAGGGGTAAGGTTGATAAAATTGTTTGGGTACGTAATAACATCGAAGTGAAAGATTCTGCGCCGCTTGGTGCGTTGCCAGGGTTAAAATAAATTGGCTCTGGGTATAAATCCTTTGAACTGCTGGAACACCCTAAAGCTATTTTGCTACAACGTAATTTTGAGAAAACAAATAAACGTGAATGCTTTAAGAAGTAAATAGATTGGGCAATCAGCAACTAAGCCCTGATGAGGGGAAAGCTCAACGACTATCTTTTAAAGAAGAGTAGGGAATGAAAGTTCTCAAAGTGGAGGAATAGTGTTAATGATCACAGAAAAACAAGTTTTAAAACCTTGCCGATTATCGGTTTAGGAACAAAATCGTATTATTTAGTTATATTGTAATAATCATTTAAGTATATCAGAAATTGTAAAATAGACTCATCATAAAGATATTACTGTTTCAAAAGTACTTCATAATCACAATATAGACATTAAGATGGGACTTCAAAAATATATTCCGACAGAACAAGACATAGAAACTGTAAAGAAAATATTGGACAATCATCAAAGTTATAACGACGCCGCAAAAGCTATCCACAAAGATGTTACAATTGTAAAACGAATTGCTCAGGAAAATAATTTTATTTATGATTATCGTCCATATAATAAAAATTTTAAACATGATTTTTTTTCTACGATTGATACTCCACAAAAAGCATGGCTATTGGGATTTTTATTTACAGATGGTAGCGTGAGACAACTTGGAGAACATGCTTATCAAATTCGGTTATTAATTCAACGCGAGGATGAAGAAATAATTAATCAAATAAAACAATGGTTAAGTATTGACACAAAAACTCGATATGATAATCGAGAAAATAAAGAAGCTTGCGGTATAGAAGTAAATAGCGAATAGATGTTTAAAGATTTGTCTACTTATGGGATCATACCAAACAAAACTTATCTTACTAAAGGGCTTTTCTTAAACAAAATTCCCTCACATTTATAGAAAGATTATATCCGAGGTTTGTTTGATGGTGATGGCGGTATAAGTTTTACAGGAAATATTTATGAAATATCTTGTGATTTTACTAGTTATTTTTATGAAACAGTACAAGAGTTCCAAAGTTTTATTGACACAAGTATTAATAAAACTGAACACAATAAAATTGTTAAATCTAATAATAAATCAAGGTGCGCTTGGCGAGGACGTCAATAGGTTTTAAAAATTTTGTCTTGGTTATATGATGGGGCAGAAGTATTCTTAAAACGAAAATACGATAAATACTTGTGGATAAAATCAACACTATAAGATATAGTCTATTCCTGCATGAAAATACAGGTATCAAAGCATCCGATCAGAAGCTTCTTCCATTTGCCGGTCCCTTACTAGATCATATTGGCGGTCTTGAAGGTATGTATGCTATGATGGATAGAGGGCAATTAGAATTGCAACATTTGGGTTACATCCGCGGGAGAGATATAAAAAACTCTATTATTATAGCAAGCGAAGCGGAAAATCTTACTGTCCAACACGTTCAGCTCTTGATTGGACGTGTCGGTGAAGGTTCACAACTTTGGTTAGATGGCGACCACAAACAAGTGGACAAGAAAGTCTTTAAAGAAAATAATGGTTTGCAAATGGCAATCAATAGACTTGCCGGTCAACGGCTTTTTGGATATGTTGATATGCCAATTAGCGAACGTTCAGAAACTGCCCGTCTGGCAGATCTGCTAGATTAATTTTAGAGGGCGTTCGCCCTCTTTTTGTTTTAAAGGAGTAAAAATGAGTACAAATAATTGGGCAAGAAAACATGAAATGGTTTAGCGAGCCATTAATCATACAGAAAAAATGAAATTTAAATTTGCTGTAGAAATCGAAGATAGTTTAAAAAATACTAGAATTTATCGAGGAGATTTGCGGCATGATTCGTATGAGCCAGCGCAGATTCGACACACTATTCTTGAATAGCGCTCAACGACTTCGGCAATTATGCTTTATTCGAAAGAAGGAGAAAGAACTGCGGCGTTAAATTTTGCCAGCTATAAAGAGCCTGGCGGTTGCTTTATGGAAGGTTCAACAGCGCAAGAAGAGTGTCTATGTCACACTTCATTTTTATATAATGTTCTTAAAGAGTTCGGCTCTACGTATTATAAAGCAAATAATAAAAATTTAAATAAAGGCCTATATACGAATGCGGCGTTATATACTCCGAATGTCTCTTTTACTATGGATGAAGAAAAATGGACAAAAGCTGATATAATTACATGCGCCGCGCCAAATATAAATGCCTCAAGGAGATCTAATTGGAAAGAGTATATGGCCTCTGACGAAGAAAATTTAAAAGCCTTAAGAGAGCGTTGCCGTTTTGTTTTAGAGATAGCGTATGATAAGCGAGTAGACAATCTTATACTTGGCGCTTTTGGATGTGGAGTTTTCGGTCAAAAGCCGGCGCAGGTCTGTAATATATTTTTGGAAGAAAATGAAAAAATGAACCGTCCTTTTTCTAAATTGATTTTTGCAATTCCTTATGGTGAAAACTATGAAGCTTTTAAGAAGGTTTTATTTTCGGATAATTGATTTTTATAAAAAAAATTGATATAATATTTATAGAAAGTGAGGGGAATAATATGGAAGGTACTCTGATATTTTGGACACATGAAACTATAATGCCTTGCTTGAATGCAAATTTTGTTGACGCGAAAAAGGTTAATCGTTTTAAAATGTATATTGATGCACTAAAAGAGCCTAAAGCAAGAAATCGCTATCGGTACATTATCGTTTCGAGTTTTAACCAAATGCAAATCTCTTTTGGACTTCAAGAAACTGGTGAATTGCTGGAAGAACTGGCATCGTTGGAAAGAGAGTATGATTATACCATAATTATTTTGCCTCATTCAAAAGATATTCAAAACTATTCTGTTTTGCTTTGGTAAGAATGCATCCTACAGGGAGCGTTACTTATAAATTATCGGCGCCGAAATTCCGACGCCGATATTGATTTTTATAAAAAAATTTGATATAATATATAAGGAAAGTGAGGGAAATAAGAATGAACGAGAAGATTTTGCGTAAGGTTTTTGAACATGCTGAATTTGCGGATAAGAATATGAATGGTGGCACCCGTATTTTGACCGCTCTTGTTGGTATTCAAAATTATGGCCTTGAAAAAGAAACCAGCGCAATTGCAACTAAAACTATTTTTATCCCAAGCTTTTCTGAGCTAGTTTTTAAAGATACTTTGTTTACGCCGAATCAAGAGTCCAATGAAATGTTGGATGTGCGAGAGCTGATGATTCGATTGTTAACTAAATTAGACGAAATTGAAATTCTTTATACTTCTTATGCTGATATCGGCTCTAAGTATGAAGATTTTTATGACCATCTTCTTGGAATGCGAGAGACCATCGCATATTATTATCCTTCAAGAAATCTTGAAATTTTTGCGAATAAAGTTCAAGATTATTGCAATAAGGCGATGCGCCTGAATATGCCGTCCATGCTTGCTCGAGCTTATGCAGTTTATCGGCAAATGGAGCGCTATTCTAAAAATTGCGCATATGAGGAAGTGCTCGATCTAAGCGATTGCCGCAATCGGTATTTGCAAATTTGCAATGGTGAAGTTTCCTTTGAAGAAATGCGGAATATTGCTATGGATCTTAACATCAAGAGTGAACAAATTAGACGAGCTCAGCAAGATAAAGACACTTACAATATTGGCGTTGAAAAAGAACTTCGTTCTATTGTGCGCGAATTATTCAGAAAGGAGTATGGCGTAAAATGAGATTGTTCATTACCGGAGATAAGCATGGAGAGTTTAGTTTTTTGGAAGATTTTTGTAAGACAAATAAAACTTCCAAAGAGGATGTTTTGATTATTCTCGGCGATGCTGGTATTCTCTATTTTGGAAATAAGACTCTTCGTGAGCGATATTTGAAAGATTATATTTCCAATTTTCCCATTACTCTTTTTTGCGTGCGCGGCAATCATGAAGAAAGAGCTGAAGATAGGAACGAAATGGTAAAAAAAGAAATGTTTGAGAATGAGGTTTATTATGACCCTGATTATCCGAATATTCTTTATGCTATTGATGGCTTTCAATATGTAATCAATGGAGAGACTTTCTTTATCATCGGTGGTGCTTACTCTGTTGATAAGTTTTATCGCCTAATGACCGGAAATATGTGGTTTCAAAGAGAGCAATTGGATGAGCAAGAGATGAATAAGATTAGTGAGAAAACTCGAGGATTACATTTTAATCATATTCTTGCGCATACTTGTCCTTTTACTTGGGAACCCACTTATCTTTTTCTGCGCGGCATGGATCAATCTACGGTTGATACTACCATGGAGCGTTGGCTTGAGCATGTGGTTAGAGAATGCTCTTATGACAACTATTGGTTCGGTCATTTTCATGGCGACAATATGGATATTTGCGGTGACGGGAAAGTGCATATGTTATTTAACGATATTGAGGAGATTGTATAAAAAAATTTTTGTGCATCCTGTACATTTTTACTTTTGAAGATCCTTCTTTTTTTGAAAATGCTTATAACACTTTAGATTGACCACTTACGTGGTCTTTTTTTGTTAGTCTTATTTGGACTTTTTTTATTTATTATGATAGAGGCAAAAAGAAAGGAGCAGTTGCTTATGGTAAACATTTTATCTAACAATGGACATGTGACATATGGCATTGTAAGCTTGGTGATGGACAAAGAGTCTGATCTTGAAAGCTTACCGACCGATGTTCAAATGGGCAGCACCGCTTTTTGCATTGAAAATAGCACTGTCTACATGATCAACAGTGAGAAGAAATGGGTGGCAATTTAATATGGGCGAAATTGATGTAATTACTTTGGCTCTTGTTAAAAGCAGAGTTAAGCAAATTATTAAAGATGACGGTCTATCTGGAGAGTCGGCCTATTAGATTGCTGTTGATAATGGTTTCGTAGGTACTGAAGCAGAATGGCTAGAATCTTTAAAAGGTTCTGCTAATTTAACGGAAGAAGACTACGAAAAGATAGCTGAAAAAGTGCCTTCTGTAAATGCAGATTGGGGGACATTAGGAGAGTGAGGGATTTTTATGGCGAAGATCCAATATAAGCGCGGCACTGCTGCGGAATTGGAAAAAGAACCGTTAAAAGATGGATTGCTTTCTTTCACTCTTGATGACGGAAAAATCCATCTTGATTACTCAGATACCGATGGTCAAATAAAAAGAAAAACTTTTTATGGCGGAGTATTATCTTTTGGCGATTATGTATACGATGGCTCAAAAGATGTATCGGTAAAAATTTATAATGGGGAAAGGACTGAAGTTTAATGGCAGCTATGGAGATTAAAAATGGTTAGTTTGTGTTGCCGGTTAATGTCACTGCCGCCGGCACGAAAACTCAACAATTGGCTACTGAAGGGACTTATGTTGATAAGAATATTAAAATCGAGGTAAATGTTCCTGACGGCGCCTTGGAAGCAAAAACTGTTGGTGCAGTTACTGCAACACCTAGCATTAGTGAAAATATTTATACAACAGATACTGAAACTAAGTATCCTATTACTATTAAGGCAGACGCTACGGTTGATGCTACACAAATTGGCGTGAAGACTGAAGGCTTTGTTGACTCTAGTGATACTGTTGATATCGAAGCCGCAAATGCGACAACGGCCACTAAAACTGTTTATATTAAAGCTGGTAGTTTAAAGGGCACAGGCTCTGCTTCTGCCGAAGGTGGCAATGGCGTGGAACTGGGCACCGAATCTACCGCTGCTCCTACATCTGGTTTCTATATTAAGGCATCCGCGGCTGGCGGTGCAAGTGTAGATACTGCTGGTTGGGTTGATGCAACTACTCCGGCGATTAGCGTTAATGGCGATTCTTATTATACTATTGATGGCGCCACTTTAGCGAATAACGCTACAGCCGGTAAGACTTACACAGAACAGAATGGTCCTGTGTTGGTTTCTGGTGATTATCTGTATATTAATAAAGGCTATATTGAAGATACAAAAATCTCTTTAGCCGATTTAGTGCCTGATGGTTCTAACGTTAAAGAAGGCGAAAATAGTAATTTAATCTATAATACTGTTTCCGTATATGACAATGACGGCACCTTGATTGCTGGCACCATGGGCGATGCAGAATACACTTTAGCTTCTAGTGCTTTGAATATTACTAATACTGAAAAGGGCACTGCCGAGTTTGCTGAAGACGGCTCAAAAGTTACTTTAAATATGAATGTTACCGGCAATGCCACTATTAGTTCCACTGTTGGCGCAGAAGGTTATTTAAAGACCGCCGATGGAAAAACTCAGATTGCCAATTATACTGGCACCGCGTCTGCCGCCTATGATGTTATTACGGTCGGCGTAGATGTGGGACTTGCCGGGAATTTGGAATTAAAGCCTACCATTGCAAAAGACACAAGTTCTTCTACCGCATTTGGTGATGTAACAACTACCGCTCCGACTTCTGGCCATTATGTAGCTTTTACTGTAACAGCGCCGAGTGAATTCGCATTAATTAATCCTAAAGTCACTGGAGAAGGCTACGGTTCTGCAGACCATTTTAAGGCCACTGGAGACAAGGTAAATCTTTCTCTTGAAAATACTGGTATTCAGTATATTCCGATTACTGAAGGTACTTGCGAGTTGGATGCAGGTGGTACACCTTCTTTGGTTGAACCTACTGCTGTTGTGACCAGTGAAATAACTGCTTCTACTGGTACTGTAAATGTTTTAACGGCGGCACCGACATCTGGTGATTATATTACTATTGCCGCAGATGCGACTACAGCTAACGGTACTTTTAGCGCTACGACAAAGTGCACAATGACAGAAGGCTATATTACTGGCGGCACCAAGTCTTTCGGTATTACTGAAGGTATTACTGTTGGTAAGACTGCCGCTCAAAATAAGTATATTAAGATTTATGATGGTACTATTTATGAGAATGTTACAAATTGATTTTCTAAAAAAATAATGTTATAATGTGGGTAGGGTAGGAAACATCTACCCTACCCCTCTTTTTTTATTTTTAATAGAAAGGAGATTCTGTATGGCAGCTGAAATTACAACTTCAACTGATTCTTCTGGTAATAAAATGTATTAGATTACCGCAACTGGGCAAGATACATTTACATTGTCTACGCAAGATACTTATATAAATAAAAATTTAAAGTTAGTTTTTAATCAGACTCCAGTTTATGAAGATGACGCTATTGTTTATAGTATTGAAATTCCGACAGGAATTGACACTTCTGATGCAACTGCAACAGAGGAAGAAATTGCGTCTGGGAAAACTGCTTACGTAAATGGCGCAAAAATAACTGGCACAGCAGTATTTTAGAATTATTATACTGGTGAAGATGTACCAGACGATACCTTGGGAGAAGATGGAGATTTATATTTTTAGACTAAAGAAACGGTTATAGCGGATACTGTTGGCGCTATTGATTCCTCAACTTACGATATTAATATAACTGATACTTCTTTGGCCAGCGATACTTACACATTATATTATGAAGATTTAAGCAATAATAAGATTGAAGGTTGGGCTTCAATTGGTACTATTATAGTATCTTAAAGGAGGCTTTTTATGGCTTACACAGGTTTTAATAAAAATAATATTGCTCCATATGCGGCCTCTTAGATTGGAGTTTACAATTCAAGTGGAATAAGAATAGGTACAATTTCATTAGGTGATTTTAAACCTACTTATGGAGAAAGGCTATATCGTTTTGGGCTTTTGAGCGATGTCCATAATGAAACAGATTAGGCCGATGAAAATTAGGCTGATATTAGAAATGCTCTTCAATATTTTAATGATAAAGAAGATATTGAGTTTACAGTTATTTCAGGCGATCTAACTCAAACTTCTTATAGTACTGGAACATTATCAACTGAATTAGCATTGTACCAGGCCAATTTGGCGGCGATTAATAATTCTACTCCTGTATATCCGACAACAGGAAATCACGATTGTCCCGGCAGCTCCGATGTTGATATTACAAGCTGGAAATCTTATACAGGAACCGCGGATTTATATACTTCTGATGCTACTTATTCGTATGAAGTGACAAAGACTCATACTACTTCTGGCGGTATGACTGTGACAGATCATTTTTTATTTTTGGGAATGCGGCGCTATGAATTTACTTCTAATACTTATCTTGACGCTGATATAACTTGGTTGGGCAATAAATTAGAAGAGTATAAGGCAGATAGATGTTTTGTTATTACGCATATGTTTTTTCCAGATGCTGCAGGAAATTTTTAGTCCATTTATCCAAGCGGTAACTGGCTAAGCGGCAATTAGTTGACATCATTAAAAACATTGCGCGCCAATTATCCTCGTGTTATTTGGTTTAGCGGACATAGCCATTGGAAATGGTATTTACAATAGTGGGAAGAATATGCTAATGTTTGGCCAGTGTCTAATGCTTCGCGTTCAACAGCGTGGTGCGTTCATGTGCCTTCATGCGCTAGTCCTATTGATTCCAGTGTTGGTAATTCTTCGCTCAGTTCTACTCGAGTATCAATGAGTGGATAGTCAGAAGGCGCAATCGTTGACGTGTATGAAGATTATATCGATATCCGTGCTATTGAATTTAAGGGCGCAGATGATACAACTTATAATACAAAATATTTGCCAATAGCGCAATATCGTTTATATACTGCGCCGGGCAGCTCTTCTGGAGGGGACACTGAGCCTGATGATGGTTACACTTATGTAACGTCTTCAATGGTTAGTGAGAACACTGGAAAAACAACTGGCGTTACTATTAGCGTTGATGATACGACGCATACTGTTACAGCTACATTCTCTGCAATTTCTCAAGGTATTCTAATTACTGACGGAACAATTACTTCTACAAGCACCGTTGAAGTTTTATTCGATAGTATAGAATTTAGTGAAAGCGGCGCTGCGGATACTGGCAAAATTGGTTTTTATGATTCAAGTGCGGCATATAATATTACTAGCGGACTAACCGCGGAAGTAAGCTCATATAGTGCTATTCAATTTAACACTTCTTCTTCATATGTGAGTAATGGCGGTGTTGTCCCTGTAACTGTGACAATTACTAATTTAAGATTTAAAGTATCTTAATAGGGAGGGAACGAGATGGCAACAATTCGTTTAATCCCAAGCGCTTATAGCGTTAGCAACTCTTCGTACTTATCAGTATCAAATGCAAGTAATATGTATAATAATACTGACAATACGACATATGCGACAGTTACAAATTCGCGTTCTTCAACAACAAGTTATTATCTTTATGTAAAAGGTTTCAATTTTGACGATATTCCAAGCGGCGCAACGATTAACTCTTTTACAATAAAGATAAAAGTTCGTGAAAGTGAAGTAACAACTTCAACATCATATAGAATGTATTTAAGCGATGACACTTCTTAGCTCTCTGATTATGCATCTACTATGCCGGGAACCACTGCGGCGACGATTGCTTTCGATAATGTGTCCTCAAGTTGGGACACGTTGGTTGGATATGGCAGTAATTTGGGCATTCGAATAAATTGCCGCAGAGCTAGCCGCAATACTACCGGATATATGTATGTCTATGGCGCAGAAATTGAAGTCGATTATTCTTTGCCTTATACGGTAACTACTACGATAACCAATGGTACACTGCATACGGATGCTTCAATTACCGCTTCTGCTGGAAATGATGTGTTGATTAATTTTGACCCATATGATGGCTATGAATTTAAATCGATGACTGTCAATGGTACTGCGGTGACGCCTACTTACACATCAAAAGCAAAATCAGCGATTACAGTAAAATACAGTACGAATTATTCGACTTATTCGTCATATGCTTTTGCCAATTGTTATGATGGAAGTACGTCCACATATTTCTGGTCATCTGAAGCGCAATCTACAGGAAAATATGTTTTAATTACATTCTCTGCTTTGGTTGATTTAGATAGTTTTTCAACATATAGCTCTAATTCAACAGACTATCCAAATACGAATAATTATTTACAAGTATCTTCTGATGGTGGCACCACTTGGACAGATGTTGGCGCATTCAGCGCGAGTACAACAACTACCTTTTCGGACATCGGCGCTTCCGGCATTAATGCTGTGCGTATATATGCTAAATCCGACATTAGCAATTGGTTGGTGATTAATGAAATAACCATGAGTTATAGTGCACATTAGACGACAGTCTATGGATATTCTTATACAATTACCAGTATTAATGAAGATAAAAATGTTGTAATAATTTGTGAAAAAGAATTAACCGATGTGTTGTATATTAAAATAAATGGTGAATGGGCATCAATTAAGCAATTTTATCAAAAAGTTAATGGAGCATGGGTTCTAATTAATAATTATATTCCTGATTCGGGAGTTAAATTAATTAATAAAACGTAAGTTAAGGGGTGCAGTAAAAACGCACCCCTTGATTTTTTTTATTTTTTTTGATATAATAATTATAGAAAGTGAGAGTGATAATAATGAACGAGAGTTACAAAGCTTGGAGAAAAATCCGTAACGATTGGGGTAGCATTAAACCGGTTACAAAGATTATTCCAAATAAAAAGAAAAATCCAAAAACAAAACATAAGAAAAGAGTGAAAGATTATGAAGATTATTGAAGTTGGAAGCGTTTCAAAAAAGATTAAATGCCCAGATTGCGCCAGTAAACTTGAGTATGAACCTATTGATGTCGAATGTGAAGAATCAGAAGACGGGACAGCGGTTCAGTCAATTTATTGTCCAGTATGCGGCAAGAAGATTTCGCTTAATCTGGCAAGTAGTTTCCCTTTATCGATTTTGAAACGAGGAGAATAAAACATGGAACATTGTGGCTATGTTGTAAAGATTGCAGAACTGCGCAAACATAATAATGCTGATCGACTTCAAGTTGCAACCATTTTCGGCAATAGCGTAATTGTTGATCTTAATACTCATATTGGTGACGTAGGTGTTTATTTTCCTACCGATTTGCAACTGTCTGAAGAATTTTGCAAGATAAATAATCTTGTGCGGCGCAAGGATGAACATGGCAATCAAGTTGGCGGCTATCTTAGTCCTGATAAGCGCAATATCCGTACTATGAAGCTGCGTGGTGAAGTATCTGACGGTTTGTATCTTCCTATTACCTGTTTGGCTGAATTTACTAAAATTTCTGATTTGTCTATTGGCGACACTATTGATATAATTAATGGTCATGAGATTTGTTGTAAATATATTCCTCATCGCAATAATATCAAGACCGCCAATAAGGTTGTTCAAAAAAAAGTTAAAGTAAATTTTGCTCCTACTTTTTATGAACATGTTGATACTGCGCAATTGGCCTATAATTTGGATGCTTTTAAAGCTGGAGATATTATACAGTTAACCCTTAAAATGCATGGAACTAGCGGCAGGACTGGGTATTTACCTTTAGTTCATCATAGACAATCTTTGTTTGACAAGATTTTTCATCGTGTTGGCAAAGAATATAAAGAATATGGTTATGTGACTGGTACTCGTAGAGTTGTTCTCGATTCTAATCATACTGGTGGTTTTTATGATGACAACTCTTTCCGTGAAGAAATGGCCAAAAAGTTTGAGGGTAAGCTTCGCAAAGGTGAAACTTTTTATTATGAAATTGTTGGATTCTGCGGATCGAACGGCGTGCCTATCATGGCTTCTGTGCAAAATTCCAAAATCTCTGATAAAACATTTGCTCAACAGTATGGCAGTGAGACAGTTTACTCCTATGGTTGTAAACAAGACAATGGATATAACGATGAGAGCCCTTGTTGCGATATTTATGTGTATCGAGTAACTATGGTTAACGAAGATGGGGATATTGTTGAATATTCTCCGGCAGAAATTAAATATCGTTGTGAACAAATCGGCGTTAAATATGTGCTAGAATTTGAGACTTTTGTTATTCCAGAAGGCGTAAATGCTGGAGAATATGTGATGCGCAAAGTAGAAAAGTATTACGATGGGCCTGATCCCATTGGTAAGACTCATGTGCGCGAAGGTGTAGTTGCGCGGATTTTAAATCGGAATAACTTTGCAGTTTATAAACATAAGAACATTTTGTTTAAGATTTTGTCTGGTTTGGCTATTAAAAATTTGACTCAGGAGCAAATTGATACTATGTCGGAAGATCAACTTTCTGAGTTGTAAGGACAATAATTGATAATTATCCCCTCCAAAGTTTTAAATAAAGTAGAACATCTTTGGAGGGATAATTATGAAAAAATTAAATCTTGTTGGATAGGTCTATGGTAAATTAACAGTATTAGAAGAAATGGCTCCACACATTACTCCGCAAGGAAAAAAGAAACGTATGTGGAAATGTAAATGTGAATGTGGAAATGAAACAATTGTAGAAATGAGTAATTTGCGTAATGGCCATACAACTTCTTGTGGCTGTGAAGCTGGTCGAATTGATTATATTGGGAAAAAATTTGGCAGATTGACTGTTTTAAAGAAACTGCCAAATAAAAAATATTAGTGTAAATGCGACTGTGGAAATATATGTGAAGTTCTTATTGCCAATTTAAATAATGGTAATACTCAATCATGTGGTTGTCTTCAAAAAGAAAAAGTCTCACAATTATCTTTTTAGGATTTAAGTGAAAAAAAATTTGGAAAACTCACTGTAATAAAACGACTAAAAGTAGATAAACCTGGAGTTTTTTATTTGTGTAGATGTGAATGCGGCGGAACTTCAATTGTTAGTGCAAATAATTTAAAAACAGGGACAACAACAAGTTGTGGGTGCATTAAATCTCGTGGAGAAGAAAAATTAAATAATCTTTTTCAAAAATATAATATTTCTTTCGTCTCACAATATTCAAATTAGCGTTTTATTTATCCAAATGGCCGATTACCGATATTTGATTTTGCTATTTTTGATAAAAATAATAGCTTAATTATGTTAATTGAATATAATGGAAAGCAACATTATGAATATAGTGGTTATGGCTGGGATAATCAGGAAAATTATTAGAAAACAGTAAATCGAGATATATTAAAAAGATAGATCTGTCAAGACAATAAAATTAAATTAATTGAAATTCCGTATTGGAATTATAATAATTTAGAGGCTATTGTCTTATAGATTAAGGAGGAAATTGAAAATGTCTAATGAAACTCGTATTGCTAAGTTGAACGCTCGTAAGAATCTGCTAACCCAGAGAGACGCCGCTGGTAATGCAAATATTATTAAGAAGATTGAACGGCAGCTTCGAAAATTGCAAGAAAATTAAATACTTTAAATCAAGTAAAAATTTTTTACTTGATTTTTTTAAAATAAAATGATATAATATATATAGAAAGTGAGAAAGGAAGCGATAAGATATGACAGAGTATGATTATCCTGATTTGCGTAGTTATTATGGCGAACCTAAGTATACTAAGAGATTGAACAAAAGTGTTAAGCAACGGATGCGTTTCGGCATTGCTGATTGTGACGCTTGGAATTTGGATGTTTATTTAACAAAGGTTGTAATTCGAGGTTTGCGGCAACTCGCGGATCATCTTACTGGGTATCCAGGATATGAGCCTTTTGATACGGAAGAAAAATGGCGCACTTATCTTCTCAGGCTTGCGGATAAATTCGAACTTGCGTACAAGTATACTTATGAAGATATCTCAAAGGGAGAGGAAGGAGAAAAACTTCTAAAAGAAGCTTTTCATGAATTAACCGAGCATTTAACTGCAATGTGGGATTAAGAGGTGATTAATATGAATCATTATGTTGCAACTGATATCCATGGCAATTTGGAAATGTTTAATAAGATGATGGAATATCTAGAAGCGCAAGAAGATGGGTATATCCTTTATTATCTTGGCGATGCCGCAGATCGTGGTAAAAATGGTTATGAAATCATTTCTAAATTGCTAAATAACCCTAACGTAATTTATCTTAAAGGTAATCATGAAGATTTGTTTGTGCGAGCAGCCTTTGAATACGCAGATTTGGCAATGGAATATGACTGCACCAAGAAAGAATTGGCTAAACAACTAGGTGGTTTTCCTTTTATTATGCGCAATGGTGCAGATATGAGTATATATGCAAGTAACGGCGGTTCAAAGACTTTTGCAAGTTGGATTAAGAATGGCTGTAAAATGGATATTATTTACAAATTAAAGCGTTTGCCGTTAAAAGCTTCATATGAAATTTATGATATGTGCCACGCTGGTTGTACACCGGAAGAATGGGACAGCGATGATGCCAATGCAATGCTGTGGAGCAGAGACCATTTCTTGACTCCTTGGAAAGATAATCGTATTCTTATTCATGGCCATACCCCTATTGCCAATTTGCGAGAAGATTGGCACGTAGAGCCTTATTATGAAGAACAAAAGTATGACTTGGATACTGGTTGTTGGCATACGGATATTTTAAGTATCATGCGGCTGGAAGATAAGGAAATTATTACTTTTACTCTTGATGAAAATACTTCATTTGAGCTTTTTTAATAAAAAAGAAGGGAATGATAACCGTGGGAAAGAATTGTCGTAGTTTTGAAATGCATGATTTTTATTGTATTAATTGTGGCGAAAAGAGTATTCCTCTTATGAGGGGCAACAATAAGAAGGCCGCAAAGAATCACCGCAAAAATATGTATTGTTATCATTGTAAGCATACTGTGAACCATGTCGAATGCTGTACACAAGAAGAAGCAGAACAATTCAAGCAAGATTTTAATAAGGGAATTTTTAAGGAAGAGGCCGAACAAGAACTAATTTATGAAAAAAACGCACCGAGACTTTCTGCTCTGTTGGCATAAGGAGGAACAATAATGTCAGCACATTTATATGTATTGGTAGGCGCGCCGGGAAGCGGAAAATCAACTTGGGCGCGTAATAAAATTGAGACTCTCTTTACAAAGGCTGAATATGTATATGTTAGCCGCGATTCTATCAGATTTAATCTCGTTAAAGAAAACGAAGATTATTTTTCAAAAGAAAAAGATGTTTTTAACGAAATGATCCGTCAAGTCGTTAAAGGGTTGCGTGAAGAATTAAATGTTTTTGTTGATGCAACTCACCTAAATCATGCATCGCGAGAAAGATTGATTAATTCAATTAATCAATATTATACTCATTATGTTATTACTTTTGTTTTTTTTGATGTGTGTCTTGCAGTATGCCTAAAGCGCAATCGAGAAAGAAGCGGTCGTGAACGTGTGCCGGAGGAACAAGTTGTTCAGATGTTTGATAGAATGATTCCCCCTGCTGTAGAAGAATTTCCTAATTGCGTGGGAATTTGGACGGTGAGAGACTAATGATTTATTTCACTTCAGATTACCATTGGAATCATAATAAAGATTTTGTTTATCGAAGCCGAGGATTTTCTTCTGTTGAGGAAATGAATCGAGAAATTGTTAAACGTCATAATGAACTAGTTCATAAAGAAGATAAAGTTTTTATCCTTGGCGATTTGTGCTTAGGTGGCGCATCAGAAGATATGCTTAACAGAAATAAAGAATTAATTGAATCACTCAACGGCTCTCTGTTCTTAATCAAAGGGAATCATGATACTGAAAAGCGCTGTCAAATGTATAAGGCTTGCCGCAATGTGTCTTCTATTGATTCTTCTCTTTATTTTGATTATGATGGTTACCATTTCTATTTAAGTCATTTCCCGGCTATTACAAGTAATTTTGATTTTGATAAACCTTTGCGGCAGAGACTTATTAATTTATGCGGACACAGCCATTGTAAAAATGCATTTGAAGATTGGAATCGATATAATGCACCTGTTTATCATTGTGAATTAGATGCGCATGACTGTTACCCCATTTCTATTGATATAATTCTCATGAATGTAAAAAACAAACTAAAAGAAGGGAATTAATCCCTTCTTTTTTTTGTTTTATTTGAACTCCCTCAACGGTCGTCACTGGCTAAAGATACGCCTCAGCAATTTTTTTGAGCAAAATGTCTAAAAATTGACTTTCCTAAAATTTTATGATACAATTAATATATAAAAGGAGGTAGTATATGACTACAATTAAGTGTTATGAAGATGGTCTTACTGTATGCGTCCAAAAGATTAAAGGAAAAAGCTATATTGGTAACGCTCAGTGCCATCCCAATGATGAATATTCGGAGCGTGTTGGCAGGCGGTTAGCACAAGATCGAGCATCCATTGAATATTTATGCGAAAAACGTGATGAATTAGTTTGCCAACTTAAATCTTTGAAACATCTTTTGAGCATATATGATCAAAGTACGAAGGTTGACAAGAATAGTTATGAATATAAAATGCTTTTGCGGCAAATTGATGTTTATTCCGATAGCATTGATGAATTAAGATTCGTTATAAAAGAAGCAAAAGAGGTTGACAAAGAATATGTTAAAGGATATGCAAGAATCGTTAAAAGGAAGAAAGCCGATTCTAATAACTGCGGCGGCATTTAAAGACTTGGCATATGGCCAACATGGTGACGCTATTATAGAAAAGCTATTTGAAAAATATTTTGTTTATTTCACCACAAATGACTGGGCAGGAATTTCCGACAATATTATTGTTGATACAAGTCGCCGCGCAAAAATTTTGAGAAAATATTGGTGGGGCTGGTCGGTAACAGAAAAGACTCTGCAAGAGCTTAACGCTTTTGTATATCCCGATGAAATTTATTTCTGTGGATATTATTTAAATGATTTGTATAAAGCAAATTTAGTAATTGGAGACGATATGATTTTTTCTCCTGCTGAATTGGCCGGTCAACTTGGGTGACTGGCTTTTTTCAGTTGACTTTTTTAAGAAATTATGATATAATATATGTAGAAATGAAGAAAGGGGTCAAGAGATGTCTAATTATGGAATAAAAGATATTCGAACATTAGAGGGTATAGAAGCAATTCGACTTAGGCCGGGGATGTTCATCGGTTCAGTCGGGCCTGAAGGAGTAAAACATATTACTCTTGAAATTATCTCTAATGCTGTTGATGAATATTTAAATGGTGCCTGTACCGATATTAAAGTTACTATTGATGGCACAAAAATAACTGTCCAAGATAATGGACGTGGCATACCATTCGCAAATTCAAAAGATGGGAAAGAAAAATTTGTAAATATCTTTACAAAACTTCATACTGGCGCAAAATTTGATTCGAATGGAAAAACTGGATATAATACATCGGGTGGGTTAAACGGAATTGGCTCAAAAGCCACCAACGCATTATCAAAGCAGTTTTGCGTTATTTCAATTCGAGATGGAATGTGCGCGAATGCAATATTCGAGCGCGGTATTTTAAAAAATTTACAAATTAGTAAAATCGCAGATAAAGACGCACATGGTACCACAATTGAGTTTATTCCCGACGAAGAAATTTTTAAAGAAGGAATTGAACTTGATCCAGTCGCTTTGAAGAAGCAACTTCAAGAACTTGCTTTTCTATCTCCTGGTTTAAAATTTGCTTTATGCATCAATAACAAATGTGAGGAAATTTCGAGCAAAAATGGTCTTCTTGATTATTTGGACTACCTTTCAAAAGATAAAAAGGTATTGACTTCGAAATTTTTCGCAGAAACAAAAGAAGATAGAATTGGCGTCAAAGTCGCTTTGGAGTATGTAGACAATTACAATGATACATATAAGCTATATACAAATAGCATCCCAAATGGCGGCGGCACGCATTTGACAGGTTTCAGGACTGCTTTGACACAAGCGATTAATACATATGCGCGAAACAAGGGTCTTCTTAAAGAAAAAGATGAAAATTTTTCTGGAGACGATTTAAAAGAAGGTTTAATTCTTGTTCTATCTTTAACAATGCCTGATCCGGTATTCTCTGGGCAGACAAAAGACGTATTGTCTTCAAGTGAGGGCCGGACTATTGTGCAGAGATTGTGCGCGGCAAGTCTTGAAACTTGGCTCAACTCTAATGAAAAGGACGCCAAAATTATTGTAAATAAAGCTCTTCTGGCAAGAAAAGCTAGGGAAAATGCCAGAAAAGCAAAAGATTTGGTGCGCAACACTGCAAAAACAACTCGAGTGACTTTGCCGGGTAAACTGGCCGATTGTTCAAGTAAAAAGAGAAAAGATTGTGAAATTTTTATTGTTGAGGGTAAATGATTGTTGCCCTTCCTGCTTAACCAGTTATCACTGGGGTCATAAATAATATGGCTAACGGGGGAACCCACAATGGTGGGTAATCGCGTGTGACGTAAGTCATGTATCGACTAGTGCTGATGAGTGTAAGCACGTAGCCCATCTATTGATACGATGGTCGAAACAGCAGGCCACTTATTAAGTGGAAGAAATAGTCAGCGCCAACAGTAATGTTGGAGAACGTGGACAGTGCTGCAGGCTCAGCTAAAGAGGCCAGAGACCGAGCAACACAAGCTATACTACCGGTAAGAGGTAAAATATTAAACACTTTAAAAGCAGACCTACATAAGGCAATGAGCAATGCGGAAATTCAAAGTATGATTACTGCTTTTGGCCTGGAAATTAAAGATGGTAAAATTGTTTTAAATGAAGATAAATTGCGCTATGGTAAAATTATTATCATGGCAGATGCAGACGTAGATGGTAGAAAAAACTGCCTGTAATATCTTTTCCGTTTATCAGCGGGGTATATATGCATTTAATAAATAGCATATATGCTAACGGGGAAGCCTAAGTCAGTATGATATGGTAATCCCGTGGGAAAATAATTGTCTAAATTAATTATAAACCTGTATCGACTATTGCCGAATCGGGCAAGTAAGGATGCTATTGATACGCATCTTGAAATGGATATTCTTGTAATAGCAAGTAAGAGATAGTCAGTTCTTACAGAAATGTAAGATTAAACGAGTCACATTAGAATCCTATTCTTTACTTTTATCTGGAAATTCTGCCCAGAACTAATTGAAAAAGGGTATATATATGCTGCGGTACCTCCTCTATACAGAATCATTAAGGGCAACAAATCTTTTTACATTAAAGATGATAATGCTCTTACTGAGTATCGTAAGAAACACAGCGGAGAAAAATATGAGCTGAGACGGTTCAAAGGGTAAGAGATAGTCTGGCCCTTACACACTTTTCCGTTAATCAACGGGGTTTGAATTTAATTCAAGCTAACGAGGGAGTCTCTTGGACGGTTCAGGTTAACCTGAACAAGAAAATGTCCAGCTATATTAGAGATAATCTCGTGGGAAAATACTACGATTATCTCATAGTAATAATAAAGGAGAATTGCTATGAGTTGTGGAATTTATAAAATAACAAAAAATCTCAAAAGGCGGTTTTTATGCTATTTGGAGTGAAAAAAAATTGGAAAAATATCGTAGTATAATCCTGTATCGACTAGTCCCTTTGTCGGGATGTAAGAATGTTATTGATACACATTCTGAAACGGTGTGAGCGATGAAGGCAGTATAATGAACCAGCCTGAGCTAAGAAATAGTCAGTACCAATAGCGATATTGGAATAATATGTAGGCGAGCAGAGCGTAGAAGAGCTTGAAGAAAGCACGATGTCTCCGGTTACAAGAACGCTAAAACAAATTACAATGGAAGACGCGAATGCGGCGATGCAGACTTTTAATAGTTTAATGGGTGAAGCTGTTACATTCCGCAAACAATTTATTGAAAAAAATGCATGGAGGGCAAATATCGATGTATGATATCAGAACTAAAAAAGTATACTTTGACGAATATTTGACTTACATCAATAAAGAAGGAAGGGCGCGACCCCGCGTCCCCTCCGATTACAAAGATGAAAAAAAGTATGGGAAAGGCTATCTCCAGCTTTTTATGGATACAATTTATACAAAGTTAAATCAATATGAAGAATATTACAAAAGCCCATTAGATATGATTACTGATGTGAATAATCTAAGAGCAGAGAATGATAAATTGAGACGAGAAAATGATAGATTGATGCAAAGGCTCAAGAAAAAGGGATAATGATATACGATATATACACAGACGGCAGCTCAACCAAAGAACAATCGGGCTTTGGTTTTGTTGTTGTAGAAAAAAATAAAATTATTCATATGACTTCTTAGATATTGCCTTTTGATATTACAAATCAATAGGCAGAATTAATGGGGGCTCTTTTTGGATATTTATGGGCTAAGAAAAATATTTTTAACCCTTTTTAGATTAACATATATTCAGATAGCGCTTATTTAGTTAATTGTTATGAGTAGCAATGGTATAAAAAATGGCAATATAATTATTGGATAAATTCAAAAGGTCAAGAAGTTGCAAATTAGCCGCTGTGGAAAGTTTTAATACAAGCTTTTGAGGACCCGGCCGCTAATTTTATAAAAGTAAAAGGACATACTGGTAATTTTTATAACGAATTGGCCGATGCACTTGCCGCAAATAAACTTGACAAAGTAAAAAAAATATATTATAATGGACTTGAAAGAAAGAAAGAAAGGAATTAAATTGAGTGGAAGAAAATATTATTCAAACACCAATAGTTGAAGAAACAGAGCAGTCTTTTCTTGACTATTCTCTCTCTGTAATTACAGACAGAGCAATTCCTTCTGCAGAAGATGGATTTAAACCTGTTGTGCGGCGCATATTATATGACATGTACGACAATGGTTATACAAGTAATAAACAGTATGTAAAATGCGCTTCACCGGTCGGATCAACAATGTCAAGGTTGCATCCTCACGGTGATAGTAGCATTTATGGCGCTCTTGTAAATATCTCCCAGCCTTGGACAATGCGGTATCCATTGATTGACTTCCATGGTAATTGCGGAAGTCGAGATGGCGACGGCCCGGCTGCTCAAAGATACACGGAATGTCGCCTAACAGCATTGGCAGAGGCAACGTTAGAAGATATTAAGAAGGATACTGTAGATTGGCAACCCAACTATTCTGAGACAGAAAACGAACCAGTTTATTTGCCGGGGCGTTTCCCCAATCTTCTGTGCAATGGCACAGTGGGGATAGCAGTAGCAATGGCTTGTAGTTTTCCGCCGAACAATTTAAATGAAGTAATGGATGCCGCAATTTATTACATTAAAAATAAGAATGCGACTGCGGCAGATTTGTGTAATTATATTACTGGCCCTGATTTTCCAACGGGCGGAACAATCATAAACAAAGATGAATTAAAGAATGCATACATTACAGGAAAAGGAAAAGCTTGTATCCGAGGAGATTATATTGTTGAGACTCATAAATCTCACGATATAATTGTTTTTACAAGCATTCCTTATAAAGTCTCAAAAGAGACTTTGACAGAAGAAATTGATAAGCTTTGCGAATCTAAAGAAATAGAAGGGATCGCAGAAATTAGAGATGAGAGCAACAAGGAAGGTGTGCGTTTTGTAATTGAGCTACAGAAAGGCATTAATGCCGATGTTGTGGCAAATAAATTATATAAATTAACGGATTTGGAAACAACTTTCAGTTTTAATCAAGTTGCTCTTGTTGATAAAACTCCTAAGTTAATGACAATTAAAGACCTTGTTAAAACATATGTAGAACATCAAGAAGACGTTTTTAATAGGCGTTGTAAATTTGATTTAAACAAGTTAAATACTCGTATTCATATTTTGCAAGGTCTGATTAAAGCTTCAGACGACATTGACAAGATTATTCGCACCATTAAGCAATCTGAAGATGTCGCAAAAGCAAAAGAAAATTTGATAATGATTTTTTCTTTTTCTGAAGCTCAGGCGCAGTCAATTCTTGATATGAAGCTAAGCAAATTGGCGCATATTGAGAAAATTGCACTAGAAAAAGAGCTTAAAGAAAAGAGCGCTCAGGCCGAAAAGTTGTTATTAATTCTGAATGATATTTCTATCGCAGAACAGACTTTGTGTAATGAATTAACTACTTTTAAGAAGAAATTTGGTGATGCTCGTCGCACAAATATCACACAAATTAATATTCCAAAAGAAGAAAAAGAAGTTATTGAAATTCAGCCAGAAGACTGCGTTGTTTTAGTTACACAGGCTGGCAATATTAAGAGGATACCGACAAACGTTTTTAAACCGCAGAATCGGAATGGCCAAGGCGTAAAAACTCAGCAAGAAATTACCCATAGTGTAATTTCTACAAACACTCTTGATACATTAATGTTATTTACAAATCTTGGAAAAGTTTATCGGTTTTCTGTTAACGACATTCCAGTCGGGGACAATAAAGCAAGAGGAGTTGCAGTGCAAACATTATGTACAATGACGCCGAACGAAAAATTTGTTGCTATTGCTTCGGTTGAAAGAAATTCAAAAGAAAAACAATATGTATGGTTTATTACAAAAAAAGGAATTATTAAGAAAACCGCTGTATCTGAGTATAGTGGAAACAAACGAAAGACTGGACTTACAGCAATAAATATTAAAGACAATGATGAAATCGTAGACATTTTTATTTCGCCAGAATGTCAAATCATGTTCTTTACTAAAAATGGTATGTCATTGAAGATTGACGGAAAAGAAATTGGCGCTACTTCAAGAACTGCTAGCGGGGTTAAGGGAATTACCATTAAGCCAAATGATGAAGTGGTTTCTGCAATTTCTTGCTTAAATGCAACCGATGCGGCTATTGCTTTAGAGCACGGTTTAATTAAGAGGGTTTCATTGAGCGAGTTTACTTTACAAGGTCGAGCTGGGAAAGGCATTATTTGTGCAAAAGATAATGTGATTATAGATGCGGCCGCCGTTAACGAATCAGATAAAATCTTCATTGCTGGAACACTGTCAAATATCTGTTTGGCAGTGAAAGATTTGTCTGTAACGTCTCGTATTTCTGGCGGGGTTAAAGGCGTTAAAAATGGTGAAATTATTGCAATTACAAAGGTATGAGTAAAACTCATACCTTTGATTTTATTAAAAATTTTTGATATAATAAAATAAAAAGGAACAAATAAAATGCCAGAACGCCAAATGCATGGTTTTGTATATGAAAATAGTGTAATAGAAAGATTTAATTTAATAAAAGAAAATAGTTATACGGCTATTTGGGACGCTAAAACAGATAATAATATTCCAGTAAGTATTAAATATGAAAAACTTGGCTTTGATATAGAACTAGCTGATTTATTTAGGAATGAAACAGAGAGAAATGAAGATTTTTATATTATTGTAGGATTTTGGGAGACTGATAAAAATCATCTTGTAGAAGAGCACATTCTATATATACCAGCAAACGATTGGAAAAAGATGTTTAACCCAACGCTGACCCCGTCTTTTAAAAAACTTCTTTCAATTGTTTCAAACAAAGAAGAAGATGATTTAATTTGGAGACTTGGTTATAAATTGTTAAAAGAAAAGTGGCGCGAAACCACAGACAATTTAATTCGACCAAGATTTAAAAGAGATCATAAAACTCAAAAGCGCATACAATGCGCAATTAATAATAAAAATTTTTATAACTATTTCTGTAAAAAATATGAGGTGATAAAAATTGGGGATTGAGACTAAATCTCTTGGACGAAAAGATGTGCTTGATAGATTTTATACAAAAGAAGAAATTGTAGATTTATGCTTATCTTAGATTAACCTATCAGAATATGATGAAATTATTGAGCCATCCGCAGGAGAGGGCGCTTTTAGCTTAAAAATTTATAATTGTAAAGCCTATGATATAGTGCCGAATGAACAAAAGCACATTCAAGAAGCAGATTGGCTAAAATTAGATAAATCACAATTTTCTCAAAATAGCTTAGTAATAGGCAATCCTCCGTTTGGCGAACAAAATAGTCTTGCAATACGCTTTTTTAATGAAGCAGCAAATTTTTGTAAAGGAATAGGTTTTATTTTGCCAAAATCTTTTCAAAAAAGTTCAATTCAAAATAGATTAAATTTATATTTTTGGATAGAAAAGAGTATTGAGCTTCCAAAAGATGCCTTTTTATTTCATGGAGAAAATTATGGGGTTCCATGTGTTTTTCAGTATTGGACTAGAAAAAAGGAAAAACGCAGTAAAGAGAAATTAAAAACTACGTCAGATTATTTTGCTTTTGTTGATAAAAGCAATGCAGAAATTCGTATTCCAAGGGTCGGTGGTAATGCTGGAAAAGCTACTTTAAAATTAGAAGGTGCAAAAACTTCAAATTATTTTATAAAAAATAATTCAACAATGACTAATGAAGAATTTGTCACTTTTGTTAATAAATTAACATTCCCGTCAATTAATAATACAGTCGGGCCTAAGTCTTTGTCTAAAGGCGAACTTATTTCAATTTTTGAAGAAAATGTATCTTTTTGATTTTATTAAAAATTTTTGATATAATTTAAATAAAGAGGTGAGAAAAAATAAATGCTAATGATTCTTCCAATGAAAATTAATAAAATCCCAAAAGGCAAAGAATCGATGCTTCCATCTCTTTGCACGAGTGGTAACTATTTTGCTGAACTCAAGAAAGATGGATATTGGTATGAATTTGAAAAATCAGAAGATGGTTCTTTTTTGTTTAGTTCTAATATTAGCGCAACAACTGGAACCCTCGTGGAAAAATCTGCAAATGTTCCGCATATTATAGAAGCTATGAACGTTCTTCCTGTCGGGACAGTAATTGTAGGTGAAATTTATTACCCTGGCAAAACATCAAAAGATGTAACTCCAATTATGGGATGCTTGCCAGAAAAAGCAATAGAAAGACAAAATGGTGAATTTGGTCAGCTTCATTATTACATTCATGATATTCTCTTTTACGATGGAAAAGATTTGCGCGAGTATGGTGCCTGGATTCGTTATCAGCTCTTGAAAAAAGTATATTTTAAACATGGATTGGATAAGTATAGCTCTTTTATTGAGCTAGCTGAAGCAGTGACAGAGAATATTGAAACAGCAATTCATTCTGCTCTTGATTCAGGAGAAGAGGGAATGGTTCTTAAGAAGAAAAATTCTCCATATTATACCGGCAAGCGCTCTCCGGTATGGGAAACGATTAAGGTAAAAAAGTCTGATACATGCGATGCTGTTCTTATGGGGTATTGTGCACCCACCAAATATTATGATGGGAAACTAGACGTAAGTGTTAATTATGGCGGCGCAGATGCAAAAGAATGGCCTTATTGGATTATTGAAAAACTTGATACAGATTTTTATAATACTCTAATTTCAGAAAAGAAAGTACCAATTGGCGAAACGAAAGTTATCCGAGGTATGGATTATCGCACTATGCCAGTGACCAAAGCCTATTACTATGGATGGATTACGTCTATTCGAGTCGGCGCTTTTAATAAGAATGGGCAAATTGAAGAAATCGGCACAGTGTCTTCTGGTTTAACCGATGAATTGGAAGCTGATTTTGCAATGCATCCTACAAAGTATATTGGTAGAGTTGTAGAATTAGCAGGTATGGAAAAAAATAATGAAGATCATACTTTGCGACATTTCTATTTTAAAAATTTCAGAGAAGATAAAAACGCAAATGATTGTTTGATTGAAGAAATTTTCTCTTAATTTGAGTTTTTAAAAAATTTTTGATATAATAATTATATCAAAAGTGATTAAGAAAAAAATCAAAATAAAATTGATTTTTAAAAAATTTTTGATATAATAATTATGTGAGATAAAAAGAAAGGAAAATTTAAAAATGACTAAGAAGCAGATGAAGCAACTTGCTACCAAGATTGCTAATCTCGAAACCGTAATTCAGACCAGCGCAGATGAAGCAACAATCCAGGACGCGAAGGAAAGAATGCTTAAGCTCAATGAGTCAGTTAAGTTAAATTTGGACGAAATGATTGCGCTGGACGAAATGGTTTCTGCAATGCTTAAAGAAAAAATTTGACTTTCTAAAAAAAATATTATATAATTAATAAGGTTAATAACTGATAAACATCAGATTATTATAAATGAAAAAAATAAATTTTAAGAAGCTCTAAGAGCAAAAGGAGAAATGAATCATGGCTATGAAGGAAAATACTAAGAAGGTTATTACTTATCTGCAGGGTCTAGATGCTAATACTGATGTTACTGCCGCCGATGTGGCTGAAGCACTTGGCGTGGAGAAGCGGTCTGTCGATGGTGTGTTCACTTCTGCTATTCAGCGCAAGGATCTAGGCTATCGTGTTGAAGCTGAAGTCGAGCTTGAGGACGGTACTCATAAGAAGGTTAAGTTCTTGAAGCTGAATGACGCTGGCATGGCAATCGACGTTAATGCTGAAGACGAAGCTGAGTAATTTGAGATACTGGAGGATGAATATTTAATTCATCCTCCTTTTTTAAAGAGGTGCCTATTATGCCGACACTAATACTTGGTATTATTACATGCCTATTGGTTATAGGTGACTGTTTTTTTATCTCTTAGATTAAGAAGAACGAAGTTAAATCATAGGAGTTAAAAACAACAATTGATATTTAGAATGAAAGTATACGAAATTTAATTGATAGGCATAATAGTGAATTAGCTGACTATAATACTTTATTAAGTAGCAAAATTAATATTGAAAACAATTTAAAAACGTCAGAAGCAGAATACAAGGCTCTTTAGACATATTGCGAAAACGCGAATAGAGAATTTCAAGAGAAAACTCAATTAATGGATTCTTTACAAAAGAATAAAGAGTAGAAATTAATTGAAGAATATGATAATCTTTGTTTTGAGCAAGAAGAGCGGCTTGGAGAAGTTTCTCGAGATTTCTTAACTTAGTGGAAAGAATTAACTAATAAACTAGTTAATGAAAAAAATGACTTGTCTGCACAAGTAGAACAAGAGCGAATAACACTAAATGCGGCGATTGAAGCCGCAAAACGCGCACAATTAGAGTAGACTCAAAAAAATTATTATCGAATTATGTTAGATGACGCAGCAAAAGCGGATATTGAAAGATTGCGTTCAATTGAGCCGCTATTGATTCGGCCAGAAGCTCTAAATAAGATTATTTGGAAAGTTTATTATGAAAATCCCGTTTCGGATATGATTGGTCGAGTTGTCGGCACTAGTATAAAAACTGGGATATATAAGATAACTCATTGTGAAAGCGGCATGGCGTATGTTGGGCAAGCGGTTGATATCGCGGCAAGGTTTAAATAGCACATAAAACGAGGACTCGGTGCGGACATCCCAACACAAAATAAATTATATCCAGCAATGAAAAAATTTGGTCCAGAAGCTTTCATGTTTGAGATTCTTGAAGAGTGTGACAAAAATAAATTAGATGCTCGAGAAGATTATTGGCAGGATTTTTACAAAGTAAAAGAATTTGGTTTTAGTATAAAATAATAGGAGTAATAGTATGTATAGAGTTATTGACGGACGTAATACTGGGAAGACAAGTAAACTAATGCTTTATGCGAAAGAGCATAATGCGCTATTTGTATGTGCTACTCCAAAAGCTATGGAAATAAAAGCAAGAGCATATGGGATTATTGGGATTGATTTTATTTCTTATCATGACTTATATATAATGGCGAAAGAGAATCATCTTGTTGACCGCAAGATTGTTATTGACGAACTTGAGAATTATATCAATTTTGTTATGGGCACAAGTTCTAAATTGATTGGTTATTCAATTAGTGAGGATTAAAAAATGAAATTTGAGAATACACAAGTATTTAATTTTGAAGGCGCACTGAGAGGAATGCGCAATCCAAAAGAAAGTTGGAGTCGCTCTGACAGCTATGTTCTTACAGCTAGCGATCCAGACTATGATAAATATGCCGGTTACCATATTGGGCCTAACGATATGAAGTTGGCGCAGACTCTTATCAAAGGCGGCTCGGAGCACCGCAAGTTTTTGCGACAAATTTTTGTCTCTGTTGACATTACAGCGCCAATGTTCTGGTGGTCCGAATACGACACCTATAAAGTCGGCACTGTCGCCAATAGCACATCTAAAATGCATAAGTTAACTTCAAAACCCATTACTCTTGACTGCTTTGAAATTGATGACTATGATTCTTTTATTATAGAAGAAGTAGATTCTTTTGGCATATATCATATTATTCAATTTTGTGAGAGTTTGCGGAAAAAGTATCTTGAAACAAAAGATAAGAAGTATTGGAAAGAATTAGTGCGCTGGTTGCCGGAAAGCTGGTTACAAACCCGTACTGTTACTTTAAATTATGAAAATTTATTTGCGATATATCATCAACGTGAAAATCACAAATTGAACGAATGGTCTGGCAAAGATAATCCGTATTATTCTAATTTTATTTCTTGGGTTAAGTCATTACCTTATAGCAAAGAATTTATCTACGGAATTGACAATTAAGAATTTTTTTGATATAATATATATGAAAGATGAGAAAAGGAGCAAAAAGGAATGACTAAATGTGAAGAGTTCTTGGATTTTGTTGATTATTTAATGCAAAATTGTCGAGAACAGCCTATCACAATGTCTGAAAATGTTCAAGACTATCTTGATGCTTTGCGCAATTCGAATAAAAATTCTCAAAGAGAATTTACTAAGAACGGAAAAGCAATCTTGCAGTGGCTTCAAGAAGCTTCTGCAGGAATGTACAGAGCACGAGACGTCGCAGAGGGAATGGACATTAGTTCAAAAACTGTATCGGGCGCTATGCGTAAGCTTGTCGCGGATGGATTCGTAGAAAAGGTCGGCAAAGAACCCGTAGTATACAGCATTACAGAAAAAGGAAGAAACGCAACTTTTAACAACGAAGGAGAAAATGAATAATTATGAAGAAGACAATTAATCGAGTACATATTGAAGGCCGGGTTTACGATCATAAGCTGACCGCAAAGGTTACTGGGGATAAGTCTAAGAATCCTGGCGTTGCATTTATTAATGGTACTATTGATGTTGCAACCGATGATGCCTGTCTAAATATCGTGACAATTCATTATAGCTATGTAACCGCCGTCACTAAGCAGGGACGCCCGAATGCAACCTATAACACTTTGAACACAATTCTTACTGATAACCAGACCGTTGTGAATGTCGGTAAGGAGAATGCTGCAAAGGTCCGCGCTGATACTTCTATTGGCTTGAATGAGTTTTATTCTGACCGCAGTGGTGTAGAAGAATTGGTAAGCGCTAAGCGCAATGAGGGTGGCTTTATCCATATTATTACCGATGCATTGGCCGAGAAGGAAACTGAGCGGAATAATTGGGAAGCAGATACTGTCATTACCAAGGTTCGAGAGATTGAGGCTGATCCAGAGCGCAAGCTTGCCGCCAAGGTCGCTATCAGTGGCTATATGTTTGATTATCGAAATGCACTGTTGCCTGTTGAGGTAGTTGCATATAAGCAGAGTGCTCAGAATTATTTCCTTGGTCTTGAAGCGTCTCCTTCTCACCCCACTTTCATTAAGTTGAAGGGGCAGCAGATTTCTCAGGTTATTATTCGCACTGTTACCGAAGAATCTGCTTTTGGCGATGAACCTGATGTGAAGGAATTTAAGAATACTGTTCGTGAATTTGTAGTAACTGGCGCACTTCCTCCTTATGAATGGGATAGTGAAGATTCTATTACCGCAAAAGAAATGAAGGAAGCTTTGGCAAATCGTGAAATTACCAAGGCAGAAATTAAGCAGCGGCAGGATGAGTACACTGCGTCTCGCGCTATTAAGACTTCTGCTGGTGTCGCAGAAGGCGAATATAATTTTTAATTTGTGGAGGATATAAGATATGGCGATTAATCTTTTGAATATTCAGCCGCATAAGGTCAGCCGTGACCTAAGCGGCTACATCACTTTTATTTATGGTGCCCCAAAGGTTTAAATGCTGACCCCCATATAAGAAATTATATGGTAAACTTTGTAGTAAAAATCTGGAAGGCTGGAATGCTAATCAGAACGGAAGTTGCTTTTTAAAAAAAACAACACGTGCAACGCATAGTTTTGAAACTAGAAAGGTATGTGCCGCATATGGACATCAACGAAATAATAAAATTATATAATGAAGGGGCATCTTTGGCTGAACTAGGGCGTCTTACTGGCCACGTAAGTTCGACAGTAAAAAGATTATTGGTCTCAGCTGGCGTAAAAACTAGGACTCAAAAAGAACAAAATATTTTTTCTAATAGAGCAAGAAAAAAGCCAGTAAAAGAAGATTATTTCTCTGATATAATATCGCCGAATCAGGCTTGGCTAATGGGTTTTTTGGCTTCTAATGGAACCATTAGCTCTACAGATAACACAATTAAAATTGGTTTAAGTTCATGTGATCGAGAAATCCTTGAAAAAATTCAAAAAGAATTAAATTATAATCAAGGGAAAATTTATGATTATCAAACTCAACAAGGATTTTTTATTTCTGAATTGCGTTGGACCAGCAGCCAGCAGAAGCAAGATTTGGCTCGTTTTGGCATTGTGCCAAATAAGACTTATAAAAAAATGGAACTCCCTAAAATCGAAGAAAAATTACAGCTTGCTTTTATTCTTGGCTATTTTGATGGAGATGGAAGTTTTTCGATAAGTAAAGACGCACGATATTGTAGATTACGTTTTTGTGCATATCGAGAAGAAGTTCTTCAAAGTATCGCGAACTATCTAAAAAAATATTATAACATTACATATTCTCTTAGTAATTCTCATCAGCGTCAAATGTATGAGCTTAGTATCTCAACAAAATATGCTATTCCAATTTTAAAAGATGCTTATAATCTTTGTCCCCTTTGCTTACAACGTAAAAAAAATAAATTTCTAGAATATATAAACCACGAGACTACAACATCTGACATAGATGAAAAGATATGCTGAACTTATGCGAATAATAAGCATAAGAGCTAAAAGATAAAAAGCTTTTAGGATAACAAGTAGTGGGCAAAACTACATTCGCGACTCAAATGCCAGGTCATCTGCTCGTTGCAGCGGAGCGCGGGTATTCTGCATTGCCTGGGGTCATTGCGCAAGATATTAATTCCTGGGGTGAAATGAAACAGCTTGCGCGAGAACTCAAAAAGCCAGAAGTAAAAGAACACTTCCAATCCATCATTATCGATACTGTCGATATTCTTTCTGACATGTGTCAGAAATATATTTGCCAACAGCTTGGAATTGAATCCATGGGTGAGGGTGGTTTCGCTAATAACTCTTGGGTTAAATATAAGAAAGAATTTGAAGAAGTTTTCCGGACAATTACGATGTTAGGGTACGCAGTTGTTTTTATATCGCATGAAAAACGTTCGGAAGACACGAAAACTGGAGAAGTAACAATTAAGCCTTCTGTTCAAAGCTCTGCTCTCGCAATCGTTGAAAATATGGCAGATATCTATGGTTATGCTCATGCAGTAAAACAACCTGATGGCACGACCAAGCCCATGTTAACTTTCCGCACTAGTAAGAATATTTCTTGTGGCGGACGGTTTAAATATATTGACAATGAAGTTGAGTTCAATTATCCTGCCGTTGCCAAGGCTTTAACCGATGCTATTGATCGAGAAGCTTCTGCGCATGATAATAAATTTGTAACCGATGCACGCGAAACCGCTTCTGCGCAAAAGGAATATGATTATGACGCTATGATTGCCGATTTTAATGCGATGTCTAATGATTTAATGTCTAAGGACAAGGCATATTATGGCCCTCGTATCGTCCAGATTATTGAGCGTTATTTGGGCAAGGGCAAGAAAGTTGCAGATACAACTCGCGATCAGGCTGAATTAATCTACTTGATTGATAGCGATATGCGCGCAGAATTGATTGATACAAAGAAGTGATAAAATGCCCCGAGTGAAAACTCGGGGTTGACTTTTATAAAAAAATATGTTATAATAGTAATAGAAAAGGAGTGAGTATATGGCTCATGAAGTAATTTGCTCTATTTGTGGACAAAAGTTCGATAGAGACAAAATTGAGGCTGTCAAAACAAGTGCTCGGCGATATGCTCATGCAACTTGTATATTAAGAAATGGCTCATTAGAAGAGCAAGCAAAAGCAGAATCGATTTTGGCTGAATAGACAAAATCAGAAAGAGATTTGATTTTACTTGAAGATTATGTAAAAAAGCTATTCTCTACGGAAGACGTTAGCCGCAAAATTAAGAAACAAATTAATACATTTCACGATGAATATAGATATACATATAGCGGAATTTTAAAATCATTAATTTACTTTTATGAAGTAAAAGGAAACTCCTTAGAAAAATCAAATAATGGTATTGGCATTGTCCCATATGTGTATGATGAAGCAAAAATGTATTATTTGCGTATTTGGCAAGCGCAACAAGTTAATCAAGCTAAGCCAATAGAACAATATATTAAACCGCCGCAAATTGTAATAAAAATTTCAAATCCTGTTCAAAAAAAGCGAACTCGGCATAAACTTTTTACATTTTTAGATGAAGAGGAGGCTAATAATGGCATCGAAATATAGTGATTCCGCGGCAATGATGCAAGTTATTGGCTGTATTTATAAAGACCCAGAGTATTATCTTGGCCGCGATGATAAATACATTTTAACAGAAGACGATTTTTCAGATGAATTTCATAAGATAGTTTATGGTACAATTTATAAATTGCATGAACTTGGAGCTTCAAAAATTACACCAGAAGCAATAAATGATTTTCTTGAAACTCGTCCGAAAAGCAAAGGAATTTTTAATCTTAATAAAGGCATGGAATACTTATCTAAGATTAAAGAAATATCGCAACCCCTTACTTTTGATTATTATTATAATAGACTAAAAAAGATGAGCTTGCTGCGGGCTTATGACAACATCGGTTTTAATGTAGAACAATATTATGACCCAGACAATATTCTTGATTTAAAGAAAAAGCAAAAGCAAGAAGAATGGTTTGATAATGTTTCTCTTGAGCAAATTGCGGATATTGTAAATAAAGAAGTTGAAGAAATTTATGCAACACACGTTAAAAATGATGTGTTTAATATCGCAACAAAAGCTGGAGACGGTATTGAAGAATTAATTCTTCAATGTGAACAGAATCCTGACGTTGGTGTTCCTCTTTATGGCAATTATATAAACACAATAACAAGAGGAGCGAGATTAGGAAAATTTTATCTGCGATCAGCCGCAACGGGAATCGGCAAGTCTCGCTCAATGATCGCGGACGCCTGTAACATCGCTTGCGCAAGTATATATGATATACAATACGGCTGGATTAATAACGGCAAAGGATTTCCTACATTATTTATAACAACAGAACAAAGTAAAGATGAAATTCAAACAATGATGCTTGCTTTTTTATCTGCGGTAAATGAAGAACATATTACTATGGGTAAATATGAAGAGGGCGAACGAGATAGGGTAATGCAAGCTGCATAGATACTTAAGGACTCTCCTCTATACATTGAAGAATTGCCAGAATTTAATCTTCAAGATGTTGAAAATGCTATTAAGCGCAATATTAGAGAAAACCATGTTCTTTATTTTTTTCACGATTACATTCATTCCAGTATAAAAATTCTGGAAGAAATAAGCAGCAAAGCTGGTAAGATTGCTTTACGAGAAGACAATATACTTTTTATGTTAAGCACTCGGCTTAAAGACATTTGTGTAAAATATGGTGTATTCATAATGTCGGCAACGCAGCTAAATGGCAGCTATCAGGATTCAGAAACGCCTGATCAAAATTTACTTAGAGGAGCAAAAAGTATAGCAGATTGGACAATTTTAGAAAAGGTTAATTATTCGTTTTTTATTATGATTCTTGTGAAACTCATTTAGAAAGAAAATTTAAACTTTTTCAAGAATTAGAAACAGTCGTCCTTAGTAGAAATACTAAGTGATTATTAGACCGAGAATTGCTGGAAAACCCTTATAGTTGTTTAAACTACAACATAAATTTGAAATATAATTAAGTGTGAATGTTTTAAAAATTAAACAAATTGGGCAATCAGCAGCCGAGTCCTGAATAGGGAAAGGTTCAACGACTATCCTGTTGCGAGGAGTAGGGGCAATATCCCGAAGTACGGTCTACCTAAACTCATATGAGCAAGGTAAAGATATAGTCTACTCTTTATTGAAAGATAAAGTATCAAGGAAAATTGATTACGGCGCCATTTTATTATCAGTTAAAGATGACGATTTAGTGGCTCTTGAACCAGTAATTGCAAAAAATCCTGGCTGGATGGGTGTAAATATTAAAATCTCAATTTATAAAAATCGACGTGGTAGATACAAAGGCGTTTATCTCTGGTGCAAAGCTGATTTGGGTATCTGCCGAATTGAGCCAATGTTCTTAACAAATTATCAATACGAATTACAAAGTATTGAAGATATAAAAATTGAATTTAAAGAAGATTCTGTGTTTTAATGGAGGTATGTTTATATGGTTAACGTTTATTATTCTCGCACCGACAAAGACAAGATTTATGGACGTGAATTGTCTTATACTATGGAGCAAGGTACATATAATGAGATTTGCGAAGGTGCTTTTAACCCTCAAAAAATAATTGATTATATTAATGAAACATATGGACTGCTTGGTACAGTAACTGAACTGCATTTGGAAGGTTAATTTTAATGCAATACTATGACAAAGATGAAATTAAAGAAAAGCTAACGACAGATATGGTGTTTGATATAGTTTATGAGTTTGGCGGCGAACCAAAAATGACAAATTTCGGTTTTGTCGCCGCAACCATTTGTCATAATATTGCAGGAGAAGGCTCTCATAAACTATATTATTATGAAAACACTAAATTGTTTAGATGCTACACTGGTTGCGATAGTACATTTGATATTTTTGAGCTAATTCAAAAAATTAAATTATTATTGCAACCGAATTACAATTGGACTTTATACGATTCTATACGTTGGGTATCCGCACGGTATAATTGGTCGCCGAGTTCAAGAGCTGAAGATGATATAGCAATTCTTCCCGATTGGGCAATTCTAGATAAATATGATAAACTTGTACAAGATGAAAATCTCTCTGCACAAGCAATTCAATTGAAAGAATATGATAATTCAATATTGACAAAATTATCTTATCCAAAAATTAGTTCTTGGATTGCGGAAGGAATTACTCAAGAAGTAATGAAAAAAAATAAAATTGGCTATTACCCCGGTGGCGAACAGATTACGATTCCTCATTATGATATAAACGGCAGATTCATTGGATTGCGCGGCCGGGCAATTTCAAAAGAAAGCGCAGATATGTACGGAAAATATCGGCCTATTTTCATTAACGGAATATTATATAATCATCCTCTTGGTTTAAATCTGTATAACTTAAACAATAGCAAAGAGAACATCAGTTTAGCGAAAAAAGCGATTATATATGAAGGCGAAAAAAGCGCGCTTAAGAGCGCTTCATACTTTGGATTTGAGAATGATATTTCTGTAGCTTGCTGCGGTTCGGCAATAAGTTTTGTGCAAATCAAACTTTTATTAGAAGCTGGAGCGTCAGAAATAATTATAGGATTTGATAAACAGTTCCAAGAAATCGGAGACGATGAATTTAAACATCTTGTAAAAAATTTAAAAAACATCCATAAGAAATATAGCGCATATGCAACTATAAGTTTTCTATTTGATAAATGGAATTTACTTGATTATAAAGACTCGCCTTTGGACAAAGGCCCAGAAATTTTTAATCAATTATATAAACAAAGAATTTTCCTATAAAGAGGGTATAGAATGGACTATAACGTATACACAAGAAATCCATAGTTTAACGTATTGGAATAGGTTTTATATAATAGAGGTATTACTTCGTATGAGAAAATGAAAGAGTTTGTATAGCCTGACGAATCGGTGATACAAAGTGAATATTCATTAGATAATATCGAAGCCGCCGCAAAAGAATTATGCCGCAATCTTGTTCATCAAAATAAAATTTATATACAAGTGGACAGCGACACGGATGGCTATACTTCTGCGGCGTTTCTAATCAATTATTTATACAGAATTTTTCCAACTATTGTCATAAATAATATTAGCTATGGCGTGCATAATAGTAAGCATCATGGCATAAATTTAGAAGAAATCCCCAATGATGTTAAATTGGTTATCGCGCCAGATTCTTCTTCTAATGAATTAGAGATTCATCAATAGTTAACTGAACGCGGCATTCATACTATTGTTTTAGATCATCACGAAGCGGAAATTGAAGAATCTGAACCAGCAATTATTGTAAACAATCAAACATGCAATTACAAAAACAAAGCTTTGTCTGGCGTCGGCATTGTATATAAATTTTGCAAAGTGCTTGACAAAATTTTTCATGTTGATTATGCCGATGATTATCTTGATTTAGTTAGTTTGGGCTGTTGCGCAGATATGATGGATTTACGCGAGCCAGAAACGCATTATTATATTTTAAAAGGTGCGGAAAGCATAAAAAATATCTTTTATAATAAGATAATTGAAAGACAAGCGTTTTCTATGAAGGGACAAGTAAATCCTTTTACAATAAGTTGGTATGTCGCGCCGCTAATTAATGCAATTACACGAAGCGGGACGATAGAAGAAAAGAGACTAACTTTTGAAGCCTTTCTTGACCATAAGGCAATTGAAATGATTCCTTCTACTAAACGTGGAGAAAAGGATTAGGAAGAATTACTGGTAGATTAGGCAGTGCGCTTAATCACAAATGTTAAAGCTCGACAAGAAAAAACCAAAAAAGAAGTTTTAGAAATAATTCAACCGCAAATTGAAGAACAATGGAATAAACCTGTAATTATTATTTAGCTCGACCCGCCAATAAACGAAAATTTAAATGGTTTGGTTGCCAATCAAATCATGGGCGCCTATAATAAGCCTACTTTTGTTTTAAATAAAAAAGATGAAATGTGGCAAGGGTCTGCAAGAGGTTTTTCTTCAAAGCAGGTTCCAGATTGGCGAGATTTCGTTGAAAATAGTGGATGTGCAGAATATGCTTAGGGCCATTCGCAAGCTTATGGTTGCCTATTTACCAATGAAGGATTAGAGAAATTTAAAAATCTTTTAGAACAAGTTTTTGGTAATTCGCCAATTAAAACTTTTTATAGCGTAGACTTTGCTTATTCTCAATCTGATGATTTTGATAGAGATATACTTGATTTGGGCGAATTGCAAAGTTTATGGGGACAAGGAGTATCAGAGCCGTTAATTGTTCTTGAAAAAATTTGTTTATCTCAAAACGATATTTCACTATTGGGAAAAGGCACTCTAAAAATCTCAATTAAAGGCCATGAAACAACAGTGATTAAATTCAGCGGGGACGAAGCATATGATGATTTAATCAATTCTTTTTCTTCTTCTGAATCCAGAATTTATATAAATTTATTAGGAACTTGCGCAATAAATGATTTTAACGGTCGGCAAACGCCACAGATCAAGTTAAAAGATTATGAAATAACTAATGTTGCCGATTGGTATTTTTAATTGATTTTTTCGATAAAAAATGTTATAATAATTAAAGAAAAGACAACAAGGAGGAAAACAAAAACCTTGTTTACACTAACAAAGAAACAAGAAGAAGGGCTAAAGATTGCCGTAACCAGATACAAAAATCATGAGGCATATACATGCATTGCTGGGTACGCTGGAGTCGGCAAAACATTTTTGGTAAAAGTTATTATAGATTCGCTAAAACTTACAGCAGATCAAGTGGCATATGTTGCTTATACTGGAAAGGCCGCGCAAGTATTGCGTTCACGAGGTTGCATGAATGCGAAAACCGCGCACAAGCTGCTTTATAAGTCTATCTTAAATGAAAAAACTGGAAAGTTTCACCATATTCCTTTGCGATACCTAGATAATCCATATCGTATTATTGTCGTAGATGAAGTGTCTATGCTGCCAAAAGAAATGTGGGACTTGCTTCTTTCACACCATATTCACGTATTAGCACTTGGAGATCCTGCTTAGCTACCCGCGATCGGTGCCAATAACAATGACATATTAGCAAACCCGCATATTTTTCTTGATGAAATTATGCGACAATCGCAAGACAACGAAATTATTCGTTTAACGATGAATATTCGAGAAAATAAGCCGCTTGAGTTATTTAATGGGCAAGACGTAAGAGTAGTTGACCAAGAAGAGCTTAAACAGCCTGGTATATGGAAATGGCCTGATTAGATTTTAGTTGGAAAAAACGCAACTAGATACGCCGTAAACAATTTCATTAGAACAAATTTATACGGAAAAACAAGTGCGATGCCAGAAGATGGAGACAAAGTTATTTGTATAAGAAATGACTGGAACGCCGCCAATGCTTCTGGAGACGCTCTTGTTAATGGCTTAACCGGCACTATTGAGAATATTCAGGAACAGCGGCCGGTGAATATATTCGCAGAAAAAACATTTAAAGCAGATTTCGTTCCTGATTTTGAAGGTTCTGGCGTGTTCGCTGGATTAGAAATGGACCAATGCATCTTCATAGAACATCGGCAAAGTAAAAATAAAATTCACCCAGAATGGTCAATCCCAAAGGAATTTCAACCTGAATAGTTTGATTATGGGTATGCAATTACTACTCATAAATCTTAGGGCAGTGAATATGATAAAGTTTTGGTTCTGGAAGAATTTCTAAGAGGACAAGGAAGCGCCGAACATGCACGTTGGTTATATACCGCGGCGACTCGAGCCAGCCAAAAGCTTATTATAGTAAGGAATTATCGGCTATGATACAATTCGCGACAAGCTATTTTTATCAAATTAGATTTTTTAAACCAAATATGATTCCCATTAGTACTGCTCGATGGGATCCATCTTGGTTCCATAAGGGGAAGGGAGAAAAATTCACATTCTTTGATAGCAATGGAGTTATTAATGGAATGAGATTTTCTGAATTTGCTCCTGGTCCAATGTGCGAAGGGTTATGCTCGGGAAAAGATAATTGTATGGGGCGTAACCCTTCCTCTTGTAATTTCTTAAAAATTTATCGGAAACAATTAAATTCTATCTCTTGTGAAGATTTAGTTCATCGTTGTGAAAAATATTTGCTGTGGTATAAAAATAAATATAAAAAAGAAATCGCAGACCCAATTTTTGTGATGATAGTTTATGAAACTCCTGATAATTTATGCAGTGAACGCACAGCAATTCAAGACTGGTTCGCCGCAAATGGTATCGAATGTAAGGAGCTTTCTTTTGACAAAAAACAAAAAATATGATATAATGTATATAGAAAATGAAAAAGGTCACTTTTTAAGGGGGTGGAGTTAAAGTAATGGGATTTTTTAATGGACATAATCATACCCATTACTCTTAGTGTCTAACCTAAGAATTGTTGATTGTATTATTAAACCGAAAGACCTGATTGATAAAGCTATTCAATTAGGTCTTTCTGGTATCGCGATTACTGATCATGAATGCATTAGCTCACATATGGAAGTAAATCTATATGCACAAAAAATTCATGAGCAATATCCTAATTTTACAATTGCTTTAGGCAATGAAATTTATTTAACAGACACAAGAGAAAAAGGACAACAATATTATCATTTCATATTAATTGCTAAAGATGCGGTTGGACATCGAGCTTTACGTGAACTTAGTTCAATAGCATGGTACAATTCGTATTATGATAGAGGGCTTGAAAGAGTACCGACATTAAAAAGCGAATTGGCGCAAATCATGCAAAAATATAAAGGGCACTTAATAGCCACATCTGCGTGTATCGGAGGACAAGTCTCAAAAAATCTTTTAATGCGAAAGACTCTTGAAGACGCAGAATTAGATACATCCGAGATAAACACCGCAATTAAGAATTTCCTCAATTTTTGCATTGAAACTTTTGGAAAAGACAACTTTTTTATTGAATGCGCGCCTTCAACCAATAAAGAGCAAATTACAGCTAATCAATTGCTAGCAAAAACCGCAGAAGAATATGGATTAAAACTAATTACTGCGACTGATAGTCATTACTTATCGAAAGAAGACAGATTTGCGCATAAAGCATATTTAAACTCTAAAAATGGCGAAAGAGAAGTTGACGCATTTTATGAATTTGCTAGACTCATGGACGAAAAAGAAGTTCGGGAATTATTGTCTTTGTCTTTTGAATCTGAACTTATTGAGCAAATTTTCAAGAATACCGAATATATGCGGCAGCAGGTTACAAATTATTCTCTTGAACAAAGCCAACGCATTCCGATGGTTGATTTGCCAGAATATCCGGTATGCGCGAGAATTGACTTAGAGAAATACCCTACTTTAACTAAACTATTCGCATCATCTGATAATCAAGAGAGATATTGGGTCAATGAATGTTGGCAAGCACTCATTGACAAAGAATTTGTTGACAATGAAGAGTATATTTCTCGACTCGAAATAGAAGCTGACGTAATTGATTTTATCGGACATCGACTTGGTACTTGCTTGTTTGCGTATTTTAACACTTTTAAACATTATATCGATTTGTTCTGGGAGTGCGGTAGTATTGTTGGCCCAGGTCGAGGTTCGTCAACTGGATTTTTAAGTAATTATCTTTTAGGAATTACTCAACTTGATCCAATTAGATGGAAACTTCCTTGGTTTAGGTTTTTAAATAAAGAAAGAGTGGAACTGCCTAGTCTAATGTTGATATTGGGCAGTATAAAGAGGATGAACCTTGCTAAAGGGTGTCTGCTTATTGCAGGCTAACGGGGAAGCCTAATCCGGTAATCCCGTGCTAAGTTTTAATTACTTTTCCAGAAAACTGGACATTTTAAGAAAATTATGTTAAACTAAAACATAAATAATCTTGAGGTGAAAAGTTATGGAAAAAGAAATTCCTAATTTTGAAGGATATACAATTACATCAGACGGAAAAGTGATAAGTTATAAATTTTCTAAACCGAAGGTAATGAAAACTTGGTTGTAGAAATAGGGATATGAAAATATTAAATTATGTAAAAATAATTAGACTTATCATTTTTTAATACACCGATTGGTTGCAGAAGCATTTATTCCAAATCCTAATAATTTGCCCGAAGTAAATCACAAAAATAAAATAAGAAATGATAATCGGGTAGAAAATTTAGAATGGTGTTCAAGAATAGATAATCTTTATGATAGTTACACAACAATGTCCGCGACGCGTAATTTTGTTATTTGTGATTTATATAAAGAAAATACAAATGAATTAATTCAATCATTTAAATCTATTCGGGATGCCAGTAAATATGCTTCAGAACATTTTGGATGTAGTATGTCTGGTATGATAAGAAATTATCATTCAAAAGGGTATAAAATAATTAAAAAAAGTGTAGAGACTAAATTGAATGAGTAATCATTCTAAGAGGAAATGAGACAAGCACATTTCCGTAGCGTCCTCCTCTACAACAGTAGAGATGAGATAGTCCATAAAAGGATATCGACACTGATCTAGCACCTTCAAAACGTCCGGCAATCTTCAAAGCGATAAGAGAAGAGCGTGGCGAACTTGGGCTTATACAAGTCGCAACGTTCGGCACAGAAGGTACCAAAAGTGTTATACAAACTGCTTGCCGCGGCTATCGACAACAAGACGAAAATGGCATTGAACTTTATCCAGAAGGTATAGACGTCGATATTGCTTTATATATCAGCTCTCTAATACCTCAAGTTAGAGGATTTCTTTGGCCAATTCATGATGTAGTTTATGGAAACGAAGAGCTTGGTCGTGCTCCAGTTAAAGAATTTATAAAAGAAGTTAATCAATATGAAGGATTATTGGGGATTATTGAACGACTTGAAGGCATTATTAAGCAACGTGGCATTCACGCTTCTGGCGTTATGTTATATGATGTAAATAAAATTTATGAAACGGCAGCAATTATGCGAGCGCCTTCAGGAGATCTTATTACAGCTTATGATCTTCATTTAGCAGAAAAAAGTGGTGACACAAAATACGATTTTTTGGTAACAGAAGTTTCTGATAAGATTATCGAAGCAATAAAACTGATGCAAAAAGATAATGTCTTACCAGAAGGGACTCTCCGAGAAATTTATAACAAATATTTACATCCTGAGATTATTGATACAGAAAATCAAGATATATGGCAAGCTCTTGCGAGTGGTTCTGTTTTAGACGTTTTTCAATTTAGCACTGGTGTTGGGTTAGCGATGGCAAAAAAATTACAACCAAAAAATCCAATTGAGATGACAGCCGCCAATGCGATGATAAGGCTAATGTCTGAGCCTGGGGTAGAAAGTCAACAAGATAGATATTATCGTATTAAAAGCGGCGGTATTCAAATTTTTGATAATGAAATGCGCCAACATCAACTGCCAGGAAATATGATTATGGCGCTTCACAAATATTGCGACGAATATTATGGGTGTGTTCCAATTCAAGAGCAAATGATGATGATTTTGATGGACAAAGATATTTCTTCTTTTACTCTTGCTGAAGCGAATGATGCACGTAAAATTGTCGCCAAGAAACAGATGAAACGTATTCCCGAATTAAAAGAACATTTTTATAACACCATGAAAGAAGAGTATGCTGATTATGTTTGGGGATTGGCAATCGCGCCACAATTAGGGTATGCTTTCAGCTTAAGAAAAAAATGAGCGACTTAACAGTGATGTTAAGGACATAGCTGTCTAAACGGAAAAACTCTTTAGAAGACAATTCCGTGCTAATAAAAATGCCTAACGACTATCCTCATAAAACGAGGAGTAGAGCCAAGCGGCTCGAAATGACAGCCCCTTCTTCTTATAGAGAAGGTGAAGATATAGTCTAATCTATATGGTGACATATAGCAGTTCATAAGAGAACGATTTAAGATTAGCGCACTTAAATGAATAAAATGGAATCATTCGCTACCCTATTCTTTTGTTGGCATCCAAACATTAATTTTAGGAACACGTTTTAATCCAGTTTATTGGAATACCGCTTGTTTAATCATTAATAGCGGCGCGGCGGATCCAGAAATGGAAGGCACTACAAACTATGGCAAAATAGCAAAAGCAATTGGTGATATTACAAGTCAAGGAATTATAGTCAAACCTGTTGATATTAACATTTCGGAGTATGGATTTAAACCAAAAGCAGATTCTGGTGAGATATTCTTTGGGCTGAAAGGACTACTAAATGTTGGCGATGACGTAATTGACGAAATTTGTAAAAATCGCCCATATGTGAATTTTGCAGATTTTTTACAAAAGGTTTCTGCAAATAAACAGGCAGTTATCTCGTTAATTAAAAGCGGCGCATTTGATGCTTTTGATGAACGTAAAAGAATTATGGCTCAATATATTTGGAAAACATGTGACAAGAAATCCCGTTTGAATCTTCAAAATATGGCGACATTGCTTAAAATGGGACTTATCCCGGATGAATTAAAGCAAGAACGTTCTGTTTTTGAATTTAATCGTTATTTGAAAGATGTATGCGGAAAGATAGATCAAACTCAATTCTATCTTAATGCACGAGCATTAAGCTTCCTGAATAAAAATTTCCCTGACGCGCCAATTACATTAAAAAATGATTACTATCAAATGGATAAAAAAAGTTGGGATAAAATTTATCAGAGGTCTATGGATACTGTCCGCGATTATATTAAAGTTAATCAGCAAGAAATGCTTTATCAATTAAATAAAATGGTTTTTGAAGCAGATTGGCAAAAGTATGCAAAAGGTTCCTATTCAGCTTGGGAAATGGAAGTTATGTGCTATTATTACCACGATCATGAGCTTAAGAATGTTGACAAGAACCGATACGGTTTAAGTGATTTCTATAAACTTCCAACAGAACCTGTTGTAGATTACACGATAAATAAAAAAGGTACTTCTATTCCTATTTATAAGTTAACTCATATTTGTGGCACAGTTATTGCAAAAAATAAAACAAAAGGTGATATTAGTCTATTGACAACAAATGGCGTTGTTCACGTCTGGTTTAGAAAAGAATATTTTGCATTATTTGATAAGCAAATTTCTGCAAGACGCGAAGACGGCACAAAATGTGTTATCGAAAAGAGTTGGTTCAATAGAGGGAGCATGCTGATTATTACTGGAATGCGGCGAGGAGATGATTTTATTCCAAAAAAATATCAATCGACGCATGGCCATCAACTATATCGAATTACAGAAGTAAAAGACGATGGGACTCTTGTCCTTCAGTATGAAAGAGCAAAAGGAGAAAACGAAGAGGAATCTGAATGAAAAAAATTATCGTAGCTTTAATTGGAAAGGCTGGAAGCGGAAAGGATACAATCCTTAACCGCATATGCCAGCAATTCCCTAATTATCATAAAATTGTTAGCTGTACTACTCGGCCAATGCGAGAGAATGAAAGGGATGGAGAGGACTATCACTTTCTCTCGCAAGAAGAGTTTACAAAAAAGCTGCTAGATGGTGATTTACTTGAAGCAACTGAATTTAACGATTGGTTTTATGGAACACTAAAATCTGATTTAATCGATTATGGAATCAACATCGGAGTTTTTAATCCAGAAGGATATGAAAGATTAACTGAGTTTTATAATGAAGATATTTATGTTATAGGTTTTTATATCAAGTGCAACGATAAAGAACGTCTGCTGCGGCAATTAAATAGAGAAGAATTTCCAAACGTAGATGAAATTGTGCGACGATATAAAACCGACAAACTTGATTTTATCACTCTTGATGAGGGTTCTTTGCGTGCAATTTCTCTTGTTAATGAAGAGCCATGCCAAATAGAGAACATTTGTTTTCTTATACAACAATTTGTAGCAGAAGAAATTGCAAATACAATCCTTGGGCAAAATTAATTAATCATAATTTCTCGTTTTTTATATATAATGTATACCCTGATTAAAGGAGGAATTAGATGGTCACTGTAATAAAACGTGACGGCAGTCACGTATCATTCAACAAAGACAAAATTGTTTAGGCAATTAAAAAAGCTTTTCTTGAAATAGACGGATAGCTTTATGAAACAGACACAATTATTGACATTGCAAATGATATTGAAAAACTTTATCGAGACAAAGAGTTTGTATCAATAGAACAGATTCAAGATAAAGTTGAAGAATACCTTATGCGCTCTGAACGGCCCGATGTGGCTCGAGCTTATATTTAGTATAGGTATAAACGGCAACTATCAAGAGCAATGAATCAAGATTTGCAGAATCGCTATAATCATATTAAAGAATTGATTAATGGCGAAGATGAAGAAACAAATAAGGAAAATTCAAATAAAGATACCAGAATTATTCCTACAATGCGAGACTACATCGCTGGTTTTACGTGCCGCGAGCTTGCCGAAAAGGTCATTTTACCAAAGCATATTTCAGAAGCTCATAAAAGCGGCATTATCCATATCCACGATACAGACTATAGCCCAGCGATGCCTATGAGCAACTGTTGTCTTATCAACTTAGAAGATATGCTCCAGAATGGAACAGTAATTAGCGGCGCCGGCATTCATAAACCGCATTCTTTCCGCACCGCCTGTACTCTTGCAACATAGATTATTACTCAAGTCGCAAGTTCCCAATATGGCGGTAGCACAATTACTTTATCCCATTTAGCGCCTTTTGTTGATATTAGCCGAAAAATTATGCATAAGCGGCATCCTGATTTCACCGAACGGCAAATTGAATCTTTAGTGAGAGAAGAAATTCGAGATGGCGTTCAGACAATTTAGTATCAGCTAATTACTATGAGCACAACAAATGGACAGGCACCTTTTGTATCAGTATTTATGTGGCCCGATGAAGTGCCCGAAGGGCAAACCAGAGATGACTTAGTTCTTATTATTGAAGAGGTACTGCGGCAACGAATCGCTGGAATTCCCAATGAACAAGGTTATCCTATTACTATTGCTTTTCCCAAACTTCTTTATTGTTTAGATGAAGATAATTGTGTAGAAGGGAGCCGCTATTGGTGGTTAACAGAATTAGCCGCAGAGTGTAGCGCGAAGCGATTGGTTCCAGACTACATCTCAGCAAAAGTAATGAGAGAGTTGAAAGGTGACGTATATCCTTGCATGGGTAAGCGTAAACTTATAGCTCATGTAAAATCCTTTTGAACCATTTTGCCAATGGGTGTATACAAAAATGTATGCTAACGATCAAGTCTCGAAAGAGAGTAAATCGTGCCAAGATTTATTTATAATCAATTCATATATATAAAATTTTGTAAAGGAGGTAAATAGCTATGGAAGAAGAAATTTTCTATCCTATTAAGTCTATGAATAGTCAATTTGGAATTTCTAAAAATGCAGTTGTCATCAATTTTAAAACAAATAGAATTTTGCACTCTTATATAGGGACAGATTGTTATGAACATATTGTATTAAATATGCATGGAAAAAAATATAGAAAGCGCGTTCATCGATTGATGGCAGAAGTATTTTTTAACAATGCTAAATATATAGACCACGTAGACAATAATAAATCTAATAATTGTATTGATAATTTAAGACCTATTACTAATAGAGAAAACGTTGTTAAAGGTATGGAGGATGCTAAAAAGTTTCATTCTAATGTGGGTTGGTTTAAATCACTTAAAGTTAAAGCTATTAATAGAAAAACTGGTGAATATACAGTTTATGATTCTATGAGAGCGTGCGAACGTAGCACAGGAGTTGATAGACATAGAATAAAAACTTTTCTGAGAAATGAGCGTCCAAATTATACTAATTATGATTTTGAATTGATTAAATAAATAAGGTGTATCGACTATTTTCGAGGGAATAACTCGGCTTTGGAGATTGACCAAAGGTAGGCGGGAAATGGCAACCTGTCGAAGCGGAAGGACACAATAAAATATATTGTGAAGACATAGTCAGTGCCAATGGTGACATTGGATAAAACGTGTAGAAGCTTCCTAACCCCAGATCCGAAAAATCATAAATATTATGGACGGTTTAACTAGGGTGTGGTTACATTAAATCTCCCAGACATTGCACTTTCGTCACATGGAGATTTTGATAAATTTTGGAGAATTTACGATGAACGATTAGAGCTCTGCAAAGAAGCGCTAATGATTCGGCACAGGACTTTAGAAGGCACTAAATCTGATGTCGCGCCGATTCTTTGGCAGCATGGTGCCTTTGCAAGACTAAAACCAGGAGAAACAATCGATGCGCTATTGCATAACAATTATTCCACTATTTCTCTTGGATACGCAGGACTTTATGAATGCGTTAAGTATATGACTGGAGAAAGCCAAACAGAAGAAAATGGCAAGCAATTTGGCCTACAAGTCATGCAAAAATTAAATGACGCTTGCGAAAAATGGAAACAAGAAGAGAATGTTTCATTCTCTGTTTACGGGAGTCCTATAGAAGCAACAACATATAAATTCGCGAAATGCCTTAAAAAGCGTTTTGGCATAATCAAAGGCATTACTGATAAGAATTATGTAACAAATTCTTATCATATTACTCCATCTTAGAAAATTGACGCTTTCAACAAATTAAGAGTTGAATCTGAATTTTAGAAACTTAGTCCAGGAGGCACAATAAGTTATATAGAATGTCCCAATATGACTAATAATATCCCTGCCGTACTCGAAGTAATTAAATTCATTTATAATAATAACATATATGCAGAATTAAACACTATGACAAGCTATTGCCATAAGTGCGGGTGTACAGATATTTATATGGGCGATGATTTAAAGTTCCATTGCCCACAATGTGGTAACGACGATTATAATAAAATGAATGTAGCTCTCAGAATATGTGGGTAAGATATATGCTCCCTATAATAGCGATATTATAGTGATAAGTAGGAGAACCTCAAAATGAGGGTGTAAGATTAAAATCTTGCTAACGGCGAAAACTTTGGACATTTTTTAATATGATAATTTTTACAAAAATTAAATATATTAACAGAAAACTAAAGAGGTAGGTAGAAAAGTATGTTAATATATAGAGCAACAAATAATGTAAATGGAAAAGTTTATATTGGATAGACGCACAAGACTTCGGAAGAAAGAAAAATGCGTCATAAATATGATAGCCAAAAAATGGATACGTATTTTTATCGCGCAATAAGAAAATACGGTTGGGAGAATTTTTCTTGGGAAGTTATAGAAGATAATATAGCCACTGAAGAAGAATTGAACGAAAAAGAAAAGTATTATATCAAAAAATATGATAGTTTTGATAATAAAGAAAAAGGATATAACACCACTTCAGGCGGTGAAAGAGATTATTTCTTAACCTCTGAAGAATGTAAAAAACGCTCACTAAGAGTATCTGGTAAAAATAATCCTATGTATGATAAGCCAGGAACTTGGTTTGGTAAGCATTTTTCTGAAACACATAAGAAAAATTTAAGTGAATCTTTAAAAGGAAAACCACATTATAGTCAATAGAAAGATAAACATTATAATGCTAAACAGATAATTAATCTTTCCACAGGCGAAATTTTTGGTTCCATTATTAGTGCTTCAGAAAAATATAATATTTGTAGAGACGCTTTAAGTAATTGTTTAAATAAAAAAACAAAGACTTGCTGCGGCTGCAAATGGGACTATTTAAAAAATATTGATTAGAATACTTTTTCTTCGTTAGAAAAAAACAATAAAAATTTTAAACCGGTCTATCAAAAAAGAAATATTTATATTCAAGAATTAGATACAACTTATCATAGTTTAAAAGAAGTTGCCGCGATATTAGATTGTAGTATTTCTTTAATTAGTGCAAGATGCAGCAAACTAGCATCAGACGAATTTGCTATTGTAAAAAATTATCATATAAAATATGTTTAAAACAATACCGTGCCGAGTTCTTAATAGTCATTAAGAAAAGGTGTAGAGGCCATTGGGAGACATCCTATTAGGGATAAGAGGAAGAGCTTATTCCGAAGTACCTACTTTCTCGATTTAGAGAAAAAGAGATGGTCCAAATAGTTACTACCCAACTATCTTGATATAAGTACAAATCCATTTAATGATGGAAGAGCTGAGGACATTCATGATCGCGTTAAACATTTTGATTAAGGAGCCTACAAATGAAATTCGCAAAAATAAAATTTAATGATATAGCTAACGCACCAGGTGTGAGCATCTCTGTATTTACGCAGGGATGCCCACATCACTGCGTCGGTTGTTTTAATCAAGAGACTTGGGATTTTAATGGAGGTCAAGAATTTACTCCAGACCTCTTAGATGAAATTGCCAATAAAATAAATGAAAATGGTGTTCACCGCAATTTGTGTATTTTAGGTGGAGAACCGCTTTGCCCAGAAAATCAATTCTTAGTAAGGCTTATTATAAATACAATTAAGTAGAAGAGTCCCTCTACTCCTATTTACATCTGGACAGGATATAAATTAGAAGATTTATTAAAGGAGCCTTCAGCGCATTTGAGAGATATTCTTTCTTCTATCGATTATTTAATTGATGGGCCTTTTATCCAAGAATTAAAAAACCCCAATTTGATGATGCGAGGAAGCTCAAATTAGAGAATTATTAATGTGCGAGATATTATTGACTTTGAAAAAAATTTTTGATATAATTTATATATAAAGGAGGGAAAGATATGAACAGAAAAAATGGCGCAGTGTTCATGGAGCCAGAAGAATTTGATAATCTGCAAGAGACATTTAAAAAGGAATAGCAAGAAGCTTTTGAAAAATTTAAGCAAGAGCACAAAGACGAGCCTGCTCCTTCAATGTCTTTATACGAATGTAATCGTATGTTAATGTCGAAACGAGCAAGTTTAACCTCGGAAGAAATTGCGGAAAAGGCTCAATATCTTGAAGATTGGTTTGAGGAGAATCCCGATCGATATTTTATGCTTCTTTGTAATGAGCTACATTATTTCACAATCTTCCACCAATGCACAACAACTTTTGGTACTTTTACAAAACTTGCAAAAGAAGTCTTAAATTTGATTGAGGAATATATCGGTGATATTAAAGCCATTGAAGTCGACACAAACGGTGTAATTGCTATTTGGGGTTGGCAACATGAAGAAAATGAATTGCCGCATTGCTTCTATCTATTCCCTTATGGACAAGGAGTTGTTGAAGTTTGACTCTATATCTTGAACAACAATTTGGGACTCTTGGCTTTAAAGCCTTTTTGATTGATAAAAATAAAACTTTGACACAAGACATTCTGTTTTCAAAGAATCATCAAGAATTTGTTGAAAAAGTGGCCGCATACGCTTCATAGCACGGTGTCGATTGTATATCAACAAATCTTGCCGCTTACGCGGATAAAACAACTGAATAGGAAATTAATAAAATTCTAAAAGAAACTTATGGCTATAATAAACAAATAAGGATGGTATGCAAACAATGAAGTATTTGCTTAATGTTACTGAAACCTATCGTGTTGATACTGTTGCAGAAGCTCTTGATATGCGAGATGAAGCCAATAATCAATCTGAATATGAGCTTGAGTCTTTCTCTTATACGACTAAGCTTAATAAGAAGACTGAAGAAGAATATCAGGTCGTTAAGATGAAGAAGAAGATTACTGCAGAAAAGGAGCCGGAAACGCTAGTGAATGTTTCCTACACTTTTGGATGATAGCTTTTGAAAAAATCTCTAAATATCAAGAGGATAAAGAAGTAAAATTGCCGGAACGAAAAACTGCGGCCTCAGCAGGCTATGATTTTTATGCCGCAGAAGACACCATAGTTCCTCCTTACTTCGGTTCTTATATAAAATTTTTTGGCGATTCTGAAAAGGAAGCAGAAACCCCTATTTCTTTGTCAGAATTATCTGCGCTGACAAAGAAGCACAGTTTTAAGCCGACTCTTGTGCCGACTGGTGTTAAATGCAAGTTGCCTGATGATTTATACTTGCAACTGAGCGTGCGAAGTTCTCTTCCGCTTAAAAATTGGCTTATCCTCGCCAATTCTGTGGGGGTCATTGATGCAGATTACTACAACAACGCCGATAACGAAGGACACATTTATTTTCAGCTTATTAACTTTTCTCCATACCCGATTTTAATTAAAAAGGGAGATTGCTTTGGACAAGGTATTATTCTTCCTTATTATACTTGTTCTAATGAGACCGCAGTAACAGCAACTCGTACAGGCGGTTTCGGCTCAACAAACAATGAAAAATAAAAAAATTTTGGCCCTAGATCAGAGCACTAAAGTCTCAGGATGGGCCATTTTTTATGGAGATTAGTTATAGAGCTTCGGACATTGGACAGAGAAAGATGAAGATATTTCTGTCCGAATACATAAGCTTTGTTAGAAAATTCAAGAGAAAATAGAAGCTGAAGATATTGATTTTATAATTATTGAAAACATTTAGCTGGAATCGAAAAATAAAAATAACCCACTTGTCAATGTCGCGACTTTTCAAAAGCTTGCTTGGGTTCAGGGTGCAATTATGGAGCTGTGTAACGAAATGTATATACCTTTTACATTGCTATACCCTAGCGAATGGAGAAAAGCTTGTAACTTCTTAAAAGGAAATGACGTAACTCGTGATAGTCAAAAAAAAATTGCACAATAGTGGGTATTAAACAACTTTAATAAAAAATGCACCTAGGATGAAGCTGATGCCATTTGTATTGGCTGGGGCTATTTGCGTCAAGAGCCAGAAGAAATTATATTTGATTAAAATGGACAAATTTTAGTCACCAATTAAAATAAAAATTCAAATATTCTGAAGGAGGTGGCTAAATTTGGACGATTTACTTGATTATTTTTTAAAATGGTTAATTCCTTTTGTATGCGCCGGTTTGTTCGGGCTCTTAATAAAGCCCTTAATTGATACATTTAAACAAGGCCATCTAGTTGGACGGCAAGAAGAATGGAATCAACTTTCTCTTGAATTAAAAGAAGAAATTTCTAATAAAATTACTGTAGAAATTGCAGGTTTGCGGCAAGAACTTGGTGAAAAAACCGATGGTATTAGAGACGCAATTCTGGATATTCATTTAGAGAAACTTGTCCAAGACAGCATCAGTTATATTGAAAAAGGCGTAATTACGACAAGAGAATTAGAAGATTATTAGGAAAGATATGAAACTTACAAGAAACTCGGCGGCAATGGCCATTTAGATGGATGGCGGCCGAAGGTGTTAAATTTACCCACCATTAAAGACGAATAAAAAAATAGGGCGTTCCAATTAAGGAACGCCCTATTTTTTATTTATATTTTTCTTGAAGTATCTAAATAAATATTGGACTGAAACTTGTCACTTGAAGTTTCTGTCGCAGCTCTTCTACTGTAATTAATTCACACTCTATATTTTTAATTATTCTTTCGATTGCCTATTTGTCATCAATTTGCGCAGATTCGTTCGCTAAAGTCTTTTTGGCATTTTCTTCCCATTTAATATATTCATCAAAAACTCTTTTCAATGTATTTGCGATATCGGTCTATGTCACTTCAAGAGAAGAACGATTATACCACTCACTAGGAATTAGCTTTTCAGAAAACTCAGCTCCTTGTAAATTAATTAATTTGTGATATTTTTTTAAGATATCTTTTTTGAATTTTTGCAACTCACAAAGTTCTTCTTGCTATTGTTCTATTTGCCATTTATAAAACCCATTTAATCCTAGAAACTAAAAGACATCTGCCATTTCTGCGTGAAACATTACCCCTTTAAGCAGCTATTTTCCGACATTTTCTAAGTGAATCATATCGGCCTAATAGTTACTGCGGCGTTAGAAACAATCGCCGCATTTTCTCCAGTATTTACTATTGTTAATTGCGCAATATTGTCTGCCGCGGGGCAAGATGGCAAGACTTTAATTGCCGCACTAAAACTATAATTATTAATGTTATTGGCCGCCGGCACGCTGGCGGTCGCAAGTGCTCCTTTGACGGCATTTCCATTATTGTACAATGTAAATTGCTATAATCCGGTAGTTGCAGATGTAGCGTCTAAATTCACTGCTATAACGTAAATACCAGATTTATTTATTGTAATCGTGGAAGTCCCCGCAGTATGAGAAATTCCATCGCATGAATTTTTTATTCCATTTATATTTAAAACAACATCGCTATTTATATTTACAGTTTGACTATCAAGAGAGTAAGCGTAAAGCATCATATATCAGCTCCCTTTAAACCCCACATCCGCAATAATTATTTGTAGAAGTATATGGAGACGCGGTTACGTATGCCGGACGAGGGATCGGTTGCAAAGCACCTAAAATATTTTGAGTTTGTAGATTATTAGACAATGCAGCGCGAGTAGTAGAAAGTTCGTCCCTAAGTGTTTGAATTTGATTCTGCATCATAGCGTCTAAAATACGTTGTGTGTTTTCATTCTGAGCTGTGATAATATCACAGGTATTTTTTGCGTTTTCATAGCGCACTGAATCAATATTACTATTAGTGCGGCAGCAGCATTCTTGTTGCGCATAGCGATTTTCATTTAATTGATTACCAATTCCATAAAATGCCGATTGGAGATTGTTCATATTCTGTAAATTATCATATTTTACAGCTCCCCAATTATTTGCCGCGTCACGTTCAAAAGCACGAAGTTCAGAAGCAATTTCACTTTGATTACGGAAAACATCTTGCTGCCCCAATCCTTGGTACAGCTCTGCTCTTGTTAAAGCATTTTCCATAGCGTTGTTTCCATTGCCAAAGAATCCATTGCCTCCCCAAGCGAGTAAGAAAAATAAGAAGAACACCCAAATCCAGGTGCCTCCCGCTCCACCAAAACCATTATTGTTACCATTTGTCATTGCCATTGCGTCTGCTAAGCTAAATCCGCCATTTTCAAGTGCCATTTTGATTTCCCCTTTGCTTATTTATTTATTAAACATGGATTGAAACTGCTATATCATTTTATCCATATCTAAACCTTTTTCTTTGCAAATATTTAGCGCAATTTGTTGTAACTCTTCTGGGGTTTTATCTTTTGCCATTTGCTAAGCCCTTATAAATAAGGAATTATTAGAAAATAGGTTCAGTAAGTTGTTGTTTGTCATTTGCAGTTCCTCCTTGCTTAATCTAAGTTAATTGAGCACTAAGATTATTAATTGCCTAATTAAATTCTTCTCTACTAATATAATCTTGCGTGCTCGGAGTTTGCGGCAATTCTGTCAATTGATAAGATCTTAAAATTGCCTACCCATTTAGCCCAATCTATTTGGTATAAATACGATTATTTGAAATATCTGGAAAATAAAAAACTGTCCCATCAAAATCTATTGGCGTAGCCCGAACTTCTTCAAGAGAAGCAACGGGTCGTCCTCGCAATAAATTCTGTTGCGCAGTCATTTGCGATTCCAAATAATTTAATCGTTGCTGCTATTGAGGATACAAACCATAATTTGGAATCATTTTTGTCTCTCCTTTATTAAAATATTGAATCTCTACTACCCTCCACTTTATTTGGAGCGGAGGGTAGATAGATTATCAACATTTGCCCAAACAGGATTATTTGGCTGTAGTTTTATTTTCTTTAACTTGAGCTTCAATCAAGTTCATAATATAATTTTCTAAATCCCCAGTTGCGTTGGTCAAATAAGACTTGGCATCTTCAGAAAGAATTGACATGATTGCGTCATAAGTCTTTTGAAGAGCTTCTTTTTGAGCTTCTGCAGTAAAAGCATTTTTATCTTTTAGTGCATCAACATAAGTTTGGTTTGTCGCGATAACGCAATTTGAGATTGTCTAATTTAACATATCAAAATATTTCTTAAATGTCTCATTGTCGGTTGTACTTTTAATTTCTTCAATTTTTACTGCAAAAAATTGAACCATATATTTTGTGATAAGTCCCAATAAAGGAATAATCACAACAACAAATAAATCTTGCAAAATTTCTGTCCAATTCATAAATTTTACTCCCTTCATTTATAAAAAATAAAATACTGCGTTGCCTGCGCTTTTAAGTTAGCTTTATTCGATTTTGCACGCGCCGCAGAACTTCCACCTGGATCACATATATAGACGTAATTGTCATCAACTTTCCACCAACAAATAAAATGTCCCTATTTTGTCCATACACCCGGCCCAACAGCACAAACAACATATGCGCCATTTTGTATAGCTTTTTCCGCCGTTGCATATGCACTTGTTTGGATGAAATTTGATGCACCATATTTTTTAGCTATATACTTAAAATAGCTCCAAGCAGTACCATTATTATTTGTGCGGTAACCGCCGCTTACAGCCAATGCGGCCATTTCGACTGGCGTAACAGATTTGTTCCACCAAGTAGCTACAATGTCCGCCATAGCAGTTGGTCCGCACCCAGAATTACCTATCGTCTAAGATAAATCATAGGTATTATTCTTAGTATAAATTACATTTTTCCATTTGGAATCATACTGTTTAAAATTCACTGGCTCTTTGAAATTTGCTATTGCACTGTTAGCTGCTGTTGAGCTACTGCCAGTAGAAATAGAACCGGATAGCCCAAACAATGACTTCCAAGTTTTTTCCCCAACAATTCCATCCACAGAGAGACCCGCGGTTGTCTAGTATGTTTTTACATGAGCTTTTTCATCCGATTTAAAAATTCCATCATGCGTCATCGTTTGCAAAAGACATTCTAATGCATTAACCCACTTCCCCGATGAGCCCGCTTTTAGTGTCGGCGCGTCTGCCACAATAGCCAAATAGGTATTCTTCCCAACTACCCCATCTGCAATAAGTGATTTTTCCTATTGATATTTTTTTACTGCGGCTTGTGTATTTTTACCAAAAATTCCATCTGCGTCTATCTCTAATATATACTATATAGCTTTTACGTATTCATTCTTTGAACCCTTTTTTAAAGTTACCATTTTGTTCGCCTTCTTTCAGAATAAATTCTTCAGAATTTCCTAACCCCTCTTTTTCTTTTTTAATAAAAAGATTTAAAAGCCAATCAAGAATTTTCTTCAAAATCATCTTCTCCTTCCGGCATTTCTGCATTTAAAACTTTTTCAAGAATTAAACGCCTTGTTTCTAATTTAATTTTATTTTCCGCTTTTGCTTTATAAGAGTAAAAACCAGAAACCACTGAAGCTTCTGCAAATACAGATGGAATTAAATACTCAAGAGGAGTCAAATCATTTAAATATATCGCTAAGCACACTGTCGCTATTGAAACAACAATAGTTAGCAGAATTACTACAACACAAAGTATTTTGCTGAATGAAGGTCCTCTTGAAGTATCGACTCGCATTGCTTCTTCTATTATCGGATAAACTAATCGCGGCAGCTCATCTTCATGATACTCCTAAGGCGGCCCAAGTCGCTTTGCCAACGATACCATCTACTTTCAATTTTTTATTTTCCTAAAATTGCTTTACGGCTTCTGTAGTATTCTTTCCGAATATCCCATCAGCGCCGCTTTTTCCAACATCATAGCCAAGAGAGAGAAGCAACTCTTGTAATTTTTTAACAAGCTCACCTTTTGAACCTTGCCGAATGGTGTTATATATAATTTTCTTTTCTTCCGCAGATGTTGTGTATTCTATGCCTGGCACTTCATACCAATCTGTCCAGCCGCGTTCTTTTAGTTTGGTAATAATAATGCCTTTTGCAAAACTATGCGCTTCAACGACTTCGCCGTTCCCAATATAGTATCCGACATGACCTTGTTTACGAACCGCTAAACCGGGTATTTCTGGTATTGTCGCGATCGCCCCATAATTTTTATTTTTTGCTTTTGCATAGGCAAACATACCATCTGCGGTTTTATCAGGGCACCCATTAGAAGCGTATTTTTTACTAATTGTCTGTCCAGTACCTATTGCTTCCTTTACCCCTGTTCCACCATTCGTCCACACAAAACCTTTCGCAAGGCCAATACAATCAGCGCAAACCATTTTATCAGAAATATTCTTTTTATATTTCGTCATTCTTGAAGAGGTGTAATGGCTTGGATACTACTTTGCTTTTGCCGCCAATAAAGAACTTGTACAATTGTACACGCATGTACCAAACCAATACGGCTATCCAACCATCGTTTTAAGAAACTCTACAAAAGTCGTATTTTTTAAATCCATTGTCTTTACCTCTTTCTTGTTCTCTTGAATTTTTTTTATTTTTGTCCCAGGATAATAAAAATTCAAAATTTCAAGATAAGTTTTTCCAATTGAAGCGGCATATTTCGCGCCGCACTGGCTTAACCCTATCCCATGCCCGGATTTCTTTTCTTTGTTCCAAGGGTCTTCTTTCGCCACAAGATAATCACGTTTTCCGCCCCAGACTTCTTCTGAAGAATAAGTTCGTCCTCCATTAGAATGAGTATAATAAGCTCCAGTGACAAGAGTATTGTTATAATATAAAACTTCACCAGCAGTATTCTTAATAGCTTGATAAGCGTTATTGTATGCACCAGTTAGCCTTGAACAACGAAAAGCTTGGTCATTACTAGTGTCAGTAATATACCCTTGTTTATTCATTTTATTCAATGCGAATGTCCGCGCCACAACAGCTTGCGCTTTACAGGCCTCGAGCAGGGCGTTGCCGATCTCAGATGCGACAACGCCTTTTAAATATTCTTCTATATCTATTTCAACAATATTATTGTGATAATAGTTAATATTTTCTGTTCGAGTTAATTTTATTTTAATTATCATATTTCTCAAACTCGACTTCAATAAAACGATTGTTCGCTTCAATTCTGTCGCTAATTTGGTTTACGGTGAAAGTATCTGTTAAATGTTGATACTCAATAGCGCCATCTTCAGACACTAGCTGAATGTCTGTTACTTGGGTGCCATTTTCAACTAAACCGACTAAAAAAGCAATACTAACTTCAGCTTCATCTAAATTAAGAGAAAAATTTACTGTCCGATGTAACCCCTTGTCTCTTAAATAACTATAAGTCATAGCTGAGACAGACACTTTGTTCTGTTCATCTTTATTAATGATTAATCGCATAATCAATACCTCACTTTACTTTAATCCAAATGCGGCCATTAACTTCCACATCACCGCTACCCCATATTTTATACTCAGGAATTTCAGACACTATACCAACAATTCTATCTGGATAATTTATAATTTCTTCGCGTGTCATTTTTGAAACAGTACCATTTTTACCAGCGCAAACTGCGTCCCCAGCATGGAAAGTGTATCTATCTTCATCAGGATAAACTAGCACTCGTCCAGCTACCGCCAATGGCGTTTTGGCTTCAGATGTCTCTCCTATTGAAAAACCGAAAGTGTCAGATACAACTCCTTCAAAAGACTAAAGTCGAGAAGTGGTTTTATATAGACTGCCACTATTGTCTGAATACACAACCTATCCAGGAACAACTTCTTCGGCCGCAGCTCGGTATTCTGCATAGTCGTTCCAAACTGCTCCAGTTACACCGCCAGAAGAAGTAAATTGAATATATTTTACTCCAGAATAATTTGCTGCTATATAATCTGCGTCAGATGAATAGGCGAATATAAGATTACTAGAGCCGTATGTTGTGCCCATCGCCCAACTCCCTGCAGCAGCTTGTGTTGTAATAACAGGAACACACGTATCTGTTGTTGGAATATTTATTACATTAAGAGCGCCTTTTGTGCGACTATATAGCCACGAACCGCCATCAACAGTTGTATTATTGATAAGTCCAGTCATTGTACCGCCAGCAAGAGGTAAACATACTCCTGCAGATTCTGCGCCAACATCGCTTGCGCTAAGAGTGATATCTGAAGAAAGCGCTTTATCATTTATCGTTCTGGTGGTTGGAACGCCGCCAAGACTATCTAAAGTATAAGTCGTCTGCGACAATGTAATGGTTCTGTCGGTAGACCCAGTAATATGGCCCTATGCATCATATTTAACGTCTGTGATAGTAAAAGAACCACCATTCGCAGAAGCAGTAGTAGCAGTAGAACCATAGGCAGTTTTTGCGATTATTGAGTTACTGTGCGCAAAAGTAATTGCACCGCTTGAATTAGAAATGCTAATGCCATTACCATTTTTCAAATTTAAAGTAACCGCCGCACTACCATTATAAGTGCCCGCTGCGGTTCCATTAACTTGAATTACGTGATTTGCTATTGTAGCTTTTGTCGCGGTAATTACGCCATTCGCATTTTGGCTAATAGTCTTAATAAAAGTGCTTGAATTGCCAGAAGCAGATGGATCTGAAACTGCAGTTTGAAGCGTTTTGCTCCCCAAAGATGTATTTAATGTATCTACTGTTAATGTGCCACCCAAGTTAATTGTATTCCCAGCAATGGTGATTGAAGAATTTATCAATTTATCATTTGCAATAGAACCAGCCAACATAGAGTTAGTAACCTTCCCAGTTCCTATTGTTGTTGCAACTGACCAACCCGAAGAACCTGTCCCATTAACTGAACCAGTTATATCACCTGTTAAAGCGATCGTGCGTTCACTGCTAAAAGCGGTTGCTGTTGTTGCATTGCCTATAAAAGATGTGGCTTTTACTGTTCCTGGAAAAATAACATTCTAATCTACATCAAAAGTATAAATTGTCCCTTGTCGGGCCATTGTTGAAGGATACTTCCAATATGTGCCGCCGATAAACTCAATATTTAATACTTGTGGTGCATTGCCAGTAGAATTATTAGTTGTAAATGTTAATCGCACGGTTTTTGTTCTTCCACTGCCAGAGCCACCAAATAGATTACACTGAACCGGAGCTGGGATAGAGTTCCATGCTGACCAACCGTCTAAAGAATATGTTCCTGCAGTAGAATATACACCAGGATTTGTCTGATAATCATATTCAACTTTTACAGCCCCACCCGTACATCCATTCCTAGTATAATTAATTAAAATTCTTTTTAAATCTGTATAAACGCCGCAATTAGCCCCATCTATTGTGATTCTCAATTGATCATTTGCTGTAATTACCTAATCCGGTTTTTTCCCGAGATATAAATTTGAGTCAAAACCGCTTACTAAACACTTTTTGTTATTATCTGTAGCACCATAATCGATCCAGGTGTTTCCACCATCTGTACTATATTCAACTGTAATCCCATCCGGATTGGCAAACTAAAGTCTATTGCAAGCATGCAAATAAGAAATTCCATATTCAACTGGGGATATATCGTTCGTTATTGATTTTCCGCCCCATTGTAAATAACTCTCATAAATACCATTAACAGGAATTGTAATATTCGTGCTTCCATCAAAACTCGTTGCAGTACTGATTATTGCGGTTCCTAACTCAATTGTCCGTGCGGTATTCAATTTATCTGCTTTTGCAGCATTTATACATATACGGCCAGCAGCAGCATTCGTTGTGTCAATATAAAATTTACCATCATCTGTTGTAAAATAACAATATCCTTCATTATAGGTTTTTGGCAATGCCGCGGCCAATCCTTTACTTATCTTAAAAAGAGCCAATCTTCAGCTCCCCCTTCTATTATTAATTATCCAAATCCCGCCATAAAACCGCTTTTTGTTCCATTGCGGTTAAACGGCCATAAATTTCATTCATTACTTCAGTAGGATAATCATAAGCTTTGTCCAAAGAAACAGTTTTATCTAGACTTTTTAAAATCGTCGCTTCACATGGACGAGTACTCAAACTGTAAGAATAAAAAAATTCTCCTTCTTTTTCGTCCACATTATAGAAATGAATAACAAATTTAATTTTTCCTGCAGATTTAGTAGCTTCTCGTCCAACCTGCCAACAAATGCACAGCTACCCATTAAAAGTTTCCGTGTCAATACTTAAAACTGGGCAAATGCGTCCTTCATTGGCGGCATTAACATATTCAATTACGCAAGTTGTTTTTGACAAATCAACATCATCAAAATACCTGTCCATTCGGAACCATATCTCAGAAGCTAAGTGATCATTCTATACATTCAAAAAATCTGCATAATATGAAGAGGGAAGCTTAACTTCCCTCTTCGATAAATCAACATCTATATAATGCCGGTTGCCTTCTTCGTCAGAAATGTTTAGGACTTCTGTAATGGCATTTTGCAGATTTCTTAATGTCTCCAGCATTTTACTATCAGACATTAATTATACCTCCTTATCCTTGAGTGATATTGCCTTTGTCATCTACAAGAATTGAGAATGAATCGCTAATTACTAAATTAGAAGCCTGTTCTAAATATCCATCCGGAGGAACTACGATATGCTTAACTCCACAGTTTATAATATATTGAACAGATGTCCCTGCTATTGTCGACTTCGGTAATTTTGTTAAATCCGCTGTATTACCAACTTCTGTCAAAGCTTTTTCAACTAATGCTCCATCTTTAAATACTTGCCATACATACTTAAATTCATCTGCGTGAGCCAAACTGATTTTCCACTTTTCATCTTCACTGGTTACTGTTGCCACTAATTTCGTTCCAGCTGTATCAAGAGCAAGTTTAGGTTGCGGCAAACTAATCGGATACATTCTTACCAAACATTCACCATCTGTATTTAATTCTGCGGAAAGAGTATTATTAAGTCTATTCTTCACAGAACAAGATAAATAGCCTTCAAAAGTATCTGTTAGTTTATAAATCGCGGCGTTATTATTTTCAATAGCTGCAGCGGCAGTCTCGTTTAATCCGCGCTTAGCAAAAGTATAAGAAATTTCACCATTCGCACTTTTGCCAGTTTCTTTATCCACTGCAGAGCAATTAAAGGTAATATTTTTATCAGCTTTTTCCGCCTCTGAATAATACCAAGCAAAAGTCGGGAATGAATAATCTGCACTAAACTTAATATCTTTTGCTTTCGGAACAGTAACAATATTACTATCTGTATACCGAGTGCCGGAACCACTATTGGATTCAGTGCACCCAATTTTCACATAATAATTGCCGGCTTTATACGCGATGTAACTAGCATTCGTTTCTCCATTTAATTGCTTGCTACCATCGAACCATTGATAGGAGACGGCACCATCCTCGACAGGAGACTTCGCAGAAACCTCAAATTTATATACACCATCATGCACATAGTTATTGGATTCATCTAATGAGATTAACTCAGGATCTAAATTAGCGGCGGCCGCTTGATATGCTGTCCACAATTCTCCTGAATCCACACTCGGTTGTGCCAAATTATACTCACCAGTTTCCAAATTCGTCACAATAATAGCTGCGCTACCATCAAGAGAGTTAATAATACCAGAATATTTGGGACGATTCTTTAAAATATTTTCTATATTTAAATCGGGCTAAAGCGTTGCTACATCTAAATCAAGAGATGATTTGATTGAGCAAGTTGCTTTTTGTGTACTAACACTATAAGATACATTGCCGCTATCATCGGTTGTGAACCAGCGGACAGCAAACTCAATATTCCCTGCACCTTGAGTCATTTCTTCAGTAATTACCCAACCGAACAATAATTTTTCTTCTGTCGCATCCATATAAACACTTTGACTATTACCTTTTTCTTGAGTAGAAGTGTTTATCCATTGAATCCAACAATTGGTAGATTTCAAATCAACCTAATCAAAGAAACGATCACTTTCAAAAAATACAATTTCTGCAAGCGCATCACCTTTTACCCCAAGACCGTAAGTCGCAAAATCTTTCGGCACGGTAATGGCTCTTGTATTCATATTGATTGTGAAACAAGGCTCGTCCAAAGGAATCCTAAAATATTTATATTTTTGACTTGTTTGTTTAATATCCTCAAGAGCGTCAAAATATGTCGGTAAGTCAACAACAGTCTTACCTGTCTCTGAGGCAATTTGCGCGAACAGCTCATCATATTTAGCTTTTAACTCCGCATTTTCAGGATCTAAATAAACTCGCATTATTCTTTTTCCCCTTTCTCCTCAAATAATCGTTCTACTAGCTAAACGATTCTTTTATAATAACTTTCAATTTTTGAATCAAATTTTTTAATTAGATAGGTCTATTGAGCCAATTCAAATTTATCAGCAATTAATACGGCATGAAAAGTTCCTGTATAAAAATGAGTATGTGTTTCACAATTAATACAAAGTATTTTTCCTGTTACCTACTCATCTTTAATACGAATTGGGCAATCAAGAGAAGCTCGGTAACAATAATTGCCGGTTTCAAAAAATTCAATAATTTCAACTAGCCCAGCTTTATTTTCTGCAATCAAAAAAATTTGCCATTTTCCATTTCGTGGGAAATAAATATCTATATTACTAAGCTCTTGTCCAGCAATCTAGAAATTTTTAAGTAAAACCTCATTATTCGATAAAATATCTATTCGCGCCATATTAAACCTCCAATAGAATGCGGAGCTCGCATAACGAGCTCCGCACATCCTATAAAATATAAAAAATCATTAATTTCTATTATGCAATTATGTCCATCAAGCTTCTACTTCTGTCCAGTTTCCGACTTCAGAAGCAGGAACAGTGGTTGTCTAAACTCGTTCACTACCATTTGTTAAAAGATGCCCGGATGATGCGACCAATTTACATAATTTTATACTATAAATACCATCAATGTAAACGGGGCTTTCAATAACCCCGTTTACACCAAGATAACGATATAAGTCATACTTAGTCATTTAGGTTCCTCCTCACTGAATAACTTCTACCAGATTGCCGCTAGGATAATTAGTAGAGAATGAACCAACTTTATTCTCAAAAGTCGATTTAACCTGCGCCGCATCTAAGCTCTTTGCTGCATAAATAGTAATTTTTGTCGGCAAATAATAATCAATTCCCGCGGGCTTGTCGTTCCACATAATCGTATTATTTTCTACATATAACTAATATGCCTCTTGAGTTAATGGAGCGGCCTTAGAGCCAATAATATAATTTGACCACCCAGCTTGACTGAATATTCTACTGCCAATATATGCAACAGAACCAGACAATACAAGAGTGTTAGGCCATTCGTCAATAGTGCCAACATGCGCGGCATTAATAAAAGCACTTTCCATTGAAATTTTTCCATTTCCCTACCCGACAAAAGCAGGTAATTCAGAAATCATAGATAAGTTACAGAAGGCGAATGCTGAGTTGCCGATAGAAACTAAAGTTGTCGGCAAATCGACATAAACCAAATTGCTGCCAGTGCCATCAATAGCTTGAAAAGCGCTCTCTCCTATTGAAGTCAAGTAACAGGTTCGGCCATCATCTTGACCGGGCATCCCCTAAAAGAAAACATGTGTAATATTTTTATTCTCAAATAAACCATTAGACTCAATCAAGGTTCCTTGGGGAGTTTTACTCATGATGCCGATAACCGGACCATCTGTATGACCTTCCGCGGTTAAGGTATTTGGGAAACAGATTTTTGCGGTTTTCCCTAATACCTCTCTCTGAATACCGACCAACCAGCCGTTTTGAATCGTATTCCAAGTATACACCATTTCATCGGCAGTGAGAGGATTATCATATACGGAACTTTCTTCAAAGAGCGGGTACATGTGCATTTCATTCTATACTTTTATACGGCTAATATCCAAAGCTGTTGTGCCACTAATTGAATTTGTCCATCCAACAAATTTATAACACTTATATAACGTGCCATCTCCGCTAATCGGCTTATAGGGGCGTCCAACTGGCGCAGTCATATATTCGCCAGAATTAATCATTACGGGCTCATCTTTGAAGACTGTCTTATTATCATATTCATAGAAGTAAACTGGATATTGATGTATCGTATAAACAGCCACAAAAGTGACTCCATCAGAATAGTCAGAAAGGTTAAGATTCTTTAGCTCTTGCGTAGTATATACTTTTATCGTAGTGCCAGTTGATGTTAAAATCGATCCAGTCTTTCTTATATCACTCTCGCGAATCTGATAATCGCCAGGTGTAACATCATCATCAACGAGAATCATCCACCCTCTGAAATCCCGATGATTTCTTGAAGGAGCCTCACCATTATAAACAATTGCTGCATCCGCAGAAGATTTTTGCGAATATAAAACTTGGCGAGCATTATTTTCATTTTCCTCTAAATACTCTACAAACAATGCTCTGTAGCATTCTGTAATATAATTCGCAGTAATTTCCAATTCCGAAAAATGAGACGCACTATTATAATAATTAGTAATTTGGGCTTCGTCAATAGGATTAGATTCATCATTATTTATATGGATGCGGCCAGTAATATGCGGGAGTACCTTTTTCTTCGGATTCGCAACATCGTCAACAATATCCCTAAAATAGAAATTTGTTTTATCTGGATAATTGATATCATCATCGAATTGTGCACAAACCTTGTCAAAGAAATCAAGGTCTGTAATCGGATTGGTTAACGAAGTATCTTTACTATATAATACTCCATCATACTTTTCCGCATTCCACTAAGCAGACGTATAATCAGAAGCTAATTGCTAATAGGTACCATTTGCTAATTTTTTATAATAATTCGCAATATTTTTTGAATCATATTCCTAGCTGGAATCAACAGCGACGTATTCTGACCAGTCAACATTTTCAAGCCGAATAGCAAGAAGTTTGTCATTCATTGTCGCCGAATCATCATATGTCACATCGCCAGAAATTATATTATCCTTTAATTGGTATAAGAAATTAAAAATCTTATAAGATTCAAATTTCATTTTATCGTTTGAAACATACAATTTATCAATTAAACATTTAATAGTTTTATCGTCTGGCGTATCAAGTTTATCGGTTAAATCTTGCACATATAAGCCAATATTTCCATCTACATTGTCTTTTGCTTTATTCTTGTCAGTAATCAAAGACTCTAATGACAAAGATTGAAGCAAAGTTAAATTATTGATGGTGTTTGGTAAATATATCCTCTTTAAGATATTACCATTGGCAAAAGTAACATTTGGAATCTTTGTCCCAAGGGCTTTAAATACTTCAAGCTTTAAACAACCACTTAAGTCAATCGTTCCAGCCAATTCACTTAAATTAGATAAATCAACTATCGATAATAAACCTTTTCCACCATTAACGTCCTTTAATCCACCACCAATGGTCAAGTCAGTAGAGCTCATACCTTTATTATAATAACCTTCAGTTTCGTTACCCAACTGCAATTCTCTTAAGCGATAAGCTGGACTGCAGTCAAACTCATTAAGATATTTTAAACTCAAATCTCCAAGACTGGATAGATATTCTGGTCCGCGAATATAGGCCAACTGTTGCGATAAGGCGACTGTGCCGTTCTCTTGATTGATAATATTCGCAGGTGGCACAGGTTCAACAGGATTCCCATCGCTTAGTTTAAAAGCTACTGGCGTTGTAGCATTCTTATCGTAAACAACAGAAACGTATTGAGATAAATACGGTAGAATTTTAAAGCGTGCATTTGAGCGCAAATTAGATACTAATCCAGATGTATTCGTAGAATCATTTAAATTATATCTCATTTTTACTTGGCTGCCAATAGAAGAAGGATCATACGAATACGCCAACCACTCAGAATCGATATAATTGAAACGATTACGCAAGAAAGCATCACGATTTAATTTCCTATCTCCCTATAAACAATAAAAATATTTATCGCCAACTTCGGCGTTTTCATTGCCGTTCAAATCAATATACCCACGCTCTTTAGAAGCGGGAGCAATATATTTAAAGTCAGCATCAATATTTTTCATTATTTCAGACCATTTATCAGAACCATTCGTGTCATAATAATCTGTTAAAATGTTATATTGGAAAACACCATTTCTTAATTCTCTATACATTTGCTGAATTTCGGGATAAAAACAAGTGAAGAAATTATCCCATAATGTGCTACCATTGCCAGAAAAAATAGAATCGCCACCATCGAGAGGAGTCGCGTCCACATCATAGTCCCAATATACCTGACCAGAATTATTTATACCCAACTAAGTATCCATATCATAGAAAATTGGATACCAAATATAATCACCGGGAATAACATCCGTGCCGGAAATGGTTTGAGTCTTCGGCCCCCAAGACGCGATCATCATATTTTTCTGCCGAGAATCATACAATAGCAAGAATTCTGTCAAAACAAAATAGAATAAACAATATGATTTGTCCCAATGCTACTCAAATTCTGTCTTAAATTTACTTAAACGATAGCGTGCGCTATCTGTTTCAAATTTCTCGTATAAAATAACATTTGTCTCCTAAAAGCCTTGATAATAATCATCAATAGAGAAGCTCATTTCAGTTCCAGTAAAATCAGAAGGCGCATTAATGCCAATTTCATTTAAATCAACAGATGTTTCTCCATAATACCAAACATCGTCTTTCTTCTCAAAGGTATAAAGCGCAATAACCTAATCCATCGTAATTTCAGAAACATCAACATTGCCTGCAGTGGCGAGCTGAGTTTTGATAAAATCAATAAATTTAGTACCATCATCTGTGAAAGAAGGATCTGCGCCAGACGTTTTTGAAGTAGAATATGAAGCTTTTAAAACCCTTGTAACTTCACGTACTGAGTATCCGTCTCCATCTTTAATATAATACACAACATCTGGATTGGCGGCATAATAAGATTTATCTCTTGTGTTTGGTGCAATACTGACTTCATAGACTGTCTGATCAAGCGCCGCATTTGTTGCCGCTTTTGTATCAGTTGAAGTCGTCCAAGACCAAACCTTTTCAAGATTTGCATAATCGCTCTTATACTTTTCATTAACTCCTAAAATATCATTCGGATTTGCATCATACTCATCGAGAATATTTACATCACTCGGCAGATAGCGCATCTCAAAAGACTTAGACGCCAAAAATCTATTAAGACCATCTGCGGCGGTAACAAGAGTATAGAAAGGTTCATCAGCATTTGCATCACTCGGCATTTGGAATTTACCCATACCAGCCTGATTGTCTGTAAATTCCCAGCATTCAGCAACCTCTTTAAAAGGTTTCTTTTCTATTGACACGCCATTTTCAGTATATGTATAAGGATATGTTATTTCTTCTGTAATTAATAGATAGAAAGTAGTTCCTTCAACGAGACTAGCAGCCTTATATGTTTCAAATTCAATATTATACTTAGACGAAATATAAGCCGCTGTCCCTGTTGTAAAATCATAATTTTCGTATCCTGGAGTACTATTCGAAAGCGCTGTTACAGTAATACCAGTATCAAGAGCTTCGCCATCTGGTAGAATGTCCCCAGAAGTCGGAACAGCTGTTTGGGCTTTAAAAACTGACCAAGTCCCAGATGCCTAATATTGCCACACATATAAGCCAGCATCGAAAGCCTGCGCAAAAGTGTCCATCTATTTGGCGCCGCTTGTTGTTGGATTCATAATTGTTGAATTCTTCCATTTCAAAGGTTTAACAATTTTATGGCTACTGGAAGGCGCAGAACCAACGTATCCCTTTGTCACAGTTGCCTAATATTCAGCTAAGGCTTTTACAGAAGTAGCTAATTCTGAATTCCAATACTATACACAATTTTCAGCTACGTCACCAGTCATTGTATCTGCTGTTGCTTCATCTAAACGAGCGCACATTTTTGCGGTATAGGGCAAACTGACCTAAACGCCTTCTTTGTGCTCGGTATAAATATTTACATTTTCATTACTGAAGCCAAAAGTATCGGTGTCTGATTTGTCAAGATTAAAGTTATATTTTCCGATATATTCGTATTCGCCCTTGCTATTTTCGTGGAAAATAACCATAGGGAAACCATACACAGTAGTCCGCAAATAATTATAATTTGAAGCATTAATGCCGAAATCTTTAATAAGTGGATGCCGCACATCATAGTTATTACTATATTTAACACTTAAATTCTAAATTAAATTTGCCAAACAAGTGTTATGAGTGCTGGAGCTATCCATAAAGTCTGCTTTTAAACAGAATGCGGATTCTTTATTTCCTTGAGTAATAGTATCAAATAGATTATATTTTCCTTTTCCGCTCTTAATGGAAATATAATCTGTTTCTTGATGTTCTGCGTCATCATAATAATAATCTTTAGAAGAATCTAATCCATCCCATGTCTCAAATTTAAAAGGACGAATTGTCGCCAATTGATCATTACCCTCTTGTAATTTAATCTTGAAGTTGCGGCGAGGATAACCTTCTGAAGATGTGCCTTGCACTTGACAAATCACATTTTGCGCATGGAAATTCATTTTCGTATTCGCGGGATTGTAAAAACGAACATCAACTGCGCGTTTTTCAATTTTACTATATGGCAATTTATCATCTAGCTTATCAATTTTAGGTGAACTATTGCGCATATCATAAGTCTTAATTACCATCACTGGGATTAAATTGCTTTGCATTGTAGCAGTAAAGTCTATATCTTTACGAGTAATCTTATCAAGTATGGCTTGATTACGATTATATCGAGACATTTTTTCTTCAAGACCAGATGCGTCTCCAACCCAGTTTTGTGTAATTTGATCATAATTTAAGAATGTATTATAAACGCGAATGTTATAAATATCAACATCGCAGTAGTCAGAATTAATAACAATTTCTGTTGCGGAATTTTCAAAATTCGTATCCTTGTCAAAATTGTATACTCCGGTAAGCACACTATTAACGTAAACATAAATCATACCAAATTTCCCGCCAACGTCTGTACCATTTGGGTCAATAGCAAAAGAAACTTTTACACGTTCATTATCAGTATATCGCACGTTTAAAACTGAAGTTTTTCCAATAGCGAAGAAAGCTTCTTGAGTCCCCAGCATAATACCTTTGTTGTTCCCATAATAAGAAAGGAACGTTCCTGTACCATCGGTGACGATTTCTTTCTCTATTGTCTCTGCATCGGGATCGTCTTCTGTCGGCGTTTTTACCGCAGTATATTTTACCAACCGAGAATAATTGGTAGCATTGCGCACACGGAAGTCAAATTCATATGTTCTTGATTGCGCAGTCGCGCTATTCATAGCTTCGAGTGGAATTATGACTTTTGCCCCATTATTAATACGCAAAACTTGCGTATCTTCGTCAGTAGAATCATAATCACGTAAATTTATCCAGCCGTTTGTAGCCCAATTAAAATTTTGAAGCTGCGGTTCGCCAACAGTTACACCAGTCACTGCTGTCGTTATTTTGTTTTTCCATTGCGCGCGATTAGCAGAAGATTCATTATTTGAGCGGCCAGCAGAACTTAAAAATAGCGCACACCCATTTTTTTCTGGATCGAGATTGATTGCGGTGTTATCCTTAATCGTAATGCTTACTTCTTCGCTTGAATCTCTGCAAGTAACAGTAAACGTATTAAGAGTATTAACTTCATAATCAACAATCGACCATTCTGCCCATTCTTTTGCGGTAGAGTCAAAAGTATCTGTTCTTACAAGTGCACCATTTGTATATAATTGAACTTCTGCGTTTGTTTGATTCAATTTATCGTAAACAATATACTTTAATTTGATTACTGTATAATTAAGAACCTCATCTCCATAAGAATTATCAATCCAAATTACCGGAGAATCAGCATCTTTAAAGTAACCGAAGCTAAAAGTTTTATCATATAATAAGATGTCTCCTCCATCGAGCATTCCTTTATACGCCATAGAGGCTTTTACTCGAATGGTATGCCCGCCCTACATTAAACCAGACTCCTGCACGAGGGGGAGCAAATCGTCTCGATTAGAGCCCAAAACGGTTATTACTGAACTTGGAGTATACGTATATATATCGTCAAAAATATATTGCCGAGTGATTTTCATTTCTTCCGGCGCCATATTCGCACTAATCACATAAGGGAAATTGAACTCGGCATCGGTTTCTGTAATAACTGACTTTAATCTATCGGTCCATTGCGTGGTAGGCTAAAAAGTTACATCAAAAATTGTAAAATTATCATATTCAAGATATGACTCTTCTCGGCCATCGCTCGGCATAACTGTAATTTTTACATAATTAGTGCCTGCACCGGCTTGCAATACGCTTCCGTCCAAAGTAATCGTAAATTCTTCTCCAACCACTGCCTAATACGGGCCATCGGTCTTTAAAATGGCTGCGCCTTTTTTCTCACTATATTCGACTTTATAATTAACAGTCGGCAACAAATTAAGTGGATCTCTTACTTTAAATACTGCGCTTATATTAGTGCCATACCGATAGCTGCCATCGAATCCAGCAGACTTGGTTATAGCATCTGGGATTGCCATTAAACGCACTTTGTCGTCGCCAGAACCGCTACCAGACACTAACACTTTTGAACAAATTAAATCTGTATCAGTAATTTCATTAATACGATAAAAGGTACTGTCAGGTATATTAACTATTATCATATTAACTTCATAATATGGATAAGGAGATGCATTAATTTTTGACTTTGGTATAGTATATTTTTCATTAATTGTATCCACTCCGATTTCTTCTGAAGCAGCTTCACCATATAGGAATCTTATCCCATCATGACTCATAGCGTGCCGCTCTCCATCAATATCGCAGAAGATTTGATTGGTATCTTTAGAAAAATATATATTACCATTTTCAATCGTGGTTTTAGTTATTTGCTCTAAAGTGCCACGATTTGGGGTAAAAGCATCTTTACTAATTGCCATATCTATATCTCCTTCCTCTTTCTCTTAAAAAAATGGGCAGATTTTTAACGATTAAAAATCTGCCCAAAATATTATTTAATTAAAAAGTGCCCCATACAGTATCAATAACAACTGCGCCACTATCAACAGTGACAGAAGCCGCAGAGTTACCAGAAGCCTTAATTGTAACAGCATTACCCTTGCTATTGTTTGCGCTATCCTTAACATTCAAGGTAACAGTGGCGCCATTCGTAGTAGCGGCGGCAGTCAAACCTGCATCGCTTAGAACGGTGTCAACAACAGTTAGCTTAGTCGTCTCATAGCCAGTTACATGACCATTACTGAGAGTCACACCAGTTATAGCCGTATAATCTTTAGAAGTGCCTGCGGTTTGAGCTACAGCAGCACCAGCAGAAGTTGTAGCAGCTGCAATATCCGCATGCGCGACAGTTAAAGTGGTGCCAGAAGCAGAACCCTTTAAGCCATCACCAACCGCAACTGCACCAACAGTAGTAACGTCATTGGCAAGAGTGCTCTTAAAGGTGATACTGGAAGAAGTCGCCGTAGCAGAAGCAACAGGCAGGTCATCGTTGCCAGCAGGAACATACGTCCAACATAGAGTCTTTAGCAAACCAGTAGCCGCATCTTCTTCACCGGGGCCAGCAATGAACATATCGCCCACTTGGCAAGACTGAGAAGTAGCGGAAGAAGCTCCAGCGGCTTTATAACTGTAAGTAGCCTTTTCAGAAACAATATAAGTATCGCCAAGGGCGGCAGAAGAAGGCAGCGCAGTTACAGTAGCTCCAGTAGAGCCCATAGTTCCCTTAAAGGTCATTGCATTTGCGGCTTTCAATTTTGCATCAATCTTAGCATCAGTTTCATCTGTAGTATATACATCTAAAGTTGCAGTGCCGCTCTTAAAAGTAGCTTCCTGGTCAGCATTCTCCCCAAATACGACTTTCGGGGTTACCGCAGTAGAAGAAGCGGTAGAATTATCCGCAAAAGTCAGTTTGGTAGTAAATGCGCCATTAGCGTCAAAAGCATTGGCAACAGTCTCTTTGCTATTAATAGTAATTGTACTGTCGTTATAGCTTACCTTCGCGCCCTCTCCAGCGATGGTGAAAGAGCCGCCAGTAGCAGTGCCAGACAAGGCTGTACCAGCAGCATCGGTGCCGCCAGTAGTATTTGTCAACTTAACAGTAGCACCATTAGTGGCGGTTTCTGCTGTTAAAGCGCCTGTAATCGTAGTATCTTTTGCACCAATCTTTACCTTGTCATCCGCTACAGTAACGGCGACATTACTGCCTTCTGCAACACTAAGAGAAGCAGTCTTAGTGCTACCGCCACCGGTAAGCTTCATTGTCATAGAAGCGCCATCAGTAGTTTCAGCAGCGGTAAAAGTCATACCGGTAATAATTGTATCAAGAGTTTGCTGCTTATTAATCTGTTTCCAAGAGCGATTCGCGCCAGTTCCAGAAGGCGTGCACAAAATATTCTCAGCAGTGCAATAATAAAGTACGCCATCCTGAGCACTCGCAACGGCAGGCAGAGAAGCAACATCAGCTACTGTTAGCACATCGCCGATACGAATACGAGCGAGTTCGCTGTTCGCATTCATATAATCAACGTACATGGCGCGAGTATCCGTAGTTACATACACATAGCCATCAGTTTTAGTGGAAGGTAAATTGGCCTCAAGGCCTCTTAAAATACGAAATTTAGGATCTGCCATAATTTATATTCCTCCTATTGTTCTCAAATCGTAGACCAAGTAATAGTAGCATTTGAGACTTTATTATCAACATATTCAACAACGGTAGCGCTATCACCCAAATCACCAATTCGAGTGTCCTGCGGCTTGACCCAAGTACCCGCTGCGCTCAAGACGAAATCTGTTGCAGTTTCCCCTTCAGCAAAAGCACCAGGGACAGGAACCAAACCAGCCGCCGTACCATTGAAAGTTGTTAATTGAATTTTTTTATCTGTTACAGCAATATCGGCACCATCTAATTGCGCACCAGTAACAAAAGTGTCCATTACTGCATATAGCCCAGTAGCTTCAGTAGTGTCTGTTGCAGGCGCCCCAATGATGTCTTCAAAATTCTGCACTCTTGTATCAAAAGCCTTATCGGCATTTTCAAGTGCAGTAACTTTACCATTCACAGTAACCAAATCCGCAGCATTAGTATCTATAGCTGCTTTTAGCTCTGTATCCTTATCTTCTAAAGCTTTAATTGCAGTTGTGTGCTCTTCAACAAGAGTCTGCATTTGAGAAATAGTACCATCGACTTTCGTCAATTCAGAAACGGTATTCTCTAAAGTCGTTAAACGCCCATCTACTGCATTCAAAGCTTCTTTTGTCGCATAGCCGCTCAAATCAATTTGCGGGCCAAGCTCAATCCAGCCTTGATCGGCAGTATAAACATATTCGCTTTCGCCAATCTGATACACGTCACCGGCTTCAGGAGAAGTAACAGTAGCCAACAGCTCATCAATAGTCTGATTCTCGCCAAGTGTTAGTTCGCCCTTGAAACGGAAAGCTCCGGCAAGAGAGCTTAATTGAGTGCGAATTTCAGTAACATCACTTTGTAAAGCCGTTACTGCAGAATTCAGTCCTGCCGCAGTTTCGGTATTCGGCTCATACCAGCCAATCTCTGTTGCATTAACAGTTTTTAGTTCCAATCCTGCTTTCCAAGGATTTGAATCATCAACTTCTTGAGCTTCATAATGTCCGGGGACTTCAGGCGTATAGCCGTCTTCACCAACAGTTCCAGAAGCGGGCACAGTGGCAACCCACTTATAATACTTTTTCCCAAAATCTTTTAATGCAACTTTTCCAGCAGCATTAGTCTCAATAGTTACGGTATCTAATTCAACTTTTCCTGCGCCAATTTCTTGCAAAGTACCTGCAGCATCTGCAATAATATAAGCAGTTGAAGTATTTGCGCTTTCATTTACGTAAACCAACGTCTGGCCAACATAAGCAGTCGCGCCAGTCGCGGCATAATTTTGCATTTCAGTTAAATCATACCAAACAGCGTTACTATCAAGAGGAATAGGATTAGCTCTCTCTATTGCAAGAGGTAGAGCCATGATGTTAAAAGTCTTTTGAATTACAGCCATGTTATTTCTACCTCCTTATTAAGATAGTGTAATTTTATGTGTCTACCCGGATGTTAACTTAGCAGGCTTATAAAAATAAACCTTATACGATTTCGCAGCATACCCGTTCGCGCCTTCAACATCAACAGCAGTTGACACAGCATAATCAGCAGTAATATTAGCGTTCATGGAGGTCGTCAATAAAACTTCTTTTAGCCCAGCTCTTGTAGAATCTGCAGGAATAGCGACGACTATACCTACACCATCATCTCCAGAAACAGAAACATTAAAAGTTTTAGAAGCATTGTAAATCCCGCCATTGGTAAGACTACGGATTACTGCACTATCAAGAGTGTCGGTTTTTACAACGCCGTAGAAGAGTGAACGATAGCCAGTGATTGCTGCAGAATCTTTTGACTTCGTTCCAGCCTTAATTTGCCCAGCAGCATATTCATTACCTAAATTGGTTTTTGGAATAGCGCCATCTCCATATGTTGCAGTAGCTGTAATTTTATAATTAGTGCTATCTCCAACTGTTAATTCGGGGAAAGAACCAGTAGCAGTTGTTAATTCATTACTGTCAGTATCTGTGATAGACCAAGCGGTAACAGTAACTGCGGTAGACGGGCCATATGAATAAGAACCAGCATTAAAGGCGGCCGTATAACTTGGCGTTACTTTGGTGCCTACTTCATAAGCTTTCATCGCACTCGCAGTCAACGAAACGGAAGGTTGCGTTGTGGTAGGGTTCTATTCTTTTGCAAATAAAGTTGCTAGCACTTCTTTTAAGTTTTTGCCATTTGCGGCAAGTGTCGCTTGTCCATTCGGTAAATCTTTTATCGTACCAATGGCTTCAGTTACGATAAAATCCTTGTCAAAATAAATATTCTCTGCATTATAATTACCGTCCATAGCGCACCAGTTTGCGCCATCATAGGTATAAGCAGTAAAAGAATACTTATCTTCGGCAATCAAAGTCTTAACTACAAAAATGTCATTTTTTATTAAAGTGACATTTTCTGTTACTCGAGCAATAACTTCAGCGTCAGTTTCTTCATCTTGGCGAACACCTTCATAGTGATTCGCTTGGCCAAGATTTTTTGCGCCACGTAAAAGTTCTCCAGTGTCAGTTAAAAAGTATAACGCATTGTCGACAACGTTTGTACCAAGAGCATCATAAGCCGCCCTAGTACCATATTTAAACAAGACGTCATTGGCCATTTAAAGCACTCCTTTCTAAATAAGTCCTTCTATAACTGTCAAAAAAATGCAAGATGAGTTAATGAAAAATGTCCTTAGCTCGCCTAATAAGAATAATCAAAAATTAAAAAATCGTTTCCATTTTTGTTATATTCTAAAAATCTTTTTAAAGAACGACCATCAATTCGGATATTATAAATCGGCATATTTTCTACGCTATATTGCCATGACACCGATCCTTCTGACAGTCCATCGTTAATTGAAGAGATTTTCTACGGCAAGATTTCTGTCGGCTTAATCGTGTCATTTAAATAAAATTTTAAACCATAAATACAAGAAATTTTTAATTCGGTCAAACGAGTTGAACCATCTAAAAACGCTCCAGAAATTAAGTCTTGTGCAGTTAGTCCTTGAGGGTAATTTCTAGAATCGCCATCTTTAATATATCGAATTTGCGCCTGTTTAATTTTCATATTAATTCTCCTTATAATATTCTATCAGCTTGTCTCGTTGCTGTAATTGACATTGTCCCACTATGCTCCAAAGGAACGCTAACAGATTTTATTATATAATTACCGCTAATTCCTGATTCATTATTTATAACTTTTATTCGAGTATTAGGTTCTAAATAATAAATTGGCAAACAGCTAATTGTGATTGACTCTTGATAATAAGTTTTTTCATATACCTTACTATCAAGTTCTTCTTTTGCGCTTTTACTTTGAGAACTAACTGTAAAATAATTAATTAAGCCACCTACCAAATTTAATTTTACATAGCTTAATTCACTATTCTGTGGCTAAGTGTCGGTCGGGTCTACGAATAAAACTTCTGGAGTGTCTCTAAAAAAAAGTGCATGAATCGTATCATCACTTACAACCTCTGGGCGGCGACCGATTACTGACATTTTATATTTGTTAAGTTCTGCGTCTGCGCCGATAAAGTCAATCCAAAATAAAAGCCCTTCTGGATTTGTAAAATGCACAGTGTCATCGTAATAAGCAATTATATCTGGATTCCAATGCCCATTAGAAGACCATTCATCTTTTCGTTCAATTCTATCTTTAATCTAAGAATCTGTAATATCTGTCGCAGTTTCCAATTCGTCAACTGAGCGCATATCATAAATTAAATGCCAAAAAGCAAGCATATCGGCGTAGTAACAATCGTATCCTGTATCCCATGTCTTTTGCCACATCTCAATTTCTTCCACAATAGTCATATTAACAGCATAGCTTTTATCATATCCGAATAAGAATTTATTGTTTTTCTTTAATGCCTCTAATTCTTCTGTGTCTTTTGGCTAAGTAAAAATTTTATCATCCGTATTATAATACAAACATTCATTATACGTGAAATTTTTACTATTATCATAATGGTACATTTTATTTTTGTTTAATGCAAGAGTCAACTAATAAATGAATTCTTGACTTCTTGAATTATCTCTTGCCATTCGATAAACTAGTTCGCGCCAATCTACTAATGTCTCATTATTTTTAATATATTCTTTATCAGAAACAAAAGTAATTCCATCTAACAAACTTGTATAGCTCACCGGCTTGTCATCGATCGCATAACGGAGATGAATTGACGCTTCTGTTGATGTCTTGCCCCAGCAAATAAAATCATTGCGAATATTCGTATAAGTTGGCTTATTGCTATAAGAATCTATAATTAAAGCATTACTAAATTCATAGGTATTTTCTGTATTTTCTATTTGATTATAGAAAGTTTCATTTCTGTCATTGGTAATCGCGCCATTCCATACAATGTTGTGATAAATGCGCTTTCTACGGAAAATGAATTTCCCATATATATCATAAAAATATTCAAATTCTCCGAGCTGCTCAACCACTTTATCTAAAGCCTATGAAACTGCGGTTCCAGCGTTTAGGATTAAGTCTCCAGCATAAGTTAAATCTGTGCGGCGATAACCTGCCGTATCGCCATAAGTCACCTCTTTAACAATCCGATACCATACTCCATTAAGTTCAAAAGGCTCCATTTCATGTAAAGTATATCCCTCTTCACTCGATGGGTTTGGCCACAATTCCTTAAATTTATCTTTAAATTTCGCAGCAATTCCGATACCTTCAAACGCCATTTGACTAGTATAAGTTGTGAAATCTTTTTTTACAGAAATATCATAAATAAATAAATTTTTATCAGTTAAACGATAATCTAATAGTTCAACAGCAATATCATCCAAATCGCTTATAATTATATTCTCATACGGCTCAAGAGCATAAGTATGCACAAGATTACGCACAATTTCATCTATCGTTATATAATCATAATGTGAGCTTGTATATTCATCAGCAGTACCTTCATCAATAACTTCGATTTTTCCAAAATCATGATCAGCAAATAATTGCCCACCAACTGTTCCATCGAGCATACACATTTTATCTTTTCCTTGAATAGAAATTGTATTACCATTAGTATTATACGTCTAAGAAAAAGAAGTGATTATAAAAACTCCTTGCTAGAACCAAATTATATCAGGATAATTGTTATCAACATAATTTTTTAAACCGACAAGAACCGCGAACTTAGTATTTAAGCCCCAATTAACTTTATTCAGCTACGCGTCTTTTATGTCTGTTAAAACATTTAGACTACAAGTGCGTCGGGTCGCAGACGACCCATCGACAGTGATTGAGCCACCTGTGATATTTCCACTAATTTCTTCTATTGGGTGCTCATCCCAATCTAACGATATAATCTTTGCATATACATTACGGAGGGGCTATTCGTCTAATTTTTTTAAAAATTCTCTATTATACTATGTACTTTTTGTACCTATAAACATATTACCCCTCCTTTAATAGCGTTTCCAATTCTTGATTGAGCACCTATTTCGCCAATAGATATGCAGCATATTTTTTAGCAATTGCTTCTTCCGTTGGCAAATCATTTAGGCCTTTATTAATAAATAATAAATCTTTATCATAATTTTCTACTTCGTTAGAATTAATTTTAATAAATTTTCTGTCGATAAAAGTAAACATCTACTCATTTTCTTGCACTTCAGCCACTTTTTTAAAGTTATAAGTTGTTGCACATAAATCTATATATGAGTTCAGTTCATTTTCTTTCGCAGCAATGATAGTATCGGTAGAAGTTTCAACGCCATATTCATAGGTCTGCGCGATTCCATAAACATAAGCAGCCACGCCAGAAGAGATCTGTAAATTAACTGCGCCATTAGAACTATATGGAATAGAATCTTTTGGCACCTCTTTCGTGATATCGTATTCTGTGCTGCCAAAAATAATATTTGTGCAATAATCTTCCATCTCTAAAAAACCATTGTCTGAATGCAAATAATATTTTCCATCTTTCTCCCAGCGAATTACAACCCTGTTATTATAAAATAAATTACTATCCACTGTATCTTCCGCGCTTTCAACGAAATTCTTCCATTGAGAATCTAAATCGGAATCATTAAAATCTACAACGGGCAACAGCCGATACTCAATATGAGTAATTCCAGTAATTTTTGTTTTTTGAGTATTAAATTCAGCCAAAATATTTTTACTATAATAATGCTCCATATTCGTGTCATAAACCAAATCTTCGTCGAATCCATTTGCGCTATATCCACATAAATATTGCATAGTAGAACTAGTGATAGAATCCAAATCATTTTTTTCATCCGTTACCAGAGTTAAAATTAAATAACCTTTCTGGTTATATACAGAGCCACTTTCTGCCGAAGACGCAAAAGATGATAATGTTAATGGCGTGATCGTTGCTTCGTCTAAAGCAATCTCATACTCACCAGAACGACCAATCATAAAATTATTTTCTCCCCAGTTAAAAGCAGTTCCAACCAAATTTGAAATTACATCTCTTTTTAGTGTAGCATTGTCTTTGTCCGTTTCGCTAGCAGCATATGTCACAACAACTTTCCGACATGGCAATCCTTCTGTAAAGTCATAATTTTTTAAATATTCTCTAACTTCTTCTTCATTCGTCCCCGCAGTTCGACTTTCATCAAAAAAATTATTTAAATTAATAATTTTTATTGTTTCGACAGCCGAAACGTTGCTTATATTAGTTAAAAGGTTATAACTGCTTAATGCAGACACCGAATATTCTGCGACTTCTGTGGCAGTACAAGAAAAAGTGTGTATCATTCGACTTAATGATTCTTCAGGAGAGAACGAAATTCCAGTTAAATTTACAATATAATTTCCTTCATAAGGAGACTTAAACAGCTTAATTGAACCATTATTCAGCCATTCTAAAACAGCGAGTTTGAACTTTCGCTCAACAGAAATATTTTCATCAATTATATCTGTAGTTTCAGTAAAAGAATCAGATGTTAGTGATAACAGCTCATTTTGTGTCATAAACATCTCATCATTGTCCATTAAATAAGACACTAATCCAGATATAGAAAACTCTTTATAATTGGAGACCCCATTCCGTAGTACATAAGGATACTTTCGACCAAGAGTTACTTTTTTCGTCTCTTGAACAACAGGTTTAAAAGAAGATACTTTCGGATTAAAACGTATTCTTAATTGCCGCGTCCCATCATATAAAAAAGCATCTTCAAAATACGGAATTACAATATCACTAACAACTCTTTTCTAGAGTATCCCGTTAGAATTATATCTTTGCAAGCCATATTTATACCCAATACCTGCCGCGACAGTATAATCTTTAATCACATATGGTTCGTTGCTGCTAATATTTATATTTAGAGAAAGATTGTTAACAGTATCCCAAACTTTATAATTACTTTCAGAAGATGTCCTAACAAATAAATATGTTCCTTTTAACTAAGCCGAATTCCCTGTCGGTCGAATAAGAATGATGGCGCCGCCATTTTGGTAATCGACTCCGCCTTTTTCATAATCATATTTTGTAGTGGTATCTAACATATAATCTGGTTCTGATATGTTAAGCTCATTTAAAACTACTTCATACTATGCAGAACTTATTTCAAGATTATTGTTGGTAATAACATTATAAACAATGGTATAAGTATCGTTCCCACTAAGATCATATTTAATTATATATTCATCTTGAGAAGATGCTAATTCAGTATTTAATTGAGAATTATGCAATATCCATCCAGAATTTTCAACTTCTTCTCCAGCGAGATATAGAATAAATTGATATTGATATACCTACTCAGATGTGTCTTCGTTATAATATTTTCCAATTATCTTCTAAGACGAAATTGTATTTATTGACTACGCGGCCAATCCTACAACAGAGATTTCAGGAATATTCGTATATTTAATTACTGAAGTAGTAGAATAATAACCAAGCACATTATTTGTATTATAATAAGCAATCTAAACTTTATAGAAGTTCCCAATTACAAGTTTATTTACAATCGTCTCGTCAAGAGTAAATGTAATCTAATTTTTAGATAGATCATAACTTGTACTTGGCAATTCTGCTAAAACTACATCTGTAGAAGTAGTTTTTAATCTAAGGCTAAAGCCACTAATCATTGCCGCACTAACCGAAACATTCATTGAAAAAGGGACTACCAACTTAGTGGTAGTCCCCATCTCAGAAGGATAAAAAGAAGGCAATGTCCCAGCTATATTGGGTGGATACAATTTAACAACTGCCATTTTTATTCCTCCTTAATTAAATCCATAAGAACAGTAAGCTGCGCTGGAGTAAATTCAAGAGACTCAATATCCTTCTCTGAAAATGTCCGCAAATCAATATCAACCTCAAAATTGTCAATCGCCTTGCGAGCTTCTTCACATTCTTTCTCTTTTCCCTCTTGAATTTTAAACATATTCGGTCCAGCCGAAGCAAGAGTGCCATCTTCATTAAAAACCAAGAAATCTTGCGCGAACTTGCGTTCTTGTTCAATGTAAAATTTCTCTTCTTCTTTCAAATTTGCCAAATTTTTAGCGAAAGTAATACTAAGTTTAAAAGGCATCTTAGTATTTTGAATTTCTTGAATAACATTAATAAGCTCTTCCATTTTAGAATATGTTATTTTCATAATCCTTTTTCTCCTTTTCTTATGACCAGCTGCTAATATACGCTGTACCATTTGTATGCGATGAAGCGCTATATACAATTATATTGTCACCTATTATAATTTTTCCGCTCTTCTAATAAACACCATTATAGGATACTGTAGAAGCAGTATAACTATGATTTTTAATCGCCGGAGTCGCTGTTATCGATTTTGAAGTAGACCCATATGTATCGCTACCAACAGTCGCAGTCGCAGTATTGCCATCACCACTAATTTTTAATGTCGCAATCGCGGCCGCCCATCCATCTTGATAGGCACCTGCATATCCCTAACTTGCCCCATCAGAATATCCATTTCTATATACTTCACCAACATTAATTGAAGCCCCTCCGACTTCAACTTTTGCATTGCTGCTATCAGCATCTCTTAATACCATTGTATCTGTTGCCGATGCAATAATAGCATTATTAAGGTTATAAACTTTTGCAACAACTATTTTTGACTGTCCCTCTAACTTTACCGCCGATACCGCATGGGACTTATAAAACGCCATATCGGCAATATTAAAAGTTTGTGTACCTGTTGCTCCAGCAATAGTAATTTTAAAATTGATTGTACCGTTGGTATTTGAAGAAAAACTTATACCAGAATTTCCGCTAAAAATTGTTGTTGAACTCTCATCAGCCTTATATGCTAAATACCCAGGCGTCAAAGTTATTTTTCCTTCGCTAACGGCAATAGTGTCTTTATGCTAATGAACTCCAGCAAAAGAGTAACCATTAGATTTTACGGTGCTCCCATCGCCTTTAGTAACACTTACCTGTATTCCTTCATACCCATTATTATCTGTGCCAGGTTTCACCAAGTCTACAGAAGTAATCATTTCATTAGAAATCTAAGTCAAGGCAGAATTGGCTTTGCTCAAAGCATTTTTTGCAACTCCCATTGCACTAGACGTTGCGTTATTAACAGTTTTAATCGCGGGCATAATATCATCATTAATCCGTTGTGAGACCCATGCTCGAGTAGCAATTAGACCTGGACTATTTACTCCTGTACATTCATCAACCATCGACATGCCGCTGTTAGATATAATACTACCAGTACTATAAATTGAACCATTCACTCTTATCCCAGAAGACCAAATTTTCCAATTAACCAAATATCCAACAGATGAAGTCGGCTACATTAACACACTATTGCTACTGGTATAAATCTTTACTCCATTCCCTGAAGTAAAATTATTATCAAAAACTCCTGTGGTATTTCTAACAATCGCTATAACGCCATCGGCAACAAAGCTATTATCACTTTCACCTTCAAGAGTAATCGTTGATAAATAAGTCTTATATTTCTAATCTTTCAACTGCGCTGTAGTAGTTTCATCATCAAACTCAATTACCCCAGCATCTGCTAAATATGTACTGTCTGTGCCATCAGAAACGGTCCCTGCACTATAAATAGCACCAAGATTTGGGTTATAAGATATGGCGCCAACCGAAGTGCCTTCAATTTGCATCCCCGCAAGATTAATCGCACCGACAGTAACCAATGACGTTGATTTATCTATTGATTTGCCGCAATATATAATTGCATTATTCCCATCAAAATAAATATTCCCCTATGAGAAATAAGCTTCTCCGCTTTTTCCATTAATTAATGTATAAGGGTCTTTACCGATTTCTTTATGAAACCCTAAAGTCCCTTTAGAGAAATTAATTAACATGTCATACTTTGTAGGTGAATATACATTTTCAATTGGCTCATCACTGTATAATCCCATCCAACTATATCTGCCATTAATTACAAAATGGCCTTTATCGAAAGAAATAAAATTATACTTGGAGTTTATGTTTATTGTATCTTTCTAATAGCCAGCTTCTTCAAAATTCTTCCGGAAATCGTCCGTGCTATAAATTTCATTGCTATTAACAAACCAACCGCCAATGGTGGCAAATTTTGTATACAAATACCCATCCGCGCGAATTGCCGTCTAAATAACATTTTTTATATTTGCAAAAGACGCCGAAAAGAAATTCTCTTTTACTTCTTCTTCTTCTCCATCGTTCGTAAAAGTTGGATTTGGAATTAAAGACGCAATTGAGGGATTTTTCTCCGGATTTCCTAAGAATATTCTACCATAATTATTTTTTTGTGTCAAGCCATTATTATGGATAATCCAAGGTGTATCTGTCCCAATTTGACCATACCGAGCAAAAAAACCACCGGTGGTCAATATGCCATTGTTCGGATCAACAATAAAATAGTCATGTCCTTCTAAGTTTTTTAAATAAGGTGTAGCCCAACTATTTTCTAACCACCATAAATCATCGCCATTCTATGCGGCGAATGCATTTTTAGCTTGCGGCAACTCGCAATAGAGGAAATACTAAGAATAACCTTGAGAGCCAATGCCATTCCAAGGTTCATCTTCGCCTTCCAAATCATCAAAAGTGCTGATAATGCGAGGGTTCAAATTCATATAACAAGTTTTAGTTGAATTACTAATTAAAGCATTCCTGCCATCAAATTGAATGCGGCCATATCCAGATGGACCGATAAACCCAGTGCCATCTGTTTTCAGCCCGAACGATTGTTCTCCTCCGCTAAATCCATACAATCCTGGCGTGTCTAAAGAATCATCGCCCTTTTCATGCCAATCACCCATCATAACACCAGTAAAACGATTGCGCGAATCTTTTGTGCCTGCCGCAATCATCTTAGCAAGTAATGCGCTATTTTCTTCATCGAAACTAAGACTCTATCCATCCCATTCATTAACAAGAGAAGAAGGATATAAATTCCTGGCGAACGCGATTGCCTAAGCAACTTTGGTGCCAGTATTTTCGTCTTCATAATATATATAAGTAAAATAGTCTGGCTCAAGCAATTCATCTGTCCACTATTGCCCGTATTCTGATTGTTTTGCTATTGAACCAGTTAAATACTATTTTGAAAACGCCAAAGCATATTGAGTTACAGAAGGCTTCGTTATCTAAGAACCTGTTGAAAGAGTAAAGGTCGGATAGTCTTTATCTTTCTCTAACAACCGCAGAACTTTTGTAGTATTAATTTTCCATTCTGGATATACTAAAGTATTCTATTCTTCGGTATTAATTTTCTATACTTCAAAAGCAGCAGAATACCAGATAGGCTACTGACCGTCAGATTTAAATTCAACTCTATCTGGGCATTGTATATCATGAGATTGCATGTACACAGCACTATTGCTTACCAACATACCTCGCCGCACAGTTAAATCATAAGCAGCCGCGCCAGACACTGTAACTTCAACAACAAACGGAATTGCTTCATTGATCCGGCCTTTAATCACATTGCCCTAAAAATTCTTATAATTCTCGTGCGGTCGATTGTCAGCAGGAGTTTTTGTGCCGATATATTTCCAAGTGAATTTACAATTCGCTCGATCTTCTTCGGCTAGAAGATTACCTTGTCGATCATATACTAAACAATAGAGTTCAAAATCCGTGGCAGTATCAATATAATAGTTGCCTTCAGGAGTAGCAATTGAAATTACTGGTACATATTCTGCTCCAAAAGCTTCTGCCTACCCGAACTATAAAGTCTTTCTAGCAGTGCAATTGCCGTATCCTTCAATATAAATTTCTGCAACTATATCGTTATTTGCGTAACGCATATTATAATCAGGCTTAATATAGAACCAGCGAGTTGCTTTTTTGTATAGCCCAAATTGCACCGTCCCGCAATTATTAAAAAATATGCTCTCTTGTTTGATTGTTTCATCCAATTCTCCAAAAGATGAAATCATGGTAAAATTTTCTGGCCATTGCCAAGTTACAGTAAATTCAGGCTTATTGCCATCAGCATCTGTATAATCTGCAAGTCGCTAATAACCATCATGCGTATTGTCGGCATCGGTTGTAACTTTTATCCAAGGTTCAATATAATACCGGACATTTGAAAATAACTCGTTTTTATCATTAGCTAAAACATTATTATTTTCATCATAAACGTAAAAATCACCGATTGAATCATCATCAATTAGCTTAGTTATCCCGCTTTCGTCTTCGCCCAATAACGCACACCGCAGAATAACTTTATCGTTTTTTGCCAGATTTGATTTTTCAGCATCTACATCAAAGTAATTTGTAAATATTAAAACATTACTTGTTATATAAGTTCCGCTATAATGAATAACCGCCTTGAACCTATCTTTTGAGCGTTCTAAATCCGGTTCTACTGTTTTTAATAGCTGGCCTTCAATATCAATAGGCTCCCAATATAAGCCTCCAAATTTGTGTGAATAATTTGTTTCATCGTATTTTTCATTATCAGGAGTCCAAAGTTCATTATATTTATACCAGTAAATTTTTGCTTCTAACGAAATTATTTCTTCTTGAGTGTTAACGAGCTATACGCCTTTATCAACCTAATGAATCCAAGCCAATCTCAATGTTCTTTCTTTCGCGCGAACCTCTTCATGCTCAGGATCTGCGCCATACTAAACAGGATTATATGTGTATAGAATTAACTATTCATCTTTATCATCTGCAGTAATTCCAAGATATACGTTTAGTCCATTAACAATAATATTTTTTAAAACAGAAGTCTTGCTAGTTTCTTCACTATACCATTGCAGCACCTCAAGCCGCTGATTTTCTTTCTCTTCTTCGGTTAGCTCATTATCTGAATCAATTTTATCTATCTTTTCTTTATATTCTTGAGTAAGGGCCTCATAATCTACTTCCCCATAAGGAATAACTTGCCCTAATTGGTCTTTAAAATCATGATCTTGCCAAAAATAAATATTTATCGACTAAATTTGCAAAAAATCTTCAACATCTAATAAAATCTACTAAGAAGTTCCATCTGTATATGCATATGGATTACCATACATGTCATCATCGGTAAAGAAAAATTCTTTTGAAATCTAAGTAGATTCAAGACCTTCTTCCGTTTTACTTAAGCCATTAACAATAATCCGAAACCCATAATGCCCGCTAATTGGAGAATATCCGTGCAGCAATGTCGTTAAATCAACTTCAACGCCAAGCTTAGTTGCATAAATATTATCTCTATCTGAAATTTCCCCTTGAGAAGGCCATGACCATAATAAATCGCTATCTAAAGTACCTTCTTCTGAGCCGTGGTATGGACAATTCGCCCAAAACCCTTTTTGTTCAGCAAAAGGATCATATTCAGTAAGATTGTATAAACCAAGAAAGTTGTCGAAAGGTAACTCAAAGTTATATGTATTAGTCCCACCATCTTCATCAGTTTTTCTGCCCAAAATAAATTTTTGTGCGTTAAAGTCACTATTCGGAATTTGTACATATACCAATTCACCAGAATAATAACTTTCTCCTTTCTTGGCATAAGCATCATATGTAGCATCTTGACTTTTTATTTTATATACGCCAGTACGATTTCCATTTGAATCCGTATAAACTTCAACGATTTTTCCTTCTTTTGTAATATCGAAATTTTTAGACTCAACGACTCCAGTCGCAATGGCGTATATAGCGTCAAATAAGTCATTCTATGTAGATATTTTGTCAGCCAATAGTCTCATCTCCTTTTTCTCGACTCTATATTTTATAAAAAAACTTTTAAATAAATTAATTGATTGGGGCCACCATTAGTGGCCCCAATTATATTATTTTTTAGTGGTTATATATTGTGTCGCTCTATTAATTATATTATCAAAAGCATCTTGAATTTCGGCGCTATTGGTAGCATTCGGGAACTCAGCGGTAATATGTACTTCCTGCTGTAAAGTATCCACGGTACTTGATACAGACGCCGCAGATATATTGCCAAGTCCAACCGACATAGCCAATGAAGCGCTAGCAATATACCGATTCAATATACCAAGAGTAGTTGAATCTATAGCGCGGACGCCTTTTACGGCAGTTAGAAGTTTTTCCGTATCGTCAGAATTCAATACCATTTCCGGTTTTGATTTTGTGCCGTCCAACCATGCTGGACCAGTAAAGTCAGCGAGACCACCGGAAGCGTATCGGAACATTTTTGTCTACGTTGCGCCATTGCCAAATTCCCCATAATTTATCGACGCACCTGGAGTATAATTCACAGTTATTACGCATGAACCAGCCGCCAAAGCGGTTATTTTTGTATTAGTCGCTTTCGCTAAAGAAGATGGCTATACCGTAATACTTTTTATAACATACCCAGATGCCGCAGGCGACCATGAGGCCGACGTCCCTACCTGGATCGAAGATGGACCACTTACGCTAACACGCTGTTGACCGCCATTCGTGATTGTACTTGAATAGCGAATTGACAAAATCTATTTTGTCTCACCAGAGCCGCCGCTTCCACCGGAACCGCCGCTTCCACCGGAACCGCCGCTTCCACCGGAACCGCCGCTTCCGCTTGCATCAGTATTAGTCCCAGGAGTTGTGTCAGTAAGTTTTCCAGTTGTGCTACCATTTACAGTAACAGCACTTGGAGATGTGGCATTTGATAAAGTTGCCTACGCCTGAATAGTTTTTAAAATTGATTGATACATACTTTCATAGGTATCTACAACACTTTGCAATTTACTGATATAAGAATCCCAAGCATTTGTTGTTTCATGAATAGCGGGTAGCAATTCATCATTTAAATTTTTTGCAACTTCCGTAGTCTATTCTTGGGCATCTTTTGTTATCTTATTATAATTTGTGACAGAGTCTGACATCGTGTTATAATCTAAAGTAACTGCCTGCTGAACTGAATCAATGCGCTCTTGCATCGTGTCCATCGCTGCTGGAATCGCAGTAGCACAAGCGTCTTCAAGCGCCTGCTATAATTCGCTAGTATTTTCAATCATTCCCGCAATAGTCTAGTTCAATCCATTTTTTGCATTCTCGGAATGCTCAACCAATTCTTGCCCATAATGTTCAGAAATAGCCAAATTAGAAGTGATTAAATTATCAGAAGCAATTTGATATTGTTCTTGAATAAAATTAGTCTAATCTTTGAACTGTTGCATCAAAGTCTGAATCTTGTCATACTTTTCTTCTTCTGTTAACGTTTGATCTTGCGCGATTTCTTTAATCTTAGATAAAGTATTTGAATAAATCTCAAGCAGCTGCGACTCGAGGTCTTGAACTCGGTTTACTGACAAATCGTTAATTTTTTGCAAGACATCTTCATACTCTTGCTATTTAGCCGCAATATCATCCTAGTCGGCAGTATATTGATAGACATAATTACCACCAGAGTCTCTCGTTAAACGCACTGTAGATTTAGCGTTTTGAGCTTCTTCTAAAGCAATTTTCTTTAACAAGAGCTCATATTGTAATTGATTCATTTCAATATCATATTCAGTAAGCTCATTTAACTCGCTCTATTTATTAATGCGCTCTTGCAACGCCGCAAGCAAGTTCTTGTTAACTTTAGAAGTGGTTTCATTCATTGTCTGTTCAATCTGCCGATTTAGTTTATTGACTTCATATAGTTCTCTCGCCGAAGTCACATAACGAGATTGCTCTTCTTGATAATAAGAATAAGCATCCGACAATCCTTGTAGTGTATTACCGACTCCAGCAATACGCTCTTCAAGGTCTTCGAATATGACTTCAATTTCATTATTATACGCTTCGTTAATCTACTCTAATGCGGATTGAGTATCAGAAAGAATGTTCGAATTTACCTCAGAAATAGTTTCTTCTAAATCTTCATACTATTGACGCTCAATATCAGTTAGACCCTCTGCTGAATTCATGCGCTCTAAATAATATTGTTCTTCTTGCTTTAGAATATCTAAATATTGCTTCTACATCTCAAGAGATTGTAAATTATAATCGTATTGAGAAGAATAGAATTTAGTTAACTCTTTGAAATTAGAACCTTTTCCAATTAAGCCTAATATCGAAATATAAGAAGACATTGCTTCGGATGCATTTTTTACTTTTTCAGTCTATTTATCAAAAGCTTCAGAAGCTAACTCAAGAGTATTTCCATACAATTCTTCAATCTCTTTTTTATAGTCCTAAATGCTTTCAAGATTATCAAGAATCTATTCATTTACATCTTTAAGCCCTTCAACATAATCCGCAGAATTTAATTTTCCAGACGCATACGCTTCATCAAGCTCTTGTTTTGATTTTCCAAGTGCTTCAAGATTGCTTGTTGCAAGATTTGTTTCACGAACTAAATTGTTCATAACGTCGCCCTATTTTTCAAGCAGCTCGTCATATGAATCATTTAGATATTCAAGAAATTCTTTTTCTGCATCTGTTATATCAACATGAATTTCAACTTTATATTGAATACCTTCAAGAGTACTTTCGGAAATTTTGTTTTGCGCTTCAAGTAAATTATTTTGCTACTCATAAATAGTTGCAATAGTATCTTCGTAGTTTTCAATCCATTTTTGCTTTTCTTCATACCATTCGTCCCATTCTTCTTTTTCATCTTTTGCAGTTTCTTGCTCTGCGGCACTCATATTATTATAACGATCAACAAACTCGTTATATTTATTAATAATATTCATCATGACATCATCATAATTTTCAATATTACCGTATTCATCGAATATCGCGCCAAGAGACACAACTCGTTCAGTATCTAAAGCAAGATATTCATTCGCTTCATCGATATAACGCTAGTATGTATCACATTGCTTTTCTGTTAGCTTAATTTCTTGCTCGATATAATCTAAATAGGACTTACCATAAACTCGAGCCTTTTTCTTATCAACTTCATCTAACTAGTCTGATAATCTGTCCAAAGTCTTATTTACGTGGTGATAACGTTCAATTTCGTCTTCTGGCTCTTTTTTATCAATTTTTTCAGGCTCTCCGCCACCGCCGCCACCGCCACCGGAAGAGGTTCTTGCACCGCCACCAGGAGTAGAAATCTTTTTTGCGCCTTTAATTTTTGGAATAAAGTATTGGGTACCCGACTCCAAGCTGACTTTACTTGTTGCAGAATAACTATTGCTGGCACTATCATAAGTATAAACTTTTTGATTTGACGTACTCGCAGTTTTAAAATCAACCGCTTCATATTCTATCTCAGGTTCCCACCCTATGGCATTAAAAGCTTCATTCAATTGTTCTGCTGACATTGTGCCACTATCAACCAAAGCTTGCATTGTGCTAATCGCACCAGAAGTGTCAATTTCAGGGGTCAGAACGAAACCCGCTTCTTGGCTATCCCATTTATCAAATTCATCTTGGAAAAATTTTAGAACATCCAAAGACTCTTCTTTTCCATCTATTTCAAGAGTAATTTGTGGTTGAATGTTGTTTAGCTTCAATATTTCTTCAACTAAATCGTCTTCAATAGCATCCTACGCAGCTTCTGCTTCTTCCTGTGTGCCAGACGCCATTTTCTACATCGCGTCTAAATGTTTCTCAACAAAATCATTAGAAATTTTCGCCGCGTCAACATTGAAAATCTTAGCCATATTTGTTTTCATTGCGGATAATGCGGACAAATATTCTTTGCTTGAAGCTTTTGTCTTCTTCGTTAAAATATTCCAAGTATCGCTGGATGTTTCCTAAAGGCTACTAAAGCCATCTTGCGCTCTTGCGACAGCCTAAGTCATCTCATAAAGAGATACTTTTTCTTGCTCAGTCATCTAAGAAATGTCTTTTCCAAGCCCACCAACTTCATTTAAACTTTCGGCAAGAGCATCAAATTCAGTCGTGGATAAGCCAGACGCGGCTATTGAATCTTCTTTAACTTTTGCGGCGTCGATAGCTTCATTCTACTACTTAATTCCCTCATTAATCATTTCATTAACAGCTTTTTGCGCCGCAATTACATATTCATTATCTGCACCGAGGCCGAGCTCATCAGTCAGATATTTTAGATAATCTTGACGAGCTTGTAAATTGTCCGCTTGTAACCCTTCGTTATGCTTATTAATAGAAGCGATAAGCGTCATAAGCTCATCGTCACCTAAAGCGTTAAAGTCTTCAATTGATGTAAACTCTTTCCCCAACACGCTAGATGCCATAGACATTAGTTTAACGAAATCGAGATCTGAGCTACTAAGAACATCAGAAATACTCGTGCCATCTTCAGCTCTATTATAACTCTTTGCACTCTATAGTGCAGTCGCCATCGCCGCATAATCAGAAATTTCTTCCTAGTTTTGACTCACTACAGCATCCGCCGCAGTCTTTTTTTCTGTTACATTTGAAACTATATCTTTGGCAGATAAATAATCTGGTAATTCTTTGTTTATGGTTAAAACTCTGTTATATAACAGTTCAAGCGCATCAAGATCGGTCTCCCCTAATTGAGCTATAAAATTATCAACATCAGAAAAACCTGTTTCGCTCCAGTCAAAACCGTCTCCGAACATTTCTTTGATGTAAGAAGTCAAGTAAGAAACCACATCTTTCTGGGTCAATTCTTCGATTGATTTATCCATTGCGCTCGCTAACGTTTCCACATTAAAATGTCCGTTTTTGTCAAAAAATTGTAACCCATATCGCTTATTATAATTATCTTCCTACGTTTCTATATCTGGTACCATCATTTTATTTACATCAACGGTTCCATTCTTCCAATCTTCAAAGAAATTACCATCGTAATTATTCGCCAACTGCAAAAAAGTATTAAGATCATCAGCAATTGAATCGCCAATACCTTCACCGGCTAAAAACTTATTTCTAATTTCAGTAATTGTTTTAAACGCATTTTCCCAATCATCGATAACGCCTTGCGCAAGATCAGCTTCCGCTTCTCCAAGAGATTTATAAATATTTAAATAATTATCTTTCCCTTGGTTAATACTATTCATTATCTCATCTAAATTTTCAACGCCACTTTGTCTTAAATATTTCAAAAATTCAGAGATAATTTCTGTATTACTATGTGAACTAAAATCAAAACCACTTTCTATTAAAGATTCAAAGGCATCGTTAACAGCCCCCATAACTTCTTCATTATCGCCGAACGTTTCTTCGACGAGAGAAAGAATCGCTTCTTTTGCCCCATCTGCGCTATTTTCAAGGCCAACGCCACTCCATAAAAGAGAATAAAAGTTTACCCCTTCTAACTGTGAATATATTCCCTGTAATTCTAAATACGACTGCGACAACTAATTTATAGCATCTGTCTACATTTTCGCCGCAACGGCAGCTCTTTCCGCAGGAGAGGAACTTAACCAGTTAGAATATTGTTCATCGTTCCATCCCAAAGTACCAAGCTATTCATTGCTTAAAACGCCATTTGACATTGAATCTATTAGGATATCAGCTTTATTTGTAAGTTTTTCGACCTCTTCTCGCAATGTCTATGCTCTCTTCTACGCATTCTCAAAAGCGGATGACCATCCTTCAATTTTTTTTGTTAATCCATCTTGAGTATTTGTTTCTTTTTGCTATTCGAGGTCTGCAATTTCCATTTCAAGACTTGCTATATCTTGTTCATAAACAACTTTCTTCTCGGAGTCTGTCTCTTGGCCCAATGCTGTTTTTTTCAGTTCTATTAACTCCTTGTTAGCAGCGATTTGTTCATCAATGGCGGCATTCTAAGCTTCGGTAATTTTATTAATTTTTTCTGCTCTTGACGATTTATTTATAAACTTTGTCAATTCATCAGTAGACATTCCAACTGCTTTTGCTAACTGAGTGTATGACTCCGTGCCTTGTTTCGGCATAGAATCAACATCAACATTACCCAATGTAGTTAATTTATTTTGAGCTTCTGATATTTGATTTTCATACTCTTCTGACAATACTGACGTTGCTTCACTAACTGCGGTACTTGCTGCATCCCGTCCGGCGGCATACGCGGCGTAATCGGCGCTGGTAGAGTATTTAGAAGTCTCGAATCGTTCTGCTCCTTCTGGCAATTTTACTTTTCCCTCATCATCATATTCCAGTTCTGTAGCATCTACCGTATTCAAATAATGATTATCTTCGTCGTATAAATCATATTTTGTCCCAGACTATCCAAGTTCTGGATCTAATTGGCCATTTTCCGCCATCGCCATTACTGCTTCCGCGCGTTCTTTAGATGTGCTGTTTGCTAATTTCTCGCCTGTCCATCCAAGCATTTCAGCGACTTTCTTAAATTCTTCTCCGTCAGTAGGAATATCATTTATTGCATTTGCTAAACGCTCAACCTAAGTAGCAAAAGATTCGGTCTATTCTCCCAAAGCTTGCATTATCAATAATACTTTATCGGCTTCAGAAAGAGATATTCCAGCGGCTTCTATTTCTGCGACTTTCTAATTATATGATTCAACTACCGCTTTCGTTATACCTCCACCAAAATCGAAATTATCAGGTATAAGAGAATCTTCTGCGAAATAATCATCCGCCGTCGCGCCGGGATGTTTTCCCAAATATTCTTCAAACTTCTAAAGATATTCATACTCATCGCTATCTTCGCTTACTTGGCTATAGTCAATATTATATGTTCCATCATCATTTTTAGTAACCCTGCTTTTCGCACTCTTAATAGCGTTTTGAGCGCTAATCAATTTTATACTTGCTTGCTGCAACTAGTCTTCGGAAAATCCAGATTGCTCAACAAAATTTTTCTTCGCTTCTTTCGCCGCATCTAAACGTTCCTCTTCGCTTTTCTTTGCTTCTTCTGCAGCTTTTATCGAAGTTTTAAGATATGTGTCTGCCAAAGATTCTAAAAAAGCGGTTTTTTCTTCATATGACTTAGTGTAAAAGTCTTCCCAAGCAATAATTCCATTCTCGCCCCATTCTAGAGACTCATACAAATTAGTCATATCTTCTTCTGTCATATCTTCTTTTAAGTATTCTTGAGCTTTAAGCGCTCCAGAATAAATACTTTTTGTGTTTGTCACTTTTCCCTTTGACACGTTTGAATTATATTGAGCGTCTGCGTAGTCAGTGAAGCCATCTTTTCGAGCCTGCAATATTCCTGCGTCAATATAGTCAAAATCGTACCCTTCATCTTCTAATTTTATTATCTCTTGCGCAGCAGAATTATAGTCACCAAATATTTCTATTGCGGCGTTTATAATATTTGCATAAGTTGATAATCCAGAATTCAATGCAATTATAGAATTCAAAGATTCTAAAGTCAGCTATTCAAGCTCCTCTTCAGTTTTTCCCTGGTCTGCATAAAGAGTTTTAGTCATGTCGTCCATTTCTTCAAAAGATGCGGCATAATCATCAAAGAAGTCACTGAATTTATACTCATCAGAAGCCGTCTTTGACAGATACTTATTACTCTCTTCTGTTGTGACAGCAATGCCATATTCTTGAATTGTTTTTTCGTATTGTTCTATTGAATCTGAGTAATAATCAACAAACTGATTAATTGCTTTATAAGTAGCATCAGTTTCTGAAACGCCCATACTGATCATTTTCTCTTTTAGTGACTTCATCATTCTATAAGCTTTTAAAATATAGCTACCAGATGCGTTTTTAGGCATAACTAGCTCTGCATAATCTTTATCATTTACAAAAAAATCTTTGGCTCCGTCAACTCCATTAATTAAATTTTCAACAGTATAATCTAAAGCCTTCCCCGTCTAACTCTCCAAATTTCTGTCTAGCTTACTGTTAAGAGTATAAGTGTATAAAGAATTCTTAGTTTTATCAGGGTTGTAAGAATAATATATGTCTTTACCGTCACTAGTAATGTCCCCTAATTGACTTACGTTCCCAAGGAACTTTGCCGAAAAGTGACCGGAACGAGTGTCAAAAGTTGCTGACTCATTCGTGTATGCGCCAAACAGATAATCCTTTGCATATTCATAATTTTCCTTCGCCACTTTAACGCTCGGCGTAGTAGACTCATCCCATGCTCCACTCGCAATTTGCTACAGCTTCTCAATTAATTCGGCATAATTCCCTGTTAAATTTGCCACTGCAGCGCCAGTAATATTATATTTAGACGCCAACTAAGTGGCTAAAGATGCTAATTCCTAATCCTAACTTACGCTTCTATTTTTTGTCTAGTAAAGGGTATTAAATTGTGAAATTAAATTCGCGATATCGCTATTTTCTTCAGAGCTTTTTGAGACTTCTGTTTTGGAAAGTTCAAGTGCAGCCTACCGCGCTTTTTCTGCGGCTTTTTCCGCTCGCTCTTGGTTCCCCTAAATTACGCCCCAAATCATTCCTACCCCTTGGCCAATGGCAGCTGCCCAGTTACCTGAAACGAGATTGCCAATGAGAGACGTTCCCATAGACAAAATAGATGTTGTTTTTGATATATCTGAGCTATCATCCCAATTTGAAGCTAAATTGGACATCTAAGAAAAGCCCATTGATACGCCACTAATGGCCTATACTATTTTAGACGCCGCTTGCTAAAAATTACTAACATTAAACTGAGTCTACTTAAGTTTATTATTATACTCCTCAACGGCGACAGACATACTTCTAAATGTGTCTTCAGATATGGCGCCAGCATTGCGTAAATCAAGTAATGCCTATTTTGACAATCCCAATTTTTCAACCAAAAAATTCATAGAGGCCGCAGCACCGCTTTGTGCACTATTTCCCATTTGATTTAATTTGTCAATAACGTCATTCATGGCCGCGCCACTAAGCTGTCCGTTCTCTTTTAGCTTTGTAAAATCTGTTATTAATTTGTCTACCCAATCGGTATTCATGCCCTTTTCAGACAGCGATTGTTTTAAAATCGTTAATGTACTTTCAAGATCTTGTATAGCATTTTTAGAACTATTTGTGTCAATATTAACAAAATTCTAAAATGACTATTTCGCATGTTCAATGCCTTCGGCCGCCTATTCAAATTTTACCATTCGGTCTATTAAACCGTCTAAATTCTACTATGATTCTGGAACGTCCGTCCCCTCAAATAGTGCATTCACTTTTGCATTCTTATACGGGTTATCCTGCACGGTATAATGATTAGACGTAGAACTTAACATATTCCTTGCCAGCAGATTTCTTCGTTCATTCGCTTTTTCTTTATCGCCTTTTTGTTCAGCTGTTTTAATTACACTGTCAATATTTTTTCCTTCTATGCTCGTAGTTTCTGTAACCAGACGTTTCTTTCTCTCCAGTTCTACATTTTCTTGCGCCAATTCTGTTCTATAATTTGTCGCTTTTTCTAATTGCTTTGATAATGTGTCTATAGCTTCATTTGCGGCAGCTTTCTATTGGGAACTGAGATATTTTTCAGTCGCTAAAAGTTCCTATCTCTTTTGTAATAGCTATTGAGTCCCCTATAAAGCTACTTTAGTAGAATTTGAAATTGCTGAATTTCCAAGCTAATCTTGAATTTGTCCCTATAGCTAATTATTCTAAATCTTATAATTGCGCTATTCTGTCGATTCTGTGAAAGCGGATTTTACTTTTCCCAAAAAGCCTATATTTTTGCCATTAATATCCGTTAAGCCTTTGAAACTATTAACAAAATTCGCCGCTTTAGCCGCAAGTCCCGTAATATTAGCAGCAATCTACCCAGAAAAAGTGGTAAGCAAAGCGCTACCAAGCTATACAACTATACCTTTTAAACCGCCAAAACCGGAAATTACTTCACTAACAATATTTAAGATTTTTGATAAACCGTTTGTTGCAGATATTAAAATATCTTCTGGAATTAATTGTGAATATATTGATTCTTTTGCGGCCTAAACTCGATTCGCCGCAGCTTCATAGGATTCAGCATAAGTGTTGGCCTAATCATTCAGTGTCCCGTCCGCACTTGCTGCAGTTTTCAAGTTTGCATTATATTTATCTTGGTTTTCCAATAAGGCCATCAACTACGTATATTGCCGTTTACCAGCAACAGCTTCAGCAGTGGCTGTTTTTTGAGCTTCTGTCATTCCGGTCCATTTACCCATTAAGTCCTCAATGACATCACCCATATCTCTTAAGTTTCCAGTTGAATCTAAGATATTAACTCCGATTTGTTTTAACTAAGAAGAAACTGTGCCAAGAGTTGTTCCATCATCTAAAGTTTCTCCAAGAGACAAGTCGCTCATACGAGCAAGAATTGTCTTAAAAGAAGTACCGATTGATTCAGGAGCTTCACGAGTAACAGAAGAAACAGTGGCGATAATAGAGGACATTTGTTCCATTGATACGCCAACCGTATTGGCTGTAGCAGCCACCTTCTGCATTGCAGTAGCAATTTCTTCTGTAGAGGTCGCTGTTGTCGCGCCCAATGCTGCCATTATATCAACATAGCGTTCAAGCTCATCTTCCCCAACTTGATAAGAATTCCATACGGCAGTTAGCATTTCTGACATTTCTTCTGCGCTTGCACTAAAGGCAACATTTGCCGCTTTTGTCGTAATCGCAGCTTTCTTAGCTACAGTGCTAGCATCATCGCCCTATTGATAATAAATCAAAGACGCTTCCGTATACGATTTTGTTGTTGTAGACAACGATTTTGCCGCTTGGTTAGCCTATTGGGCAAATTTTACCATCTCATCTGAACTGGCTCCAGTCACAACACGAATATTATTTAAAGATTCATTTAAATCTTCTACATATCCTATTGCTCCAGCAATAGATGATTCAATACCATGGATTAAATTTGAAGATAATTCCCATTTAACGGTATTCTTCAAAGTCGTCATCATATTACTCAATAGACTATTTGTTTTTGTTATCGGGATTTCCATCGTGGCAACAGCTTGAGTTAATGCCAAGAAGGCCTACTGGCCCTATGCGCCACAATTTACAAATTTCTATCCAAGATCGGCTACTGAAGTGCCACTTAACATCAAAGAATTATTCAAATCTGTAAAATTAATTTTTCCAGTTGAAGTATTAAACGCCGCAATCATTTTTTGTTGTAATAATTCTGCAGCATTTGCAGCTTCTTTTAAGTCACTACTAATACCTAAGTCAGATTCGGCATTTGCTTTTAAAGAGTCTAATTGCTTATTCAATTTCTTTAAAGCTTTTTCAGCCTGGCTCGTATTAGCGTTAAAACCAATAGTATACTGGATATTATTTCCTGCCATTTTTTAAGTTCTCCTTTCTCTCCAATAAAAAAAATCCGCTTTCGCGGATTTTTAACCAATTTTCTCTAATATGTCTTTTACTAAACCAACTTTTTCCGGTTGGTCAAGAGACTTCATTAGTTCATCAACATTCATCTTTGTTGAATCATAATCTTGGCTTACATTCTTTAAAACGCCCAAGAAAGATGACATATAATCCTATACTGCTTTTACGCTCTCTAATGCACCAGACTCAATGCGATCAAGTTCTTCTTCAGGAATAGCCGCAAGCACAATATCAAAAACGTTGTTTATCATTAACGAATCAAATACCTTATCTGGCGTTTCCAACATTTTCTCAGTAATAGAAATATTAGTATAATAACGCACAATAGCCAACTTCAAGAAAACTTCTGTGCGAATTGGGCTAGCAAAACCGGTATCATCAATTGAATTTTTAATTACCCATTCAATTAATTCGGCCTTTTTCGCCAAGGGTAAATATTTTTCAACTGTAACTAATTCATTGCCTATCTGAATTTCTTCACCGAGAATATTTTTAATAGGTACCAAATTTTTAAAATTAATTTTAGCCATTGCCAAAATTCCTCCTTTTTCACCTTTATATAATAAGTATAACAAAAAAATTTTTATTTGTCAAGTTAATAAAACAAGCTCTTTGACACAAATAATTCTTTATTATTGAAATTCTCGAGATATTGCTTCATCATCTCCTCCCAAATTTGCGCAGTAGTCTTAACATAAATATTATCAGTTGCAGGGTCATTAAAAATAATATAATTGGCATAAGTGCCTCCCAATTGCATCTTTAATTGGCTATCAATCATATTATTTATATATTTTTGTCCATAGCCAGTTAATTCATATAATATTCGAAGGCGTTGAGCGTTTTTCTTTTCCTCGTTATTATGCGTTTTTCGGGTATGCTGATATATACTTTCTGCCACCTTAACAGGAATTCCTTGAGCCATAAGCACAGTATAAAAAACGCGACGCTGTTCTGTATTGCCCAATTTCAAAGAAGTCCTCGATGATTTGATTTGGCTTTTACCGTTCCACATTAAAGAAGAATAACTTTTCGCAGTGAAAGAGGCCTATGACAATAAGTTCGCGATTTGCTACAAGTATGAACTCGGTTCTGCATTGATCTTCCATTCTACACCCAAGCCGCTAACATCAATTTTCCCTTGTACAGAACTAATTACGTACTTGCCCAATTTACTTTCTGTATCGCATATCACATTAGACATTTTTTCATTTATTTCAATTATTACGCCTTTTGCAGTATCTTTGACAATATTTTCAAAGCCAACACTTTCCCGGCCTAACTGCATTGAACTAACAGCTTGTCTAAACTAAGCTTTTACTCCTTTCCCGCCGTTTCCGCCGGACCCCTCAGCCTCTAAACGAACTGCGGCGATAATGGCAGCCAGCTCTTTTTCAAAAGCTTCACCTTGTTCGGTTGTTTTTTTGCTACGAGTATTAAAAACACGTTTTTTCGCACCACCTCTCGGTCCTACGCCATTATAGCTCCTATAGGAATTCAAAACTGAATTAATAACTGATTCTTTTGCGGCATCTTCTATTGTTGTTTTACTATTACTATTACCCGCTTTTTTTATCATCTGAAAGAATTCTTGTAATATCTAGGCATTGTTCTCATTGGCGCCAAAAGAGTCATTTCCGCCTTTCATATACTGTCCTTTTATTTTATTGAGAATATTCTTACTCATCTGCTCTAATGTCGCAGATACATCTAAACGATAATAATTAGCATATGTTGATGAGACATGTAAAATTCGAGCATCAGCCATTACGACAAACCATTTACTTTATCCTCAACGCCCTAAATAGCAGAGTATAAAAGTAAAAGCCCTTCCAACTGATCGCTCATAATTAAATTATCGCAACCCAAAAACTGCAGGGTTCCAATCCCTGTCATTTTTTTCTCATCAAACATTGCATCAAGTTCTCCTGCAATTCTGTAAGGACGCAACTAAAAATTACCCATAAGCCAATGGTCTGGATGACAAAGAATAGCAAACCTTAAAACACAATCTCTAAATTCTGGATTATTTACGTTTTGAGAAAAATCAGTTAACTATACTAATATTTTATTTGGACATTCATCCGTAATTTCTAAACGCGGGACAATCAAAATCTATTTATTAATCAATGAAATTTTTTGCTCTTGCGTTAAATCTGGAGCTGACAAACAATCTCGTTGTGTATAATATAACATTTTACAAATATTCTAATTTTCTAAAATTTTATTAACCACTATTGACAAATTTTTATCAACAGATAAAAAACTCGATTTCGGGAAATAATTCTAACCAACTTTCATATTCCTTTTCCTCCTAAAAAAAAATAGGGAGATACTTGTTTAAGTATCTCCCAAAATATTATAAATTAATCACCGTCGGTAGTGGTTTCCTTACCGAAGCCATCCTTGTCTTCAACGATCTGAATGGCCGCAATGACCTTCTTTGTCTTATTAAAACGAGTATATTCCGGGAATGCATCCAGGACAAAAGAGAAGGTAGAAGGATCGCCAGTAGGTGCCATCGTAAATGTGAAGTTAGACTGCACCTTGCAATTCGGAATAATAAATTCAGCAGGATAATCATCACCAGTGGACTGATCACGCCACAGAGTAGAAGCTTCAAGATAATAAGAGCCGCCAAACTTACCAGCTTCAATATCAATCTGCTTCACGCCAGATTCAGCCTTTACATAATAATCCACATAAACAATAGGATTATAACCAGTTTCTGCAGCAGTCTTTAACTGATAATTCGTCTTATCAAGAGCCACAAACTTATCAACAGTAGATGTGTGCGCTGCATTATACTTTTCAATAGCAGCATCAATCAAAGCCTGCACCCCAGTGACGGTTTTTCCAGTAGGAGCAGTAGGTGCGCCATCGCCACCGAACAGAATCCGCAGAGGAATCTTGTCCACATCAATGGAGCCATCCTCTTTCATAATCATTAAATACATTTCCGCACCGTTCTCAACAGAAGGCACACTATCAAGAGTTAAAGAATCATCCTTAACTTCAACCTGCTGAGTTGTATGCACATAAATAGGTTCAGCTTCTGCGGCATCAATTAAGCCTGCGCCAGACAGAATTGAGAAACTCTCAGGGCTGATCAAAGCGTCTTCCATATTGAAGGTAATCGTACGGTCACCTTCCCAAGCAACTAACCGCGGATTACCGGTTCCCATAATATTCTATATGATTCGCTACGTCATATACGTTTTTATTTCTAAAAACTGCTGTACCTTTATATATACGCACAGATTAGACTATATCTTATTCCCTATATATCGTAAGGAATTTACCCACTTCCATCACCAATCGCTTGTGATGTACTTCCTTTCGGAATAGTCGTTGAACTTTAATTAAAATCTATATTGGCGGTAAGATAACGCCAATTTCTTTTATTTTTAATAGAAGAAATTGTGCTTTTTGAACAATTATACTTTTTACAAATTTTAGAATATGGAATACCATTCATTAAATCTTGAATAATATCTATTACTTGAGATTCTAACAATTTACTTGCAGGATTTTGCTCACCAATTAAACGTGCGGCAAGCCCAATTTCCACTGCGTGGATTCGATTCTCTTGATTTGTGCACCATTCTAAATTTTCTAATGAATTGTTTAGTTTATTCCCATCTATATGATTAACCTATAAATTTTTAAAATTTGCATTTGGAGAAAAACACATTAAAACTAAACGATGCCGAAAATAAGAACGACATCCTCCATCTTTTAGTACCAATGTATTTTTAACATAACCGTTTTTCGTACAATCATTCATCTTTTTCTCACCATAGTCTGTAAAAAGCTCGCCTTTTGAATTGATATAATAACGATCTTTTACTTCCGGTACAAATTTACTAATTTGAACGATATTCTCATTCATTAACAAATTCTCCTTTTTATAAATTTTAACTCTTAGCTGCTGATTGCCCCAACGGATTTTATAGGGTGTTCCAGCAATTCAAGTAATTGACATCTTTTTATTACTAAAAAGAGGAGCCGAATTAACCCTGAGCATAAACGGTCGTGGCCTGACCTTCCAAACTGGAAGTCTTCAGTGTATCAAAATACATAACAGGAGCGTTCTTTTCCAGATACAGCTTGCCAAACCAACCGGGAGCACGCTTTTTCATAACAACATCGCAGATCTCTCTTACGCCATATTTCATTACATTTTTCCTCCTTTAATATTAATGGATGTTTTTCATCCAATCATCTGGTTTAGAGTCGGGACTTCCCCCCGCTAAACGAGATTTTATATCTAAATCCCACCCCATATATAAGCTGTATCTTTCAATTAAATCATACAGCTAATATACAGTTAGGCTCAAACAAGCGTCTAAACTCATCGAACCAAGTCCAACAGTGAGAATAGAAACATATCGAGACAAAATACTTGAAGCTTTTTCGCCCTTGTTCTGCATGGCTTTTTCGCGGCCAGCCATTAGCTTCGCCGCAATCTTCGCCGCCAATTTGCCTTTAGGCTTAAAGTTTGCATTTTGCCCTCCAACACTATTGTTTAATCCACCAATTTCTTGGATAACTTTTTTTAAAACATCAAAATTGGTTTCATTTATTGTAAAATTATGCTATGCAGTCGGATTATTAAAAAACAAGCCATTATTCAATGGGCTAAATTGCACAACATAATCCGGAAAATAAAGCATTAAAATAGACAATACTAAACTTTTTTTATCTATTAATAGCTTTTCATTTCTTTCATTTACTAGTGCCATAAATATTTGAAAGTCATTCATGTTTGACAATCCTTTTATGGCCTCATTTTCAGCATTTTTTGCAATAATAGTACTTTTATCAAAACAAAACATTTGAATGCCAAAAAAATATTCCTCTTCACCAATAAAAGCTATTTCTTTAATCTTCGGCTAATGGATTGCCACTTGCAACTCGGGAATAGGAATATCTATACCAGCCATTAGAGCAGCGCCAATCTCCATTACACCTTTTTCTCCTTTTCTTAAAACAATGACTCGACAACGATAGTTTTTTCTAATTGCCCATAATGCAAAATATAAGAACCACTAACCATTGACGTCCAAGTCACATCTATTGAACCATCATTTAAAATCTCGTACTTCAAAACATCTTTAATTTCTTTGTTGTTTGAAGCGGGCAATGAAATTGCCCATTTTAAATCCGAGGGTCCAATTACTGTATAATTTTGTTTTATTAAAGGTTTTACAAAAGTGTTTCCAATAATCTGATATTCATCCGGCTCTTGTTCTGGATTAGGATCTACTACTTCAATTATGGTTTCATCGCCATGACATTCATAGTCTTCTAATGCAATTACTTCTATAATCCCAGGAGTACTAATACAATCTTGGACTTGAACCATCCAAGTCTTCCCCATAAAGCTAAAACGAAAATATCTGTCAAACAGCTTGCGATTTAACTCATTATTCGGCATATATATATCCAATGACCAATTAGGTACATCGGCTACAATACCAGACTTTTGAATAGAAGTAATAGTAGTTTCAACTGGTCCTCGAATCGCCGCCCAAACTTTTACTTTTTCTTTAGTATCGGGGTCAACAGCCTCAATTAACTAACAACGGCGAATATTTCCTCGAAAATAAGCCAATTCACTTAATTCCTGTTTATAAATAATCCAACGTGTTCCAGAGCCTTTAGGCCACTCAAATACGCTACCGGGCTCAAATTTATATAAAAAATCAACAGAAACGATTTTTTCATCGTAGTCGAATTTAATTTTATCTGGATTAATTAGTGCCCTGACCCATCCATCTTCTGAGCCTTCTTTTCTGATCCACGCTGCCTAATATGAGTACAATAATACTCGATGAAAACCCTTTAATTTATGTTCAATCATGCGGTTATGCTGGCGATCATTATTTGCGAAAACCGCACGCATTTTTAAATTATTTAAATTTTGCATTTAATTCAGTTAAAAGAGTTATGGCACCGAATATATTAACTCGGTATACCATAAAATTTTCTTCAGTTCGCAAACCTTCCAATTTCGTAATTAAAATTAGAAAATCGAGCTAATCGCCAAATAGCTCATGCAAACCTCTTAATTCAACTAAAACAGAATCTAACTGTTTTTGCCAATCCTCTTTGTGCTCCCGCATCGGAAGCAACTTCCAAACCTAATTAATCAAACGAGATAAATCCATGCTGATATTCTCTTGCGGATAATTTAAGCCATATTTATCAATCATATTAAATAGGTTCCCACTAAGATTTATCAAGCGCGCCGCTGTTATCTATTGGCTCCCAAGAACTTCCATCATCTTTAGAGCCGCATCCGCAATTGCATCCTCCAGACGATGAAGAACTGGTTGTTTTATCTGACGAGTAATAAACACCGCTATTAAAAACATCCCAATTAGATTCAACAGAGCCAGATGTTGAAGAAAAACGCCTACGTTTATATAGGCGTTGAGCATGAGTTGATTCTCGAATATTCTCAGACTTTAATGAAAGCAATTTTGATAAATGATTGGCTTGCGACGTCATCTTAAAATCAGAAGAAGTGTACTTCATTCTAATATTCTCTATTGAATCGATTTGTCGACTAAGCCAGCTTGTTTTCATCAAAAGCGCAAGAATATTAATTTCTTCATCGGTTAGATCTATCTTGTAAGTTTCTTTTTCCTCATCAAAAGCATAAAGCTAAAAACGGGGAAATTCAAAGTAAGGAATGGCATCAAGCAAAATCTGTTTAGCGTCTTTAATCGTATCTTCATAAGTAAGTTCCAAATACATATCATCGGTAATCTTACCTAAAAATTTATTTATAATAACGCTAAATGGTGTCATATTTTATTCCTTCCTTGCTACAACCTTATATTTGCTTTCAGTTCTGCGCTGCTTGCCGCCTGATTGCTGCGGTTGTTCTTCGACAGAACTAACTCTACGTTTCTTTTCCGGTGCTTCTTCAAGACCCTCTTTTTCTTCCTCTTCTTTTACTTCACGCTCGTGCTGAATTACGGCAGTTACATCAAAGCCTAAAGCCTTCTTTATTGCTTCGCGCTTATTATTATCATTAAGAGGAAGCTCTACTGCTTTTTGCTGAATCATCTCTAATACCCCAGGAGGCGCAAAATCAAGGCAATCCAAAAACTCATTTAAAGATGCTGTTGTCAGCATCTTCACAACGCCTTGCTCATCTAACCAATATTCCGGTTGGGGTGTTCCCATCAATTCGCCAAGAACTTTCTTATCTTCAATTAATAGATATCCAGCAATCAGTTCTGGGCCGCCGGGCTAATAAATCAGCTTTTGCAATTCATCGGTATCAATTTTTTTTACTTCGTTTGGAGCAAATGTGCGACGAATGCCGCCATCAGGAATACTATAAATAACAGTATTATTACTACGATTTTTTACATTTACCAACATTTTTTTATCTCCTTTTTCTCTTAAGCGCGGAGAAAAGAAATTAATTTCTTTTCTCCGCTATATTTAATTAATCTCCAGTAGTATCGTCAGTAGTTTCCTTGGTCACAGTCTCAACCTTATAAGGATCAAGAGTGTTATAGCCAGAAGTAAACATATCGGCAACATCGAAGTGCCCAAGTAGAGAAGAATCCTTGTAGCAGCAAATATCGTTAGTCATAACGACACCCACGCCAACTTTCTTGTACACTTGAATCTCACGAGAACGATCCTTGTTCTGATATTCATCAACAATAGTGTCGCCTTCAAAGACAACCTTAACAGGCTTGCTATCCGCGCCGGCAGGAATAATCCAGCAATAGCCGGCATCAAACTGCTTCTTGGTGTTGGACTCGTCCACAAAGCCCTGAGGTAAAATCACAACAGGATGATTCTTATAACGGGCGAAGTAATTATTGTTCCACTTTTCTTGACGCATAGAATCAGTCCACATATTAGGATCAGAAGGAGCCATCTTCACAGCAAATTCATAATCACAATAAATAGTGGGCTCGCCATACATAGAAGCAATAACCAGTAAGCGGTCAAAAGCCTTCTCATCAAAACCATTAGCCACAACGATGTTGTTGGTAGGCAGCTGATAAATGCCAGAAGCAAGAGCAGCGGCAATTTCACGCTGGATCAGTTCGTCCATACCTTCCATTATAATGGCGGTCACTTCGCCGAAATCTGCACGGCCATCTAGGAATTCTTCAAAACCAATCTGGGCAGCTCCGCCGATAGCGCTCGTAGGCACTTCAAAGTAGCTCTGTCCACCAAGCTTGAAGACTTCATAGATACCAGCCAGACCAACGCGAGTCACGAACTGCTTAGCACGACCGCGGCCCATCCACTTACGCTTAAAGGACTGAGCTTGTCCCTGCTTCAGAGTCACAACTTCAGCAAACTGAGAATAGCGGTCCTTTATATTGCGAGGAAGCACTTCGTCAAGAGTTTTCTCGATCAGTTCAAAAATAATATTCTTGTTCTCGCGATACTTAGACCAAGTACCAGCGTATTCATTTAACTCGTTACGAAGAGTTTCGTTCAGAGCTTCATAACTCAGATTCTCTCCATTGAAACTATAAGCAACAGGATTAGAGCGATTAGCCTTAGCTGTTGCCTTCATTAATTGTAGTAACTGTTCCTTATTCAACATAGCTTTTCTCTCCTTTCCTATTACTGAATCCGCATTAGCTTAACGCCATGCTGCATAGAGGGCATATTGTAAACCTTTACAACCTGCCACAGCATGCCATCAGTTGCGGTCGTCTTAGTTAAATAACCATCATCACCGGGAGCAAGAGTATCGCCAACGGCAATTTCACCCACAGCTTCCTTAATGCAATTGGTAGTGAAAATATCACCTTCATGAGTCTTAAACACACGAGGAACCATAACAGTGCCGGCAGGCATTGTCTTGTCGCTCCAAGACCACTGAGTATAGGGAGCACCTTCGGGATAGATGGGGTCTAGGCCGCGATCAGCACGAGAAGCATTAATCAATTCATACTCTTCTGCACGAGTAGAAGACATGCCAATTGCGGTACCTTCATTATAAGTATCATTATCCACGGGGCTATAAATACGAGCATTGTAGGTTTCACGAGTCATAGCGAAATCTTCATCCATGTCACGATCATGATAAACCTTAATCTCATTATAAACTAACATCCATTCGCCCTTACCAGTGAAATTTACCACGCCATTTGCGTAGTCATACTTAACAAACTGTCCATTTTCAAGAACCTTAATATCCTTATCAGCGGGCAACTGAGCATAAATTTCGGCAGTACGCTGTGCTGACAGGTGATTGGGCTCTACCTGACCATAACCGCGGTCAACATATTGTGCCACGGGACTTAATCTCTTAAAAGCCATTTTTGCTTCCTCCTTAAATTAATTCATTTCTTTTGCGGTGTTGCGAACAGCTTTAATCCAAGCAGGCGCAGAATCACCATCATCATTGTCACCCAGCGTATAAACTGTTGGGTTTTCTGGATTCTTATCTTCGTCAAGATTAAAATTAACCTTGTTACGAACGCATATAATTGAAAGTTTAGCTTCAATATCATCAAGTGAATAAGTATCGATATTATCTAAACAATCTTTCTTATCGGCGTCGGACAGCATATAGAAGCCCTCTATCATCTCTTCTTTGGCAGCTCTTTCTGCGGACGCCTTGAAAGCACGAAGGGTTTCCACTTCTTCTCGAAGTGTATCATAATCTTTCTGAAGAGCGGCAAAATTCTTACTCAGTTCTACATACTCAGGAATTTCTTCCAGAGAGAACTTTTTCTTCTTTTCATCATCCTCTTCTTCAGATTTTTCTCCCTTCTTATTATCTTCATTTTCGGGCTTATCCTCTTTATCGGTTTTGCCCTCATTTTCAGAATTTTTTTCTTCCTTCTTATCTTTTTCATTTTCGGGCTTATCCTCTTTATCGGTTTTGCCCTCATTTTTTTCTTCCTTAGAGGCTTTTTCTTCTTCTTCCTCTTCAGGCTTCTTCTTAAATTCCTCGTTCATTTCTGTGTGTCCTCCTTTATTCAAAGCCACTTTAAGCTCGGTCATCATACTAAATAACTACTGCTTAAAGTCTTCATCAAGAGAAAGTGAGAATTGTTTGGAAATTTTCGCTCCCTCAAAACAAGGTTCAACATTTTCTCCTAAAATGCACAATTTTTCAATAAGTGCCTCATTAATTATAAAAAATTCTGGATAACCATTGTCCCCTTCTGTCCAAGAGCCTTGCAAATTTTTATTAAGCTCCATCGACTAATTATTGCCTTGCTCGATTATCCGCTTGGCTTCTGGATATGCTTCTGTCCAAATATAGCCCTCTGTGCAAAGATATTCATGCTCAACGCCATCGTCAGTAAATTTCTAAAACCAAACTTTGGCATCCATACTGACGAAACCGTAGGGTTTGGTAATATCCTCAATTTTAAAATCATCATTTGTTATAGTGATCTTGCGGCTATGCTCCTCAAAATCCTCCGTCTCTTCATTGTAGAATCCTACAATCGGCGACCCCGGCAAAGATTTTGCCATTTCTGTCGCAACAGCTTTAGTAATAACACTACCATTGCGATTGGGCTCATCGCCAACATAACACACTTTAATCTAAACTTTTGAGATTAATGGGTTAACAGGAGTGAAATTGAGGAACTCACATGCGCTGGATACTGGAACACTTATGTGCGGCATATGATTTCCTCCTTTCTTTAGCTCATAGATTCTTTATTCTAAATAGTTTTTTCTGATTTCTCGCTATCTTCTTTTTCTGGGCGTCCGACAGACTCTTCACTTGATGAAGCATCAGTTCTTGTGCCAAGAATATCTTCGCTGCTCATGGTAGAACTCATGAGCGGAGGAATCATAATATCATACAAATGAATAAGTTCGTTTTCAAAATGCGCCATGGCCAAAATTGCGCTCTGAGAATGCCCAAGAGCAATCTAAGGTAGCATTTTTGAATAGCCAAGCTAAACATGTTCTTTGTAGATTTTAGCCAAATCTTGATAGTTATAAACAGTTGTTTCTAAAAAGATTGCTCTAAAATTGTATTTTTTCTTTCCTGGAAATTTGCGCGTAATCAAATGATTAACCCAATCCGCAAATTGCAGAATAAGATTACGCATAGAAGCTTCATCATTTAAAATTGATTTTTCCAAAGAAAGATTGCCGTCAGTATTAAATAGATTCTAAGACATGCCCAAGCTATTAAACAATGTGCGCTCGACTTTTTCCAAATCATCTGTTGTAGTAGAGGTGTTTTTATCGGCCAAATCAGCAACAGTAACATCAGCAAAAGTAGTCATAACGTCAGTGCCTATTGAGCGCTTTAGCATATTAACAGTATTATTATGAATATCTCTTGCTTCATCGATATCGAATACCAAATCACCATTCTTGTCAAGCGGCAGCTTCTAAATAATAACTTTTAACAATTTCTGCATTGTCTTTTTTCTATCTAAGTCTTGCGCAGCGTCTAAATCCAAAATTGCCGGAATGGCATTTGCCAATATTGGATAATCAGTGCCGTTGATATTCATCTTAAAAGCATTATTTGGATCTAATAGATACCATCCGGTTTTATCACCGTTGTAATCTCCCGGCAACTTACCTTTCTTATATAGAAGGTAGCCCTTCTTAAACTCATCAGGGAACATATCAAGAATCCGCAAACGATACTAAGTATCGGCAAATTTATCATCGAAAAACCGCATGTTAAATTCAACAGCCGGTCTGGAACCAGTCATGTAGCGTGAGCGGCAATAATTAATCGGCAACTGCTGTACGGTCATTCCGTCTTTTGTATCTACTATATAGCCATAATAACAGCCATCAACAATTACTCTCAATGCGATGTCGCCGCACAATTTTTTAATACTTGAGTTATCAAGATAACGCAAAACTTTAGATAGTTCTGATAAAATTTTATTTTCACTTATTGATTCATCATCAACATAGGGAACTACATACCAATCATAACGATATAAAAAAGCTAAATATTTGCAAGCACGCTCATAAATGCCGCTAATCTCATAAAAAAGATTTGATATTTCCCGCAATGCAGGATAATCTTTATCGGCAAGAGCGCGTAAAACCTCGTTCTTATCGCACCAAGGCAAAGTGCTCCGCTTTAAAATGCCAAGATTTAAAACCGCATCCTCAAGATTAAGTGCGCCGACCTTCATCTTTTTATACTCTTGAGACTCGTTACCAAACATCGCAAAACCTTTATCATGAATCTCTTCTTGTGTAGCCATTTTTTCACCTCCTTAGTATCCCGCTCTTGTCATTATATAATCATAGTCAATTTGATATTCATCGGTGTAAGGGATTTCAATTAATCTATAATTATTTAATGCGCAAAAACGTCTCTTTTTATTATCATTATACTATTGTTGATAGAAGCCTTTTTTACCCCCGTATTTGTTAGATGGCTCATAGTGCTGCTTTCCTTGATACTCAATAAGAAAATCTACATTTCCATCATCATCAAATACGCAAAAGTCAAATCTGAGGAGCCGGCCATTTGAGCTGACCAGCCCCTCAAACGATTGCTCCATTGTAAAATTTAGGCCAGTCTATTCTAAAATTTCTCTAATTTTTATTTCTCCACGAGAAGCATTCATAGACCAACCTCCTTTTTAATTCACAAACATAAAATCTGATATGCTATGTTTGCGGCGTTTTTTCTTTGAATCTTCTTCTTGTTTAATATAGTAGATTGCATATTCAAGAGCAGAAAATTTATCCTTCTTAATACCCTTATTGGCCTATTTAAGAATAATATTAATGCCTTCATTTTCTTCGCGAAGATTAAGCATCTCCTCTTTTAATATGGAAGTTAGGGTAAATGGTTTGAGGTATTCTGCCCTCTCTTCTGGCTTCATTTCTTGCCCACGTCGCGTTCCCATCAATTTAACCTTAGCAACGCGTTCATCAATCAAGAACTTAATGCGTCCAGAAGCTAACTACGTCTACATAATTGTATGCGCTTCAGTATTAATCGGCGCATTTGCTTTTATTATATAAATAGCGTCATATTCGCAATTAACAGTTCTATATTTTTTATAATATCCTTCATCATCATTCAAAATACCAAAATCATAATAAGTATCATTTGTGTCTGGGTCAATTTGTGTTTTTACCATATAATCAACAAGACCTATACCTACATTTAACTACCTTTTGTTTTATTTCAAAAGGATTAGACTATATCATTACCATCTCTTCACGGCACTCTCCGCTTCAGCTGTTTAGCTTACTCCTTTTCAGGATAGTCGTTGAACTTTTAATTAAAATCGATGTACTTAGTAAGATACTTCCAATTTTTCTTTCTCTTTATCGCGCCGATTGTCTCAACATCAACATTAAATTTTTCTGCTATCTATTTCTAAGTATATTCATTAGACAGTAATAAAACTATTATTTCTAACACTTGATTCTCTGTTAATTTACTATTATTATTAAATTCTCCTTGCTAAGTAGCTAAACCAATTTTATATTTATGGCTATTGTTTTCGCTCGCCGTAGCCCATTCTAAATTTTCAAGTCTATTATTTGTTTTATTACCATCTTTATGGTTAATCTGCATCACAGACATATTATCAATAGGAGAAAAATTTTCCAGAATTAGGCGATGCACAGAATATCGATGCCTTTTTCCATCAATGGACATTAATCTAACTTTTGCATAGCCATCTTTATCTTTCTAATAATTTAATGTTTTATTGCTTGTTTCGCTATAAATACTTCCATCTTCGTTTGCATAATAGTTAAATTTTAGTGGATATTTACAATTTATAATTTTTACCGTTTTCATACATCTAAGCCTCCAAAAAAAGCTTTTAAAATTTTAATTACTTAGCTGCTGATTGCCATTTCAGGTGTCCCAGCAATTCAAAGAGTTTTAAATGGGCCAGGTAGGAATTTAACCCATTGCCATCAATTACGATGCGCTATGCTTTATACTTATAATATAATTTTTTCAACATAATTGCTTGAGCTTCAAAATGCTCATCGCTCAATGTATACATATTTACCAATGTCTTTATAGAAGTGCCGCCAACTTGCGGCGTCACTTTTATGACACAAATAACGGTATCGCACCCTTTTCTGCCGACATCAACAGACAGAATGTAATAAGCTCCTTTGTTTGAACGACCTGAATACTCATACTCAGGCTAATTCAAAATGCGGTTGCGGTCGAAGTGCTCAGCTCTAAAGAAAGCATCTTCAACGGTGCCAGACCATTTTGATTCATACTCTCGCTCAAACGAGCTTTCATTAAATGTACCGTCCATTTGTAAATCTTTAACAAAGTTTTTATCCAATAGCTTCATAAGTACAGGAATACGCCATGTGCCTCCCATTACCATCGCTCTGTCTGGTTTAACAATTTCCCATACAAGAATCTAAATGAGCTTATCATACATATTACTTGGACTATTTCTTAATCTAAAAATTCCCATTTTTAAATTCTCCGCGCTTCGCCAATTGGAATTTCACCAATTGGCTACTCCATAAAGGATAGTCTCTGAACCTTCCATATTTCTATGGCTTGGCACAGCGTTACGCATTTGCGCTTTCACTGTTAGCACGCTATTAAGCGCACACCCTCATTTTGAGGTTCACGGAGTTTTAGTTCGCCTATGACTTTTATTAGTTTAGCGAACGTGCTTTTCCAACCAGCGGTAGTAACATAAATCTAGCTTTTATTTAATACTTCTTCATCATCTTTTTCGCCATTGGCTGCACGTCTTGAAACATTCATAATCAAAATATAATATCTTGGACTATCTCTTCAACTATTCTTTCAATAGTTGCAAGGTACTTCGACTGGTGATAAAATCCAGCCTACTTAGAAAATTAAATTGCTCTCATCTTATTATCCGCAAAACACCGAAAAGATGGAATTAAAGGTCTAATCAAAGCTAAAAATTTTCTGGCTTCTTTTGTGCCGCATCTGATTGAGTATTTACCTTTATTAAACTTTAAGGTAAAAAATAATCCCCATTCATTTTTTAGTTTATCTATCAAATTCTAGCATTCTTCTTGTCGCCCATAAATGGAAATAACCAAATCATAAGCATGTATTTTTCCATTTCTCTTTTTGGCACATAGGCTTCCATCATCTAAATATAAAATTGCGAAGCAAAATAAATCCATTTCATTAATTATGTCTAAAGAAAAATATTTATGCCCAAAAATACCATATAATTTTTTTCTTATTTCCTATCCGTTATCTTTATTATTAAATGTTCCTTTTTGAAAATAATACGCAGGTTTTCCATTATTGTTCATACATTTGATTTCTTTATTAAATAATTTAGCTTTCCATTCTATATATTCTTTTTGTGCTTCACAATGTTTAATTTTTAAAGTCCCTTGATTAGATATATACCCATCTCCTAAAGTTACTGCTAATAATTTTTTATTCAATTAAATTTTCCTCCTATACCATTTTTGGCAAGTTTCATCTTTTAAATAGTCTCTACACCTTCCTATAAAAGCTCGGCACGGCATTGGCATAAAGCTTTCACCGTTAGCACGCAATCGCGCACACCCTTTTATCACAGGTTCTCCTTGTTTTCATTAGCAATTCACATTGCTACGCCCCAAAATGTTTAGGGAGAATTACTTCGTTTAGTATTCTGCCGTCAATGCCTACACATTCTTCCATAAGTCCCAAAAAATATTATCGTAAAAGCTTTTTATCTTTTACTTCTTACAATTGATTTCTTGTAAGTTTAGCCTATCTTTTCAATGTCCCGGCCTCTTGGATAGATTATATCTTTTCACTATCTAGGCGTTGCCCCTGACTTATCTATAATAAGCCTTCGGTTCGGGTTAGCATCTCAGCATTCCCGCTTAATTCCGGAATTTATACACGGCATTTACTTTTTGGAAGAATAATAATTTTCTACTAAATCTTTATAACTTTTACCAAGAACGACCGCACCAACGCGATCTGCACTAATACCTAAATTTTTTGCTATTAAAACGTGGGTATATTTATCTTTATGATCTAAAATATAATTAATCTAAACCTGAGTTAGCGGATTTTTAACACCATTACGTTTTCTTCTCGCGACAGCGTGCTTTAAATTATATTTTTGAAATACGCTCTACTTAATTTTTTCTTTTTCTTCTTCGGATAAAATAGAAAAGGCTTCAATTTCAGTTTTATAAATTTGTTTTTTCTTAAGCCGGTAAAGCAATTTAGAATCAATCTGATATATATTGCACAAAATTTTATCATAATTTTTTTCGGTCAAAATAACAGATAATATTTCAAAGCATTGTTGCGGATTAAGCTTTCGACTATTATGTGGAGTATAATTTTCATTTAAATTATCATCTGAAAGCCGTGTATCTTGTATAATTTTTTTTACTAATTTCTAATCAGGTTCTAAACTCTAATACAAAAGATTTTTCTTTATTCCGTTTATGACACTATTATCGCATCCATAATATTTGGCAATTTTAGTATTAACTCCAGAATATTTAGATAAAATATATGCTAATGCTACAGTAAATTCTAAACTAAATTTTAATTTATTCCCGTCTCCGCCCAAAGTTTCATTATACCCATTATGATAAGAATCAAAAGCCTCAATTGTCTAAATCTCTTTTAATGATAAATCTTCTTCTGTCTCAATTTTAACTTTAATAATTTCCCACTTAAAATTACTTTCACCATATTTATTAAAAGCTCTCTGTAGTATGAGTTCCTTTTCTAAGTGCATTTAAATGCTATTCTTTTCGATGTTCCATATTAAATGTTTTCCCAACATACCGATGGTTATTAACTATATTTATTATAGAATATATATACCCAATCATGTTTAAAACCTCTTTATAAATCGCTAAGCGTCATAAAATTTTTTACCGTGTCGACGCTTGCCACGCGAGGATTCTCTTGCGGCCAGGTTATCAAGCACTGAGCCATTTTTAAATTCATAATGCACATAATCTTTTCCTTCTGTTGTTTTACCGCGCCGCCAGTCAATTTCTCTTGAAAAGGCCGGCACAAGCTAACAGATCTCAGTGACCTTCTCTTTCATAATGCTAGATGCTTGCTCTTTACCTCCTGACGTAACAAACAACTTTGCGCCAGGATAAAGAATACAACGGATCATTAAAGTAAGCACCGCAAGAAAAGATTTTGAATATGCCTTTCCTTCCGTATAAGTCGCTAATTTATACGCGTTTTTTAAAACTGCTATATATTACTATATAGATGAGACTATATCTTCACCCATTTCTGGGGTCTGCCGTTTCCACTCGCTTGAGTGTACTCCCTTTCGGGATAGTCGTTGAACTTTTTATTAAGAATATCTCCTTAATAACTTAGCTGCTGATTGTCTTATTACCAAGAGTTTCCAGCAATTAGACAGATTCTTTAATAACATTACTGTTATTACTCGCACATATTCTACGAGGAAATACCGCATACACGTATTTGTAACGCATCGCCACGCGCAAAAATACGCGCTGGTAGAAAAACAGTTTTAAATGATTGGGCGGAGCCTTATCTCCGCCCGACATAAAATCAATAAATAAATCGGGATACTCTCGCCAAAAAGAAATGTATTGGCGAACAATAGGAATAGAAGCTGTTACACGCTCTTCCGATAATCCGATTTTATTGCGCGAAGAGGACATTGTTAATAAATCATTTAATGCCATCTTTATTCCTCCTTTACAAGCGCGGCCATCGCAGCTTCATCTTTGGCGCGCTCCTCTTCAATAAAATCATAATGCTCTGTGAAATCTTCATCGGCCAAGTCAGAAAGGTCTTCTTGGAAGAGATTCTCAACCTCTTGATCGGTATCTTCATCTTCTTCTTTATCTTCTTCTCGACTCATCTGCCGCACCGCATTTTCAATTAAGTTGCCGAGGTTTAATTCATCGCGCACAAGAGTATCAACATAGCCGCGCATATCTTGTAAAGTTTCGTCAACTTTGTCTTGCGGGCCATCGGTGTAATAGCGGGGGATGAAGCCTTCTTGCTCGGCCAAGCGCACTAGCTCGGCCACCGCATCTACATACTCGCCATTTTCATCTTTATTCTGCGCGGCAGTGAATTTTGCCGATTTCATCAGCATATCATAAGTTCTTGACATTTTTTGAAATCCTTCTATATCTCCGAGATCCAACAGCTGATGACATTTAAGAGACGTTTTGCATATTAATTTGAGGTAATCTATGTGCGCTGGAGTCTAAATGTCAAACGATTGGGTCATATCTGAATAATATTGCTCAAGCTGCACCCATTCGTGCGGTTTGTAGACGCGACCCCATTTGATTGAAAGATATTTTTTGTCTTCTTCGGTGAGGTCATCGTCAAAATATTCTGGCGCGGTTAGGTCAATAGGAGGAGAATCTGCGGCGGGCGCAGGTGGTGCATCTATTAGAGCGGGACCGTTGCGCGATACTGCTTCTGCGATTTGCTCATCATCGTAACCTTGTTCGGCCATTGTTTCACTGATGCGCTGATTGGCCTCTTCTTTAAGGCGTTGAGTATCATCCCAGCGCAAATGCTTATATTGAAGGAGCTTCATTTTTGAAAGGTAGCGCCCCAGAATAGTTGTTCCCGTTAGCTTTTCCGGCTCTTTGCCATACTTTTCGAGTAATTTGTTCCACTCGGATTCAATGTAGGGAACATCGGCCTCTTGCAGAATCCAGAGATAAGTTTCTGGATCGAAGTTGTTAACGTGCCGCGTCAGGCACTTTTTACATTCATTAAAGTGGCCGTCGGGTGGATACTTTTCAGTGTTGTGTGATATATAGAACTGGGTATAATCCATGGTTCGATTACATGTTTTACAATAATACTTTTGCATGATGCTTGCGACACTCCTTACAAATTGTATAAAAACCGCTTTTGGCGTAATTATTTATTGAAAAGAAGTGGTTGTGCATTAATTTGACTTGGCCGCATCTGTTGCAGCGACGCCACCGACTTTTAACATTGTTTATGTGGTGCCAAATTAATACATCTTCTTGCGCCTGCCGCACAATTATGTTGGGGATGCGTTTGCGCCATAGTGCGGAATAATATTCAATAGAGTGAGAAATGCCAAACTCACTTTCTATTGCGGCCTTAATTTCGGCGTTGTTGGCCAATTGCATTTTGAGTTGGACAACGCGACGATACATGGGGTAATTGCGCATGGCGCGGCTGTATACATCGTCGAAGTCTCGGATTAAGTGCCAAGTATCACTCGAAAGTTTGTCATAAGAGCGAGATTTGAGTTGTTGGTAATTACAGAGAATTTGTTCCACTATTCTTTTATCGCATAAAGAGACGCCGCTACAGCAAACTTCGTCATTTTCATTAACCCACTCTTGAGAAGGCAGGGATATAGTATATCCAAGATTGCGGGTAATGGTAGCGAATTTGGCCGGACGTCGATATGCATCTTTAATAATATATTGATCTTTTCGTAATTCTATAATTGTTTGTTTAATTACTAGGGCATTATGCCCAGTTGATTTCTTAAACTAATTCTCCCAAAAATTAATAGATTCACGTTTCTGCCGCAATGGCTCTATATCTTCTATATCTTGTCGTGTAATAGATATTTTTGGTCTAAATATTGCATTCTTATTATTATCAGATATTAAATTATAAAATACATCTTCACCATTTTCATATAGACCTTCCAATGAAGTTTCTCTTTTGTTAATAGTAGCTAGCCTGTTTTCGTTAAGAATCTCTTTTTCTCTTTTTTCTATACATTCTACGAGATAGGTAGCCATTAGCTCTAGATAACTTTCATTGGGGGAGGGGGTTTCTTCTAAAACTTTTTCTACGCATTTTAAACGTTCTTCGGGAGAAGTAATTGTCCAATCCAATTTGGCTATGACAATCATCTCCTTGCCCTGCCTTATGGAATAATTATACAAAAAAATTTTTTAAAAGTCAAGTAATTTTTTACTTCGTAAAAAATTACTTGAAAGTGAGAAATTTGCTAACGCAAATTTCTCATATCATAAATTTTTTTAAAAGTGAGAAATTTGCTAACGCAAATTTCTCATATCATAAATTTTTTTAAAAGTCAAATATTGTCTGTGATTGTCTGTAATCCAAAATCAAAAGTAGATTTAGATTGGAAAATGACCAGGCAAAAGCCATTTATTTACTGTAAAAATTTTCTTTCCCGAAACCTACCCCCCCCTACCAAAATTTTACAGATGGTAAACAATTACTTTTTTGAGAAAATTTTCCATTTGAAAAAAAATTAAAAAAGTACTGCCGGCAGGAAAAAAAGTAAAAAAAATACAGTCTTACTTTACCCCCCATGAATACCATTTTTTACCGTTTTTGGTCATAATTTTATTCTCTGCAGAGCTACCAGTTTTTTCCAACTTAATCGGCGAATTCTCTGTTCTCACTAATTATCCCGTTAAAAATTTAACAAGCACTTTAGTCTGTTAAAGTATTAAAGCGATTGTTAAAAATTTAACAAGCACTTTAGTCTGTTAAAGTATTAAAGCGATTGTTAAAAATTTAACAAGCACTTTAGTCTGTTAAAGTATTAAAGCGATTGTTAAAAATTTAACAAGCACTTTAGTCTGTTAAAGTATTAAAGCGATTGTTAAAAATTTATTAATCGGAAAAAATGCTTTTCATCGATAAATGCTTGTTAAAATTTTAACAATCACCAGGAAAAAGAAAGGAGGCTTTACGCCTCCTTAGAATAGTAGTACTCACAACCGTTTTCGCCGTTGTAAATTTCATCCATCTTGTAGAAACACCAACGGCGCAATGCCTTTCCTTCATCCGTGTAGAGGAAGCCCTCAGACAACCATACACGGACGCTATCCGTTTCTTCCATGCTACGTTCAATCTCTTCTACCATTGCGTTAACTTCCATTCCATCGAAATCCCATCCATCGTAAAAGGCATTCATCATTGTATCAATTCCTTCCTAGTTTTTAAGTCTTTTCTTTGACTTTCTTTTTGTGGGCTCTTTCCTTTCCACGGTTATAGTATAGCATACTTTTAATTTTTCGTCAAGTACTTTTTCAAAGTTTTTTTATTTTTTTTTGAAAAAAAATCTTTGAAAAACACTTTACAAAAAGTCAAATCCATGCTATAATAACAGTGTCGAAAGGGACAAGAGCCCTAGAAGACAGAAAGGATTGATAAAATGAAGGTTGCAATTTCCAACTACGAAAAGGAGCTTTCCTACATTGAAAGTTTCCTGCAGGAAGAAAAGAGTTATGGTATTGTCGGTACTACCTGGATTTGGAACCGTTTGCCTAGGGCTTCTAAGGAAGCTATCGCAAACGTTCTTGCGCTGAACGGTTATGATATCGTTTACAACGACGTTTCGATGGATATCTACTTTGAGTAAAAAAGGAGTGATAAAAGATGAAGGAATTTTTTGATAGGGTTGAAAGTTTCGGTAAAAAGGCTTTTCACGCCTTGCAGGTTTTTCGCCCTGCAGGCATTGAATTGACTATGAAGAAGGTCGCAAAGCTTGCCTTTTTTGTTGGTGCAGGATGGTTGCTCTGCAAGGCGTTGGGAAACTTTTTTATCGTATGGAGGGTATGCAGGTCGGTCGAAATCATTGCAAGTTTGTTCGCCCATTGACACAAGGAAGAGGAAAGGAAACTTTCCTCTTTTTTTAAAAAATCTTTGAAAAAGCACTTGACAGAGTTGATGAAGTATGCTATAATAACAGTGTCGAAAGGGACAAGAGCCCTGGAAGACAGAAAGGGTTGATACAATGAAGATTCTCACTAACAACGACTTTTGGGGTATGGACTTTGAGGAGGTTCTTGCTACGATTCGCAATGAAGTGAACTACGTCGACGCCTTTGATGACATCCTGCAGGTTCGCTTCTCTCGCATGTATGCAGGAAACGATTTCGGCAGGGCCATCATCGGCGATAAATGGGTCAAGGAGAACATGACGGTAGAAAAGCGTCGGGATTGCACTATTCTGATCTGGAAGAGGAAGAAGGCGTAAAGCCTTCTTCTTCTTTCTACAAAAAGCCTGGATACCAAAAAAGACAATGTGCATTTCGGTTGACAAGATTTTACTGTTAAATGCTGGATACCAAATTGTATAAGTTTAACGCTTTAATGCATTAAAGTGATTGTTAAAATTTTAACAAGTTTTTGCGATGAAACGTAAAAAAACAGATGGAAGCAATTTACAGGAAAATTTTTACAGGAAGCAATTTACAGGAAAATTTTTACAGGAAAATGGCAGGGCATATGGCAAATTTTGGTATGAGCTGGCCGCTTGCGGCCAGATTTTCCAGTTATTTCCAGCGTTGGAAAATTTTTCCAGCAAATTTCCAAAATTTTCCATATGGTAATTTTTCCCAATATATGGGAAAAATTACCAGCATTTTCATCTACCAGATCCGACAATGTATAATCTGGTATTGTCATAATCTGGCAATACCAAATCCGACAATGTATAATCTGGTATTACCATAATCTAGCAATACCAGATCCGACAATGTATAATCTGGTATCCAGCAATTACCTGTAAAAAAATAGCTACCAGATTTTACATCTGGTAGCTATTACCAATTCTACCGCATTACCAATAGATGGAAATGCTGTCATTGAATGCAACAAAGTCATAACCACGGCAAGCCACGGTGTTAACAATTTCTTCCTTCAGGGATTCATCAAGGTTGGCGTTCCACTTTACCGAACAAGTATACTTACCATGATGAACGGCTTCAATGACAGCCTCGCCGATGACTTCAATGAAATTCGCCTTTGCTACCTTATCGGCACGTTCCCGTGCTTCCTTTGCGCTAATCAACATTTTTTATTACCTCTTTCTTTTTTTTCTTGTCCTTCTTAGGACATTTTTATTATACTAAAAAATCAGAAAAAAGTCAATACTTTTTTCAAAAAAATAATCAAAGAAAAATAAAAAAATTTTTTGAAAAAGTGCTTGACGAAAAATCAAAAGTATGCTATAATAACAGTGTCGAAAGGGACAAGAGCCCTGGAAGACAGAAAGGATTGATAAAATGAACTACGGACATGTGTATGACTTGGGTCAGTGGAAAAAGGAAATGACTTACATCGGCGTTGATTTCGGAACGTATCTTCTGAAAGAGCGTGAAGAAAATACTCCTTTCATTCACTTTTGGGAAGAAGACACTGATGAATGGACGAAAGTCAGTGTCATGGAACACCTTCTCACCCTTGGGATGAATGTTGATGAAGAACGCTATGAGGAAGCAATCGTGATTTACTTCTGACAAGCTCCTGCAGGGGATGAAGAAAATTCATCCCCTGCAAGACAAAAAATCAACAGAAAGGAATAAGTAAAAATGTTTACTGAAGAAGAACTTTTCAACGCGCTTAATGAACTTCTTGTCTACAATTTCGTGGAATACGTTCACGAAAATATTCTCAATACAAAAAATGGAATTTTACTGAAAGATTTGCCCATGGATGAAAATAGTAGAAAAAACCTTTTTGATGAATTGCAAGAAGAGTACCAAGTTTTGGCTAGTGAAGATTTTTCCGCAATGTTCGTTCTTCTTTAAAAAAATCTTTCAAAAAACCCTTGACAATAAAACCGAAACATGATATAATAAGACCGTGGGAAGGAAAAACCACAAAAACGAATGACAAGGAAAAGTCGTTAAAACCGGAAAGGAATTGATACCATGGAAAAGATTACCTACGTCTCTGTTCTCACCAAGATTCTGAACAACGAGCCCCTGACCGATGAAGAAAGGGAAAAGGTCGCCAAGCTGAAGGAGCGGGAAGAAAAGCGTTCCCATTCTGACCCTTCCAAGCCCACCAAGAAGCAGGCCGAAAACGCCGAAAACGCCGATTTGCTCTTGACCATTATGCAGGCAAGTGGTGAATCCTTGACCATTTCTGACTGGATTGCCAACAATCCCCAGCTGGAGGGCTATTCTTATCAGAAGGTCGGCGCTTTCATGCGGATTTTGGAAAATTCCGGCAAGGTAATCAAGACTACCGAAAAGCGCAAGAGCTATTTCAAGGTATTGGAAGAGGCGTAAGCCTCTTCCTTTTTTTATTTTTTATTATTTGTTACCATTTTTTGGAAACCAAATTTTTACAAACCATTTTTTGGAAACCAAATTTTTACAAACCATTTTTTGAAAACCAAATTTTTACAAACCATTTTTTGGAAACCAAATTTTACATTGTTCCTTGCCATTTTTTGGAAACCAAATTTTACATTGTTCCTTTTGGTATACAGAATTTTACAGTCAAAGATTGGAAACCAAAATTGACAAATCCTGCGGCTGCCAACACTGGAAAATTTTGGCCGGCCGCGAGCGGCCGGAAATTTTTACCAAAAATGGGTATACCAATTTTTACCAGCATTTCCAATAGCTACCAATATGGCAAAAATTTCCCAATATCCAATTTTTACCAACCAGATCCGACAATGTATAATTTGGTATGTCAAATATTTCCATTTTTGCCTGTAAAATTTTGTATACCAGATTTGACATTGCTTTAGCGTATTAAAGCGTTAAATTTGTCATTTCTGGTATGTCAAATATTTCCATTTTTGCCTGTAAAATTTTGTATACCAGATTTGACATTGCTTTAGCGTATTAAAGCGTTAAATTTGTCATTTCTGGTATGTCAAATATTTCCATTTTTGCCTGTAAAATTTTGTATACCAGATTTGACATCAGGAAAATACTGTAAAAATATTTTTTTAATTTTACTATTGACATTTTCAAAAATATTTGATATAATAATAATGCAGAAAGGAAAGGGGTAAAAGCAATGGAAACTAAAACGATTTGGTTCGATATGGATGGTACAATTGCCAACTTTTACGGCGTCAATGGTTGGCTGGAAGATTTAACCAACGAAAACGTTCGCCCCTATATGGAAGCAGAGCCTTTGTTCCCGTTTGCGCCTTTCGCAAAACTCCTCCACAAGTGCCAAAAAATGGGTTACGCAATCGGCATTGTAACATGGGGCGCAAAGTATGCAAGTGAAAATTTTAACGGCATGGTAGAAAATGCTAAAAAAGCATGGTTAAAAAAACACTTGCCTTCTGTAAAATGGGATAGCTTCCATTTTATGGCATACGGCACTAACAAAAATTTGGTAAACAATGGCGATGATATTCTGTTTGATGATGAAGAGCAGAATAGAAAAAATTGGCAGGGGCAGGCGTTTCTTCCTGAAGAAATTAAAGAAGTAATGAAAGGATTGATGTAATATGAAAAAGGAAAAAATTTGCAATGTGTTGTGGGGATTTTCCAGTGTTGGCATTATTTGGGGGATTTTATGGGGAATTTTTGTAAGTAGTTGGTTATGGCTTTGTGCAGGTTCGCTCATTGTAGCAATTTTTGGTATGTTGTTCGACCGTTCAACCTTGGGCGATTAAACTTATTACAAAAAATTAATAAGTCTAATCCTTGACAAAAACAAAAAAATATGATATAATAATAGTGAAAGAAAGGAAAGGAGCCGATACCATGACAGAGTTTGAAAAAGCAATCACCTTGCATGCAAGCCTTTTCGAATTGACGAAAGAGGAAGCGAAAGAAGACGCTGAATCCATTATCCAAGGAATGGTAAAAACTGGAATGACTCGTGAGTTTGCGGAAAATACTTTTATTGAAGATACTTTTACCGCAAACCCTGAAGAGCTCGCAAAAATGGAAAAAGAATCTAAAAAGGTTCGCAAGAATGCGCGCGCCGTTGACGCCTATGGAAAAACCATTGAACGCAAGCGCAAGCCCAACGAAAACAAGCGTTCTATCATCACGGCACTTGCAAAAACTGTTAAAGAATTTTCTGACAGTATGCAGGAAGTAGGAGAAGAAGAAGAACATAAGATTGATTTCACAATCGGTGGAATCGATTATACTGTTACCTTGACGGCACATAGAAAAGCAAAAAAATCTTAAAAACCCTATTGACAGAAAACCGAACCTATGCTATAATAACAGTGTCGAAAAAGACGAAAGGTCTTAAAGACAGAAAAGATTGATAAAAATGTTTACATCAAAGGACATGCAAAAAGACCCTGTAGTTCAAGAACTGATTCGCATTCAAGCCGAAATTCTTGAAACAATGGATTACGCTAAAGAGTATGAAAGCATTCATCCGGAAAAAGAAGAGGAAGAAAGCGGAACTGAAGAGGAGGAGGAAGAAGAAAATGAAAATTATGTAAATTATTCTTGGATAACAGAATGTCAGGAAGTAAAGGAAAACGTTTTACAAGAATTGCGAAAAGCAGGTTTCGACATTGAATGGAGTGATGGAAAATCTATTAATATTTGGTGGGAAGAAGTGTAAACTTCTTCCTTTTTTATTTTGCATTTTTTTAGAAACCAGATTTTACATTGTTCCTTATGGTATACAAAAATTTACAGGAAGAGATGGAAAATTTTAGAAACCAGATTTTACATTGTTCCTTATGGTATTTGGTAAAAATTGGAAATACCAGATCTGACAATGTAAAATCTGGTTTCCATTTTTTACCAATCTGCAATTACCAATACTGGAAAATTTTGGCCGGCCGCGAGCGGCCGGAAATTTTTACCAAATTTACCATTACCAATTTTTACCAGCATTTACAGTCTCTCCCACCCCTACCAATTTTTCCCAATAACCAGATCCGACAACGTATACCAATTTTTTCCATTTTTACCTGTAAAATTTTGTATACCAGATTTGACATTGCTTTAGCGTAGTAAAGCGTTAAATTTGTCATTTCTGGTATCCATTTTTTGGAAACAAAAGTGGAAGAAACTGTATACCAGATTTGACATCACTTTAGCGCATTAAAGCGTTAAATTTGTCATTTCTGGTATGTCAAGTATTTCCATTTTTACCTGTAAAATTCTGTATACCAAATTTGACAAATAAAAAATGGTAGGTTTTCCCTACCATTTTTTATCAATTATTCCAAAGCTTTTTCCTCATTTTTTTATGCTGTTTTTTACAATAGGCCAAAATCTGCCTTTCAATGTCAACATCTTCCAATGCCTTATGTTCTTCAATAAAGTCATTGTCAAGACTCACAAACCTATACAGAATTTCCGCCGTTTTCCGCAACTGTTTATTTTTGGTAATGTAACCATTTTCCATGCAGAATTTGCGGTAACTCTTTTTGGAACAGATTACATCTTGCGCCATTTTCATGGTATCCCACCACTCCAAACCTTTTGGAAGAAAATAGCGATATTTGGAAGAAGTGACATAACGTTGTGTAGTGTTCAGAGAGCAATTGTCAAATCTTGCGTTGTGGGCGCAAATGAATTTGCAATTGTAAAATTCTACATCTTGTGCAAGTGCCTGCCGGATTTCGTAAAGGCTTGCGATGATTTTTTCGCCGTTGCGAATCTGTTCCCAATATTGCGGGATTTTATCGGCGTAATAAGCGGTTCTCATCAGGTCTTGCATGCCGATGAAGACTTGACGGACAGCGAACGAACGTTCGGCATACAGTCTACCGTGACTGTCAATCACCTGCCAAGAAATGTCATAGCAAAGCGGGTCGTCCATCGTGTTGCAGGTTTCTGTATCAATCATGATACCATACACGTGCCTTTTATCCATTGAATCAGCTCCTTATTTTTTTCGCCCCTTTCGGGAACAATTAAAGTATAGCACTTTTCTTTTCATCTGTCAATACTTTTTTCAAAAAGAAAGAAAAAAATCTTTTTAAAAAGCTATTGACTTTTTCCCGTGCCTATGCTATAATACAAGTGTTCCAAGGGAAAGGGAACACGAAAGAGGAAAGGAGGAAACGCAAACCACAAAAAAATCTTTCAAAAAACCCTTGACAAGCGGAACGAAACATGATATAATAAGACCGTGGAAAGGAAAAACCACAAAAACGAATGACAAGGAAAAGTCGTTAAAACCGGAAAGGAATTGATACTATGGAAAATACCAAGATGACCTACGTGAAGGTTCTGACCATGGTGCTGAACGGCGAGCCCCTGACCGATGAAGCAAAGGAAAAGCTGACCGCCCTGAAGGAACGTGAGGAAAAGCGTTCCCACCGTGACAACGACAAGCCCACCAAGAAGCAGGCCGAAAATGCTAGCCTGCAGGAGGAGCTTCTGACCTACCTTGCTACTTTCGACGCCCCTGTTACCGTGTCCGACTTCATCCAGAACGTGCCCAAGCTGGAAGGAACTTCCTATCAGAAGGTTTCCGCCATGTTCCGTGCACTGGAAGCAGCTGGAAAGATTGTCAAGACTACCGAAAAGCGCAAGAGCTACTTCGCCATCGCTGGATAATCCTACCAATGGAAGCCGTTTTCAGAAATGGAAGCGGCTTCCATCTCTTTTTTATCCAGCACTGGAAAAATTTTCCAATGTCGAATCTGGTATACAGAATTTTCCAGTCAAAATTTGGAAACCAGATTTGACATTGTCCTTTTTGGTATTTGGTAAAAATTGGAAATACCAGATTTGATAATGTCAAATCTGGTTTCCAAAATTTTCCAGTCAAAATTTGGAAAGCCCTCTGGCTACCAGAATTGGAAAATTTTGGCCGGCCGCGAGCGGCCGGAATTTTTTACCAATTTTACCATTCAAAAGAAAATGCATAAAAATACAAAAAAAATGCATAAATATAAATTTCCTAAAATTACCAGATACCAGAATATACATTATCAAATTTGGTATCCATTTTTTGTCAACCAAATTCAACAATATATAATCTGGTATGTCAAATTTTTCCATTCTTAGATAAAAATAAAAAAGAGGGTTTTCCCTCTTTTTTATTCGCTTTCGATGTATGCTTTTATTTCTTTATAGAATTCATCCGCTTCTTTGTTGTGAAAAATTTCACCGTTTTGGTACATTCCACTAATTTTTTCCGAATCCGAACAAAATACGCAAATTATGTCATAGTAATTATTGTAACGCTTAATAAAAGAGGAAATTTCTTCATCTGTTACGTATGAAATATACGCAAGTTCACATTCTTCATAAAATTCATTTAAACCCTCTTCACCAACGGCATAGAATCTTACAAACTTATGTTCCTTCATAATACAATCCTCTTTCCGGTTTTAACGACTTTTCCTTGTCTTCTTTACAATGCTATTATAGCACATTCTATTTTAATTGTCAAGGGGTTTATTTATATCCGTAAAAATTTTTTACTTCAGGAAAAGTATTAATCAAATTCATTTTCGTCAATATACCAATATTTTTCCGCTTCATCGTGTTCATACACATTGTAAAGCAAAAATTCAGTATCTTTTTTAATCGCTTTACTGATAAAAGCACGCAACTCCTGACCATGGTAACTGTTGGCCATGTTGACATTTAAGTACCACATAACCCATTTTTCTTCAATAGTTACGCCGTTATAGCTTTCAATTACTCTTGTCAAATAGCTTTTGTCATTCCTTAACTTTTGCGACACTTTTTCAAAAACTTCTTCTTTCGTGTATTGTTTCATCATTTTTCATCACTCCTTTTTTATTTCGTTCCCCTTGGAACACTGTTATAATACCATATTTCTTATAAAATTGCAACCCGTAAAAATAAACAAAATAAAAGCCTCTTTCTTGTGTACATTCACAAAATGAATAAAAATTCGCCATAAATACATAAAAATAAATGAATATTCATACATGAATATTCATTTTTATATAAAAATCTGCCGTTTATGGTAAAAATTTACATAAAAACTAAAAATTTCCTGCCAAAAATGGAAAAAATTGGCCGGCCGCCAGCGGCCGGTTTCCAGATTTTACCAATTCTACCAAAAATTTCTGCCAAAAATTACCATTTCTTCCACCATTTCCCATTTCCCGAAACCATATCCTTCCACATACACCATATGCGCCCATTTCTGTTGAATCTGGCTGCGCCAACCTCCATATGCAAAATTTTCCAGGGTTTCCATATGCGCCCACCCTGGGCATTCTAGGATAATCTATTTAAATTTTCCATTTTTGTCCAGCTTTTCCAAAAATTTTTTATTTCCGCATATGGACAACTTTTGATAATCCGCCATTTTTGTCCAGCTTTTCCAAAAATTTTTCCTGGACATTTTTGCACAATATCCATTTTTGTCCAAGAGCGCTTAAAAAATTTTTCCTGCGCTTCCATATGCCGCGCTTTCTTCCAATTTTGTCCATGTAAAATTTTGGTTACCAATTTATTACAAAAGTGTAACAAATTTTTACCAGCTTTGAGAACGCGGCAGCCATTATCTTCTAACTGTCCCATATGCCCCCATTTCTGTTGAATCTAAAATTTGACTTTTGTAAAAATTATGATATAATAAAAGAAAAATGCTTTTTTACCATTTGACTTTTGCAATAAAATATGATATAATAAAAGAAAAACACTTTTTTACTACTTGACTTTTATAAAAAAATATGGTATAATAAAAGTTTATACTTCTATTCTTGCGCTTACAATTTTAAGTGAATTTGCCACTTTCATTTTGCCCATGAACAAGAACTCAGATAGGCTCTTTTCCGCCTCTCGTAGCTACCTCACAGCTAGCAGGGCAAGAGCAAAAGAGGAAAGGAGGGAGCGCTTTTCAGGCCTTCCGGAGATAGCTTGCGCCATAGATGAAATTGCCGACTTTTTTTAGCATTTTTATCCATATGCGGACAAGAAATCGAATAGGCTCTTTTCTCTTCGCTACAGCTCTCCACAGCTAGCAGGAGAAGAGGAAAAAATGGAGGGAGAGAACCCCGGATTTTAAGCTGCGACGGGCGGCGGGCGGCGCCAGGCCACCGGACACTAAGCCGCTACCGCGGTCGCTTTAACAAATTGCGCGGAGCAGCACTCGCTATAGTTGCCTGTTTGATTCGCTCACTTCGTTCGCTCATCTATCGGCTCGCTTCGCTCGCCTAAACAAGAGCAAAGAGAATTGCGGCCGCACCTGCTTACACGGACGTCTCACCAGTGTAAACGCGGCACTTAATTTGCTCGACTCCTGCTAGCAAAGGAGCTACGGGTGAAAAAGTTATCGCAACACTTCAGAAACGGGCACTACAAGCCTCGCTAGTATTGAAATTGCCTAATTCTACGAAGAGAGAGGGAGCGAAAGTGCCCCCTTTCTTTTTTTGTGCCGCGCGCCGCTGCACGCACTTTCACCAATGCAAATGCCGCACTTGATTTGCTCGACGCCAGCTAAGAAAAGAGCTACGGGTAAAGAAGGAAACGAAAAACGAAAAAAGTAAGCTCTACAAGCCTCGCTAGTATTGAAATTGCCTAATTCTACGAAGGAGGAGGGAACGAAATTTCAGCCTTGCCGGCAAGCTTTTTTATCAAGTAAGCAAAATGAATTACTTTGCTCCACCACAGCTAGCAAAGGAGCTACGGGTAAAGAAGGAAACGAAATGCTTCAGAAACAAGCTTTAAAAGCCTCGCTAGTATTGAAATTGCCTAATTCTACGAAGGAGGAGAGAGGCGAAAATAGGAGGGAACCGAACAGACGCGTATGCAGGTGGTGCTCTGAAACGCCGAACACTTTAACGGAGCAGAAAACCGGCCGGAGGTCACTTCCGGTATTTTTTTCATTTTCATTTTCATTTTCATTTTCATTTTCATTAAGCAATTACAAATTGCATTTTAAAATGAAAATTTAAAACGTTCCTTGGCTCACTTCGCTACATTTTGAAATGAAAATTTGAAACGTTCCTTGCCGTTTCGAAATGAAAATTTGAAATGTTCCTTGGCCACCCCACCCGCACCCGAAAAATTTTTTCAAAAAGTGTGGACAAGAGCGGAAAAAGTATATACCCCAATTTTCAATAAAAAGGAGAAGTTCCCAATGCTCCAAGACAATATATATTATATATATAATATAATAT
>CAVKBL010000001.1:0-159241 GCA_963654805.1 Lachnospiraceae bacterium | reverse complement strand
ATCAAAGAGCCGATCACTAACGGCAGAAACAACTTCCTTTTCATACAACAAAACTTAAATTCGTCTAAAGATACAAAAAAACATTCGCATAAAAGCTTTTACGCGAATGTTTTCCAATTAGAAGGTACGTTTTATGCTTTCAGCAACGCTTCGCTTCTCGCGATAAATTCTGAAAGTTCCTTACCTTTAAGGAGCCCTTTGGAAAGAAGTGCCAGATCCACTACCTGATGAAGCAGATCCGCAGTATTTTCCTTATCCGCCCAGATCTTGGATATGACAGGATTCTCCATATTAACCTTCAATGTATACATCTCAGGAAAACTTCCGTAGAAATTCATGCCTCCACCTACGGAAGACATGTCACGATACCTGCGCATGAACTCGTTCTGCACGATAAGTACAGGATCAGCGTTCTCGCCAAGATTGGCAGGCTCCACATCATATTCAGCGCCTGAAGGCAGCACCGTCTTAAAGAGTTCACTGAGCGATTTCTTGTCATCGTCACTCATTTCAGGCTTCACCTCATCCTGTTTAGGAATAAGATTAGATGCGACATCCGAATCCACACGGGCGAACCTGCAATTCTCTATCTTCTGCTCAAGCAGTCCCACAAAATGAGAGTCAAGTTCGCAATCCATAAGAAGTACGCTATAGCCCAAATCCTTGACTGCCTTGATAGCGGAGTATTGAGAATCAAGGTCTTTAGCATACAGGATGACAAGTTTACCATCCTTATCCTTCTGATTCTCCTCTATGGCCTTCCTGTATTCCTCTATGCTATAAAATTTACCTTCCGTATCCTTAAGCAAAGCGAAATTCAAAGCTCTCTCGCAGAATTTCTCGTCCGAGAGCATGCCATATTCTATGAAAAGCTTGATGTTGTCCCACTTCTGCTCATAAGTTTCCCTCTGATCCTTGAAAATCTCTTCGAGCCTGTCTGACACCTTTTTGGTGATATAAGTGCTTATCTTCTTGACATTGGCATCGCTCTGAAGATAAGAACGGCTTACATTAAGCGGAATATCAGGCGAGTCGATGACACCGTGAAGAAGGGTCAGGAAGTCAGGGACTATGTTATCCACGTGCTCCGTCACGAACATCTGATTACAGTAGAGCTGTATCTTGTTCTTATCTATGGCCATACGCTCCTTGATCTTAGGAAAGTACAGCACACCGGTAAGAGTAAACGGATAATCCACATTCAGATGGATATAGAACAAAGGGTCCTCCTCCATAGGATAGAGGGCGTGGTAGAACTTCATATAGTCCTCCTCCTTCAATTCAGAAGGGGCCTTGATCCAAATCGGCTCCGTGGAATTGACCACCTTGCCATCGAACTCCACAGGGACGGGCATGAATTTGCAGTATTTATCAAGAAGAGCACTGATCCGCTCCTTGTGTGCAAATTCCTCGGCGTCACTGTCAAGATAAAGTGTAATCACGGTACCTCTGTCGTCCTTCTTGCATTCGCTCATCTCGAACTCAGGAGAACCGTCGCAAGTCCAGAACACCGCCTTAGAGCCTTCCTTATAGCTCAGCGACTCTATTGTGACTTTACTGCTGACCATAAAGGCAGAATAGAAACCAAGTCCGAAATGACCTATAATGCCGTTTGCCTGGTCCTTATATTTCTCAAGGAACTCTCCGGCGGAAGAAAAAGCTATCTGATTGATATACTTCTCCACCTCCTCTGCGGTCATACCTATACCACGGTCTATGACTTTCAAGGTCTTAGCCTTCTCGTCAAGCTCAATTTTGACTTTCAATTCGCCAAGTTCCCCTTTCCATTCGCCGGTAGAGGCAAGAGTCTGAATCTTTTTGGTGGCGTCAACCGCATTGGCCACTATCTCACGAAGAAAAATCTCGTGGTCGCTGTAAAGAAATTGTTTGATGACCGGAAATATATTCTCGGTCGTTACTCCTATCTGTCCTTTCATATTGTTTTATAAATAATTGATTCACATATAACGCATAACGAAAATTGCGCTCCTTATAGGGAAGCGCAATTTCCATTCCATTGACAATTTGTCAAACCACTATTTATACATGAAACGTTTTATACTCATCTTCGGGGTCTTGGCAAATGGTTCAAGTACGATTTCCACTTTCGTCAATTTACTATAACCAGGCATCAATTTATTGACGGAAACCATCAGATTCTCAGGGATATCCGAAACCGCTTCGCTATCCAGCCCGGCCTTTTTGATGCTGTCCTGATCCAGATACACCAAGGCAACCAGCTTAGAGCCCCTGTCCACTACAACAGATTCCGACACATAGGTCTGAGAATTAATTACCGCTTCCATCTCCTCAGGATAGATATTCTGACCAGAAGAACTGAGTATCATATTTTTGGACCTTCCCCTGATATAGATGTTTCCGGCCTTGTCGATAGTTCCGAGATCACCTGTGCGAAGGTATCCGTCGTCAGTGAATGCCGCGGCCGTAGCCTCCTCATTCTTATAGTATCCCAGACAGACATTATCACCCTTTGCCTGAATCTCTCCCGCTATCTTGTTCTGATCTTCAGAATCTATCCTGATTACGGCGCAATCCACCTTTTTTCCGCAAGAACCGAATGCATACTTGCTCCAGTCCTCATAGGCCAACAATGGGGCAGCCTCCGTCATTCCATAACCGACCGTATAATGCAGCCCAATCTTTCTGAAACAGGTCTCAACCTCCGGATTCAATGCGGCGCCACCCATGATGTATTGCTGAACATTTCCCCCGAAAGCAGTATTCAAAGTCTCACGAACCTTCTTATAAATCAGTTTATTGACGCCCGGCACATGGGTTAAGAATTTTACTGCTGGCTTACTGAGCGCCGGTTTTACAGAAGACTTGTAAATCTTCTCCATTACCAGGGGAACAGTAAGTACCAGGTATGGCTTCACTGCCTTCATCGCCCTCAACAGGAGTGACGGAGCAGGCGATTTGCCAAGATAATACACACATACGCCTCCTGAAAGAGGATAAAGAAATTCAAATACAAGTCCATAAATATGAGCCATAGGCAACATTGACACTATGGTCTGGCCTGGTGTACAAGGAATGTGAGTGTGGGCGAATTCCACCGACGCGCTCACATTCTTGTACGAAAGCATAACACCCTTAGGGGCGCTTGTTGTTCCGGAGGTATAGTTGATAATTGCAAGGTCGTTTAGGTTACCATCATCAACTTTGAATCTGACATCCTCCTTACCAAAGCCATTTGGATAGGTAATATTGAAGCTTTCGTCTAAGTCGGCAAATATGTTTGTGAAGTTTTTGTCTACTGAATACAATAAAGAGAAATCATCCACGTTGATGGCAGCCTTCAAAGAAGGCATTTTCTCAACTGAAAGTTTACTCCATATTTCTTTGTCGGTAAAGAGTAACACGCTGTCCGAATGATCTACCAGAGAATTGACACTTTCAGGCAAAAAATCGGAAAGAATAGGGACTATTACCGTGCCGTAAGTAGTAACAGAAAGAAAAGACACTGCCCAGCGATTGGTGTTTTTTGCACAGATGGCGACCTTGTCTCCTGCCTTGATTCCACTTTTTTCAAAAAGGATATGAAAACGTGCGATATGTTTAGCCAATCCTTCGAACGTAATCTGTTCACCGTTAAAGAAGCAAAGCGCAGGGTTTTCCCAGTTTTCTTTAATGGTCTTGTTTAAAAGATTTAGATAATTATGCATATTATTTCGTTTTATGTGGACAAATATAGCCTTTAGCCCCACTAAAACACGGAGCGATTAATATAATGTGGCGAAAAATGTGCATATTTGTGGCAAAAGGTAGAAATAAGTGGCGAATACGCCAATAACTGAAGATTATGAAAAGACCGATAGTCGCATTGATTTACGATTTCGACGGCACATTGGCGCCGGGGAACATGCAAGAATTCGGCTTCATCCAGGCAGTGGGCTCCACCCCGGAAGAATTCTGGGCCAAGAGCAATCAGATTGCCGTAGGACAAGACGCTTCGAATGTATTGGCATATATGAAACTGATGTATGACGATGCACGGGAGAAAGGAATCCCGCTCCGATACGAACAGTTCAAGGCCTTCGGCAAATCCGTGGAATTTTTCGAAGGCGTTCAGCAATGGTTCTCGATTGTCAATGAATACGGCCGGCAAAAAGGAATCAAAGTAGAGCACTATATCAACTCCAGCGGACTTAAGGAGATTATTGAAGGAACACGGATCTCCGGCAAGTTCCGCTATATTTTCGCCAGCAGTTTCATCTACGACGAAAACGGAGAGGCTGCTTGGCCGGGAATCGCCGTGGACTCAACCAACAAAACTCAGTTCATCTTCAAAATAAACAAAGGCATATTCAGCGCAAGGGACAGCGTCCGTCTGAATTCGTCAATGGCGGAAGAGAAAAAAAGGATACCATTTCCTAATATGATATACTTCGGAGATGGAGAAACTGATGTCCCGTGCATGAAAATCGTCGGAATGTTCGGAGGTCACTCGCTGGCCGTATACAAACAGGGCGACGATAAAAAACGCGCGATTGCACAAAAACTCAAACGCCAGGGGCGCGTGAGATTTGCAGTTCCGGCCGTCTACACGAAAGACAGCGAAGCCTTCAAAGTAGTCTGTGCCATCATCGACAAGATAAAAGCCGAATCGGAGCTTCAGGGTTTAGCCTAACACGCTTTTTGCCTTCTCAAGGGCCGGTATGATATGAGGCTGGATGTACTCTTCGTGCAGGACTTTGTCCAGTCCGAACTGATGCAGCGTATCCCTGACATCAGAAGTCACACCTGAAAGAATAATCTGTATACCCCTTTTCTGATTTCTTTCGATAAGGTTCTTAAGGTTATTGACACCTGTCGAATCCATAAACGGAACGTGCCTCATACGAATGATGCGAACCTTGACATTCTCTCCCTTTTTCTCGTCAAACTCCTCGAAACGGTTGGCAAGACCGAAGAAGAAAGGACCGCTGATTTCATAAACGGCCACGCCTTCCGGAATATCCAGCATAGGCGTATCCTCAGGATTAAGCACCTCATCATCTTCCGTCCCGGAAATTTTATCAGAATGGGCGATGCTTATTGAAGATGATTTCATCACACGCCTTACAAAAAGCACAACTGCGAGCAGCAAACCGACTTCTATAGCCACGGTAAGATCCACTATTACGGTAAGAAAAAATGTTATCAGAAGCACTGCTACATCTGATTTTTCAGCCTTAAGCAAATACTTGAAGCTCCTCCATTCGCTCATGTTATATGCCACCATCACAAGAATCGCCGCCAAGGTAGACAGTGGGATATACACCGCATAAGGCATAAGGACAAGATATATCAGCAAGAGGACTATGGCGTGGATAATACCCGTAACAGGAGTTTTTCCGCCATTGTTGATGCTTGCCATGGTACGTGCGATGGCTCCCGTGGCAGGAATTCCGCCGAACAGAGGAGTGATGATATTGGCAATGCCCTGACCTATGAGTTCAGTATTGGCATTATGTTTCTTTCCGGTGACGCCGTCCGCCACCATCGCCGCCATAAGCGATTCTATCGCACACAAGACTGCAATCGTGAAAGCCGGTGACACCAAAGAACGTATAGTCTGAAAATCGACCTTAGGAGCGGTAGGAGTAGGAATAGACAATCCTGATGCCAATTCCGGGAATTTGCTGCCTATGGTGGCGAAACTAACTCCGGTACTCTTGCTTATAAGGACAGACGCCACAGTACCCACAAGAAGGGCTATAAGCGATCCTGGCACTTTCTTGTTGATTTTTCCCCAAAGGATTATGATTATCAGAGAAGCCGCACTTGCCAATGCCTCTATCCAATTGATCTCACCCAGATGTGAAAGATAATATCCCCACTCAGGTATGAATGAAGAAGGGACAGAGCCTGTAAACCCGAAGAAATCCTTCATCTGGGTAGAAAAGATGGTTACCGCTATTCCGCTTGTAAATCCCACGATTATAGGGTACGGGATGAACTTGAATATTCCGCCGAGCCTGCACAAACCCATAGCTACAAGTATGAATCCGGCCATAATTGTAGCAATGATAAGACCGCTCATTCCATACTGCGCCACAATGCCTGCGACAATCACGATAAATGCTCCGGTCGGCCCGCCGATAAGGAAATCAGACCCTCCGAATACGCTGATTAAGAAACCGGCGACTATGGCCGTTATCAACCCCTGCTCCGGGCTCACTCCACTGGCGATTCCGAAAGCGATAGCAAGCGGGAGTGCTATGACCCCTACAATTACTCCGGCTATAAGATCTGAGATGAATGTTTGTTTGTCGTAACGTCCTTTCTTGAAAAGACGAAAAAATTTGGGCCTGAAAATAGGCGCAGCCATGTTCTTCATAGGCTATGTTTATATAATAACTACTAACTAATCGATGTGCAAATATAGTGTAAATATTTTAATAATTAATTAAAAATTATTATTTATTATACTTCCTACATTACTTCCTGATTTTTCGTAACTTAGTATGCAAAACATAAAGGCTATGAACATAGATAAAGAATTGTGGGGCAAATCAGCCTCAGGCAAAGAGATTTTCAAATACACATTAAAGAATTCATCGGGGGCTTATGCCCAGGTATCAAGCATAGGAGCCGGAATCGTGGCAATATGCGTTCCTGACAAAGAAGGGAAACTGGACGATGTGGTTCTGGGCTATCCTGACGCCTCAGATTATTTTAATGACGGGCCTTGCGCCGGAAAAGTTCCCGGAAGATATGCCAACCGCATAGCCAAAGGACATTTCTCCCTTGACGGAAAGACTTTCGAGCTCCCCATCAATAACGGGCCAAACCACCTGCACGGTGGCCCTGAAGGGTTTCAGAACCAGGTCTGGGACAGCGAAATTGAGAACAACGCAGTCATATTCACTTACAAAGCGCAGGACGGTGAAATGGGATATCCGGGAGAGCTTACAGCCAAAGCCAGATACGAATGGGATGAGAAAAATAACGAACTCACCCTTACACTAAGTGCCACCACGACGAAATCAACCGTCATAAACCTTACCAATCACGCTTACTTCAACCTTAACGGAGAGGGAAACGGGAGTGTTCTCGAGCATATATTGAAGCTCAATTCAAGCAAATGGCTTCCAACAGATGAAACGCTGATTCCTACAGGAGAAATCGCTGAAGTCAATGGGACGCCGATGGATTTCAGTTCACCTAAAAAACTTGGCCAAGACATAAAAAAAGACTTTCCTGCACTGCATTACGGAAAAGGTTATGACAATTGCTGGGTTTTGGACGACTATAAAAAGGACACCATAACGGAAGCGGCCTGCCTTTATTCAGAAAAATCCGGCCGTGAACTTAAAGTATTCACTTCACAACCGGGAGTTCAAATCTATACCGGCAACTGGCTTTCAGTTTGTCCTACAGGGAAAAGCGGCAAAAACTACTCCGATTATGACGGTGTGGCCATAGAATGTCAGAACTTTCCTGATGCTCCAAACAAAGCGGGATTTCCTTCTGCCGTTCTGAAGGCGGATCAAACCTACAGGCAAACTATAAAATTCGCATTCAGCGTCAAGAAAGACTAATCCTTCCAGACTTTGAGATATTGTTCCAAGGCCCACATCTCGTCTCTGAAATGTGCGGCCTTGTCAAATTCAAGGGCCGAAGCAGCCTCATGCATCCTTTCCTTATCCTGAGCAAGCAAAGCTTCCACCTGACTGCGTGACATGCTCCTTATCACCGGATCCTGAAGCACGGCAGCCAAGTCCGCACGCACATGTCCATCCGAAAAAGCGGCACCGGGGAGCCTTAAAGAATCGTGGCCAAGTCCGACAGAGATCTGCCCGCTACCCAGATCTGAAGGATTTGGAATATAACGCGGGTCGTCATAAGAATTGGCAGCGCTGACCCTGCCGGAAAGCTGACCGGCAAGCACATTATGCTTCACCTCCACCTGTTTAGGCTCTATATGATGCAGTTCATTATATTCTATCTGACGGGAACGGCGACGATTAGTCTCACGGATGGTTTCCTCCATAGACTTGGTAATCTTGTCCGCATACATTATCACACGCCCGTGAACATTGCGCGCTGCACGCCCCGCCGTCTGCGTCAAAGCCCTGGAGGTGCGGAGAAATCCTTCCTTATCCGCATCCAGTATGGCGACAAGTGACACCGAAGGGATGTCAAGGCCTTCGCGAAGAAGATTCACGCCTATCAGGACATCGAAAAAACCGTTCTTGAAGTTTTCAATTATCTCGACACGCTCGGCGGTATCGACATCGGAATGGATGTACGCACACCTGATGTCAATATTACGCAGATACCCGTCCAGCTCCTCAGCCATCCTCTTGGTCAGAGTAGTGACCAGAACTTTCTCATCACTCTCCGAACATTTTCTTATTTCTTCAACCAGATCATCCACCTGATTTTCAATAGGTCTCACCTGTATCGGAGGATCAAGCAATCCTGTCGGTCGCACCACCTGCTCCACAACCAGACCACCGCTTTTTTCCAGCTCATAATCTGCCGGAGTAGCACTCACGTACACTTTCTGGCCAGTAATCTGCTCGAATTCAGAAAAAGTCAAAGGCCTGTTGTCAGATGCGGCCGGAAGTCTGAACCCATACTCCACAAGCGTCTGCTTACGGCTCCTGTCACCGCCATACATAGCGTGTATCTGAGGCAATGTGACATGAGACTCATCTATGAAAGTTATGAAATCCTTTGGAAAATAATCTATCAGGCAAAACGGGCGCTCCCCCGGTTTCCTACCGTCAAAATAGCGGCTATAGTTCTCTATTCCAGGGCAATACCCCAATTCCTTTATCATCTCGAGGTCATTCTCCACCCTCTGTTGCAGCCGCTTCGCCTCAAGCGGCCGGCCAATTTCCTCAAAATAATTAATCTGGCGATACAGGTCATCCTGTATGGCGCTCACGGCCGCGACACTTCTCTCCTTTGTTGTGACAAAATTCCCGGAAGGATAAATATAGGCCTCGTCCAGTGATTCTATTACACCTCCGCCATGAGGCTCTATCGAGCAGATGGAATCCACCTCGTCGCCAAAGAAAATAATGCGCACGGCATAGTCCGCCCCGCCTGGGAAAATATCCACCGTGTCTCCCTTCACCCTGAAACTGCCTCGACTGAATTCTCCTTCCGTTCTATTATAAAGAGCATCTACCAGACGGTAAAGGAGAGAAGTCTGGCTTCTTCTCTCGCCTTTGACGACGTGAATTGTCTGAGCATGAAAATCTTCCGGATTTCCTATGCCGTACAGACAACTCACGGAGGAGATTACTATCACATCCCTTCTGCCGCTCAGAAGCGCTCCGGCCGCAGAAAGTCTGAGTTTTTCAATCTGGTCATTGATGGAAAGGTCTTTTTCTATATATGTGTCAGTGTTCGGAATATACGCCTCCGGCTGATAGTAATCATAATACGAGACGAAATACTCCACCGCGTTGGAAGGGAAAAAGGACTTGAATTCGCCATAAAGCTGAGCGGCAAGAGTCTTGTTGTGACTGAGAATAAGGGCAGGGCGCTGAAGCTTTTCAATAACTCCTGCCATAGTGAATGTTTTGCCTGAGCCCGTAACGCCAAGCAGGGTGATATCACTCACCCCGCCTGCAAGAGCCCCGCTCAACTGTTCTATGGCCTTAGGCTGATCGCCTGCCGGCTCGTATGTCGATTCAAGCTTGAATTTCATCTTCTATACTGAAGGCTTAACCACCGCACTGTCAATGGATTTACCGAAAACAACGTATCTCTGATACAGGAATTCAGTTACAAAATTCAACAACATATTCAGGATAGTGGCAAAATACTCATTCCACCACAAAGTATCCGTAAAATAATGTTCAAAGAATGTCGTTATAGGAATAAACGCACAGTAATACAGAAATACCTTGAACATAGCCTCCGGCACATTGGCAGAAGACTTGAAGGTGAATTTTCTGTTTAACGTGAAATTCCACAGCACGGACAGCACAAGGGCGCACAAATATGACAACCAGTATGCCCAATGCCCAAGCTCATTGAAAAGAGCAAATGAGCCCATCTGAATCACGCCGGCGCTTATGGAAAAGCCGACGAATTTCAGGAACCTGATAATTTCCTTAATCTGCATGGTCTAGGTTTTTTAGTATTCTAATTCTTTTTATCCAACGTGGAGAAAAATTTCCACTGGAATATAATCAGATAAAAAGCTCCACAAGTAACGCACGAATCGGCGAAATTAAATACAGGCGGGAAGAAAGTAGCGGAAAACATGTCCACCACCCTTCCAAACATGAATGGAGCATAGCCCCATATCATTCCGTAAAAAAGACAATCTATAATATTGCCTATAGCTCCTGCCGTAATGAAGGTAAGCCCCACAAGCACCCCCGCAGGCGCTTCATTCCTTTTAATCAGCCTGTTTATCCACCATATCAGAAATCCGGAAAGACATATGCGGAAAAAAGACAGGATGAATTTCCCTACGGCGCCACCGAATTTCATTCCGAACGCCATACCCTCGTTTTCCACAAAACATAGCCTGAACCAGTTTCCGAATACAGGAATAACCTCGCCAAGAGACATATTCGTCTTGACGAGCACTTTGATCAGCTGATCTATTATGACAAGAAGAATTCCTAAAGCAAAAAGTCTGACGCCTTTTGATATCTTCATATGTCTAGTTTTTACCTTGTTTGGCAAGCATCTCCTTAGCCTCTACCGTAAGAGTGGCATGAGGTACCAGCCTGAGCCTTTCCTTAGGAATAAGTTTGCCTGTGACACGGCATACCCCATAAGTTTTATTCTCTATACGTACAAGCGCCGCTTCAAGATTCTGTATGAATTTATACTGCCTCTGAGCCAATTGGCTTGCCTCCTCCTTCGAACGCTGCATGGCTCCGTCATCCTCCACAGTCTTGAAGGACGGAGAAGTGTCATCCACGTCATTCGCGCCGCCGCTCCTGGCCAATTCTCTATACGTGTTATACTCTGCTTTTGCCTTGGCAAGCATATTTTCGATAATGGTTTTGAACTCAGCGAGTTCTTCGTCCGAATAACGATTTTTTAATTCTTCTGCCATAACTACTTGCGTTTTACTTTAATTTTGATTTTCTCTTTATCCCATTCCACCTCTGCCGCATCTTGCTCGGCGCTCTGAAGTCCCTGCAATTCGAGACTTGAGCTAAGTGTCTGAGAACAAACATAATCCTTATATTGAGAAAGAGCATCTGAGATGGACTCATATGCCTGACCGTCAGCATAAATGACGGTAGATATACGGTCTGTAATTTCAAATCCGCTCTCTTTCCTTAAGTTCTGTATAGGATGTATCAATTCGCGGGCATTGCCTTCCCTGATAAGCTCATCTGTCTGCACTATATCAAGAGCCACGGTAAGCGTACCCTCAGTAGAGACGAGCCAACCCGGCATATCCTCGGAATTAATCTCGTAATCACCCTTGTTCAAAACAACATCCCCACCCGGCAACGTCAATGTATACCCGGCCTCGGACGATTCGATGTCTGCTATCTGCTCCTGGCTCATACCGGCAAATGCCGCGGCTATCTCCTTCATCTGCTTTCCATATGCCTTTCCGAGAGTCTTGAAATTAGGCTTTATCTTCTTGGTGATGATGCCTACCGTATCGTGCAGGAATTCAAGCTCCTTCACATTGACTTCCGCGAGGAAAATGGATTTTACCCTCTCTATATGTTCCTTCACCTTATCATCCACGACAGGTACAAGAACTTTAGCCAATGGCTTTCTGACATTGATACCGACTTTTTTTCTCAACGCAAGCACCATAGAGGACGCTTTCTGGGCAAATGACATACTCTCTTCAAGTTCCTCATCCACAAGTGTGTTATCCTGCTCCGGCATAGCCGAATAATGAACGCCTGCAGCTTCAGGAGCCAGATCCGAATAAAGCTGATCCATAAAGAACGGAGCGATAGGAGCAGAGAGTAAAGCTATACTCTTGAGAACTTCATACAGAGTCTGGTAAGACGAAAGTTTGTCCGCACTCATTCCGCTTCCCCACAAACGCTTCTTATTCAGACGGATATACCAATTGGACAGGTCATCACACACGAAATCCTGAATCAGACGTCCTGCAGTCGTGAGATCATAATCCTCATAAGACGCTTTCACCTGTCCGCACAAAGTGTTCAGACGACTGAGCAGCCATCTGTCGAACATAGGCCTGTCAGCGTAAGGGACAACAGGTGATGCCGGATCAAAATGATCTATATTGGCATAAAGGGCGAAAACCGAATATGAGTTATATAAAGTCCCGAAGAATTTCCTGCGAACCTCGTCCACTCCGGCCTCGTCAAATTTTAAATTATCCCAAGGCTGAGCGTTCGTGAGCATATACCAGCGGAGAGCATCCGCCCCATAAGTGTCAAGTGCCTTGAAGGGATCCACCGCATTGCCCAGACGTTTGGACATCTTCTCCCCTTTCTTGTCGAGCACCAGTCCGTTTGAAATCACCCTTTTGAAAGCAGGTGTGCCGCTCACCATAGTATGGATGGCGTGAAGAGTATAAAACCAGCCTCGCGTCTGGTCCACACCTTCTGCGATAAAGTCTGCAGTAGCTCCGAAATCAGGGGTATCCAGACCACGCAGACCTGTCTGCGCATATGGCATGGCACCGCTGTCGAACCACACATCGATAAGATCGCTCTCCCTTTTCATCTTCCTGACGCTGTCGCTGACCAGGAAAATCTCGTCTACATACGGACGGTGAAGATCTATCTTGTCGTAATTTTCCTTAGACATGTCGGAAGGGTCAAAACCTCTGTCAGCAAGCGGATTCGATGTCATGAATCCCGCCTCTACCGCCTTTTCTATCTCGAGGAACAATTCTTTTACACTGCCTATGCATTTCTCTTCCTTACCGTCTTCCGTGCGCCAGATAGGAAGCGGAGTTCCCCAATATCTTGAACGCGAAAGATTCCAGTCCTGTATATTTTCAAGCCATTTGCCGAACCTTCCCGTACCTGTAGCTTCCGGTTTCCAGACGATACCTTCATTAAGTTCCATCATCTTCTCCCTGACGGCAGAAGCTTTGATGAACCAGGAATTGAGAGGATAATACAGAACCGGCTTGTCCGTTCTCCAGCAGTGAGGATATGTATGGACGTGTTTTTCTATCTTGAAGGCCTTGTTCTCTCCTTTAAGCATTACACATATATCCACGTCAAGAGTCGGAGCATCAGCCTCCAGAGACGCATCATAAGCGTTCTTCACATAACGTCCTGCCCACTCCGCATACAGGGAAGTATTGACATTGGCCTTCACGTATTCATCAGACAAATCCTCCAGACGATAGAATCTGCCCTGCGGGTCCACTTGAGCCTGAGGATCACCGTTTCTATCTATGACATAAAGTCCAGGTACGCCTGCAGCCTTGGCTACCTTGGCGTCATCCGCACCGAAAGTAGGAGCAATATGGACTATACCTGTCGTGCCTTCCTCTATGGTCACATAATCTCCGAGAATGACACGGAAAGCACCCTTTCCCGGGTTAAACCATGGGATAAGCTGCTCATACTGAATGCCTTCAAGTTCCTTTCCCTTGAACGTACCCGAAAGAACCTCGTAAGGAATCTTGTCATTGAACCATGAAGACACCAGAGCCTGCGCCAGAATATATGTGGCCGGTAATCCGGTGTACGGGTTAGTGCTTCTTACCCTGACGTAATCTATATTAGGATTGACACAAAGGGCCGTGTTGCTTGGCAGAGTCCAGGGCGTAGTGGTCCACGCCAGAAAATATTCGTCACTCTTTCCGACTATCTTGAACTGCACGCAGCAGGTCGTATCCTTGACATCCCTGTAACACCCCGGCTGATTAAGCTCGTGAGAAGACAATCCCGTACCGGCGGCAGGGCTGTAAGGCTGAATCGATTTTCCTTTATACAGATAGCCCTTGCCATATATATCTTTAAGAAGATACCACAAGGTCTCTATGTACCTGTTGTCATATGTGATATACGGGTCATCCATATCCACCCAATAGCCTATCCTCTCTGTCAGATTACGCCACTGTGCCGTATATTTCATCACCTCCTGCCTACAGGTCTTATTATATTCGGCGATACTTATCTTCTTACCTATATCTTCCTTTGTTATGCCAAGTTTCTTCTCCACGCCAAGCTCTACAGGAAGTCCGTGAGTATCCCACCCGGCACGGCGATGCACAAGATAACCGCTCTGTGTCTTATACCTGCATATCGCATCCTTTATACTGCGCGCCATCACATGATGGATTCCCGGCATGCCATTGGCACTCGGAGGACCTTCAAAGAATATAAACGAAGGCGCCCCCTCCCTCAGTTCAAGAGATTTCTCAAATGCCCCTTCCTTTTTCCATTTCTCCAGAACACGGTTACCCGTATCTACCAAATCCAAGCCCTTATACTCTTTAAATGTCATTTTTTTTAGCTATTTTTGAATTTGCAAATATAACGATTTCAAAAGGCAATTACAAATATGAACGTTGTTGACATAATACTGCTGGTCCTTTTCATCCCAGCTGTCATCAGGGGCATACACAAGGGTTTCATCGAACAGATAATCGCGGTGGCATCACTTTTCTTAAGTGCATACCTTGCGTACCTTTTTGCAGACCGGGTCGGAACCTGGCTCAGTGCATATATAGAAGGCGTCAGCAAAGAAGTTCTTTACATCATATCGTTTGTAATCATAATAATAGTGACCGTACTTCTGTTGAGGCTTCTGGCAAGACTACTTTCCTCCATCATTTCCACCATCTCGCTCGGCTGGCTGAATTCCGCGTTGGGAGTCTTGCTTTCACTTTTATTCACGACACTTGTCATAGGAGTAGTGTTAATGGCATTCAATTCTCTTAATACCAGCACTTTCCACATAGATACATCTTTAATTGAATCTTCCGTGGTCTATCAATGGATAGCCAAGATAACAGATTCACTTTTCCCTTTTATTGAAGATATTTTTAGTCAGATCAGCGATGGCGGAGCAAAAATGTGTTAATATAATTCTTATCGAAACCTCCACTTCCCTCTGTTCCGTGGCTTTATGCCGGAACGGAGAGATCATTTCTTACCGCGAGAGTGCCGAAAGCAAGGCGCACGCAAGTCTTACGGCCCCATTTATCCATGATGTGCTCGAAGAATGCCACCTCGAAGTGTCCGACTGCGACGCCGTATGCGTCAGCTCCGGTCCCGGTTCCTACACCGGACTGCGTGTCGGAGTATCCACAGCCAAAGGATTATGCTTCGGGGCCAATCTTGCACTGCTGGCGGTAAGCACCATGGAGATTCTTGCCGAGATGGGCAAAGACGCAGGGTGCGACTGGATAGTCCCTATGATAGACGCACGCAGAATGGAGGTTTACACCACCATCTTCAAAGACGGCATTCAACTGAATGATACCCGGAGTGTAATCATCGACAGTGACAGTTTCAGCGAATACCTTCAGAAAGGCACTGTCCTGTTCATAGGTGACGGAGCACAGAAGTGCACCGGACTGCTCACAAGTCCAAACGCCCGTTTCCGCCAGTGTAACCCGACGGCAGCGGCGATGGGAAGATTGGCATATGAAAGGTTTCTTCAGGGTAAAAAAGAAAATGTGGCCTATTTCGAGCCCTTCTACCTGAAAGACTTCATAGCCACAGTTTCCAAGAAAACCCTGTTTTAAATTATTTCAACACCTTGTCGAGAGTCGCACGAAGGCTATCCTCGCCTTTTATGGCGGCTGAACTTACCTCTCCGTCTGCAATAAGAATGCTATACGGAAGAGAAGAGACATTATATAGCGATATCGCAGGAGAAGCCACACCCAAGGCATCGCAGACATTTATCCACGGAAGTTTCTGATTTCTTACGACAGAAGCCCACAGAGCCTTGTCCGTAGACACACAAACTGAATAAATCTCGAATCCGCGATTGTGATACTTCTTATAGAGCGGCATAAGCACCTCCGTATTGAAAAGCTTCTGAGAATCTTCACTGTCTGACCAGAAGTGAAGGAGAATTGCCTTGGCCTTGACTCCGGTAAGCGAAGCAGTCTCACCGTTGATATCCGGCATCTTCAATTCCGGAAACCCGACACTTTGTGCCTGAGAAAGCGAAACGCTTAAGGCAAGGGCGTTTTCCCTGTTTTTAGTCTCAACTTCCAGCGCCTTTACAAATTTGGATTCAGGATATACGGTTTTAAGACTGTCACACACTTTGCGAAACAGCACAGCATCCGTAGGCTGTGAAAAAATCGAAGCCCCCGGATACAGCTGCTGATAAAAGACAGGCACAACCGTAAGGGACTTGCAGTTGTTCATCACATATCTTACACGGCTTCTGTAATAATCAAGATATATCCTGACTCTTTCTGACGGGTCCTGAGATGAATTCATCTTCTGAAGAAAAGCATTGTAGTCAGCCTCCACTCCGGACAAAAGAACTGAACCCTCTGACCCTTGCACCGTATAATGGCCAAGTGTATCCGCATTTACCACCACCCTTTGCCCACGTTCAAGAAGAAGTGCGGACAAAATCGTGTTTCCTCTATATACATAGATGAATTCCGGCTGATCCTTTTCAACAGGAAGAGAATATCTGAAATGTCCGGATGCGTCAGTGTTGACCGAGTCAAGAAGCTCTCCGGACGATACTCCCAATTTATAAACAGCCAATTTCTCTTTGCAAGCTCCGTCAGCAGTAAAATCTATCGTCGTCTTCTTAGCGCACGATACCAGACTGAGCACAGCTGCACATACAGCTAAAAATTTCTTCATCGTTAAGGAAGTTTTTTGAATTCCTCGTAAACAGCAGCGGCTATCTGAGCCTTCCGCTTGTCGCTTACCTGCGGACGCTGCTTTCTGAAATCAAGATCACCCTCGCTCTGCAAAGGCACAAGATGGATATGAGTATGAGGAACTTCCATTCCAAGTACGGCCACGCCCACTCTTTTACAAGGAACGGCGGCTTTCAGAGCGACAGCCACCTTTCTCGCAAACTTCCAAAGCCCTTCGTATGTCTTCTCATCCAGAGAGAAGATATAATCGTCTTCGCTCTTCTTCGGAATAACCAGAGTATGCCCTTCTGCCAATGGAGAGATATCAAGAAAAGCATAATAATCTTCACTTTCCGCCACCTTATAGGAAGGGATCTCTCCTGCAGCTATTTTAGAAAAGATAGTCATACGGATTAGATGGTAATTTCAAGGATTTTGAATTTAATGACCCCTGCCGGAACTTTAGCCTCCACTATATCACCTACGCCGTGACCTATAAGAGCCTTGGCGATAGGTGTCGTAGCGGCCAATTTTCCCTTAGAGAAATCAGCCTCTGACTCCCCTACTATCGTAAAAGTCATATTCTGATGTGCATTCAGATTCTCCACCTTAACGGTGTTGAGCATCTGCACCTTATCAGTAGAAAGCATGGATGCGTCCACCACCTTGGCTCCGGCGACCATGTTCTTAAGATTAGCTATCTTTATTTCCAAAAGGCTCTGTGCCTCACGTGCAGACTCGTATTCCGCATTCTCGGACAAATCTCCCTTTTCTCTAGCCTCCGCTATAGCAGCCGAGATTATAGGACGCTGTTCCAAAGCCTCTTTCAATTCTTTCTTAATACTCTCGAGCCCTTCCTGGCTCATGTAATGTACTTCTGCCATATTATAATAACAATTAAAGGAACTATTCCAGTCCCTCTTTAAACTTAGGTTTCATAATTTCCGAATAAAGAATCAGTTTCTTTTTTTCCTTCTTTATCTCGGCCTTAAGATTCTTCTTGTCAGTTTCCTCTCTGACTTCTTTCTTAGTGGTCATACTTTGCGAAGATAAGGTTTTTCGCTGACATTTCGTCTTTTTTAAGCTGATTTTTCAACTGAGCGAAAGACGAAAACCTTATTTCATCCCTTATCTTACGCACAAAGCTCACATCAATATCCAAACCGTAAATATCTCTGTCAAAATCAAATATATGTGTTTCCACCAGAGCGGAGGCATCCACGTTGGTCATTCCCATATACTTTTCCCCCTGTACGGACACTTCACTTAGATAAACACCCACCCCGGGAACACACTTCAAGGGTTCACGAAGGCGCAGATTGGCAGTAGGAAAACCTATCGTCCTGCCCATACGCTTACCGCCTACAACCACGCCGCACAAAGAATAATCACGTCCCAGCATCTTCGAGGCCAATTCGACTTCACCGCCGGCAAGACATTTCCTGACCTGCGACGATGACACCCTCAGGCCATCCACATCGACAGGAGGGACTATGACCGCCCCCATTCCAAGAGACTCCGCACAAAAGGCGATCTGCTCTGTTGATTTTCCATCCGAACCGAACCTGTTATCATATCCCAGAACGATATCGCTTACATCGAACTTATCCCGCAACATACGAAGATAAGACGAAGCATCCAAAGAAGCAAAATCTGCGGTAAACGGGAGCACCCGTACGTCGTCCACACCGGACGCTCTTAACAGAGCTGTCTTTTCGTCAAGCGAAGTCAGGAGTCTAAGATCCCTGGCTCCATCTTGAAGAAAGACCCTCGGATGAGGCCATAGCGTAATAACAAGACTTTGCCCGTCACCCTTACGGGAATATTCGAGCAAAGTTCTTATTACCTGTTGATGTCCCAGATGGAGACCATCGAAAAAACCGGTAGCGGCTACAACCATTTCACGATAGGGAAATCCTGTCTGTGAGGAAGTTCCGCATTCTTAGGATAAATTCGCGTTCCTACCTCATACATACCGGTTCTCTCAGGAAGAACAGATGTGCGGAATGTTGCAATCCCGTTCTCATAAGAGACCAGTTCATAATTGAAGACCTCCTGTATATGGAGAGTACCGTTATTGTCCCTTGAAGTGAAGAGCACCTCCACGCCTATATCCTCAGCCTTCAGGCGCCCAAGGTCAATGACCACTTCACACACCAGTTTATTCTTATCAGAAAGCACATATGATGCGCTTGGCTGAGTATATGAGATGATGCGCATATTGCTCCACTCCTGAGCTACATAAGACTTCCACGAAGATATTTCCTTGGCCAAAGCGGCATTGTTTACCGCCAGACGCCCGTATCTCTCACACTGCGGTTTATAGTACTGGTTACAATAATCTGTAAGCATACGATTGGTCGTAAAGTTGGAAGCCACCATAGCCACAGTGTTCTTAATATAACCTATCCACTTGCTGCTGCGTCCCGTCGCATCGAAATCATAGTAGTCCGGAGCGATTTCATTCTCAAGAATAGAATATATGGTAGCTGCATCCAGTTCGTTCTGGTACTCCTGATCCTCATAAGTACGTTCCATAGGAAGAGCCCAACCGGCATTCTTGGTATAACCTTCGACCCACCATCCGTCAAGTACAGAGAAATGCATGACTCCGTTCATCGAAGCCTTTTCTCCGGATGTACCTGAAGCCTCCTGCGGGCGTGTAGGATTGTTCATCCATACATCCACTCCCTGAACGAGACGTTTGGCCAATGTTATGTCATATCCGGGAACGAACACTATTCTTCCGATGAAACGAGGATCTTTGCTTATTTCCACTATCTGCTTGATCAGATCCTGTCCGGCCTGATCTGCAGGATGCGCCTTGCCGGCAAAAAGGAATTGTACCGGGCGACGCGGATTATTCACTATCTCATCCAACTTATTGAGGTCACGGAAAAGAAGCGTAGCCCTCTTATATGTCGCGAAACGACGTGCAAAACCTATGGTAAGAACATCGTCACGGAGATTCTCTTTAATGGTAACCACCTGTCCGGGAGTATAATGCGAAGACAGGCTCGGATCAGAAAGACGATCTTTCACTGTCTTGATGAGATCAGCTTTAAGAGTCTTGCGTGTCTCCCATATCTGTTCGTCGCTTACATTATATATTCCTTCGAAACAATGCTTGTCATAGTGCGAAGTCTTGAACTCCTCACCGAATACTCCGGCATGAATGGCCTTCCACTCCTTGGAAGCCCATGTCGGATAATGCACCCCGTTGGTCACATAACTGATAAACAGTTCTTCCGGCAGGTATCCCGGATACATACATGAGAAAAGTTCCTGACTTACCTTACCGTGAAGTTTGGATACGCCATTGACATTCTGGCTGAAATTGGCGGCAAGTACGCTCACCGAGAACTTCTCGTCATGATCATCAGCATTGAGTTTTCCGAACTCCATGAATCCGCGCCAATCCAGACCATACCTCTGAGGATAACTGCCGAAATATTTGCCCATTTCCTCTTCAGAGAAAGCATCGTGTCCGGCAGGTACAGGAGTATGAGTGGTGAAAAGAGCGGATGAACGGACAAGTTCCAAGGACTCGCTTAGTGAATAATGCTTGTCCTGCATATACTCACGAAGTCTCTCAAGACCGGCGAAAGCGGCGTGACCTTCATTATAATGATACATTGTAGGATTAAGTCCCAATGCGCGCAAAGCTCTCACACCTCCTATACCCAGAAGAATCTCCTGCTTGAGTCTGTTCTCGTGATCACCGCCATAAAGCTGATGGGTGATGGTTCGATCCTCTGCAGAATTGGCTTCGTAATCAGTATCAAGAAGATACAGGTCTGTTCTTCCGACAGCCACGCGCCAGATTCTCGCATGAAGAACTCTTCCCGGAAGATTCATACTTACGCTTTTCCAGACTCCGTCCTCACCGATTACCGGCTCCACCGGAATCTTAAGAAAATCCTGAGCTATATAGTCAGCCACCTGATTACCCTGGGGAGTCAGACGTTGCGTGAAATATCCATATCTGTAAAGCAAGCCTACAGCCACGAGATTCACATTCATATCCGAAGTTTCCTTCAGATAATCTCCCGCCAATATTCCCAATCCTCCGGAATAAATCTTCAAAGAAGTGTCAAGACCATATTCCATACAGAAATAAGCTATAGAAGGCTCAATCCTTTCACTCTTTTTGGACATATAAAGATTGAACTCATCTATGACAGCATTCATCCTGGCCAGGAATTCCTGATTTTTTGCCAATTCATTATATCTCTTCAGGCTGACCTTGTCAAGTATTTCCATAGGATTATGGCCTGACTTGTGCCACAACTCTGCATCTATGCTTTTAAACAAAGCTTTGGCGTCATCATTCCAGCACCACCAGAGATTTCTGCATAAAGTTTCAAGTCCGGAGAGTTTTTCCGGCAAATGTCTAGTCACCATCACATTCTTCCAAGATGGTGAAAAACTTGCGTTTATGTTCATAAACCTTTTTTAAATAAGAATAAACTATTGACGTTTCAGTGCCAAAGCATCATTAACACGAATCATAAAATCACTGAGAACGTTCATATAGTTGATGAATGCCTCGTATGGTGAATTATATGGGTTGAAATATTTGTGCATATCTCCACCTGTGAAAAACTTTGTGCACATATAATAAAAATGATCGCTTTCCTGAAGATGTCCGTAATCTGCCCAGAGCTGGGGATCATCCAACAGAGAGAGTTTCTCCTGCAGACTGTAGACCTTCGAAAACGCTTCATTCTGAAGTTCATTGCCAAGCCATGCGGTAAGATCCCTTTCCTCATCTGCCCATGAAATAGGGGAAGGGACAGAAAGAGCGGACACCGGCTTATAAGATGCGCTCACTTCGGAAGGAGTCTGAAATTTAAACGATTTATCCTTCAAACAGATACCAGGCAGGTTCTCCATAAAGTCGAAGATTCCGGTTGACGCGTCGGTATGCTCTCCGAATGTCTCATAATCCATGAAAAGCCCTACATAATCGCCTTCGGAATTATCCACCCACGACTTGAATTTTTCTGCCGTAAGCGGCCACTCATTCCAATTCTTGTCGCCGAAACGGAATGCCAGATCATCACTGAGAGAATAGTTTCTGAGAAGAATATTCTGCTGTGGAACTATATCATTACTGTATATGTAATTAGGGCATCTCCATCCGAGAATATGTTTTGCACCTTCTGTCAAAATGGTGTGAAAGCCCATCTCATAAACCTGCTTTCCTATCTGATCGGAATAAACAAGTTCGGTGTTGCGGAAAACCTTAGGCTCCACGCCCAGATATTGCTTCAGAGCCTCCTTGTGTTTATTGACCTGGAAAGCGAACTCTGCAGGAGACGTCAAGGAAGACAGGGAGTGATAATATGTCTCGCACAGGAACTCCACACATCCCGTATCAGCCAATTTTTTAAAACTGTCCAGAACCTCAGGCGCATACCTGTCAAATTGCTCGAGAACCGAACCCGAGATGGAAAACGCCACTTTGAATTGGCCTTTCGAAGCCTTTATAGCTTTCAACAGAACTTTGTTCATCGGAAGATAGCACTTCTGCGCCACCCTGCGAAGAATGGTCCTGTTGGCAAAGTCATCATAATAATGAGAATCCTTGCCTATATCAAAAAACCTATATAACCTTAGTCTTGTAGGCTGATGTACTTGGAAATACAAACAGATAGATTTTGCCATAGCTATATTATTTAATTATTTGTTCATAAATATCTTTGAGTTTCGCTGCGGCATGGTCCCATTTCAAAGTGTTCACTTCTTCAAAACCATGCTTAACCGCAAACTCGGAAAGCGCAGGATAACTTACAAGCGCATAGATGTCATCCGCCATTGCGTCCACATCCCAGAAATCCACCTTGAAGGCATACTTCAGGACTTCAGCCGCACCGCTCTGATATGAAATGATGCTTGGTACGTTCGAACGCATAGCCTCCAAAGGCGATATGCCAAACGGCTCACTTACAGACGGCATCACATATACATCGCTGAGCGCAAACATCTTCTGGACATCGGTCCCGCGCAGGAACCCGGTGAAATGGAATCTGTCCGCTATGCCAAGTTTGGCCACCTGCTTAATGGCCCTTGTCATCATGTCTCCGCTTCCAGCCATTACGAAGCGGACATTTTTCGTCCTCTTCAAGACCTTGGCAGCAGCATCGATAAAGTATTCAGGACCTTTCTGGTAAGTGATTCTGCCCAAAAAAGTAACCACCTTATCCTTAATGCCTCTCTCCACCAAAAGGTCCTCTCTTCCGCTGAAATCCACGGCATTATGTACCGCCACTACTTTGGACGGATCAATTCCGTACTTATTGATGACAATATTTCTTGTAAGTTCCGATACGGCCACCACCTTGTCAGCCTGCTCCATTCCGCGTTTTTCTATGGCATAGACACGGCTGTCCACCATGTCATCTGACCCACGGTCAAAAGACGTAGCGTGCACATGCACGACAAGCGGTTTCCCTGTAAGCTCCTTTGCGGCAATACCGGCAAGATAAGTGAGCCAGTCGTGAGCGTGGATGACATCGAACGAATCCTTGTGCTGCATCGCTATGGTGCCGCCCACCTGTGCATATCGGGTAACTTCTTCCATAAGATTAGCCCCATATTTGCCGGAGAATTTGAATTTCTGGCCAAAACCTATGGTAGCCTCGCTTACGTGATTCTTCTTCATCTGCTCTATGGCTTCAAAATACTCATCCGGATTAACATAAGGCACCATATTCGAGTCCACGTGGATAAACTTCACCTTATCTATGAACTCGTCCACGCTGCGGCTGATATTCTGAACAGCAACATCGCTGGCATTTATAATCTTCGTGCAGCTCTGGTCTTCATCCCCACTTGCAGAAGGCATCACGAAAAGGGTCTCAACTCCATTATGAGCCAAGCCCTCCACAATACCCTTACAAGCAGTTCCGAGACCGCCTGCAATATGGGGAGGAAATTCCCAACCGAACATCAATACTCTCATATGCTATTCGTCTTTATGTTTTTCCAACAATTCTTCCACCCTTAAAAGAGCCGAAGTGCACAACGCTGAAGATATCGCGCCGTGTGGCTCAAAAGGAGGGTCTCCGTCATAAAGCTCGGAGAATGCTCCCACGCCGTGCTTGTTCAAGTCTTCGTAGAAGCCCTCCACAAGCCATTGCGCCCTCTTCAGGAAAGACGGGCCCTTAATTCTCAATGAGGTCTCGATATAAACCGCCAAAAGCCAAGGTCTTGTACTTCCCTGATGATAAGCCAAATCCCTTTCATATTGTGAACCCTCATAGACTCCCTTGTACTTGACATCACGCGGCGAAAGCGTACGCAATCCTCGCGCGGTCACAAGTTCTCTGTCTATAACCCTGAGCACTTCAGGATGAAGTTCATCCTCCAGAGGAGAATACTTCAGGCCAATCGCACAGAGCTGATTTGGACGGACATCCATATTCTGTCCATTATTATCCACATAATCAGCCAGATACCCGGCATCCTCGTTATAGAACACCTTCACAAAGTTTTCTTTTACCAGATCGGCTATCTGACTCCATTTCTGCACGAATTTCTTATCTGTGCCACGACCTTTCTCCATCTCAAGGGCGAACCTAATAGCATTATACCACAATGCGTTAGTCTCCACCTGATATCCGGGACGCTCCGTCACAGGATGACCCTGAATGTAAGCGTTCATCCAAGAAAGAGCCACGCCGTCTTTTTGAGCCCACAACAGACCATTCGGATGCATGGTCACTTCTTCTCTTTCTCCCGGAAGATAGCTTTCCAATACGCGTTTAAGCATCTTGCCGTATTTCTTCCAAACTTTACCAGCATCTGCTCCACTGCCTATATAAGCCTGCAGCACACATGCCAAGTAGAACGGAGCTTCCACCTGTGTAGTGCGACGTGTCAGACGCACCTGCTCGTCAGCTATCAGATTATCAAGAATTTCCTCAAAATATTCCGGTCTTCCTGCAGAAAGGGTCAGACCCGGAAGAGCCACAAGCGTTTCGCGCAGAAGTCCGGCATAAAGCCACGAATAACCGGCCTCTATCTTCATCTTTCCGTTATGATGCGTAATCAGAGTGTCCGCACAATGCAACAACTGCTGATGACAGTCAGTTATCTCCCCCGCACGTGATGCCAATTTCTTGAATTCAGGAGCAAAAATCTTAGGATCCTCCTCCGCTATGGATATGCCTACTATGAAACTGCGGCCTTTATGAAGTTTGACTTCAAAGACGCCCGGAGACAAAAGATCCTCCTTGCAATCGAAACCGCGCCTATATTCATCAGAATATGTAATGCCATAATACCAATACGGCTCGGCCGAATATTTTACTTTGGAATCGGAAAACTGCACGAACAAATCCGGATAAGACTCGTAAAGTCTGAAGCTCTGTCCATTACGCACAGGTGTCCCGGCGGCGTTGGCCTGGTCATTGGCATGCGTAAGAGAATGTATGTTTCTGAAAGCCAGAAGAGGGCGGAGTTTCACCAGCGCGTTGTCCGAACCCTCGAGCAATTCGTATTTGATGTAAAGCCTGTCGACTTCAGGGCAGAGCAGGATGCTTTTCCTTATCACGATGTCCCCTATCTTATACGTAATTCTCGTGATGGGATCGGCCGCGAAATCCACGACATATTTATGTCCGCGCGGCTCATAAACATCTCCATAACAATGTATTCCCAGATTAAACTGCTTTCCTTCGACCAGAACAGACTCGTCCAGAGATGAAAGCATGAGAAATCTGTCTCCACCGAAACGGTCAAGGGTAAGAGCGAACAGCCCATGATACCTTCTGGTGTTGCAAGTCACAATGGAAGTATTACAATACGCTCCGGTCTTGTTAGCACATAGTATCTCTCTCTTCAAAGAATAAGAGAGATTCACCAATTCCGCCTTGTTGAATTTCAAAAAAGCCATATCATTTCATTTTTAGCAGCACCAATGCACACCTGCACGGCAAATACAACTTCAAAATATGATCCTCGCTCAAATGCTTCTCCGCCTTTTGAAGCCTTCCGAATCCGCCGAACTCCACAGCATCGGAGTCAAACTGCAGGACATACTCTCCGTCAGAAACCTCAAATCCATAATTTTCATAGGAATACGACGGTGAAAAGTTGAGCGCAAAGATAGCATTTTGGCGTTTGAAAATCAAGACCTTTTTTTCTTCATCGGCACGAATCAACTCCAAAGGATAATCCAATATGTCCCTCAAACTCAGAAAATGCACAAACTCGCTGTCAAAAGCCTGCAAACCTTCGTATCTGAGCGCCGGGTCATCCGCCAAAGACCACTGACGCCGGGCATATTTGTAAGACCATCCGTTTCCTTCGCGAGGAAAATCTATCCATTCCGGATGACCGAACTCATTACCCATAAAATTCAGATAACCATTCCCCGCAGTCGCGGCGGTAAGGAGCCTTATCATCTTATGCAGAGCTATACCACGGTCTATAATGAGATTTTCACTTGCCTTGTCCATATGGAAATACATCTCCTTATCCATAAGACGGAATGCTATGGTCTTGTCTCCGACCATAGCCTGATCGTGACATTCTGCGTAGCTTATGGTTTTTTCATCTTCACGCTTACGCGTCAACTCCCACCATATTTCGCCCATAGACCATTGCTCATCAGGGAGTTCCTTTATCCATTTAATCCAATGATCGGCCACACCCATAGCCATCCTGTAATCAAATCCCACACCTCCGGCATCAAGCGGAGCGGCAAGGCCGGCCATTCCGCTCACATCTTCAGCGATAGTAATAGCCGAAGGCTTAAGTTTATGAATGAGGATATTGGCCAGAGCGAGATAAGTAATGGCATTTTCGTCCACTCCGGAATTGAAATACAGTTCATAGTTACCAAAATCAGTTCCCAGACCATGATCCCAGTATATCATGGAAGTAACCCCGTCGAAACGGAATCCGTCCAGATGATATTCTTCAAGCCAATATTTGCAGTTGCTCAAAAGGAAGTTCACGACTTCGTCTTTCCCATAATCAAAACATCTGGACCCCCACGCAGGGTGATATCCGGCGCTTCCCTTGTAAAAATAAAGATCGTCACGTCCGTCAAATCGGCTGAGGCCCTCTGCTTCATTGCTGACGCTATGCGAATGCACTATATCCATCACGACAGCTATACCTTCGCCGTGAGCCTCGTCCACAAGACGCTTGAATTCTTCAGGTGTTCCGAAACGGCTGCTTAGAGCGAAAAAATTCGACACTTGATACCCGAAACTACCGTAATATGGATGCTCCTGAAGGGCCATTATCTGTATAGTATTATAGCCCAACTTCTTAACTCGCGGAAGGACTATCTTCCTGAAGTCATCGAACGTGGCCACTTTCTCCTCCTGCGAGCACATCCCTATATGACATTCATAAATGAATGGGGCGTCTTGTCCGCGGGTAAATTCATTTTTCCAGACATACGGCTCCGACGGATCCCATACCTGTGCGCAAAACGTCTTGGTTTCCGGGTCTTGAACAGCTCTGGTCACATAAGCGGGCAGCCTTTCCGCACCTCCCCCGCTCCATTCTATCCAGAGTTTATACAGTTCTCCGTGATGAAGACAGAAATCAGGAAGTCTCAATTCCCAATTACCGTAACCCACCGGAGTAAAAGCATATGAACGCACCCTTTTCCAATTATTGCACTCTCCGATAAGATAAATCATGTTCGCATTAGGCGCCCACTCACGAAGCACCCACCCTTGCGAATCTTTATGAAGTCCATAATACAGATGGGAATTGACATCAGAATGCTTCTCCCAGGCATCAAGAATGCGGGCATGTCTGCGCTCTATCGCATCCTTCCATGGTTCAAGCCAGGGATCAGTCTCATATATCTTTTTCATAATCAAGATAATTGGTTATTATGCTTTCAAAGTTAATAAAAAAAGGGCAAACCCTTGCGGATTCGCCCTTAAAAATATCCAAGGATGAATTATTGTTCGTCCGGAGTATCGTTATTGCCCTGATTGTTGTCCGGGCCCTGAGGACCGGCCTGAGAACCGGCGCCCTGACCTGCCATAGAAGAATAAACTTCTCCCATAACTTTGTTAAGTTCTTCTGAATATCTGTCAATATCTGCAATATTCTGAGCCTTGACAGCCTCTTTAAGAGAATTCAGCGGGCTTTCAAGAGCGGACTTCTTGTCTGCAGGCACTTTGTCACCATTGTCCTTGAGGAATTTTTCGACCTGGAAGCAGAGGGCATCAGCATTGTTTACCTTGTCAACTCTTTCCTTCTCAGCCTTATCGGCAGCCTCATTGGCCTTAGCCTCGTCCCTCATCCTCTGAATCTCCTCATCTGAAAGGCCGGATGATGCTTCTATACGGATCTTCTGTTCCTTACCAGTAGCCTTGTCCTTAGCGGAAACAGAAAGTATACCGTTAGTATCTATATCAAATGACACTTCGATCTGAGGTATTCCACGTGGGGCAGGAGCGATTCCGTCAAGATGGAACACACCTATCTGCTTGTTGTCCTTAGCCATAGGACGCTCTCCCTGAAGGACCCTGATCTCCACTGACGGCTGATTGTCAGCTGCCGTAGAGAATACCTGATCCTTATGTACAGGAATGGTAGTATTGGACTCTATGAGTTTGGTCATCACCCCACCGAGGGTCTCGATACCAAGTGAAAGAGGTGTTACATCAAGCAGAAGGACATCCTTCACATCACCTGCAAGCACACCGCCCTGAATAGCCGCACCTATGGCGACAACTTCATCCGGGTTCACACTCTTGTTAGGTTCCTTGCCGAAGAAGTTCTTGACAAGTTCCTGCACTTTAGGGATACGTGTAGAACCACCTACAAGGATAACCTCATCTATCTGGGAAGCTGAAAGTTTAGCATCCTCCAAAGCCTTGCGGCATGGCTCTATGCTCCTGCGGAACAAATCATCGCAAAGCGCTTCGAATTTGGCACGTGTAAGCGTCTTGACCAGATGTTTAGGCATACCGTCAACAGCCGTGATATATGGCAAGTTGATTTCTGCAGATGTCTGGTTAGAAAGCTCTATCTTAGCCTTTTCAGCAGCCTCTTTCAGGCGCTGAAGTGCCATAGGGTCTTTTTTAAGGTCAACCCCGCCATTTTCTGAGGCGAACTCGCTTGCCAACCACTCGATAATGGCGTGGTCAAAGTCATCGCCGCCGAGGTGCGTATCACCGTTTGTAGATTTAACCTCAAATACACCGTCACCAAGTTCAAGAATGGAGATATCGAAAGTACCACCGCCAAGGTCGTACACTGCGACCTTCATATTCTTGTTCTTTTTATCCAGACCATATGCCAAAGCCGCAGCGGTAGGCTCGTTGATGATACGTTTGACATCAAGACCGGCTATCTTTCCGGCTTCCTTGGTAGCCTGACGCTGAGAGTCTGAGAAATATGCAGGCACTGTAATGACAGCTTCCGTAACTTCCTGACGGAGATACTCTTCAGCCGTTTTCTTCATCTTCTGAAGAATGATGGCAGATATCTCCTGCGGAGAATACTGCTTGCCATTAATCTGAACACGAGGAGTGTTATTCTCACCGCGTACTACATCATAAGGGACCCTCTCGATCTCCTTACCTACTCTGTCGTAAGTTTCACCCATGAATCTCTTGATGGAGAAGATGGTGTTCTTCGGATTCGTTACGGCCTGACGCTTGGCGGTGTCACCCACCTTACGCTCTCCGCTGTCCGTAAAAGCCACGATTGAAGGAGTCGTACGATGACCTTCATTATTTATTATGACGGTTGGCTGGTTACCTTCCATCACAGCGACACAAGAGTTTGTCGTTCCTAAATCAATTCCTATAATCTTTCCCATAATTGTATATATTTTTATTTTTCTCTATTAACAATATTGCGTACCCTTTCAGATACGACCTTCTCTTCTTCCAAGAATGTGCCATGTCCTCATTTATGACATTTTGTCAAAAAACAACAATGCTTGCTATACTGAAAAAAAATACTTATATTCGCAACACTATATGTAAAATCGTAATAAAAGTATAACAGACTTATGAAACTTAACAAAATCATCACCGTTGCAGGACTTGTAGTTCTCGTAGCACTCGGAACTTCTTGCCAGTCTAAAAAGGCTAAAGAAGCAGCAGAAAAGGCAGCTGCAGAGCAAGCAGCAGCTAAAGCGGCAGCAGAAGCTGCAGCCAAAGCTAAGGCAGCACGCGTTTTTGAACTTTCAGACGCAGTCAAAGCCGTTGCAGGAGAGCTTACAGCAGAAGATGCCGAAAGTTACAAACAGGCCGTTAAGGATGCCATCGCACAGACTCCTTATGGTTCAGAGACATTTGCTCTTCCTATCGCAAGTGTAACCTACTCTAAAGAGAGATGCGACCTTAACGAAAGCACAAAAGCTCTTCTTCAGGAATTCCTCAACGTATATAACTCTACAGACAAGACAGCTGTCATTCTTATTGAGCCATATGCAGATGACTCTTCAAACAAAGAATACAACAAGGCTATCGCCATTGAAAGAGCCAACCTCGTTCGTAACTGGCTGTATGCATATCAGGTTCCAGCCAAGAATGTCAAAGTTGTTTGCCCTTGCAAAGCTAAGAAGATCGATTCAAGCAAGCGTAGAGTCAACGTTTCCATCGCTGAATAATTTTTCAGATGGAATACAGATCATTATCTGAAACTGAAATCCGGGACCTCAAATCCCGGATTCTTTTTGAGGACAACCACCTGCTGATCTTCAACAAAAGACCTGGAGAAATCGTGCAAGCAGACAAAACAGGGGATGAATGCCTGTCTGAAACCCTCAAAGCCTATATTGCGGCAAGAGATGACAAACCCGGGAAAGTTTTTATGGGAGTGCCGCACCGCTTGGACCGCCCCGTAAGCGGAGTATGCGTATTTGCCAAAACGTCCAAAGCGCTTGGCAGGCTTAACGAAATGTTCCGGAGTTCAGACATCCATAAAACATATTGGGCTCTATGTTACGCACGCCCGAAGACTGAAAAGGGAGAGTTACAGAACTATCTGTGGAGAAACGAAAAGCAGAATAAAAGCTACATCTGTAACGAGAACCGTCAGGATGCCAAATTGGCCAAACTCAGATATCAGCTTATAGGAGAAAGCGACAGATATTTTCTTATCGAGGTTGAACTTTTGACAGGACGGCATCACCAGATACGCTGTCAATTGGCAGGAATGGGCTGCGTCATCAAGGGAGATCTGAAATACGGGGCACCACGTTCCAACCATGACGGTGGAATATGTCTTCACGCCAGAGAGATTAAATTCGTACATCCTGTCAAAAAGCAGGAATTGGACATCACCGCACCTATCCTCTCTTCATGGGGAACAATCGCGGACGCTGTGGCTGTGAAAGTTCCGCAAGATACTCGCTCGGACACATAGATGTCACCGACTTGAACCACGTGTTGAACGATGGTATGGAATTGAATCCAGACTGACGGGCCACTTCACTGAGCCTCATTCTGGGTTCTTTTTTTATAAGCAGAATCGAATACTTAACTCTATAGTTATTAATATAAGGTCTGAAATTGGTTTTCCCTACCCTGCTCAGACATTTCGAAGTCGCAGCTTTTGACGCACAGACCATAGATGAAAGATCCTCTACGGAAAAATCCCCGTCCAGATAAGGTTGTTTTTCTTCCATAGTTTTTTCTATCCTGTCGTAAAGTTTTTTCATTTTCTGCAGGTCGTCTTTCAGGTAGGAAACTCCTCCCCTGCCAGCCATTTTCCTTTTAGGTTCTCCTATCAATCTCCTTAAGAACAACAGTCTCATTTTCCTTTAAAATTTTCGTACAAGCAAAACAAATATACTTAAAAAAGCCCGCCTGGAAGCATCCAGACAGACTTTTTAGCAAATTTGTGACGAAATATATTTTAAATTATTTTTTTCGTCCAGTTTTTATTGACTCAAAACCTTTGCCGTAAACACCCGTCACAGACGATACAGACAGGAATGCGTCAGGATCTATTGACTTTATGTAACGCAAAAGTACATTTAAATCGTACTTTCTGGCAAGCACCATCAAAACCTCCGTGGATTCCTTGGTATACCAACCCATTCCGTTAAGAACGGTGACCCCACGATGAAGATCCTTGGTTATGGCATCTGCCAATTCGACATGCTTCTTTGAGAGAATTATCAATTGTACACTCTGCTTGGAACCGGAAATAATCATATCGAGCACCGTGCTGTTGACAGCGATGAGAATGAAGCCGTACACGCAGGTCGTGATTTTTTCATTGAACTGCATTACGCCACCATCCGTGGTCTGCATAGGCACAAACATGGATGACAATATGATGACTACATCCATGGCCAGGATCATACGCCCGGGAGACACATTACGGTATTTATTGACAATAAGCGCTATAATGTCCGTCCCACCGGTGCTTCCGCCCTGGGACATGCACAGACCGATTCCGCTCCCGGCCATAAGACCACCCATTATGGAGCTCATCAGCTTTCCGTTCTCCACCGCCAGAATCTGACATATGTCAGAAGGGATAATTTCCTGAAACAGATTCAGACCTACAGACGCTATGATGATCGCATATATGGTTTTGAAACCGAACCTGTTCCCGAGGATAAACATTGCTATAATCAACAACACCACATTGACTACAAAGTAGGTATAACCCATCTTAATGGCTCCGTGAGTAAAATATTGCACCACTGAAGCTAAACCGGATACTCCACCGCCTACCAACTGATTCGGGACGAGAAACACGCTCCATCCTACTATATAAAGGAGCATGCCAAGAGTAATAATCGAATACTCCTTGAGAACTCTGAACATTGATTTAGTCGACATCTTTCTTAAGTATCTTTTTTCCGCTTATACCAGCCTTTATCTCTTCAAAACCTTCCCCATATACGTTATTTGTAGGAGAAACGCTCATAAACGCTCTCGGATCAAGTTTCTTGATTTCTTTCATGAGAGCAGGAAGTTCGTTGCGGCCTATCAGAATCAAAAGGATATCCTTATCTTGTTTCGTATACCATCCCTGAGCCTTAAGGACAGTAACGCCACGATTCATATCATTTATTATATGATCTGCAATCTCCCTATATTTCTGCGAGAAGACAAATAGCTGACAAGAACTTTTCTTACCGCCCACTACGACGTCCACAAGCAATGAGAACGCGATTATCTCCTCTACGCCATAAATCATATCCGTGAACATGCGACCTGGCAGGAACAGAATCATTCCGACAATAACCAAGTCCATAATCATAAAAGCAGAGCTCAACGACACGGGCCAATATTTATTGATCATGATGGCTATGATATCCGTTCCACCGGTACTTCCTCCGGTTCTTATGACAAGTCCGATTCCCAATGCCTCCAGACATCCCGCTATGACAGGTACCAGAACCTTGTCCTGAACATAGAAGAACTGCCCCGGAGCACAATGCAGGAAAGTCAGCTTGGCCACCAGTTCCATCATCAAAGTACTTACCAATATACAATATATGGTCTTGAATCCAAAGCCTATACCCATAGCCGCCATAGCTATCAAAATAAGCAGTATATTGATGGCTACATAAGTGTATTGTGCCGGTATAAGTCCGCCTGTAGCGTACTGAATAACTGTAGAGAGACCCATCATACCGCCTGCCGATATTCCACAAGGGATCATGAAGCCTTCCCACGCGAAAGCAAACACAAAGCACGCGAAAGTAAGAACCGCATACTCCTTAACCTTGGTTTCAACCTTTTTCAACTCCATTATTTTACAACTATATTGATGATTCGGCCTGGAACTACTATCACCTTTACTATCTGGGCGTTCCCCACATACTTGGCAGTCTGAGGATTCTGACGAATCTCCGCCTCAACTTCCGCAGGAGAGAGAGACTTGGCGAGTTCAACGGTGAATCGCATCTTTCCGTTAAACTGAACCGGATAGGTGACATTGTTTTCTATCGTATAAGCTTCCACATACTCCGGAAATCTGGCCTTGCAGACACTGCCTCTCTGGCCAAGCGCCTCCCAGAGTTCTTCCGCAATATGCGGAGCGAACGGAGAAAGAAGAATCACAAGCGGAGTCAGAATCTCTCTCTTATGACATTCGCCAAGCTCAGAAAGTGCTATCATAAAGGCACTTATCGTAGTATTATATGAAAACGTCTCTATATCGCTCTGCTCCTTTCCGATAAGTTTATGCAGGGCCTTGAGTTCTGAAGGAGTCGCCTTTTCATCATTGACCAGGAACTTATCTGCGTCATAGAACAACCTCCAGAATTTCTTCAAGAAGCGGTTCACTCCGTCAATTCCTTTCGTGTCCCAAGGCTTGCTCTGCTCTATCGGTCCGAGGAACATCTCATAAAGACGCAGAGTGTCAGCGCCATACGAATCGCAGACGTCATCCGGATTAACGACATTGAACATACTCTTGCTCATCTTCTCTATGGCCCAACCGCAGACATATTCGCCATTCTCCAGAATGAACTCGGCATCGGCATATTCCGGTCTCCATGCCTTGAACGCATCAAGATCCAGCTTATCATTATGCACGATATTCACATCCACATGAATCTCCGTAGTTTCATATTTATCTTTCAGGCCAAGCGATACGAAGGTGTTGGTTCCGACGATCCTGTACACAAAATTGGACCGTCCCTGTATCATTCCCTGATTGATAAGCTTTTCAAAAGGTTCATCCTTACAAACATATCCCAAATCGTAAAGGAATTTGTTCCAGAACCTGGAATAAATCAAGTGCCCGGTGGCATGTTCCGTACCTCCGACATAAAGATCCACTGACTGCCAATACTCATCCACCTCTTTGTCCACCAATGCATTATCATTATGCGGATCCATATATCTCAGATAATATGCAGATGAGCCTGCAAATCCGGGCATCGTACTGGTCTCAAGAGGATACCCCTTATAAGTCCAGTCCTTGGCCCTGGCAAGAGGCGGCTGCCCATCTGCTGAAGGCTTGAAAGAATCTATCTGAGGCAGGGTTATCGGAAGGTCCTTCTCATCTACAGGTGTGGCTATTCCATCCTTATAATATATAGGGAATGGCTCTCCCCAATACCTCTGCCGTGAAAATATGGCGTCGCGCAGACGGTAATTCACCTTTCTGCGACCAAGACCCTTTTCTTCCACATAATCCTTGGCCAATTCTATCGCCTCCTCCACGCTTTTCCCGTTCAGGAAACCGCTGTTGCACATCACGCCGGACTTGGCATCAAAAGAAGATTCACTCACATCACACCCCTCGATAAGAGGAATGACAGGCAGACCGAACTTCTTTGCGAAGGCATAGTCCCTACTGTCGTGAGCCGGCACCGCCATTATGGCACCCGTTCCGTAACCGGCCAATACATACTCGCTTATCCAAATCGGGACTTTTTCCCCAGTTAGAGGATTGATTCCGTAAGATCCGGAGAATACGCCCGTTACGCTCTTGGTCTGGGATATTCTCTCTCGCTCAGTCTTTTTCTTAACTTCTTTTATATACTCATCCACCTCAACCTTCTGACTTTCGGAAGTAAGAGAGCTCACGAGTTCACTTTCCGGAGCCAGGACCATGAAAGTGACACCGAAAATGGTATCCGCCCTGGTGGTGAAAATCGTCACGGGAAGTTCGCGGCCGTCACATACAGTATTGAACACAACTTCCGTTCCTTCGGATTTACCTATCCAGTTACGCTGCATTTCTTTGAGAGAATCCGTCCAATCCACCCTGTTCAGCCCCTCAAGAAGTCTTTCGGCATAGGCGGAAACTCTAAGTTGCCACTGCTTCATTTTCTTCTGTTCCACAGGGAAGCCTCCGCGCACGCTCAATCCGTCCTTAACTTCGTCATTGGCAAGAACGGTTCCGAGTCCCTCGCACCAGTTAACCGATGTCTCTCCTTGATAGGCAATACGATAACGCATCAGAACAGACTCTTTCTGCGCCTGCGTATATGATTTCCAATCCCCAGCGGAAATTCCGTCATAACCGGTGGATTCAAACTTTTCGACGAGTTCAGCGATAGGACGTGCCTTATTCAAAGACGGATCATACCAGCTGGAAAACATCTTAAGAAAAGCCCACTGAGTCCACTTATAGAATTTCGGGTCACAGGTTCTTACTTCCCTTGACCAATCATAGGAAAAACCTATCCTGTCAAGCTGTTCACGATATCTGGCGGCATTGACATTTGTGGTCACTTCAGGATGTTGGCCCGTCTGAATAGCGTACTGCTCTGCAGGAAGGCCAAAAGCGTCATATCCCATGGGATGAAGGACGTTGAAGCCCTTCAGTCTCTTATAACGGGAATAAATGTCGCTGGCGATATATCCGAGAGGATGCCCCACGTGAAGACCAGCCCCGGAAGGATACGGAAACATGTCCAAAACATAATATTTAGGTTTGGACGAATCCTCAACCACCTTATAAGTCCCTTCAGCGGCCCATTTTTCCTGCCATTTCTTTTCTATTTTCTTAAAATCGTATTCCATATCCAAGTTTTATTTTGCAATCAATACACAAGCATCCGCCGGACAGAATTTCTCCGACTTCACAGTGGCATAGGCATCTATCGCCTTGGCCAATTCGTCACACGGGAGGAGTCCGACTGAAACAAGTCCGTTAGTATATTCCAACAAGACAGGATCATAACCTGCCGCCTTGGCATCCGAAAGCATCTTACCTAGCGTGGGCTTTTGGCGGTAAGTCCCGACTATCACATAATAAGTATATTCGGGAGTCTGCCTTAGCGTACTGTTAGTATGGGTATATGCAAACGGAACGTTCAGGCGTCCGTGTCTTTTCACCATTTTGTATTCAGATTCGCATGGCACCTCTTCCTGTGGCATAGACTCCTTGCAAACGGCATCCTCTTGCGGGACTTCTTCAGCGGAGGCTTTAGTCTGAGCTGATTTTATCTGTTCAGAAGTCGGTCTTCCCGCCAACGAGCGCAGAAAATCGCAAGATGAGACGCTGAGAACAAGAGGAAAAAGGATAAACGGCAAAAGAACTTTTCTCATATACACATTTTGTCTAACGTTGAAAAACTTACAAAAATAATAAGAATCGCAGACAAAAAAAATGATAACTTTGCAGCATGAAAAAGACTCTGAGCATAGAAGGACTTGATCCGGTCAGATTATACGGCGCCGGAGACACGCTCCTTAAGGAATTCACTTCATATTACCCTAACCTTAAAGTAGTGGCACGTGGGTACGAGCTTATTCTGGACGGGAAAGAGAAAGACATAGAAGACTTCATACAGAAGTTCGGACTTCTCACTCAAAAAATGCTCCGTAAAAGTGTGCTTACCGTCTATGATATCGAAGATTTGTTCTCCGAAGAAAGCACTGCCCTGGATTTCAAGGTCAACGCCGGAGCGCCTATAGTATATAACACCGAAGGCAAACCAATTACGGCTCGGAATCCCAAGCAGGAAGATATGGTAAAAGCGTATTTTGAAAACGACCTGATTTTCGCCACAGGCCCTGCCGGAACAGGAAAAACATACATAGCCATAGCCCTGGCGGTAAGGGCGCTTAAGAATCGGGAAATCAAGCGCATCATCCTGACACGTCCCGCTGTGGAAGCAGGAGAGAGGCTTGGATTTCTTCCAGGTGACCTGAAAGACAAGCTGGACCCTTACCTTCAGCCACTATACGACGCCCTCGGAGACATGATTCCACCACGGAAACTTCAAGAATTCATAGAGGACGGCACCATACAGATAGCCCCGCTCGCATATATGAGAGGCCGGACACTGGAGCGAGCCTGCGTCATTTTGGATGAAGCCCAGAATACAAACATCGGGCAATTAAAAATGTTTCTTACCCGAATGGGCGCAGGAGCCAAATTCATAGTCACCGGAGACGCTTCACAGGTAGATCTTCCGAACAAAGAAGACAGCGGCCTTCTGAAAGGAATCAAACTGCTAGAAAACATAAAGGGCGTCAAGACCATCGCCTTTTCAAATGACGATATTGTCCGACACCCTTTGGTAAGTAAGATCGTAAAGGCCTTTGAAGGCCAGTAAACTTATTCTACCGGCACTTCACCTTTTACGATTGCATTATATTTCTTATACTTGGCTTCAAAAGCAGGGTCTGTGCTGAAACGATAGCATGCATTTCTAAGATACTCTGCCACAGCCAATTTGATATTCGCATCCTTAGTTAAGACGTAAGCTGTCTCAAATGGCTCTATGCAATTCTTAAGCGCAACCTCAAACTCTGATACCAAAACATTGTATTTGGCATCATCCATCTCATTAGTAGCCGCTTCCTGAATAGCGACAGCCTTGTTATAATAAAGCTGACCTATTCCGATATAGCCAAACTCATAATCAGGATTAATCTCGGAGCACTTTGAATATGCCGCTATTGCAGCATCCTCTCGGCCAAGTTGGAGATTGATGTTTCCTTCGACATAATAGAGAGACGCATTGTTAGGCTCATTCTGCTTTGCAGCATCAACAAGCTCGAACAGACGGTCCGTGTTCTCGCCTGAATTCATATAGAAATTAATGAGACCCACAAGAACGCTCTGGCTCTGAGGGAACTGCTGGAAAGCTTTTTCAAGATATTCGCGGCAGGCGTCAACATTGCCCTCCTTCGATGCGATATCAGCAAGTTTTGCATAAGCGTCGCCTTCGTCACCGTAATACCCTAAGGCGAGACATTTTTCGTAATAACCCTTGGCGCTGTCATATTCTCCGAGGATATATGAAGTCAAAGCCGAATTATAAAGGGCATTTGTATCTATTACTGCATAAGGCTGCTGCTCAGATGCTTCCACAGCTTTAGTGAAATAATAAGAAGCCTTTTTCATATCCCCGAGAGTATAAGCCGTATATGCCTCATCCGTAAATTTGGTAGACAGCATACGGAATGCCTCCCTGAGGTCCTTTGTCTTCTTACCCTTTTCGTCCAAGGAAGCCGCCTTCTCATAGGAAGTAAGAGCCCTCTCAAGCACGTCAGGATAAATAGGCTTGGTAACCTCTATCATCTGAAGAATTTCGTTGGAATTGTAATAATAGTTACGGGTCTCAAAAACAGCCTTGATGTACTGTGCACCTGAAAGTTCAACCCAAGTCTCACTCGAAGGTTTATCATCTCCAAGGACAATGGCCAGGTCGGCACGCGGAGCGCCAATCCAAGCGTTTCCCATAGGAGCGGAATAAGCTTCCAGATACGCCTTGCCAAGTTTGATCCAAGTGTCTGGTTTAACAGCCTGTTTCGGATTCTCTGTTTTTTCAATAGCCTTTTCTACAGCCTTTTCAGCTGCGGCAACACTTTTAACTGACTGTTGCGCATTCGCTACTGAAAATGACGCCAAAAGAGCGAGAGTTAAAAAGATTCTTTTCATATTATTTCAGTTTTATTCGTTTACTGACTCTTCTGTTTCCTGTGCATTATCAATTTCTTCCTCAGCCTCATGAGCGACAACCGATACGGCTGCTATGCTGTCTCCCTCACGAATATTGATAAGTCTTACTCCCTGTGTAGCACGACCTTGAACATTGATGGTCGAGAGTGCCAATCTGATGGTAAGTCCGCTCTTGGTGATGATCATAAGGTCATTATTGGCCGTTACCGCCTTTATGGCAACCAGGCTGCCCGTCTTATCATTAATCTTCAAAGTGGTCACACCCTTGGCACCACGTGCCGTCTGCCTGTATTCATCCACCTCGGAACGCTTCCCGTAACCATTCTCACTCACCACCAGAACCGAATAATCGGCAGCGTCCGGAGCGTTAGGGTCTACACTGATGGCTCCAACCACCTCATCTCCCTCTGCAATATTGATACCACGGACGCCCATGGAATTACGGCCAAGCTCACGCGCCTCATTCTCATTGAACCTTACACAGCGTCCGTCACGAGCGGCTATCATTATCTGCGAATTGCCGTTTGTAAGAAGAGCGTCGAGCAAAGAATCACCTTCCTTGAAGCCAATGGCGATAAGGCCCTTGTTGCGGCTTCTCACATTTGCAAATTCCGTCAGACAGGTTCTCTTGATGATACCGTTCTTGGTAAAGAGCACTACATAGTGACTGTCAGTATATTCCCGGCTCTCTATCTTAGCGGCGTTCAGATAGGTCTTGATCTTGTCGTCCTGATCTATGGTAAGAAGATTCTGGACGGCGCGTCCTTTCGCGGTCCTGCTCCCTTCCGGAATTTCATAGACCTTAAGCCTGTAGCAGAGACCCTTCTCTGTGAAGAACAGCATGGTCGAGTGCATATTGGCCACATAGATATGCTCTATGAAGTCTTCATCCCTCACGCTGCCTGCTTTCTTACCTACACCGCCACGTGACTGTACCTTGAACTCCGCAAGCGAAGTTCTCTTTATATATCCCAGATGAGAGATGGTGATGACCACGTCTTCATCTGCATAAAAATCCTCAGGATTGAATTCGTCATCGCTAAGAGTGATTTCGCTGCGGCGGGCATCGCCGAATTTTTCTTTGAGTTCGACACACTCGTTCTTAACCACCTCAAGCTGAAGCTGTTCGCTTGCGAGTATCTTCTCGCATTCGTCTATAAATGCTATGAGACGTTGAGATTCCTCCACGAGCTTGTCCTTTTCGAGTCCGACGAGCTGACGAAGTCTCATTTCAACTATGGCATTGGCCTGAAGCTCAGAGAAATCGTATCTTGACATAAGTTCGGACTTCGCTTCATCGACACTCTTGGAGTGACGGATGATGGCGACTACATCGTCTATGATGTCTATAGCCTTAAGCAGACCTTCCACTATATGTTCACGCGCCTTGGCCTTGTCGAGATCGAACTTGGTTCTTCTGACAACCACCTCGTGACGGAAATCCACGAAGCACTTGATCATGTCCTTAAGGGTAAGAGTGCGTGGACGGCCTCCGACAAGAGCCACATTGTTTATGGCGAAACTTGACTGAAGCGCAGTGTATTTATACAAGGTATTCAGAACTACATTGGCATTGGCATCCTTCTTCACGAGGAATTCTATTCTGATGCCGTCGCGGTTGGTAAGTTCACGAATCTCGGATATTCCTTCTATCTTCTTGTCGCGCACCATCTCGCCTATACGGGATATCATCTCGGCCTTATTGACCATATAAGGAATCTCCGTGACGACTATGACGCTTCTTCCGTTCTTCTCTTCAATGTCAGCCTTGGCCCTTATTACTACCCTGCCACGACCGGTGGTATAGGCGTCTATTATGCCCTGACGGCCCATTATGATGCCCCCGGTAGGGAAATCCGGTCCTTTGATATGTTCCATGAGCCCGTTCACGTCTATGTCCGGGTTATCGATGTAAGCGCATATCGCGTCACACGTCTCGGAGAGATTGTGCGGGGCCATGTTGGTGGCCATACCTACAGCTATACCTGACGAACCGTTCAAAAGCAGAAGCGGCGCCTTCGTAGGAAGAACGGTAGGCTCCCAGATGGTATCGTCGAAGTTAAGCATGAAATCGACCGTATTCTTATCCAGATCGCACAGCACGCTTTCAGACATCTTGGCCAATTTAGCCTCGGTGTACCTCATGGCAGCCACAGGGTCGCCGTCCATACTACCGAAATTACCCTGACCGTAAACCAAAGGATATCTCTGGTTCCAGCTCTGCGCGAGACGCGCCATGGCATCATACACCGAACTGTCACCGTGAGGGTGGAACTTACCGAGCACCTCACCTACAATTCTCGCCGATTTCTTGGTCTGTCCGCCGAAATTCAAGCCGAGTCCATCCATTCCGAAGAGGACACGGCGTTGTACCGGTTTAAGACCGTCCCTCGCATCAGGAAGGGCTCTGGACACTATCACCGACATCGAGTAATCGATGTAAGCGGAACGCATCTCATGATCTATCTCCACAGGTTCTATTATCCCCTGCGGTTTTTCTTCAATTTCCAAATTATCTGTATTATTCATTGCTCAAGTTTTCTACTATTGCATCTTGGCCACGCCCGGCACAAGTGTACAAAAATAACAAAAAAACTCGTGGCAGACAAAAATAATATTGCTATTTTTGCCTTATGCAGACTCAGGTTTCACAAGAAATCATAAGCATTCTTTCCTATGCCAGAGAAGAAGCTTGCAGAGCCGGAGACAGGGCCATCACCACAGACCATATCCTGCTTGGGATACTGCGTCATAAAGACAATCAGGCCTACCGTACGCTGGTGGAACTTGGAATCGATCCCATGGACATGAAATCACATCTGGAGAAAAGCATTTTCAAACCTCAAAGCATACCTTATGCAGAGAGCATGGATGTAGTATTTTCAAGAAACGCTCAGAATACCTTGAATCTCAGTATAATAGAGGCAAGTATGGCCCTGTCGGAAAAAATCATCCCCGTTCATCTGCTTCTTGCGATATGCGCCAGCGCAGGAAGCAAAAGCCTCGAATACCTGAAAGTACACGGACTTGACCACAGCAAGGTGAAGTCATATCTGAAAGAAAACGACCTGTTGAAGGCCAGAATAATAAAAAAGACCGAAGAGAAAAACTCCTCTCCGGTCAATATTCTGAGAATCATCTCTTCGCCTGAAAAAATAGCCAGCTGAGATTATTCCTCATATTTTCTGAAAGCCAGACAACCGTTATGACCGCCAAATCCGAATGAATTGGATATGGCAAGCGTGAGATCTGTCCTTACAGCCTCGTTAGGCGTGTAATTCAAATCCAACTCAGGATCCACTTCGTCCAGATTGATGGTAGGAGGAACAATTCCGTCCCGGAGCGCAAGTATTGAGGCTATCGCCTCTGCAGCACCGGTTGCGCCCAACATATGTCCGTGCATGGACTTGGTGGAAGAAATGTGTGCTTTGTATGCATCTTCACCAAGCGCTATTTTGCAGGCCAAAGTCTCGCAGAGATCATTCAGATGCGTGGCTGTTCCGTGTGCATTTATGTACAGATTATCCTTCGAAGAATCATAGTGCGCCTGTGAAAGAGCATCGGAGATGCATCTTGCCTGAGTAACTCCGCTTTTATTAGGCGCAGTAGCGTGATAAGCATCGCAAGTGGAGCCATAACCCACAATTTCAGCATAAATTTTGGCCCCGCGTTTTTTCGCATGTTCCGCTTCCTCCAGAACCAGCACGGCAGAACCCTCTGCCATTACGAACCCGTCTCGACGGGCATTGAAAGGAAGAGATGCCTTCTTCGGGTCCTCTATACGCGAAAGCGTCTTGGCATTGGCAAAGGCGGCGATTCCGATAGGGATTACGGCCTTGTCAGTTCCTCCGGCCAAAATAGCATCCGCATACCCGTCTTTTATGGCGCGATAAGCCTCGCCTATAGCATGAGTGGATGTGGCACAAGCCGTGACGATATCCAGGCAAGGCCCGTTGGCGTGGAATTTTATAGCCACCTGTCCGGCTGCCATATTCCCTATTATGCAAGGCACGAAGTTAGGAGAAATCCATTGGCCCGTAGGGTCTTCCAAGATTTTGGAAACTTCCCTCTGAATAGTCTCGAAGCCGCCGATTCCCGAACCGATATAAACACCCAGTCTGAACGGATCGATGTTTTCAGATGATACCAAACCGCTGTCCTTTATTGCCTGATATGCCGAAGCCATGGCAAAAACAGTGAATTTGTCCTGCTTACGGATAAAAGGTTTATCCATTTCATAGTTTTCAGGAGTAAAATTGCGGACTTCACCGCCAATCTTCACAGCAAAGCCGTCGGTAGGGAAATTCTCGATATAATCTATTCCGCACACCCCGCTTACCAGATTACTCCAGAAAGTGTCCACGTCATTGCCTACGCAAGAGAGGACACCAAGTCCTGTAACAACTACTTTTTTACTCATTTTGTTAATCTTTATCCGGGGGCAAAGATAGCATTTTTTTGTATCTTTGCCGTATATGGCTTTGACGGACAAGTTACCGAAATACATCTTAAGCAAGAAGCAATTGTCATTCAATGTGGTACTCTCCGCATTGTTCTCTTTGATGTCCGCTCTTATGCTGTCGACGATTTCGGTTTACGGATGGTTCAACCTGACTTCCAGCCACACCATATGGTTCACATTCGGGTTTTGGTTGCTGTGCCTTACGATAGTCTGCCTCTCCAGACTTTGGCTTCATAATCTGCAAAGTAAAAACATCACCGTACTGGGGTATCTGGGATGGTGTTTTGCCGAAATGGTGATCATCACGATTCTCTATACGTTGATGACATTTATAGGCATAGATCACAGATGGTTTGCAAAACCTGTGCATTCCATATGGATTCATTCCGCGAACTGTTTGATTTTCTGCATATTCGGTCTGGGGATTCCGAACATCATTTCCGTTCTGTATTGTGCCGTTTCCGAAAGGGATCAGACCATAAGACTGATGAATTTCAACACGGTGGTTTCCGACACCATCGCCACGCCGCAGAACGACAAGAAGATAATGCTTTATGACAATTCCGGCAACCTTAAACTTGTAGTCAACCAAAACAACCTTTTTTACATAGAATCAGACGACAATTATATAAAGGTATGGTATCAGGATAACTACGATGATCTCAAGCAGTTCATGCTCCGGTGCCGTCTGAAGACCATAGAAGAAAGTTTCGCAGACAGCGACCTTGTGCGTTGTCATAGACAGTACATAGTAAACATCAACAAAATCGAGCAGATGATACGTCTTAAAGACGGTTCCTTCAATATAAATCTCGGATTGAAGACAGACCCGATCCCCGTATCCAAAACATACGAAGACAAATTCATCGCAAGATTCAATTCAAGATAAAATATGTGGCAAAGAATACAAACTCTTTATTTTGCTCTATGCGTGGGCATTCTGCTCGCATTGACTTTCGGAACCGCAGGTACCATCTATACTTCAGATGCTCCCATTGAGGATGTGAAGTATTTAAGCAAACTTCCTTATGCCATTCTCATCATTCTCTCACTGATTGCCAATCTGGCAGCGCTTTTCAGCTGGTCTAAACGAGGCCTGCAGATAAGATTTGCCGGGGCAAGCGCCACTCTGCTGCTTGCTCTTCAGATTTGGCTCATCGTGGATTATTTTACAATGGGAGAAGGATTTGTCTTTAAATGGACCTGCATACTCCCGGCCTTTGCCTTCGTCTTTGACCTCCTGGCCATAAAGGGAGTTTATGCGGACGAACTGCTGGTACAAAGCGCATCAAGACTTAGATCGAGCAAAAGAAAAAACAAATAACACTATTATGAGAATCGCAGAATCTGAACTTATCATCAATTCGGACGGATCCATTTTCCATCTGCATATCCGTCCTGAACAATTGGCAAAAAATGTCATCCTTGTTGGAGACCCGGGAAGGGTTGCCATGTTCAAGCCATATTTCGAGACTGTTGAATGCGAAGGAGCTTCACGTGAATTCGTGTGGGCTACAGGAACATATCACGGAAGCCGCATCACCGCGCTGTCTACCGGAATAGGAACGGACAACATAGACATAGTGATGACTGAACTTGACGCCTTGGCCAATATCGACTTCTCCACAAGAGAGGTAAAAAAAGAACATACCACTCTCAACATCGTAAGACTCGGCACTTGCGGAGCTCTCCAACCGGAAATTCCACTGGGGTCCTTCATTCTTTCACATATCTCCATAGGCTTTGACGGCCTTATGAACTGGTATGCAGGCCGCGAAGAAATCACGGATACATCTATGGAAGAAGCCTTCATGAAACATATGAATTGGCCTAAAGAACTGCCTACACCTTATTTTGTGAAAGCTTCAGACAAACTTATCCAGCTTTTTGAAGATTCCACAGTCAGAGGAATGACCATATCATCACCTGGTTTCTATGGGCCTCAGGGGCGTGTGGTCCGTCAGCAGCTCGCGATGCCGAACATGCTTGAAGACATAGAATCATTCAGATACTCCGACCGCAAGATCACAAACTTCGAGATGGAAGGCTCCGCCATAGCCGGCATCGCACGCCACCTCGGACACGAAGCTACGACCGTATGCTGCGTAATCGCGCACCGCTATCTTAAGGATGCCAATACAGACTACAAGCCACGCGTGGCGCAGCTTGTAAAATTAGTCCTTGACAAAGTCTCTACTCTCTAGAAAATTATTCGCCGGCTTCTTTCAGACGTTCGGCGTTCTCCGCTATCTGGAGCTGATCGATAACCTCCTGGATGTCTCCGTTCATGAACACCGGGAGGTTATACATACTCCAGTTGATTCGATGGTCTGTGACACGGCCTTGAGGATAGTTATACGTACGTATCTTAGCGGAACGGTCTCCGGTTGAGACCATAGTCTTTCTCTTTGAAGCTATCTCGTCGAGATACTTCTGATGTTCCAGATTATACAACCTGGTACGCAGTTCTTCAAAAGCCCTGTCCTTATTCTTAAGCTGCGAACGCTCCTCCTGACACTGAACTACCAGTCCGGAAGGGATATGCGTAAGACGAACGGCTGAATATGTCGTATTGACACCCTGCCCGCCAGGACCGGAAGAACAGAACAGATCCAAACGGATATCGTCCCATTTCAAATCAACGTCGAACTCTCCGGCCTCAGGAAAAACAGCTACAGATGCCGCGGAAGTCTGGATACGGCCCTGCGTTTCAGTCTGAGGAACTCTCTGAACGCGATGCACTCCGGATTCATATTTCATGGTACCGTACACCCCATCGGCAGATGAAGACAGTTTGAACACTATCTGCTTGAACCCACCTGACGTACCCGGGGTCTGGTCTGTGACTTCCAATTTCCAGCCCTTACTCTCGGCAAAATGCTGATACATACGGAAGAGGTCTCCGGCAAATATGGCAGCCTCGTCTCCGCCGGCCCCGCCACGAATCTCGACGATGGCATTCTTGGAATCATCAGGGTCTGCAGGAATGAGAAGGAGTTTTATCTGCTCTTCCATTTGAGGGACCTTGGGTTCCAATTCTGAAATCTCTTCACGGGCCATCTCTCGAAGATCATCGTCTTTCTCATTTACCAGGATATCCTTGGCCGATGCCAGGTTATCAAGAGTCTTTTTATATTCAAGTCCAGCCTTGATAATAGGTTCCAACTGCTTGTAGTCTTTATTAAGCTGAACATATTTCTTCATATCCGACATTACCTCAGGGCTGGACAACTGGTCCTGCAGGCTCTGAAACTTATCTTGAAGCGATAGAACTCTCTCTAAAAGTGTATTTTGTGCCATAAGGCTGCAAATATAGCAAAAATTATATATCTTCGCTCCTCGTTTTATCAAGCACTATGCATACCAGACAAGAAAAATTGGAAGCTTTCGGGGGGTTGCTGGACGTAATGGACGCCCTCCGAGAAAAATGTCCGTGGAACGCGGAACAGACCATGGAAAGCATACGCCCTATGACCGAGGAGGAAGTATATGAACTTAGCGACGCCATCCTGAGAGGCGACAGGGCGGACATATCGAAAGAACTCGGAGATCTTCTCTATCACATAGTATTTTATGCCAAGATAGCTGAAGAAAAGAGAGAATTCGACATAGCAGACAGTCTGCACAAGATATGTCACAAAATGCGCTTCCGCCACCCTCACGTATTCGGAGAATTGGCAGGAAAAAATCTGTCGGCAAAAGACATCGCGGATACTTGGGAACTTGTAAAAGCCAAGGAGAAAGACGGAAACAAAACCATTCTGAGCGGCATACCTCAGACTATGCCCGCCATTCTCAAAGCGCTCTCCATGCAAGAGAAGGCGCGCGGATGCGGATTTGATTGGGAAGAACCGCGTCAGGTGTTGGACAAGGTCCGGGAAGAACTTGACGAAGTGACCGAAGCCATAGACGAACGGTCTCAGAAACATATCGAAGAAGAATTCGGGGATCTGCTTTTCTCCGTAATCAATGCCGCAAGACTCTATGGGACAGATCCGGAAAAAGCGCTCAACGCCTGCTGTGACAAATTCCGCAGAAGATTCACCTATCTTGAAGAGAACACGCTCAAAAAGGGACTGTCACTCAAAGATATGACTTTAGACCAGATGGACAAAATCTGGGACGAGGCCAAAGAAAAAGGCCTGTAAAAAACCTACTTAAAAAAAGTAAAATGGACCTTTCCGTAGCTTCTCTGCTTGAAAAAGTGCGGATGTGAACTGAAATCGTGCCCCGGACCGTGCTCCAGAATGAAATAGCAGTCAGGATGAAGAATATCTTTTTCAAAAATCCTGTCAGGGATTGTTTCCAATCCTTCTATGGCATACGGAGGGTCTGCAAAGACTATATCGAATTTCTCGTGGCAGACGTTCAGAAAATCGAACACGTTATCCCTTACCATAGTGACATTCCCCAGGCCAAGCCTCTGAGCCTCAGTCTTTATGAAAGACGCATTCTCCCTGGACATCTCCACACAATATACTCTTCCGACTCCACGCGAAGCGAATTCGTACGAAACGGCGCCAGTCCCTCCGAAAAGGTCCAGAACCTTAAGATCGTCGAACTCATATTCGTTATCCAGAATATTGAACAAAGCCTCTCGGGCAAAATCCGTTGTAGGACGCGCCTTATATCCTGCAGGAGGAAGAATAGTTTTCCCTTTCAGTTTTCCTCCTATTATTCTCATAAAGATTTGACCTCCATAAAGTAATGGTAAAGCATTACTTGCCGTTCAGAAGAAAGAGGGCTGCGGAAATAGATCGTGGAGACTTCCGGGTTAAGTTGAAGAGATTTCATGGCGAGTATCACAAAATACACCACTCCAACAAAATCTGATGCCTGATAGGTATTGGCCAGCAAAAGAGATTTGCCCTGAGCGATGCAGAGACTAAGAATACTGCCGTCCCAGTGACAAAGTATCTTGTTATACTCTTTTATCTGCAAGAGATCCTGCAGACAAGCCAATAGCGCCGGCTTCTCTTCTCCGGCATAAAGAAAATATGCATCAAAAGCGCTCAGATGCACAGAATGAACCGCTTCATCCTCTGATATATCAACAACTTGTGCGAGATATTCTCTCGCACAAGCCTTATCATAAAATGGTGTCGGGACCAGAGTCACGTTCCTACTCCCAGTTGCCTGCGTTATTGTTAGGAGAAGTGACGCTACCTACCTGAAGACCTTCGTAACGGTTTGAATTGCGGCACTCGGAATCAAGATTGATTCGAAGCTGATTATCAAGACCATGAAGAAGATATCTATATGGCATACGTGCTTCAAAAAGAGGCACTTTCACACCGGACACAGTCTTTACGACAGCTTCCATCTCCGTACCCACTCCACCGGAGAACGGAATAGTTCTGAGAGAATCGACACAGAATGCTGTACGGGTCTTGAAAAGTGTATCTCTTACCGGAATCTTCTGGTCTATAGTAAACACAAGCTTCTTGTCGCCTTTCTGGTATTTTTCATAATAGAACTTGTTTAAGGACTCACCTCTAAGCCAAGGCACGGTCTTGCGGATTTCTTTCGTATGAGCTACTGAAAGCGAGTCGTCCCTAGAACCTATCTGCATCTTAACTATCACATCCCCAGTAAGATAGAAGGTCTTTAGAGTATCAAAGTTATCTGTATACTTGCCATTGACGCTCTTGTAAGCCTCCTGAAGTGTACGGATATCTTTCAGACGCTGAATGCCCACCTGCTCACGCACGGACTTAGCCTTATTGAATTTAACAGGCTGCGAAATACTGTCTACGAGCGCATATACGAGAACTGCCACGCATACCGGGAGAATGAACCAGGTGACGAGTCTGTTCAGCACCTTGTTCTGCATAAACTTAAGCCAAGTGTCCTTTGTAATCATTTTTTTATCTTTTTATTTTTGTTTCAACTAAGCCGAGCAAAGTTAGCAAAATCATTTATTAAATGCAATATTCTTATTAAATTTGCGCCCATGGAAAAAAGTCAGGAACTCGTCGTTACAGCCTCTCTGATAGAGCATGCGGACAATATCGTAATTGTCACGCACGAGCATCCGGACGGAGATGCAGCAGGCAGCAGCAGCGCATTGGCCGAGTATCTGAGGATAAAGGGGAAAAGACATGTTTCCATCATTCGCGAACCTCTTCCCCACACTCTGCTTTTCATAGATCCATCTCCCACTTTTTATGAAGATGCCGCCGTCGCTCTCATAGAAAAGGCGGATTTGATTTTATGCACTGACTTCTGTGAGCCAGGCAGATGCGGTTATCCCGCAGAGGCGCTGGAACATTCCCGGGCGAAAAAAATTCTTTTTGACCATCATATGGGAGCGCAAAAAGAGAAGTTCGATGTACTCTTCAGCCAAACAGACATATCTTCTTCTTGCGAGGTAATATACTATGTACTTAAAGAACTCTGCACAGATAACGCGGAACGCAGAGAGATTTTGAGCGGGAAATGCGGGTTCTGCCTTATGGCCGGAATGACCACGGACACCAACAATTTCTCTTGTGCGACCTTTTCCTCCACACTTCAGATGGCAAGTGAATTGCTTTCCTATGGAATAGACAGGAACAGAATAGTATTCGAACTCTATAACCGCTACAGGGAGAACAGGGTACGCGCCTTCGCGCACATCCTTTCAGAGCATTTTTCCATTCGGAAAGACGGCATCGCCATTATCAAAGTAAGCAGTGATATTTGGCATAGATTTGGCTTACAGGAGGGCGAACTCGAGAATTTGGTAAACGTGCCTCTGAGCATAGATAAAGTGAAAATATCCATTTATCTTAGAGAAGATCCTTCCACCATACGTGTATCCATACGTTCCAAGCAGGGATGGTCCGCAAGAGATATAGCGAGAAAATATTTCCACGGAGGCGGACACGAATTGGCATCGGGAGGCAAACTGCTCATAGGAGAAGACATCGGCGGATTCTCAGAGTTGGACGATTATTTAGAAAAGATCAGATTATGAAAAATACCTTTATATGGCTTACGGCGAGCGTATTGCTTGTAGCGTCTTGTGCGAAGGAAGGGTCAAGTGACACTGGCGAATTGGCCCTGAAAGAATTCAACGCATGGATTTCAGTAAACAAGGAAAGTTCATGGAAAGAAACTGAACTGGGATCATGGATCATCAGCATGGACCCGGGTGATGTCACTTCTCAAAGTGTCAGCTCGATCGATGACAATCCTTACCTCAGACTTGAATACACGGTAACCTCTCTTGACGGCACGGTGAGCGAAACCACATCGGAAGCTGTATCAAAGAGGATAGGCGAATATGACAAACGCACATACTATGGGCCGAAATTCTCCTACAGGGGTCAGAACAGTTCATACGCCGGAATAGAAGAATTGCTTTCTCAGATGGGCGTAGGCGGAAAATGCAAAGTGATAGTGCCGGGATGGCTGCTTACCACAAGCAGATACTCTTCAAAAGAGGATTATATTTCCAACATGAGTTCCTCCACTTCTGCCCTGATATATGACTTTTCCATCGCAGAGTCTGTCAAGGACGTGACGGAATGGGAAATGGAGCTGCTGAAAAAAGCCATGGGCGCAGATTGGGACAAGGCAGATTCACTTACTACGGGAGTGTATTATGTTCAAGACGTAGCGTCAGACAAGCCGGACACCACATACAGTTCCAGTGCAGAAGTGTATATAAACTATATCTGCAGAAGAATTGACGGAACAGGAATCGACACAAACTTAGCCGATTCCGCAAAAGTCTTCGGTGGCACAGCGACAGGAGATCCGGTTCTCATCAACTGGGGGGACAACGCGACATCCCTTACGATGACTTCCAGCAAGAGCACCATAGTGAACGGATTTGCATACGGAATATATCAGATGAAGCCGCATGAGAAAGGAAGAGTCTATATGACTTCGGCCAATGCCTACTCATCAAGCGGTTCCGGAACCGCAATCCCGGCATATTGTCCTATTTATTTTGAAATTGAGTTAGTAGATAAAGAATAAAGAATGAACAACGGAGCACCAACCGAACTGGGCACAGAAAAAGTCGGAACCTTACTTAAACGATACGCCACCCCGGGAATTGTCGCCATGACAGCGTCATCACTGTACAATATGGTGGACAGTATCTACATAGGCCATATTCCTGAAGTAGGTACGTTGGCCATGTCCGGACTTGCAGTTACATTTCCTCTCATGAACTTGAGCGCCGCCATTGGAACACTTGTAGGTATCGGTGCGGCGACTATGACATCCATGATGCTTGGCCAGAAAAACTATGTCGTGGCTAACAAGATTCTGAGCAACGTAATGACTCTCAATACATTGCTTGGACTCCTCTTCAGTATCGTGGTACTTGCATTTCTGGACCCTATCCTGTATTTCTTCGGGGCGTCGGATGCCACAATTCCTTTTGCCAGAGACTATATGACATATATTCTTCTTGGCAACGTGGTCACCCATATGTATATGGGACTCAACAACCTTATCAGAGCGTCCGGAAATCCGAAAACTGCCATGGGACTCACCCTGTTTACGGTTATTTCCAATGCGATTATGGACCCTATATTCATATTCGTATTCAAAATGGGAATCAAGGGCGCGGCTATCGCCACCATTCTATGCCAAATATTTGCACTGATATATGCCATATACTTCTTCTGTGACAAGAGAAGAATCATCCACTACGGCAAACATGCCTTCGGGTGGGACGGAAAAATAGCGAAAGCCTCACTCAGCATAGGAATGGGACCATTCCTTATGAATTGCGCAAGCTGTATCGTTACTCTTTTCATCAATCAACAGCTGAAAGCACACGGAGGAGACATCGCGATAGCGGCATACGGAATAGCGAACAGGATAACCTTCCTTTTCCTTATGATATGCATGGGATTCAACCAGGGAATGCAGCCTATCGCCAGCTACAACTGGGGCGCCAGACAATATTCCCGCGTAAGACAGGTATTCTGGCTAACGACCGGATGCGTTACGGTCATAACACTGCTATGTTTCATCTTCAGCGTACTGTGTCCTGACCTGCTGGTCAGCATATTCACCAAGGACCGCGCACTGGAAGAGCACGCCGTCCACGGACTTACAATAATGAATCTCTGCATCGGAATCATAAGCATAAATCTGGTATCGGCCAATTTCTATCAGAACATAGGAATGGTCAAAAAGAGCATACTTCTGTCACTTAGCAGGCAGCTGCTTATTCTGGTACCACTTCTCTATATTTTGCCTACCTTTATGGGAGAAAACGGAGTATGGTACTCATTCCCCATTTCAGACGTCGCATCCTGTCTGATTGCCGGAATCTGCATCACCATAACTTCACGCAAACTTAAAAATCTAAAAGACGGAGAAGGACTTAACGCCTTCGAAGGAGAAGTTTAAATATGGAAAAGAAGCACATAATCATTAACATTGGACGCCAATTCGGAAGCGGAGGCAAAGCCACGGCAGATGAATTGGGAAAGCGTCTGGGCATCAATGTCTACGACGGAGAACTTTTAACGGAAGCAGCAAAGAAAAGCGGTATCCGTAAGGAGCTTTTCACGACAAGCGACGAAAAGCACAGATTCTGGGCATTCGGAACCGGACTGGGAGACAACGAACTCTTTAAAATCCAAAGCGATACCATTCGCGACATCGCACAAAAAGGGAATGCCATCTTCGTAGGAAGAGCTTCCGACTATGTACTTCGTGACATGGATTGCATAGATGTATTCATCAGCGCACCATTCGAAGTGAGGGTTAAAAAGATGATGGCAGAAAAAGGCCTGACGGAAAGGGAGGCTGAACTTCTGATTCAAAGGAAAGACAAAGAAAGAGCTGATTACTACAACTTCTTCACTTTTACTGAGTGGGGAGTAGCGTCAAACTATGACCTATGTATAGATTCGGCCATCCTTGGAATCCCAGGGACAGCCGATTTCATAATTGACTACGCCAAGCGCAGAGGCTTGTTGTAATTTATTTTGCACACATAACGGCAGCGGCAATCGAGTTAAGTTTAGTCTCGGCGCTGTCTGCACGTGAAACAAGAAGGCAAGGAGCGGTTGTTCCCACGAGCATCCCTCCTTGCTTTACTTCTTTACAAAGCTTGGAATTTGTCTTCCAGAATACATTGGCAGACTCGATGTTAGGGAAAAGAAGACAATCGGCATCGCCAGCCACTTCACTCTTAAGCCCTTTTATATCAGCAGACTCTTTATCAATAGCCACATCCAGGGCAAGTGGGCCGTCTCCAAGGCAAGCACCCAGCTGTCCGCGATTGGCCATAGTGGCGAGCATCGCTCCCTCCATGCAAGCAGGCATGGAGTCAAGCATCTGTTCTGAAGCGGCGATAAAAGCTATCTTCGGTTTAGCTATACCGAAAGATTTGGCTGTCGAAAGAAGGAATCCAGCCTCCTTAACCTTCTGGCGGAATTCCGGTGCAGGGATTACGGCCATATCACTTATGAACATAAGTTTGTGATAATTAGGGTTATCTATGATACCCACGTGGCTGAGAAGCCCCTTTGCAGGAAGAAGTCCAACCTCCTTATTAAGAATGGCGCGAAGGAATTTGTCCGTAGAGCAAAGCCCCTTCATAAGAACATCTCCCATCTTGTCGTGTACAAGAGCGACTGCTGCGCTCACTGCCTTGAGCTCTACAGGCTCATCCACGATGGTGAATCTCGAGATATCGAATCCTTTTGCGGAGCAGACAGCCTCTATCTTCGACTTGTCTCCTACCAATGTAGCCTGCACAAAGCCCATCTCCACGGCCTTGTATGCCGCTTCTATACTATGCTCGTCCACGCCCCATGCGACAACGAGTTTCTTACAAATACCCTTCTCCTTCAATTCGGTGAAGAGTTCAGAAAAATTGCTTATCATCTTATTTCAGTTCTTTTGTTAATCTCATAGTGTCTCTTGCTATCATCAGCTCCTCATCTGTAGGGACAAGGGCCACTTTCACGGTGGAATCCCCAGAAGATATGATGGCAGCGTCGCGAGCCGCATCGTTTACGGTCTTGTCTATCTTTATTCCCATATAGGAGAAATTCTTGCAGACGTATTCCCTGAGCCAAGGATTATTTTCTGCAATACCGGCAGTAAACACGATAAGGTCTACTCCGTTAAGTTCAGCGATATAAGCGGCCACCAGTTTTGTGATGTCAAGAACCACCTTGTCCAGGACAAGTTGCGCGCGCTCATCTCCCTGCTCGGCATAGCCCATAATATCCCTCATATCCGAGCTCTTGCCGGACAATCCCAGGAAGCCTGATTTCTTGTTCATGATATCCGTCATCTGATCAGGAGTCAGTCCCTCCTTCTTCATGATGTACGGAACGATATTGGCATCTATGAGTCCGCACCTTGTCCCCATGATCATACCCTCAAGCGGAGTGAATCCCATGGAAGTATCGATACATTTACCGTCCTTAATGGCGGTGACGGAGCTTCCGTTACCTATGTGGCAAGTGATTATGCGACTGTTGTTGATGTCCAGACCTGCCAATTTCGCACCTTCCCTGCTGACATACTGATGTGATGTCCCGTGAGCGCCGTAACGGCGGACTTTATATTTCTGATAATATTCATAAGGAAGAGCATACATATAGTTCTTGGGGGACATGCTTTGATGAAAGGCAGTATCGAAAACCACTACCTGCGGCACCTTTGGAAGGACCTTCTGCATGGCCCTTATGCCAAGAATATGTGCCGGGTTATGAAGTGGCGCGAAGTCGCAGCATATCCCTATCTTGTCCATCACGTCTTCGTCAACGACCACCGACCCACTGAAGAAATCAGCCCCTTGCACTATTCTGTGCCCTACGGCATCAATCTCGGCGAAATCTTTGATGACTCCATGCTCCGGGTCGCTGAGCATATCGAGAACCAGCTGCATGCCCACAGTGTGATCCGGGACGCTCTGCTCTCTGACAACAGGCGTGCCTCCCGTAGGCTTATGTGTAATTTTACCTTCCGGAAGATGTATTTTCTCCACAAGGCCCTTGGCCAAAAGTGAATAATCCTCCTCGCTGCGCATGTCAAGAAGCTGGTACTTGATAGACGAACTTCCACAGTTTATAACAAGAATCTTCATATAGTGTCAATAAATTCAAATTTTCTTTCTCGGGCGCAAATTTAACAAAAAAAGGCGTACCTTAGCACCAACTGAACTACTATGAAAAGCAATTTGCTTCTTTTTGCTTCACTCCCCTTCTTATGCGGAGTGTTTGCGGCATCATACACCTCTTTTTCGCAAGACTATCTCTGGGCGCAAGGATGGATATGCATCATATGCATATCCGCAATGCTTTTGTTTTACTGCTCCAAAAGGCTGGCATCATGGGTTTTACCTGCATCTTTATTTTTCTTCTGCGGAGTATTTTGCGCCATAAACCAGAGGCTCGGATGTGAAGTTCACCTGCTTACGGAGCAGAGAAAAGCCATGCTCATGTTCATGCAAACGAGAGTAAATAACACTCCGTTTAAAAACGAGACGACAACAAGTCTTCTGCAGGCATTGCTATGCGGAGACAAGTCATCACTGACAACTGAACTACGGCAGGATTTCAGTAAAAGCGGCGCCGCCCATATTCTCGCCCTATCGGGACTGCATCTGGCTATTTTATCTGGCATGCTTAAAAAAAGCCTGTTCTTTTTAGGACACAGCCCAACTGCGAAAAAGATTAGAAACACGACAGTAATCTTCACAAGCGGAGCCTATACGCTCTGTTGCGGAGCCGGCGCTTCGCTTGTCCGCGCCTTTTTATTCATCAGCCTGCACTGCATAAACGAAATGTTGCCGCACAGAAAGACTCCGATTGGCAACCAATTGCTTCTAGCCTCCATGATACAGCTCTGCCTGCATCCGGATTCAATAAAGACTCTTTCCTTCCAACTGTCATATCTTTCCTGCACGGGCATTATTTTTTTATTTCCGCATCTTGACAAATGGCTCCCGACAGAAAAGGGCGCAGCCAGAAAAATCTGGTCCTCATTGGCACTGTCGCTAAGCTGCCAATTTTGCACCGCCCCTCTGGTTTATTTTAAATTCGGTACCCTGCCCAAATATTTTCTGCTCACCAACCTGCTCGCCCTTCCGATATGCGAAGCCCTGATGAATGTGAGCGTCATCGCGATTATACTAAATACCCTCGGATATACTCCGAGGGTACTCATCTGTCTAAGCGACATATTCTCCGAGGCAATGCTCGGCATTCTTCACATTATAGCCACTATCCCTTGATGCAGCGAATCTGCGCCGCGAAATCCGTTTCGCTCGGATTCACCCAGTCCAGAACCTTAGGCGTAGCTACATAGATATATTTGCATATAGGCTTTCCTTCATCGCTTGCCCAATAAAAGGCATAATCGTTGAATCCTGTAAAATCATATTCGCCGTCAACTATCGTCGCATAGCCGAAAGGCATAAGGAACATATTGTGCTTATTGGTAACTTTCACATCAGGCCAAAACTCCCACAGACGCTCTCCGTTATAATATGCATCAACCATCAGATCTCCGGCTGATTCCCCTAACTTCTCCCATTCTTCCGAAGTAGGAAGTCTCCAACCTGACGGACAGGCGTTCCGGGCATCATTCCAATCATAAAAACCGCCGAAAATGTCATCCGTAGCTTTCAATGTATAATATGAGTGACCGGCAAGATACTTTCCATCAGAGTCTTTCTCATAATAGGCGAGATTGTCAGCCATCCAGAAGTTTCCGTTTATATTGACCTGCCTGTACGATTTTCCATCTCGGGTATCCATAAAAGCAGAAAGGGTTGACCTGTCACAACCGGTAAGGGACTTGTCGCTCACTACCGTAGCGGTGAGAGTCACCGTCTTGGTGTAATACCCTTTCGCCTCCGCTGTAGCCGTGATGGTATATGTTCCTGTCATATCTGGAATGGTCACGCTGTAAGAGGACACAGTATCTCTCTTATTATCAACCGAATTCTTATAGACATAATATAGCACTACATCTTCGTGCGTCTCCGTGTCGGGAATGGATACACCTGAAGATTCGAATGAATAGACATCTCCAGGATTGACATACGCAGGCAATTCGCCGACGGAAAGAGTTCCCGAAAGCGAATAATATGTTGAACTGCTGCTATCATCTTTATTGCAAGACGACAAAAAGGCCCCCAAAGCCAATACCACGACAACCGCTTTTCTAAATTTCATAGTCACGAAACGTATAAATCATACAAAGATGCATATTTTGGCGCAAAAATCACGTATTTTTGTACAAATACTTTGCCGAGATGAAAAAAAATCAGATTTACTCCTGCCTGTTTTTACTTTGTACGATGGCCCTGAGCTGTACGGACAACAATTATTACCGCCTCTCAGGTTATGCCCAAGGAGGAGTATACAATGTAAAATATAGGGGCGCGGACGAAAAACCGGCCAGACTGCAGATTCAGGTGGACAGTCTGCTGAAAGAAATAGACTTCACGCTTTCAGGCTATAATCAGAATTCGCTTCTGAGTCATTTCAACGCCGGAGACACCATCACCCTCTCCCCTATGTTCGCTAAGATGTACGAACTGTCATTCGGCATATGGGAAAAAACGCGAGGAGCCGTAGATCCGGCATACGCACCGCTCTACAACATATGGGGATTCGGATTCAAATCAAGCCAATTCCCAAGTGAAGAAGACATAAAGGCTTGTCTGGACGCTTATGGTATGGACAAACTTAAAAATCCGTCGCAGATCACCCCGCTTATAGGGAAACGCATAACCGGGCAGGATTTTCTTTTGGACCGCAGATCGGCCATGCCACAACTGAATTTCAACGCCATAGCCCAGGGCTTCAGTTGCGACCTTATAGCAGAACTTCTCGAATCCCATCACGCCAAGGATTATCTTATAGACATAGGTGAAATCTTCTGCAAAGGAAACGGGCCAAGCGGTAAAGGATGGACAATAGGCGTAGACAACCCGACAGACGGGAACAACACTCCGGGAGCAGACATAAAGGAAACATGGAACTCCTCCGGAGAAACGGTAGGAGTGGTCACATCAGGAAACTACCGTAAATTTTACATAAAGGACGGAAAGAAATATTCTCATACCATAAATCCAGAAACGGGGCATCCTGTATCTCATAATCTGTTAAGCGCCACCGTAATAGCCAGCAACGCCACCATCGCTGACGCACTTGCCACCTATTTTATGGTAATAGGAGATGTAAAAGCCCGGGGATACCTGTCAGAACATCCTGAAATCAAAGCCTGTCTGATAACATCAGACGGGGTATGGGCCAATTGGTAGAGGTCAGATTTCCACTACCTTGTCAGCCAGCTCGGCAACAGCCATCCTGTGCGTTATGCATATGATGGTTTTAGTTTTATAATACCTCTCGTGCAGCCTCTCAAGCACCGTCATCTCAGTAGCCGGATCAAGAGCGGATGTAGATTCGTCAAGTATAAGTATACCGCCTTCCTTCAGAAGGGCGCGCGCTATGGCGATGCGCTGACATTGGCCTTCACTCAGACCCCGCCCCACCTCATTGCATCCCGTGTCCATACCCAAAGGCAAATCAAACACGAAATCCGCGGCGGCGAGGTGAAGCACCTCCGCAAGCATCTGCTCCGTGGCGTCAGGATTGGCAAAAAGCAGATTCTCCCGTATGGTTCCGCTCAAAAGCGAATTTCCCTGAGGAACATACATGAAATTGGAACGTGTATGCGGGCCAACCTCTTCCGATATGGGACCGTCAGATATGATTATGTGCCCGCTGTCAGGCCTCAAAACCCCCAGGATTAGACTTGCCAATGTACTTTTTCCCTTACCGGTAGGCCCGCATACGGCCGTAAGCTCTCCGGCCTTGAATTCGCACGAGAAATCGTGAAAAATATTCTTCTTTCCATCATAGGAGAAAGTCAGATTCTTGACATACAAAGACAAATTTCCCTTTAGGATTTTAACTTCAGAACTGAATTCTCTGGCCATATCATCTATGTCCATAAGTCTTTCCTGGGCAGAAAGAGCCTTTATGAATGATGGAATATATGAGGCCATATCTGCCACCGGACGCTGAACCTGACCGACAAGCTGAAGAAAAGCCACCATAAGGCCATAAGTTACAGTCCCGTTTTTAAGACCATAGACACCCCACAGAAAAGCTGTGAGATACCCTGCAGTAAAACCGAGTTGCATGAATAGTCTGGAGACAGCCGTGTAATTGAGCCGCTCCCTTGTCTTTTCCATCTCTCTGGCCTGATAAGCATCCAGCTTGGCTTCGACTATATTCTCTGCACCAAGCGTCTTTACAAGGACACGACTCTGAAGGTGTTCCTGCATATGACCTTGGATCTTTCCGTCTATCCCGCGAAGTTCCAGTGACAAAGCGCGGAGTCTTTTAAAGAAAAGACGCGAGCCCACCACAGCGACAGGCATTATCCATACAATGACCAAAGCAAGAGAAGAGGAAAAGGAGAAGAGCATCACGCAAGCGCAGACCAATTGGACTACAGTCACGGCCACGGAAGGGAAAGTGACACACAAGAATTCGCTCACTATCCTTATATCTTCCTCCAGTCGGTTCACGATATCAGCGCTATGAAATCTGTCCTTACCGGTCCACTGACTGCACAGCGCCTTGTCAAAAGCGTTTTTTCTTATTGAAAGCTTGGCTTTTATGGTAATCTCGCCCTCCACTCTTTTCGAAATGACACGGAAAAGAATCTGAAGGACCATTATCAGGACCAATACCGTGACTGCCTTACCAAGAGGCGCGCCGTCAACCCCGGTCGCTATATCGACGACTTTCTTGCTATACCACACGAAAGCCAACGAGCACGCAACAGCGCCAAGATACAACGCGCTGCATCCCATTACTTCAGGAAGAATGGGACGAAGAAGAGACAACAGCCCTTTAAAACAAGCCTTAAAGCCTTTCATTATTCGACAACACCCACCTCCTGCCATTTGGCAAGAAGTGTTTGAGCATCAGTGAGAGCTCTTTCCGGAGCCACTTCGTACCTCTCCGAAAGCAAATCCGAAAGGGTCTGTGCATCAAATTCCTTACCCTGCACAGATTCCCAAAGGAAAGCCGCAGTCTCATTGAGCGAAAGCATCTTGTTGAAATTAACAAGCTTGGCACCCTCCGGGACCACTACGTTCTCTCCGCAGATCTTTCTTAATTTAAAACCTTCTACTATTCTCATATCTTAATTCTTCTATAAATCGCCAATACTATTCTTCTGAAAATATAGGGGGAACGCACCCACCTTTGAATCCTTCTCTTATACCTTGCATCCGACACATCCACCACTTTGCGACCGTCATTTTTAGTAACAAGGATGACCTTCCCCATAACATCGCCCAAGAGACATTTCTCCCGACCGGACAGATTCCCATCCCCTTTAAGCGTAACTCTGTCCCCATCAATGCTTTCAACCCGATGAAGGACATAATGGCCTTCGGCCAATCTGGCCAGCACCGCATCTCCGCAGGTGAATTCGCTTTTTCTTAAAGTGACACTATCCTTTCCTCCTTCGATGAAGGGGCGCATACTGCTGCCCTTCACAACGAAAGACACATCCTTGCCATGGTCAAGCAAATCGCAGATATGGGAAAAGAATATCGCGTTTGGAACCACAAGACTCATCTGCACACGGCCTCCCTGCACGTCAACGCCGCCTGCGCATCAGGAAGACATTCCAAAGTAAAACACCTCGTCCCGCTCACAACTTTCTCAATAGTGTCGCTGAGCGCATCTCCCATGGAACTTTCGAACTTTATTCCCGACGAGGAAGAATAAACGAGAGCATATGAATGCACAACATCCAGGCCCACCGCCCTGTTCTGCTTCGCTCGTTTTATCTGCACCATAGCGCCTACAGGATAATCTTCATTGACATAGCAAGGCGTCTTCCCGCTCCACGGTGAACCATAGACACGTACCTGACCGTCATCAAGAACCCTTACGACAGGATTATCATCGTTAAGGAGATGACTTCCTTCTATGTTTTCCAGCCACATTCTGCTGTGCGTGCTCTTTCCTGTACCGCTTTTCGCCAGGAAAAGGTAGGCCCTCCCGTCATACGCGATCACGGAAGCGTGCATCTCAAGCGTGTGCATTCCGGCTGTACGGAAAGCATATTGAAGCATCAGGGCATTATTAAGGGCGAAAAGCGACTCTGCAGAATTTAAAATCTGCAATTTCGATTTACTGAAATCTTCACTGAGCAAAAGTCGCATAGCCACAGGCCGCAACGATGTCGGAGACGATTCGAAGATCCAGTCAGAACCTTTTCTATAGATGGTTATCTTGGTCTCGCCAGGCTCTGTACTCTGATCATAATATAAAGTACGGCCTTCAACATCCACCTCTTTTTCCAGAGAAAGCTGAAAAACGGGCTCCGCATCCTTCACGAAAAAAGGATCATACTGCTGCATATGCGCCCATAGCGGGCACGCGGACGGAAGTATGACCCTGAAATTATGTCCTGCTACCGAGAAATCTTTCTTCATGGTTTCAAATATACGAAAGATGTCCCGAATAACAGCAATTATTTTACGCGCATAGCCCTCAAAGCATTCAAAACAGCTATGACCGTAACGCCTACATCAGCGAATACAGCTTCCCACATATTGGCCAGTCCAAGCGCTCCGAGAAGCAGGAAAAGAAGTTTTATCCCTATCGCGAATATGATATTCTGCATAACGATGGAATGCGTCTTACGGGCAATCTTTATCCCTTGTGGAAGTTTCAGCGGGTCATCATCCATCAGAACAATATCCGCCGCTTCGATAGCAGCATCACTGCCTACACCACCCATAGCTATGCCCAGGTCAGCCAATTTCAGCACAGGCGCATCATTGATGCCGTCTCCCACAAAAGCGAGCGTCCCTTTCGCGTCGGCATTTTTTATCTCCTGCACCTTCTCCACCTTGCCCGCAGGTAGAAGACCGGCATACACTTCATCCAGGCCAATCTCCTTCCCCACTTCCTCGGCCACTTCAGTCCGGTCTCCGGTCAGCATCACGCACTTCCTTATCCCCGAAGCGCGAAGAAGAGCCAACGCGTTCTTGGAATTTGGCTTCACACTGTCAGAGACCACAATATAGCCGATATACTCTCCATCCACATTGACGAAAACCACGGTTCCTGTCTTTTTGGCTTCTCCGCACTCGACCCCTATGCGACGCATCAGTTTTTCGTTGCCGGCATAAACTTTCTTTCCGTCAATTTCTGCGCATATCCCTTCACCTGCGAAGTTCGTTACATTGCTTACTCTGCTTTTGTCAAGAGGAGATTTACATGCAGCTCTAAGCGAGACTGCTACAGGATGATCAGAGTAGACCTCGGCAAGCGCCGCCCATTCGAGAAGTTTGTCATTATCCGAGCCGCAGGCGCAAATATCACTTACACAGAAATTTCCTTTAGTCAAAGTGCCCGTCTTGTCGAAGACAAACGTATCAACTTTGGCAAGAAGTTCCAGATAATTCGACCCTTTTACCAGAATACCCTTTCTAGACGCGCCGCCAATTCCGGCAAAAAAAGTAAGAGGAATGGATATGACCAATGCGCAAGGACAAGAAATGACCAGAAATATCAATGCCCTATGCAACCATAAAAGCCAATTTCCTCCCGTAAATACAGGTGGAAGAAGAGCGAGAAGAACCGCTCCGACAACCACGACAGGAGTATATACTTTGGCAAAGCGGGTAATGAATTTTTCGCTTTGAGCTTTTCCTGTCTGCGCGTTCTCCACCAGCTCCAGAATTTTGGAGACTGTCGAATCCCCGAAGGTGCTGACTGTCTTTATCCTGAGCAAACCTGTCATATTCACGCTTCCGCTAAGCACGTCGTCTCCCGGCTTTACCTCGCGCGGAAGGCTTTCGCCTGTCAATGCGGCCGTATCCAGAGATGAATTCCCGCTGAGAACCTTACCGTCTATCGGAATTTTTTCCCCCGGCTTCACCACGATGACATCTCCTATATGCACATCTTGCGGAGATACGCTCAGGAGAGAATCACCGTCTTCGATATTGGCATAATCCGGACGAATGTCCATCAGGGACGATATGGATTCACGGCTTCTGTCCACTGCAATATCAGAAAACAATTCCCCTATCTGGTAAAAGAACATTACGGCCACGGCTTCAGGATACTCTCCTATCGCAAAAGCTCCTATGGTAGCAAGGGCCATAAGAAAATGCTCATCGAAAACATCTCCGTGAAAAATACCTTCCACAGCTTCATACACCACATCGGCGCCCACTGTCAGATAGGCGATTATACAAAGGACCAGTTTGACAAGATTTCCCAAAGGCAGAGTTAACACTCCAACCAGAAGCAGTGCGCACACTCCGATACGCGCTATCATTATCTTTTGCTCTTTTTCCATGATTTTAATGATTTATCGGGAGCAAAGATATGCCGAGTTAAGCGCAACCGGGTTGCAATGCTATTTCGATGCACAGTCCGGGCAGATTCCCTTGAGAAGATACTCCACTTCATGAAGTTCAAAACCTTCCGGATAGCGGACTATGGGAATATGGGTATTCTCCAGACAGTAAGTCTTTTGACATTTTTCGCAATAAAAATGACAGTGCAACTCTTCCACTTCACAAGTGTGATCGTTATGACAATAACAATACTTGGTGGAGCCGCTTCCGTCCTCAGTCTCGTGAACGAGATGATGCTGCGCGAAAACAATCAGCGTTCTGAATATCGTCGATTTGTCGACACTTTCAAGTTCAGCCTCCAAATCGGTAAGGCTGAAAGTGTTGTGATACGATGAAATGACACGAAGAACAAGGATTCTTACCGCTGTCGGTCTTACTCCATGTTCTTCGAGTATCTTTTCATATTTTTCCATTTCTGCCATATCAATGGCAAATATAATAAAACTATCTCATTGGTGGTGGACCTCCGGGACCGCCAGGGCCGCCGTGCCCGCCACGATTACCGCCGAAATTACCGAAGCGATAAGTAAGCGAGAGAATTATATATCGTCCCAAAGTATTGTTTACAGACTCGGTATGGTAATTGGCCGTATCGGTCACCGTAAGGTTTTTCGCCTGACCCAAAATATCATATCCTTTGAGAGCCACCGTCATTTTCTTATTGAAAAGCTGTTTCTGAATTTCGAGATTGAGTACATACTCATCAGGCTGCTTGGTAGAATATCCGTTATACCAGTTGTAGTTGAATTCTCCCTTGGCACTGAGTCCTGCCAAATCCCAGGTCCAGGTAGCGGTAGTGCGGATCTGATTGTTGAAAGTACGGGTCTTCTCATTTACGTTATCCAATGTGTAACGGCTCGAATTCATTCTGGTTCTGGCGCCCAGTTCAACCTCGAGAGCATCATTGCGATACTTTCCGACCATACGTTCCGTAAAATTGAACGATTTGGTTCCGTTGCTCACCAGTTTTGAGTGTATCTCGTCATAATCACCGAAGAAAACATCATAATCCAGAGAGCCGTCTTCCTTGATATATTTGGAAGTGTCTATTCCGTTGCCCACGAAATTCTCCGACTGACTCCACCCGACACGGGCCATGTTCATGAAAGTGAATCCAGTCTTCTTTATAGGAAGATTCAGATACACGTTGAAATTGGCCGAAAAATTCGAGGTCCCGTTCACCGGCATAGTGTAGGCGATACCGTTAGTGTACCAAGTGGCATTGACTATAGGATTGTCATTATATGTCGCATCCCAGCGTGCGTTCACCGACGCGTAAGTCTGTTTGTTGTTGTATCTTACATCCCCGCGAAGCTGGTGCGAGAAATAAGGCGACAGATTAGGATTACCGAATGAAACGCTCAGCGGGTTGGAATTGTCCGCGATGGTAATGAGCTGCGAAGTGCTCGGCTGTGCGCTTCTTCCAAAATAGAAAGACCTGAAGCTTCCGTTCTCTCCTAAATTAAAGAAAACCATAGCGTTTGGTGCCCAGTTGATGCGCGTCATCGTGGTATCCACCTGATAAGAAGCTCCCGTAGCCGTGTAATTATGCGTCTTTGTAGGCTTGGCAGCCATACCTACCTGCACCCTGTATCCTGAACCCTGGTATAAGGCGTTCAGACCAATTTCTTGATTGATGTACTCGTTGACTATGCTGTTTGAGTAATTGTCTATGGCAGCGCCTGTCTGCGCATCAGTAGTGACCTTATCTGACTGGGATTTGTTCCAGCTGTAAGAATAATTGGCCTCAAGATAGAAATTGCCGCCGAGAGGCTGGGTGAACGTCGCATTTCCCCACAAACTATAAGAATTCTGATCCTGTGTATATTTCTGATTCACGGTAGAAAGGCTTGACGTCCCGTCCTCGGCAAAAATCTCAGTGCTGGAATTATTGTAACCGTTCAAGTCATTTCTGCTCACGTTGTAATTACCCATGATAGTCATGGTCTGTCCAGGCATCCAAAGCTTCTGACGTAAAAGGGCGAATCCTTCCGTAGACAGGTTCTTGTTGTCCCCGGCATTGGTTTTCTTGCTCGCGTTCGTCTTCAGGGTAGAACCGTCAGCAGTATAATATGTACTGGTGGCATCTTCGCTGCTCTCCGAGAAACTTCCGTTTCCGAAATTGATCTGAGGCTCGAATATGATGGATGTGTTGTCTGAGAACTTATGCTCCATACGCATTCCGAACCTGTGACCTTGAGAATTTGTGTTACTGATACCATTCGAATCGTAAAGAAGATTGGAATCTTCCAAATATGTCGTTTTAGCCGATGACTCCTGCACATCCTTATTCGTGGAATTATAAAGATAATTGCCGCTAAGGTCCATCTTGTCATTGAAAAGAGTCGTGCCGCCGTTAAGACCGGTCATGAAAGAAGTGGTGATACCATTTCCTCCGCCCCAGCCACCTTGGCCACGCCCCATTCCACCGCCACGGATAGTGCTCATCATCTCTCCGGAGAAATCCCTGAAGCCACGGTCGTTAGTGTTATTGGCATTGAAGATGAATGCGAGCTGTGTCTTTTCCGTGAATTTTCCGGCAAAAGCGGCACCCTGATATCTGTAATCGCCGGTGACATCGGTATTAGGCACATCGTGTCCTGCACCGGCAGTGGCGTTCCCGAAAAATCCGTTTAGCATCCCGGGCTTCACGCTCAGGTCTATTATGGTCTCTTCCTCGCCGTCGTCTATGCCTGTAAACTGCGCCTGATCGGACTTTTTCTCTATAACCTTCACCTTATCAACAATCTTGGCCGGAAGATTCTTTGATGCCAATTGCGGGTCGTTCAGAAAGAATGTCTTTCCGTCTATGGTTATCTTGTCTATAGAGCGTCCGTTATGCGTAATGCTACCGTCCTCAGAAATTTCTATGCCAGGGATTTTTTTCAGAAGGTCCTCAAGCATATCATTTTCCGTAGTCTTTACAGATGAAGCCGTGAACGAAATGGTGTCCGATTTCATCTGGATGGGATTGCCCACGGCCGACACCTTGGCAGCAGCGAGCTGTTCCTCATTAGGGACAAGTTTCAAATGCCCCAGGTCCACATCCGCGTCCTTGACCTCAAACTCTTTTTCAAAAGCCTTGTAGCCGAGAAACTCCGCTTTCAATACGTACTTTGCCGGCTTAATTTCAGCAAGAAGCAAAGTTCCGTCCTCTTCGGTGAGAGCATATGCAGTAGGCTTGGCAGCGCCAGGCTTCGCTATAACCACCGTCACGAAAGACAATTTCTCTCCGCTTTGAGAATCTTCAACTACCGCCTTTACATTAAACGATTTATTCTGAGCGAACAAAGCAGAACTGCTCAGCAAGGCGGCAAAAGCGATTAACAATCTTAAGGTAGATTTCATACACACTATTTAATTCTGTCAGGATGACTCGCTACGAATTTCTCCCACGAAAAGCCATCTCCAATCTTAGATAAAGGACTTATCATCTGATAATAATGGCAAATGGCCAAAGCAAGGGCATCCGTTGAGTCCAGCGGGTAGTCTTCAATTTTAATGCCAAGAATTTTCTGCACCATAAGACTGACCTGTTCTTTCGAGGCGTCACCGTTACCGCACACCGATATTTTGGCCTTTCGCGGCGCGTATTCGACCACTTCAAGTCCCTTTTCCACAGCCACGGCTATAGCCACGCCCTGCGCCCTGCCCAGCTTGAATATGACCTGTGCATTCTTTCCCAGGAATGGAGATTCTATGGCCATGCACTGCGGGCCGTATGTATCTATGACTTTGGAAAGGTAGTCCTTGATTTGAAAAAGTTTCTCATAGGGATCTTTTTCTTTTCTGAGATCCAGCACCCCGGCATCCACGAACTGCGGAGCCTTCTCCCCTACACGAACGATCCCGAAACCAAGCAGATTGGTCCCGGGGTCTATTCCAAGTATGATTTTTCCTTTAGTCAATCTTGTCAAATCCTGTATAAGGACGCAGAACCTCAGGAATGATTATGCCATCCGGCGTCTGGTTATCCTCGAGAAGGGCGGCGACCACACGCGGAAGCGCAAGCGAACTTCCGTTGAGGGTATGCGCGAGCTGAATCTTACCCTCTTCATCGCGATAACGGAGATGAAGCCTGTTGGACTGATAAGTCTCAAAATTACTTACTGAAGAAATTTCAAGCCACCTGCCCTGAGCGGCGCTCCAAAGTTCGAAATCGTAAGTGATGGCGGAAGTGAACGACATGTCTCCGCCACACAGGCGAAGGATCCTGTACTTCAGGCCAAGCTTGTTGACCAGACTCTCCACGTGCGCGATCATCTCGTCCAAGGCGGCATAACTGTTCTCCGGCTTCTCGACGCGCACGATCTCCACCTTGTCGAACTGATGCAGGCGGTTAAGTCCGCGGACATCCTTTCCGTAAGAGCCGGCTTCGCGGCGGAAGCACGGAGTGTATGCCGTAAGCCTCTGAGGGATCTCGTTCTGAGCGAGGATGACATCACGGAAAATGTTGGTTACAGGCACCTCGGCTGTAGGCACGAGATAGAAATCGTCCAGATTGGCATGATACATCTGCCCTTCCTTGTCAGGAAGCTGGCCTGTTCCGAAGCCCGATTCTTTATTTACCACTACAGGCGGCTCGACCTCCTTATATCCGGCAGCGGTATTGCAGTCGAGAAAGAAATTGATGAGAGCGCGCTGCAGTTTGGCTCCCTTACCCTTATATACAGGGAAGCCGGCTCCGGTAATCTTCACGCCCAGATCGAAATCTATGATGTCATATTTCTTGGCCAATTCCCAGTGCGGAAGTGCGCCCTCCGGAAGATTGACTTCCGGACCGCCCATCTTCACCACGAGATTGTCTGCGGCGCAGGTTCCTTCCGGGACCAGATCGCAAGGCATATTAGGAAGAAGAACCAGATTGTCTTCAAGTTCCTTGCTTGCGGCGTCCATCCTGGCGAGCAGATCGGAAGATTTGGCTTTAAGAGCCGCCACCTCCTCCTTCACAACGTCAGCCTCGGCCTTAAGGCCCTGTTTCATAAATGAGCCTATCTGTGCTGCCTTCTGCTTCTGTTCTGCGAGAAGAGCATCGCTTTCGGTCTGAAGATTACGGCGAAGAGTATCAAGCTCAAGCACCTTGTCTACAATAGGTTTAGCATCAAAATTCTTGACTTTCAGTTTAGCGATGACCTTTGCAGGATCCTCGCGAAGTGTCTTAAGGGTTAACATATATCGTAATTTAAATTATCATAAAAAGAAAAAGGACCCACACCCTCATCTCGAAGAGTGCAAGTCCTTGAAAATACTTTCCTCCGAGATTAGTTCTCAAAAGGAATAACCGACACGTATGATTTATTCTCTCTCTTGCGAGTGAAAACTACAGTACCGTCTATAAGCGCGTAAAGAGTATGATCTCTACCCATACCTACATTCTTGTCGGCATTGTGAACTGTACCTCTCTGGCGAACGATGATATTACCAGCCTTTACAGTCTCACCACCAAATTTCTTGAGTCCAAGACGTTTGCTTTCTGACTCACGACCGTTCTTTGAACTTGATTGACCTTTCTTGTGTGCCATAATTCAATTTCGTTTAATTAAGCGAGTACAATCTCCGCAATCTGAATCTTGGAAAGTTTCTGACGATGACCGTTGCACTTGTCAAAGCCCTTGCGACGGATCTTCTTGAATACAAGAACCTTATCAGCCCTTGCGTCATCTGCGAGCACCGTAGCCTTAACTACTGCACCCTTAACATAAGGAGCACCGACCTTGACCTTACCCTCGTTATCCACGAGAAGTACCTTATCGAACTCCACAGCTGCACCTTTCGCCTCCGGAAGACGGTTGCAAAAGATTTCATTGCCTGCCTCAACTTTGAATTGCTGGCCTGCAATATCAACAATAGCGTACATAAAATAAACTTTGTTAAAAAGTTTCGACCGCAAGCGGATTTCTTCTGAAATCTCTTATGGGGCTCGACGGCCATCAAATGGAGCGCAAATATAGAAACTGTTTTTCTAATTCGCAAATATTTCAATACAGTCCCTTAGGGGCAGAGTCAAAAAGCAAGTGCAACATTACAACAAATGTTTGAAAAACTCATCCTTGGATGTAGAGAAATTTAATTTCTCTCTTGGCCTCCTGTTAATCTTCAATTGCACCGAATGAATGAACTCGTCAGTAATGTCGTTAAAATCAGTTCCTTTAGGGATATATTGTCGAATGAGTTTGTTGGTGTTTTCTATCGCGCCCTTGCCGTTCTTCCCGATTATCAGGTCCATCTCCCAGTCGCCGAAACGTTTGCCGTCGGCCTGTCATGTATGCTGACTCTGTCCGGTATGTTCGTGGCCTTGGTCTTGCGGACGACTTTCTTGTGGTGGAGATACTTGAGCTTGTGGCGGCAATGCGCTCTAAGACTCCCACTTGGCAAATAACTAATTATTATTGCCAAAAATCAAAGATAATACGGAAAGACGCCTTTCAGGAAAAATTATTCGAGCGCCAGCTCTTCCCTAAGGAGTTCATATACATATGCAGGACTTTCATAGATAAGGTCGACAGTATTTTTTTGCAATAATCGCGGATAGGTGTATATTTGCATTAAAATTAATCACGGATAAGTGCAAAATAGAGCTTGCAATAATCGCGGAAAGGAGCTTATTATGAAAAGGAAAGTATATGGTCAACTTTTAAAATGGAAGCAGGAACGACACGGCGAGAGTGCTGTTCTCATAAACGGCGCCCGACGGGTAGGCAAAAGTTACATCGTAAAAGAATTTGCCAAAAGAGAATACAAAAGCTACATTCTTCTGGATTTTAACAAGATAGGGAATGACATAAAAAATCTTTTCAATGACTATCTGGACGACCTCGATACATTCTTCATGTATTTGAGCAGTTATACCAACACAGCTCTTCATCACAGAGAGTCTGTCATTATCTTCGATGAAGTACAGCTGTTTCCACGCTCACGCGCAGCCATCAAATATCTGGTGGAAGACGGTCGCTACGACTACATCGAAACAGGCTCACTGGTTTCCATCAAAAAAAATGTGGAAAAGATCATGATTCCTTCGGAAGAAGAAGAAATTTTAATGTATCCGATGGATTTCGAGGAATTTCTCTGGGCCATGGGCAATGAGACTCTCATGCCTCTCATCCGCTTCAACTTCGAAAAGAAGCAAGGAATGGGACAGGCGATGCACCGCAAAGCCATGGACTATTTTCGACAATACCTCATCATCGGGGGCATGCCACAGACCGTAATAAAATATGTGGAGACCAAAGATTTCAACAAAGCGGACCAGATAAAACGACAGATCCTGCGTCTATACCGCAATGATATACAGAAATATGCATCAACCTATGCGCCCAAAGTAACAAAAATATTCGACACCATCCCATCCCAGCTTCAAAAGCATGAAAAAAAATTCAGATTGAGTGCATTAAACGAAGAGGCAAGGATGAGGGATTATGAAACATCTTTCTTCTGGCTGTCGGACGCCATGATCGTAAATGTGGCATACAACACGACTGAACCAAACATAGGTCTCGGATTAAACACCGATGACAGCACCCTGAAATGCTATATGGCAGACACCGGACTGCTCATATCCCTTGCCTTTAACGAAAAAGACATAATCAGAGATAATCTCTACAGCAGAATCCTTTCAGACAAACTGGAATTCAACAGTGGTATGATAATGGAAAACATCGTAGCTCAAATGCTGCGTGCAACAGGGCACAACCTATATTTCTTCTCAAAATACAGTAAAGGACAAGCAGAGGACAGAATGGAATTGGACTTTCTTATCGCCAAAACTTCCATTACAGCGCGCCACAACATTTCTCCAATAGAGGTAAAGTCATCTAAAAGATATACACTGTCATCTCTAAAGAAGTGCATCGCGAAATACGGCGACTACCTCACCACTCCATATGTTCTGCATACCGCCGACATAAAAATTGAAGATGGGATCACTTATTTGCCTATATACATGACGCCATTGCTATAATGTAACTCTCATAAACGTGCAGACCTGATTTATTTCTAATACGATACCGGCAAGACACATGAACTCCCTGTCGCGGCAGGCGCGAAACAAATTTGTTTCCGGCAAATAAATCGCTATATTTGCCGTATGGATACGACCTTTACCTACGACAGACAAGTAACCGGGAAAGAATTTGTCGGGAGAAAGACGGAAAAAGAATTTCTCAAAAATGAACTTTCCGCCGGGAATAACATTTCCATCTACGAACCTGCCAAGACAGGAAAATCTTCTCTTCTCAAACAATCGCTGATGGAAGCGGCCATGGAAGGGCATGGTTACACCGTCATAGAAGTGTCCCTGCTGTCCGTACGAACTTTCGAGGACTTTCTGAAGAGGTTCACTGACGCTACGGCTGCCAGATTCTCCGGGGTCGGAAACGGATTACCCGCCGGCGCTCCGGGCACTCTTGGCGACTCGGACATAATGTCCATTCTTTCTTCTCCACTGCAGACAGCCGCCAGGAACGGCACTCCTATCGTCATGGTATTCTCCGAATTCCAGAATATTCTCAACATAGAAAACGCGGAACGTCTCCTGAAACTTTTGGAAAAAGCATCTGAATCTTCACAATGCTCATGGATATGGATGGGAAGCCAGGTAAACAGGATGAAACATATCTTCGAGAAGCTCAAATACTTCTACAGGAATACGACTCGACTCAAAATTGGCGACATTACACAAAGAGAAGCTGAAACCTTCATTAACAAAGGATTTTTGAAGAGCGGAAAGGTCATAGAAAAACAACAGATAGAATACGTATATAATATATTTAAGGGTAATGTCTATTATTTGCATCATTTTGCAGCTACATGCGATGCTCTGAGCCGCGGTTTCATCACCCAGGCCGTGGTCGAGGAAAGTATAATGTCCATTCTGAGCATACATGAGCCACGTCTCATCTCAACAGTCTATGACCTGACCGATTTTCAGATGAATCTGCTGAAAGCCATTCTCGATGGAGAATACAGATTCAGCTCCGCCGAGACAATAGAAAAATACTCACTCAACTCATCGGCCAATGTCAAGCGTCTCAAAGAGGCCCTCTGCAAAAAAGAGATTATCACCTTCGAAAAAGACGGCCGCGCCCACATTCTCGACCCTCTTTTCGAATATTGGCTCAGAAAATTTTACTTTTAGAAAATATTTTCTACCTTTGCAGTCCAATTTTCGCAAATGCGGAATTGAGTACCAGAGAAAAAGGGGGTGATTTAAGGAATGATTATCGTACCGGTAAAAGACGGAGAAAACATAGAGAAAGCTCTTAAGAAATTCAAGAGAAAATTCGAAAAAACAGGAGCTATCCGCGAACTCCGTGCTCGCAAGAATTTCGAGAAACCTTGCGTTAAAAGACGTATGGCTAAAATGAAGGCCATCTACGTTCAGCATCTCCGCCTGGAAGAAGAGCAGTAATTTTACTCTCACATATAAAAAGAAGAGGTTCTCTAATCGAGAGCCTCTTCTTTTTCGTTGTAAAATTCATATTGCAGAACCGAATATCCGGTGATCTCCATCACCTTGATCTTACATTTGTACTTCTTCTTCCACTTCGAAAGATAGGAATTCAAAATGCCGCGTGTCAAGTATGCTCCCAGAATAGGACTTACTTTCAATATAAAATTCTTGACACCTTTTTCATTGACATAATAGGCGAGTTTCCTTTCTATCTGTTCGTCTATAACCACCGTGGACGCAATTTTTCCTGTGCCATGGCACAACGGGCACTGCTCCTGGGTGTTAATTTCTGTCACAGGGCGAATTCTCTGACGTGTAATCTGCATGAGACCGAACTTGGTAAGCGGCAACACGTTATGCTTGGCCCTGTCTGACTCCATAAGCGTAGTCATATACTTATGAAGCTCATTTCGATGTTCGACGGACTCCATGTCAATAAAGTCCACTATCACGATTCCGCCCATATCACGCAGACGCAACTGGCGTGCAATCTCTTCTGCCGCAATCCTATTGACATCGTAAACATTCTGTTCATAGTCAGTGGTTTTCGCGCGAATGCCGCTATTGACATCTATCACGTTCAAGGCCTCGGTAGTCTCTATCACCAGGTACGCCCCTTGACGCATAGGAACCACTTTACCAAATGAACCTTTGATTTGGCGAGTAACTTCGAAGTGGTCGAAAATCGGCTCTTTCCCCTCATACAGCTTCACTATCTTCTCCTGCTCAGGAGAAATCAGAGAGATATACTTTCTGGTCTCCTCGTATACAGTCTCATCATCCACATAAATATTTGAGAATGAGTCGTTAAGAAGATCCCTTAGCATAGTGGTAGTCTTCGAGTACTCGGTAAAGAGCAGCTCAATTCCTTTTGATTTGGCTATCTTTTTCCAAGATTCCTCCCACTTGTTTATGAGAAATTTAGCTTCGCCTACAAGCACAGCCGCCGTTTTCCCTTCCGATGCGGTGCGTATTATGGCACCATAATTACGCGGAAGAATACTGCGAACCAGTGTTTCAAGCCTTTTTCTTTCTTCTTTCGAAGCGATTTTAGAAGAAACGCTCACCTTTTGAGCAAAAGGGAGCAGTACAATGTTACGTCCCGCTAATGAAATCTCGGCAGTCAATCTGGACCCTTTGGTCGATATAGGCTCCTTTACTATCTGACAGACAATCATCTGCCCCACCTGCAATTCCTTCTCTATATGGCCTTCCTTTTCAAGGGCGGGGCCAATGGGAATGGAAGAAAACAGGTCTTTCAAATCACGGTTAGGATTGCTCTGCTTGACAAAAGTGTCAAACGAATGAAAATACAATCCCAAGTCGAGATAATGAATAAAGGCTTCCTTGGTTTCACCTATATCTACAAAAGCAGCATTCAAAGCAGGGAGAATCTTCTTGACTCTGCCCAAGAAGACATCTCCTACAGAATAGCTGTGTCCCTGATTGGACTCAGTGTTGTACTCGATCAGCTTATGGTTTTCCATGAGCGCGAGTTTGACCTCAGTGGCTCCTACCGAAACCACCAGATCTTTTTCCTGCTTTTCATTTTCTGTAGACATTCATCAACTTAAAACAAAAAGGCCCATCGGACTACCGAGGACCTCTATTGCGACTTACTTTTTCTTGTGTCTGTTTTTGCGCAAACGTTTTTTACGTTTGTGAGTGGCCATCTTATGGCGCTTATGTTTTTTCCCGTTTGGCATAATAAATATGTTTAAAAATTATTTTCCTTGTACAAGCTTCTCAAACTCATCGCAAGGTTTGAAAGCAGGGATGTCGTGTGCTGGAACGACTACGGTAGTCTTAGCTGTGATGTTACGTGCAGCTTTCTGAGCACGGTGTTTGATGATAAAACTTCCGAATCCGCGGAGATAAACAGGCTCTCCCTTTGAAAGAGAATCCTTTACGGTGTCCATGAATGCCTCTACTACTGCAAGAGTAGTTGCCTTCTCAATGCCTGTGGCCTTTGAGATGTTATTAACGATTTCTGCCTTAGTCATAAGTTTGTTTAATTTTTAATGGTCCGCAAAAATAAATCTTTTTTTAGATAAATCAAAATTGTATTTTTGCAAAGATTTATATTTTAGCGAAATAGAGTTGGCATAAAGATTGACCGATACTTTATGCCTTATTTTTAGTGACATTTTGACAATATGATAAAAAAAGATAAAGAATATCTGGGCCGGGAATCCGCCTCCGAAATCAGTGTAATACCTGTCATTCAACAGGATGCGCCATTAAATATAGACGAGACTTCTCTGCCGCAGACAGTGCCTGTCCTGGCACTCAGAGGAGCAGTCCTGTTTCCGCACGCCATCTTCCCCATCACTGTAGGAAGAGAGAAATCCATACGCCTGATAAAAGACGCGGAGAAGCGCGGTCTTCTCATAGGTGCTGTCCCTCAATTGGATATCAATGTGGAAGAACCTGTAGAGGGAGATCTCTACGAGTTCGGAACACTTGCCAAAATCATAAAGACCATACAGATGCCGGACGGCAACTATACGGCCATCCTTCAAGGTGTCAAGAGACTTCATATAGACCAGATAGTAGACTATGAGCCTTATATCAAGGCCGGAGTTCACTATCTCGATGACATAATGACAAACGAAAACGCATCCGATGTCAAGGGGCTTGTTTCCGCGCTCAAGGATTCGGCATCACAGATTATCAGCGCCACTTCAATGGGGAGTAAAGAGGTGATCGGGGCACTGAGAAGCATAGACGACATGGGATTCCTGGTCAATTTCATCGCCACTTCAGTGGAGACTGAAAACTTCGAGGGCAGGATAGACCTTCTGCAATACGATGACATCAGGGAGAGAGGGATGAAACTGCTCATCATACTGGACAGCCAGCTCCAACTGCTTAACATAAAGCAGGAAATCAACCTGAAAGTAAAGCAGGAGATGGACCAGCAGCAGAGAGAATACTATCTCAACAGCCAACTCCGCACAATTCAGGAAGAACTCGGAATGGACGGAAACGACGATTACAGCGCCCTCCACGAACGTTCACTCGGAAAGAAGTGGCCTAAGGAGATAGCCCGCACTTTCGACAAGGAACTTTCGAAACTGGAAAAATACAACCCGAATTCTCCGGATTATTCCGTCCAGTATAACTACCTTGAATTCATGCTGGACCTTCCATGGGACGAGATGAGCAAGGACAACCTCGACCTTTCACACGCCCAGAAGGTATTGGACAGTGATCACTACGGTCTGGAGACAGTAAAAGAAAGAATCATTGAATATCTGGCGGTTCTTAAACTGAAAGGGAACATGAAATCCCCTATTCTCTGCCTTTACGGTCCTCCGGGAGTAGGAAAAACCAGTCTCGGTAAATCCATAGCCAAGGCACTTGGCAGAAAATATGTCCGTATCGCGCTGGGAGGCATGCATGACGAGGCCGAAATCAGAGGCCACAGAAAGACATACGTCGGAGCACTTCCCGGACGTATTCTTAACGGTATCAAGAAAGCCGGCACATCCAACCCTGTAATCGTGTTGGACGAGATAGATAAATTATCATCTGATTTCAAGGGCGACCCGTCATCAGCACTTCTCGAAGCACTGGATCCGGAGCAGAACGCAACTTTCCATGACAATTATCTGGATCTGGACTACGACCTTTCAAACGTCCTTTTCCTCACGACCGCGAACAGCATCTCACCTATACAGCCTGCACTTCTGGACCGTATGGAGATAATCAACGTGACCGGATATCTGGCTGAAGAAAAGGTAGAGATCGCCAAGAAATACCTCATCCCCAAGCAGCTTGAAGAACACGGCATATCTAAGAAATCACTGAAAATCAGTCCTAAAGCCCTCAATGCGATTATTGAGAACTACACCCACGAAAGCGGAGTGCGTGGACTTGAAAAACAGATTGCCAAGATAGCCCGCGTGACGGCAAAAAAAATCGCTCTCTGCGAGGACTACCCTAAGACCATAGAGCCTGACCATCTTAAAGAATACCTCGGTCTTCCAAGTGCAATGCACGACAAACAGAAAGGTAACGAAGGCGTGGGAGTTGTCACAGGATTGGCATGGACGCAGATGGGAGGAGAAATCCTGTTCGTGGAGAGTTCCGTATCCGAAGGTAAAGGAGCGCTTTCTATGACAGGTAATCTGGGCGACGTGATGAAGGAATCGGCGACCATTGCATATCAGTACATTAAAGCTCATCCTGAATTGGCCAATATGAGCGCGAAAGAATTCGCAAAGAAAGATATTCACGTTCATGTACCGGAAGGAGCTACGCCTAAAGACGGGCCTTCAGCCGGAATCACTCTGGTAAGCTCCATGATAAGCGCATTGAGAAAAGAAGCGGTTAAAAAGCACATCGCCATGACGGGCGAGATGACGCTCCGCGGAAAAGTCCTGCCTGTAGGAGGAATAAAAGAGAAGATTCTTGCCGCCAAACGTTCAGGAGTTGAAACCATAGTTATCAGCGAAGACAACCGCAAGGACGTGGAGGATATAAAAGAAGTCTATATCAAAGGTCTTTCCTTCCACTATGTAAATAATATAAAAGACGTTATCGACTTTATATTTTGATACTTCCCATAAATAACGAATGGAATGAAGCCTTGAAAAGTGAGTATGCAAAACCTTACTTTTCAAGGCTCCTTTCTTTTGTCGACTCTCAGCGGTCAGAGGGAAAAACTATCTATCCTGCAGAAGAAAACGTCTTCAAAGCCCTTGACCTGTGCAGTCCGTCGAAAGTGAAAGCCGTTATCCTGGGCCAAGACCCGTATCACGAAGAAGGACAGGCCATGGGGCTGTCGTTCAGTGTACCTGACGGCATCAAAACACCTCCCTCACTTCGAAACATACTGAAAGAATTACGCGACGATGTCGGCATAGAACCGTTCTGGAACACCAGTCTTCAAAAATGGGAAAACGAAGGCGTGCTTCTTCTCAACTCCATACTGACGGTTGAAAAAGGGAAGGCCGCAAGCCACGAGAACAAGGGATGGGAAATCTTTACCGACTCTATAATATCTTATCTCAATGACAATTACAGCGGGATAGTCTTTATGCTGTGGGGAAATTATGCTAAAAGCAAAGCTCCGCTTATCGATTCCGGCAAGCACCTCATACTCCAGGCGGCACATCCTTCGCCTCTGGCCCGCGGAGCGTTCTTTGGAAGCAAACCTTTTTCCCGGGCCAATTCCTATTTGACATCCATAGGAAGAGAGCCCATAGACTGGAGCCTTTAGAAAAGTGTGGGCGGATTCTCTCCCAAATCCGTCAAAAGTCTTTCAATCACAATTTTACGAATCAAAGCCGAGCGAGACTTCACTTTATTCCTGCGGCAATACTCATCTATCAGCAACTTCTCCCTGTCATTAAGAAACACGCACTGACGGTGTCTGCGTATCAAGGCATCACGTTCCCTCTGGGAAAAACTGAATGAATCCGAATGTTCAGTTTTTTTCTTCGTCGTTACTGTTTTGCTCATAATAGTATGATTCGTAGATACTTAAAATCTGACCAAGAGAATCTCCCTCCAGCCTCCTGCCCCGGATTATCTTATTCTCGTCTATAAAATACAGCTTCGGAGTAGTCGTCACACCATAATTGGTGACATAATCCGAGCTCATATCCTGATCCCAGACATGCTCCAGCGTTATATTCGGATTGTCAATCTTGAATTTATCCCTGTAAGCAAGCCACCCTTCGTAATCATCTCCGGCATAAAAAGCATATAAAGTTAAAGGAAATTTTACTTTTGACAACTGACTTGTCAGCAAGGATGTAAGCAAACGGCACTTGGAACAATGAATGTCGTAAAAATATATTACCGCTGGCCCCCTGCCGGGCACAATCTGCATAACTCCTTTATCACTTGTGACCTTAAGAACAGGAGCCGGCATATCCAACTGACATGCTTTATTGGTACGATAGAAAAGTTCGGCCTGAAAGGCATCCCACGAATCCGGAATCGTCACTTTCCCTGAAGCGAACCACTTTTCGTAAATGTATATGGCTACAGCTTCCTCTCCCATGAGAGGCGGGTCCATATAATGTTCCAGAATAGAATATGCCACCTCACGGCGCACTAAAGAATCTTTACAGGATTCTATAAGAAAATCACACTCCCCTTCCTTTACTGAGACATCCTCGAAAACCATTGCTTCATAGTAATTGTCCAGCATCGCGTTCAGCTTGGCCAATGACAGCGAATCCACCTGAGCACAGGCAGGCCAGGAGAATTCTAATGTCAACACTAAGGACAAAGCTATGAGAAAGCGTCTTTTCATCTTTTTACCTGAGGGAGCACAACTCCCGGAGCCATAAACAAGGAAGTGTCCCCCTTATGTCTGATGATGTCACGGACGGCCGATGACGAAATATGCGCAAATTCCTGCGCGGTTGGAATAATAATAGTATCTATTTCCGGAGCAAGTCTGCGATTGGCATCCGCTATGCTTCTCTCCGACTCGAAATCCAGCATATTCCGCACTCCTCTGACTATATGAAAAATACCAAGTTCACGGCAGACATCTATCGTAAGTCCCGAATATTCGATAACCCTCACACCGGACAAGTCCTTGCAGGTCTGATGTATGATATCCATTCTGGTAGAATTGTCATAAAAGCCCCTTTTGTCTCCATTCACGCCGACAGCCACCACCACTTCATCGAACATGGTAAGGGCACGCTTCAGAATATTGAGATGCCCTGCAGTAAAAGGATCAAAAGACCCGGGGAACAATGCCGTTTTCATTATTTTTTAGTAATCGTTTTAACTATAAGCGTCAGTAAAAGAAGGATGGCCATAAATGTGCATATCCTTCCTGTTATATCTCCATACCTGACAAAAAATGTCTTTTCCGAATTCAGATTAACACTCCCCTGCAGGAGATCCGGAGTCCACCATTTTGACTGGACCAGAACATCTCCCTTCTGGTCTATTATGCCCGAAATTCCGGTATTGGCACACCGTGCTATATCACGTCTGAGTTCTATCGCACGAAGTCTTGAATAACTGAAGTGCTGACGGTATCCGGCCGTGTTACCCCACCATCCGTCATTTGTAATGACACAGATAGCCTTCGCGCCCTTCCGGACATACCCGGTACAGAATTCAGAGTATATGGACTCGTAGCATATGGGCACGCCAATCGGAATCGTGCGTAAAATCTGCCCTGCGGCATCGTACTCCACCACATCCAGAGTGCGGGCCTCACCCTGGGGAACGTCACGCCCCATAAGACCGCCAAGCGCATCGTCAAGCGGAGCGAAAATCTTCGGATAAGGGGTCAGTTCCGAGCCCACGACCAGCTTGGACTTATCAGTATAGCCTATCCTTCCCGTATAATCTGTGATATACGCAGTATTGTACGACAAATACCAACCGCCGCCACCTGAAAATCTGCGAGCCAGAACATCCGGAGAAGATGAAGTATAAAAAGCCTTGTGGGTGCTGGCTCCGAAAAGCAGATTGACATTAGGATATTTATCCACGACTTCGCTTTTCAAAGCACGCCATGTAGGTGAAGTCTGTGGAGAATCTTTCCAGATATCAGAACAGAAAGTCTCAGGCAGCATCAGAAGAACAGTACGTGAAGGATATGATTGCAAGCCTCTGCCTTCCAATCCCTTCTGGAACAGCTCTATCACCTGCCTGTTCTGCCTGGACTGAGGCACACTCTGAAGTTTCTCGTAAGGATTGAAATTGGACTGGGCGATGGCCACATCCAATCTACCCTCAGATTTTTCATCATAATTCCTGTAAATAATCTCGGAAAAAATGACAGGAAACAAGATAACCGCGCTCACTCCAATAATAGCACTTACGGAGCGCTTGTTCCAAGAAGAGAAAAATCCGGTGGAAAGCCCGACAAGTATACCGAATATGGCCAGATTCGAAGCCCACACCCACAGACTTCCGCCGAGCAGTCCAGTGTATTCATACCACTGTACAAGAGTAGTCGTACGTCCGAAAGCATTACCAAGCACAAGCCACGGCCAACTGATCTGCGAAAACGTGAGATAAAATCTCTCCCATGCTATCCAGAAGGTAGCAAGAAACAGATACGGAACCGCTCCAGAGAAACGCTTTTTACTTATACGGAACATTGCGAATATGATGGACATGAACAGGGCATTGGCCATAACGGCAAATATACCCCCGCCGACAGTAGCCTTGCATACCCACCATGTGGTAAGCGCGTTAAAAAGGACAAAGGCGGCGTAGTACCACCAGAAAAAGCGTCGCAGCCCATTGAAAGACGCTATTCTCTCAGCACAAAGCAGCGGCACCAACGCTACGAGCGCTACGGCTCCCATCCCGGGAACGAGGAACGGGATGCTCATAAACACGGAAAAGAGAACGAGCAGCAATATGATCAATCTATTCTGTTTCATTTTCTATCGGCATATTATTACAATACTTTCTCCATTTATCCAACAAAAGAGTCATATCCTGCGGAAGCTCGGAGTCGAAACGAATCATCTTCCCCGTTACGGGATGCACAAAGCCCAAAGTCTTGGCGTGCAAAGCCTGACGCGGACAAATCTCAAAACAATTCTTTATGAACTGCTTGTATCTGGCATAAATCGTACCCTTTCTGATCTCCATTCCGCCATAACGTTCATCCGCGAAAAGAGGATGGCCGATGGACGCCATATGCACTCTGATCTGATGCGTACGGCCCGTCTCCAGACGACACTCCACCAACGTGACATAACCAAACCTCTCCAACACGCGATAATGCGTAACCGCACGCTTTCCTTTAGACGGATCATCGAAAACCCTGAAACGCAGACGGTCATTAGGATCGCGCCCTATATACGCATCTACAGTTCCCTCATCTTCTGCAATATTACCCCAGACGATGGCATTATAACACCTCTCTATGCTGTGCACGAAAAACTGCTTGGCCAATTTCAGCTGCGCCTCATCATTCTTGGCCACGAGAAGCAGACCCGATGTGTCCTTATCGATGCGATGCACCAGTATACCCATCCTCTCATCCTCGGCGTCAGGTCCTTGACTTATGCCAAGATGGTAGGCAAGCGCGTTGATGAGAGTCCCTTCAAAATGACCGTGACCGGGATGAACTACCATTCCTGCCGCCTTATTCACCACAAGCACATCGTCATCCTCATACACTACATCCAGAGGAATGTCCTGCGGAAGAATTTCCATCCCACGCCTGCGGTAAGGCATAATGAAACGGATTACATCCCCAGGACGGACTATATAATTAGCCTTGACCACTTTATCCCCTACATGTACATAACCTTCCTTTATCGCAAGCTGTACCCTGTGACGGGACGTGTCCTCCAAATGCTCAGACATATATTTGTCGATACGCACAGGTGACTGCCCGGCGTCCACATTAAGCCTGAAATGTTCAAATACATCAGGTTCCTGTTCGGAATTCTCCGTAATGTTGTCAAGTTCTTCGTCCAACCAATCAGACATATCGACTAAATATCTAATGAATCCGCCGGCTCAGACTTAGGTAATTTATTAGTATCCAGAGTAAAATATAATTTTACGTCACGTCCCATCTTAACCTTGGCCTCGGAAGCTTCGGGCACCTGACGATACACAAAAGCCTCCAGAGAATCGGAATATGACTTTACCGTCTGGTCAAAGTATACCTGAGAGATATTCAGATAGCTGTCTTGCACCGCGCTGACCGCCTTATGATATGACAACCCGGCAAAAGAAGACACCACCGTATAAGGATCATTCGGACTGAGCCCCAGCTTCAAATCCACCACAGTACCCACATCTATTTTTTCTCCCGCAGGGATGTCCTGATAATCACGCATCTGCGCAAGAACATTATTCGTGGCTATATCCGGAACATATATCAGATGACCTGGCACCAGATGACGGGACGTCAGCTCCACTTTGGCCTGACGCAACGACAAGCCCACAAGATTCGGCATCTCCACCTGCTTTTTCCTCACGGCGTTCATCGTGATATATATTTTCCGGCCCTTCTTGACATCCGTTCCGGCCTTAGGATTCTGCGCATATACAGCACCGTGTTTGAACCGGTTCACAAAAACAGAGTCAGTGACAATAAGAGTCAAATCATCACCCATAGCCACATCTCTAGCTTCAGAAATCGACTTACCCACCATATCCGGAACCTTGACGGTATCATTATGCTGAGTAAACTTATTCAGGCCAATATTCACTCCCAATAAAATTATCGTCACAAAGAGGACGGCAAGAAAAAGATTTCTCACCACCCAATTACCCCATAATTTCTTTATAATATTCATAGCCCTCTAAGTTACGCAATTTTTAGCGAAAAATTATTATCTTTGCTCTCGCTTACGTAAAAACGAGCTTGCGGGCGTGTTGAAATTGGTAGACAAGCTAGACTTAGGATCTAGTGCCGGAAGGCGTATGGGTTCGATTCCCTTCGCCCGCACAAAACAAAAAACTATTGTTCCACAGCGTCGCTGACCACATCTTCCAGAACCGCATCCGGCTGCGGAACTCGACTGAGCGAATCTATCTTAGACAACTGATCTTCAGGAAGATCCTCCACAGTATTAAGAAGCAGTATATCATCCTGTCTCTGTTTAAGAAGTTTAGCGGCAGTACGCCTTTCAGACAGAATAACTTTGTCTGAACCCTTCGTTATGGAAGACAATATCGCCTTTCTCTGACTCTCCAACATCTGATCGACCTCATCATGGAAAGTAGGTACATGGCCTACTTTGAACTGCGAACGGATCAGTCTGAATTTCGCGTGATCAAAATCATCTCCGCGGAGATTGACCCCGAAGCGTATCAGAAAAGGAGTACGCATAAGCGAAACCTTATAATCGAACTTACCGTTGAAATCCTGACTCCCGCCCAAGGCCAGAGAATATCTATCTAAAGTCAGATCGAAAGGAAATACTGTAAGCTCATTGTCATGCACTACGCCACATATCTCCATGTGTTCTATCACTCCCTTCTTCCTATCCTTGAACAGAAGCAGTTTGGCTATTTTCTTAAATGTTCCCTGCTGCTCAAGCGACAGATAGTCTCCCTGAAGGCGGAAAGCTCCGCTTGCAGTCGGGAAAATAGGGGAGAGCGTAGTGTCAAGCTTTGTGGTCAATGCCAATTCGCAATTGACATTTCCCTTGAAACTGCTCAAAACAGGAATAAGAGTATCTATCGCTGGCACCTGGTCAAGAGCCTTTTCCACTGAGATATTTTCCAATTTCAAATTCACTCCGGCACCTATGTCCTGCTTTGTGATTGTGGAATAGAACGCATTGGCAGAGACAGAGCCCATAGGAGTAGATCCGTAGACGTCACTGAGAAGAAGAGTTCGCTTGCCCATTCTGGCTCTTGCGTTGAGATTACGGGCATTGATGCTGTAAAATCTGGCACGCTTCGAGTGTATCTTTACATCAGCCTTGACATTTGCAGGAATGACGACCAGCTGTACCCCGCTGATTTTCAGAGAATCCACATCCCCTATATTTTCGACTTTCACTTCAGAATCCAAATCCAGCGGAGCATCTGTCTGCACAGCCTTGGCTCCTTTGTCAAGAGCAAGAAGAAGTTGGTTAAGATTTATATACTTGCTGCTTGTATTCAAATCCAATGAATAGAAACCTTTCCCCCTCCCGTTAAATATAGAGGAAATCCCCTTGAGCGAGCCGGTAACAGAAATGTCTGAAACACCTGATTTCAAATACATGGTATCGATACAGACTTCGTTCATATTAGCACTGGCGGAGAATGCCCTCAAAGTATTTCTCAGAGGGACTCTCGGGGTCTTTATCTTGGCCTCCGTAAAATGAATCTTGGCACGTGGATTCCATGTCCGGACCATCTGGGCGATGGAAGAATCTATCTGCAGATCGATATCGGCCTTACGGAAATCCTCTTCCTTGAGAAAATCCGGAAGTTCCATACCTTCAGGACGTTTTCTTTCCGGCAAGTCCTGTACACCTTCGTGCGCTCCGGCCTCGAAACTGAAATCTCTTATCTCCACCTTGCCTGCGGAAGTTGACGCCTCAAGGAAAGGTGACGATACGCTGGCAAAAATGTCAGCTCCCTTCTTCGTCAAGGTACCGTCCGCCTTTACGCTGACCTTACCTCTGGCCAATATGCTCTCAGGGATAAATCTCTTCAGTGATGACAACTCCGCATCGGTCTTAAGTGTCAAGTCCACCAGCGCCTTTTCTGAAAGAAGGCGATAAAAGTCCGCCTTCGCAACTGCACTGGCATCAAAAGCCGACGCCCTCAACCTGGTAATATGTCCGCATAAACCTTCAGCTTCGCTGTTTGAGGCCGTAAATGACATATCGAAATGAGCATGCTCAAGCAAATCTAGGAATGAAATGTCGGAATCAGCCAACTGAAAATCTACACTGAACGCAGGCAAAACCGGTTTTTGCTCTTTTTCTACAGGTTTATCTTCCGCAGCACTGCCTTCACGGGTCTTTATCAGAGTGGAATCACAAGGTCTGTAATCGATGAAAACGCCCTTCAGCAATACCTTCTCCACTTCGTAGTTCCCTTCCAGGCAAGAAAACAGGTTACACTTCAAAGCGATGGTATCTATCGAAGCTATCCTCTCCTGCGTATTTTCACGCAAGAGACGTGTTCCGTACAAAGTCAAAGACACATCAGGCAAGGAAGAGAGCAACTTGACCTTTATCTTGTCAACCTTCAATTCCGCATTAAGGTACGGTTCGCTGTATTTCTTTATAAGTCTGTCTTTTATGGAAGTATTAATAATTAGTGCTCCCGCAGCAAAAAGCAGAAGCACTATACTTATAACACTGATAAAAAACCACTTAATGATTTTTTTCATTACAAGCCTATTTTCTTGAAAAAGTCGTTGCCCTTATCGTCCACAAGTATGAATGCAGGGAAATCCACCACTGTAATCTTCCAGATGGCCTCCATCCCGAGTTCAGGATACTCTACGCACTCTATGCTCTTGATATTGTTCTGCGCCAGAATGGCTGCAGGACCTCCGATCGAGCCGAGATAGAATCCGCCGTGCTTCTTGCAGGCATCGGTCACCACCTGACTGCGGTTACCTTTGGCAAGCATTATGAGCGAGCCGCCATTCTCCTGGAACTCATCTACATACGGATCCATACGACCTGCCGTGGTAGGACCGAGCGACCCGCAAGGCATCCCCTCCGGAGTCTTGGCAGGACCGGCATAATAGACAGGATGATTCTTGAAGTATTCAGGCATTCCCTCACCTGCGTCCAGACGCGCCTTGATCTTGGCGTGCGCTATGTCGCGGGCCACGATAATGGTGCCGCTCAGACTCAGACGCGTGCTTACAGGGTATTTGGTAAGGTCGGCAAGGACCTCCTTGATAGGACGGTCGAGATTAATCTTTACGGCATCCCCTTCACCGGCATTACGCAGAGACTCCGGGATAAGTTCGTAAGGCTTATCATCCATCTTCTCTATCCAGATGCCGTCGAAATTGATCTTGGCCTTGATATTTCTGTCCGCAGAGCAGCTTACACCCAGTCCTATAGGACAGCTGGCGCCGTGACGGGGAAGCCTTACGACACGAATGTCGTGTGCCAGGTATTTACCCCCGAACTGCGCTCCCAGACCTATTTTCTGCGCTTCCTTGAGAAGTTCCTCTTCCAGAGCGAGATCTCTGAAGGCACGTCCGGTCTCATCACCGCTGGTAGGCAGACTGTCATAATAATGGGTGGATGCCAACTTGACCGTAAGCAGGTTCTTCTCCGCCGATGTACCGCCTATGACGAAGGCTATATGATAAGGAGGACAGGCAGCAGTACCGAGCGAACGCATCTTCTCTACCAGGAAGGGAACGAGAGTGCCCGGATTCTGTATTCTGGCCTTGGTTTCCTGATAAAGATATGTCTTATTGGCCGAACCGCCACCCTTTGTTACGCAGAGGAAGTGATATTCATTACCCTCGACTGACTCTATGTCAATCTGAGCGGGAAGGTTGCATTTGGTGTTGACTTCCTTGTACATGTCCAGAGGGGCATTCTGTGAATAACGCAGGTTCTCTTCCGTATATGTCTTGTACACGCCAAGTGAAAGAGCCTCTTCATCGCAGAATCCGGTCCAGACTCCCTGGCCCTTTTCTCCGTGGACGATGGCGGTGCCGGTGTCCTGACACAAAGGAAGTTTGCCCTTTGCAGCCACTTCGGCGTTACGAAGGAAAGTGAGAGCCACATATTTGTCGTTCTCTGAAGCCTCCGGATCAGAAAGAATCTTGGCCACCTGAAGGTTATGACTCCTGCGAAGCAGAAAACTGACGTCGCGGAAGGCGGTATTGGCCAGTACGGTAAGAGCTTCCTTGCTCACCTTGAGGATCTTATGACCCTCGAAATCTCCTTCACTTACAAGTGCCTCCGAACCGGGCACTTTATAATACTCAGTCTGGTCCTCGCCAAGCTGAAACATAGGTGCATACTTAAATTCTGCCATAGTATATCTATTCGTTATTGTTCATCAGATATTCTTTCATGAATGCGTTGATATCCCCATCGAGAACTCCCTGCGTATCAGCAGTTTCATACCCGGTGCGGACATCTTTCACCATCTTGTACGGATGAAGCACATAGGAGCGTATCTGCGAGCCCCACTCTATCTTCTTCTTCTGGCCTTCAAGCTCCGCCTGCTTTTCGCGGCGCTTCTGAAGCTCTATGTCGTAGAGTCTGGATTTCAGAATACGCAGGGCGTTCTGCTTATTGTCCTGCTGACTGCGTGTCTCCGTATTTTCAACCATTATGCCCGTAGGTATATGACGCACTCTCACACCGGTCTCCACCTTGTTCACGTTCTGTCCGCCGTGACCGCCGGAGCGGAATGTATCCCATTCTATATCAGAAGGATTAATCTCTATGTTTATGCTGTCGTCCACCAGCGGATATACGAACACCGAACTGAAAGTCGTCTGCCGCTTGCCCTGAGCGTTGAACGGAGAAATTCGCACAAGACGGTGGACGCCCGACTCGGATTTCAGATATCCGTACGCGTAATCCCCTTCAAAAGAAATGGTCGCGCTCTTGATCCCGACCTCGTCACCTTCAAGATTCTCGGTAATGGTCATCTTATATCCGTTACGCTCACCCCAGCGCAGGTACATGCGCATAAGCATCGCAGACCAGTCATTGGCCTCCGTGCCGCCGGCTCCCGAATTGATGGTTAGCACCGCCCCGAGATTATCGCCTTCCGCGCCGAGCATGTTTTTCATCTCCAGATCCTCCACCAGGCCAATCGCCTGGCCATAAGCCTCATCCAGCTCTCTGGAGTCCTCTTCAGTGGCGAATTCCTGAAGCACATCCAGATCGTCCACAGCCGTGCGTGCCTTTTCGAAAGACACAATCCAGGACTTCACCGAATTAAGGGACTTCATAAAGGCCTCCGCCTTTTTAGGGTCATCCCAGAATCCCGGCCTCTGGCTTTCCTGCTCTTTCTCTGCCAATTCCCCCCTTTTGTCTTCTATATGAAGACATTTCTGAAGGACATCCACCCTGCCGTGCAGGTCTTTTATCTGTTCCGCTGTAGTCATAATCGCGCAAATTTAGCAATTTTCGAAGAAATTTTTAGGTATATTTGCACAGATATGGCTTGCATTGGTATTTTTGATTCCGGAAGCGGCGGGATGAGCGTTCTGAAAGAAATTTTGCGCGTTCTGCCAGGGGAAAGATATATCTATTACGCGGATAATGCCAATTGCCCCTATGGGGAGAAAAGCACTGAATTCATTATAGAAAGAAGCAAAGCCATCACCGAAAAGCTTCTCGCCTCCGGTGCCCAGATAATAGTTATAGCCTGCAACACCGCTACCGCGGCAGCCGTCAAGACATTAAGAGAAAATTGGAGAGATGTGCCCTTCATAGGGATGGAACCGGCGGTAAAGCCCGCAGCTAAAGAATCCAAAACCGGGGTCATAGGCATATTGGCCACGAAAAGCACTCTGGGAGCGGAAAAATACCGACTCACCAGAGACAGGTTCGCTGGCGGGATAAAAGTCGTGGAACAGCCTGGCGAAGGCTTCGTGGAACTGGTGGAAAGCGGGCAACTGGACGGAGAGCAGACCGAGAAGACAGTCTGGCGTTCACTTTCCCCTCTTATAAAAAGCGGGGCGGACACTATAGTGCTCGGATGCACGCACTACCCTTTCCTGCTGCCGGTTCTGCAGCGTCTCGCAGGAGATGGAGTAAAATTCATCGATCCGGCACCGGCTGTAGCACGCAGGCTTATCCAAGTGCTTAAAGATAATGACATCCGGCTTGAGCATCTTCCCGAGGCCGATATCAAAATAAAAAGCAGCGGGTCAGATGACTCCGCCCGCCGCATCTTTAGTTTGTTTTATCATTTCTGAATCTGACCCAGAACTTCGAAATAAGGTTTACCCGAATCAAGAATCAATCTGTACACGGTGTCATCTACCAGATAATACCCATTCCCGTCGCTTAAGGTAACTTCACTGTAGTCATCCGGAAGAGCCTCGATCAAAGCGCCTGCAGGAGGAAGGATAGTTTCATATTCTCCGTTACTTCCCTTTATGAAGAAGACCCCGTCATCGTAATAATACTCCGTTCCATAAGCGGCATAACTTTGCACTAGACCAAGTCTTACTGCGAGCGCATAGGATTCAGTGCTTCTGCGAGTATTCTGTTCGGCATTCTGCTGTATCTGAGCATTTTGAGCAGCCAAAACAGCATTATTTTGAGCTATTGTGCGATTCTGCTCAGAGATAAGAGCATAATTCTGATTTATGATATTATACTGTCTGTCATACAGGCTGTAATATGCAAATGAGCACATCACCGGAGAGTAAGCATACGCATCGTAAGCGAACGTGTATCCATAAGGAGGGCGACATACGTAATACGTGCCATCATAAAGTCTATAATACACTCCGTCACATATATAATATTTCTGTCCCCAGAAGATGTCGATATGACAAGATCCCGGAAGTCTGTTTACCCTGTACCCGTAATAATGACGACCGTGATCAAAAAAGCGGGACGGATTCTTGTGCGAAATCGGCCGTCTTTCGCAAGGCGGAACGTGAGGACCGCCCGGGCCACCATTCCCTATATGTCCTACATGTCCCGGCTTATGATTATCAGGTGCAGGTGCTGGGCCCGGTTTATGTCCTCCGTGATTAGGAGCTTGCGGAGCAACATTATTCGGTTTTTTAGGCTCCTGCGCAGGAGAAGGACGGCGCGAAGCGGAGTTTACCTGACTATTGGAAGAAGGACGCTGGCCCTGTTGCGCCGGTGCAGGAAGCCTGCTGGCTGAAGACTGAGGCCGGACAGATGCCGGCTGCTTTTTTGCGCCTGACTGCACTTTGGTGGCAGATGACGGACGCGTGGTCCCTGAAGAAGGACGAGAACTTCCTGATGAAGAACGCGAAGTACTGCTTGTCGAACGAGAAGGACGCGATTCCCTGCGGCTCTGCGCAGAAAGCGTCGATGCAGGAGCCAGTGCCAATGCTACTGCAAAAACGGCTGTGGTTAATTTTATCAATCTCATAAGCCCTTAATTTAATTTACCCCAACAGAGATCGATCGCCTGTCGGACATAATTGGAAATTTTAATGGACAAACCTTTGTATTCCCGAAGAGGAACTTCCCCGCGAGTTATCGCAGTCCGAAGATTAATGGCCTCGTTCTTAAGTCTTTCGATGTCCGTTTCTTCAGGAAAGGTCTGTGAAAGTACGCTAAGCATATAATTCTCTATGCCAATTCTGTTTATAGCACGAATCGTGCCATCGTACACATCGAAAATAAGCGAGCCGGCAAACGACAGGCGCTCCGAAGAACATTCCACGACAAATGAAGGCTCACCGAAAACTTTGGAACGGGTAACGCTGTCGAAAAAGAGTTCATCGTAAAGAACCCCGCCATATTCTATCCTTCCGTCCTTATATTTGACAGCTTGCGGGCCGGCGCCATCGGAGAGCATCTCAAAAGAGATCTCATCACCCATAAGGATAGGAACATTATAGCGCGGCTGAGTGCGAGTCAGACGCCAGGCCACCATATCCTCATCCTTAGCCGAGATGCTTACTTCACTGAGCATCTGTTCCAGAAGAGAGGAGTCAAGTTTCTGAAAATCATCCATTTTCGGGCATACAAAATACCCTGCCATATCCGCCGCCCCGGGAGTCATCGTAAGATGATCCTCTCCCTTCGCATAATAATGATGGGAGCGGACCTCACCACGAAGAATCACGAAGCACCTGTACTCCTGAGCATGACAATATATATATAGATTAAGACGCGGTTCACTCTCACCCTCCACCATAGGAGCGGAATCCACCAGGCGATAAAAAAGCTTGGCAAGAGATTTCGGGGTGTCTGAACGGAGAACATAGACGCCTCTGCAATATCCGTTGAAATGATACAGTTTGGCATCCTGGCCCGATGTCAAAGGCTCAGGAGAGCCGGATAAAAAATCGTCCACAGCCTTTTGCAAAGGCAGCAAGGAATTGGGTATAGCCTGAAAATGCATATGGTCCGGAGCCGAAGCTCCGCTATGAGGGCCATTATAGAACACGAGATAGTCAGGATATTTTCTGGCAAAATCCATCATGTCCACGAAATTATGCCATATGGACTGCGGGCTGTGAATGTCCCTTGCTATCACAAAATGATTCGGAAAGATGGGGTATGGATTCACCTGAACATTGTAATGTCTGTCCTTTCTGCCCTCAAACTTTATATGGAACTGTGGAGCGGGACGATGTGCCACGCACAAAAAACAAGGCCTCGACGAGAGCGAGACAGGGTCCACCTCAGCAGTGGTAGACGCTATTCTGCACGGATTATGTTGCGCAAGACACGGCAGGTCAAACACTTTAATCTGCTTGACGTCGGCCTGCTTGAGGGATCTGAAATTACTCGATGCAAGCGGCCATACGGATAATTGGTCCTGCAAGAATTTGGTTATCTCGTCCATATTTACAACAATGCCAGTATCTTATCGTTATACTTCAGGTATTCTTCCTCAAAATCGGGTGTAAAAATGCCTGTGCCTATATTTTTGCTTATCTCTTCCTGGGTCCAATACCTCCCGTCGCAGACTTCATCCCCGTCCGGCGTCAAGGAGAATGTACCCGTCGCGACATAAAGTCCTACCAGTTCAACATCTCCCTCTTCCTCAGTAATATAGTTATCCAGAAACTGAGGATTGAACCTTTCCATGCCAATTTCCTCGCGAGCCTCCCGCTGCAGTGCCTGTAAAAAACTTTCGGTATACGCCACGTGACCGCCGACGGCCATATCCCATCGGAGCGCATATTTTTTTTTGCTCGAGGACCTTCTTTGAAGATAAATCCGGGAATACCTGTCCACTATCTCCAGGTGGACAACAGGATGCATAAGGGGATTGGATACACTATGGCAGTTCTCACGTGAACTCTGCGCGTAAACCCTGCCTATGGAGTCTACCACAGGCAACATCTCGCTTTTCTCATTCCTCACCCCTACCACAGGAGCCGTCTCCACAGGATACAAAAGCTGTATCATATGTTATTGCCCCTTATAATCTCCAGCTCTTGAGGAGAATACAGAAGCCTGTCCAGAAGATCCGGGAAATAATTCATGAGAACATAAAAGCCTATGACAAACAAAGCGGCGAGTAGAATTATCAAAAGTATGACATTTACAACGGCTGGCCGCTTTTTCCTCTCAACCTTCTGAGCATTCTGTGCCTGTACTTTTTCCTCCGTCTGCCTTTCTTCGACAGTATTTAGTTTTATCTCCGGTCTATTTTTCAAAGACACGCTCTCAAGTCCGAAATACTCGGAATCTATTCTGGCATCCTTATCCATAATGAAAAAACGCGATCCGTCGGAAAGACGGCGCAATTTCCCAAATTCCGGAAGCACCACCACACCTTCCTTGTCCAGACTGCGGTTTATCTGCTTTACGAGATCATCAACTTCGGAAGATGTCTGCTCTACCGTCTTCCCCATTTTTTTCGCACACAGGGCGCTGAAGTCGGAATCCTCAGAATCGTGCCGTTCCGCGTCACAGACAAATTCAAGCCTTCTGCAGGGCGGATTAATAGTAAAACCGTTGTCTGATATGCCTGCATTCTGAGACTTTATCACAAACGTTCCCAAACCGGGAACCGCCACAAGGTCTCTTTCCAATATGAACTCATTCAGCAAAGATGTGAAAGTATCTATAGTCATAACTGGACAAAGTTAAATATTTTGTTGATTTTTTTTGAAAAATCTTTGCGCATTTCGAAAAATGTAGTACATTTGCAATCCCGTTCGAACGGGAAAAATTCCTCTTTAGCTCAGTTGGTTAGAGCACCTGACTGTTAATCAGGGGGTCCTAGGTTCAAGTCCTAGAAGGGGAGCATCAAAAAGGCAGCCGTCAAGGTTGCCTTTTTGGTTTTATGGCAAATTGTTATCTTTGCGCAGTATTTACCTGTTAAACAATGCACATTTTGAAAAAATTCATTCTTCTCTTTGTTCCGGCATTTCTCATATTCGGCAGTGGCGCCGCAAACGCTGAAAGCCCGGAAAAGAGAGACAGCCTTTCACATGAAATCAGATTCGGCGTAGGAGACCAGCTGTTCGAACACTTCGTGTGGCAGAACCCTCTGTACATCGTCAAAAATATGAGCGAAGCCTACACACGGGACTACAAGGAAAAATACCGCTATAGCCAGCATTTTTTCATCGAATACCAATGGCGGTTTCATCGCAGGCTAAGCGTAGGATTCCAAGTGGACGGTTCAGCGTGCTGGTGGGATCTGGTTACTCGAAACGGTCTGGGGAATGAACTTACCCGCGAAAAGAACCAGAATTTCTGGAATCTGACAATGATGCCCACTTTGCAGTATAATTGGATGAACCGGGAAAAGTTCAGCCTCTACTCTTCAATTGGCATAGGGCTTGGCATCAATGGAGGAAGCGAAACTGACGCCTATGGAAATCACACACTGTGCGGGTTGGCTTTCCAATACACTCTTTTGGGAGCAAGTTATGACTTTTCGAAATGGTTTGCCTTCGCGGCCCTGGGAGGACTCAGTTCAGCCAAGGAATACACGACAGATATCTTTATGCTAAACTCCAGAATTTTCTCTCTGGGGGCAGGATTCAGATTTTAACGGACTCTTTTATGAAAAAAACAGTATATACTTTCCTTACCGGCGCACTTGCCATCCTGTTGTCATTCACCTGCTGCACTCGCAAGCAGTATGAATTTGTGTCCTTCAACGGACTTGAAGGAGCGGACGAATCGGCATTCAGCGTCACATCCATGAAGACCACTCACCTGTCCGAAGGCCTGCCGCAAGACTGCATTATCCCCGAGGAATTACAGGAAGAGACCAAAACCACTTCCACGACAGGGCCTTCACTACTTTCAAAAGTGTTTGAATACTGCCAGGGGGATGTGCTTGAAATAGCGGGCACCTACTCTTCTGTCAATCTGAACACCTTTGACAATATCACTCTTTCAGGCAAAGTGCTTCTTCCGAAAGGGAGAAAACCTAAAAGATATATAGTGGTAAGCCACTACACCATAGGCAGCAATGCAGAGGCACCGTCGAACTGCTTTCCTCTGGAAGGCGTGTTATGCGATATGGGTTACGCCATGATATTCCCTGATTACCAAGGATATGGAGTGGACTCCAAAAATATACACCCGTATCTGGTAATGGAGCAGACGGCATACGATGTCTGCATGATGTACGTCGCCGTATCGCACTATCTCAAAGGGACAAGTTATGAGCCGGAGAACCCGGAAATATACCTTATGGGATATTCGCAGGGAGGAGCTACCACCATGGCGGTGCAATATCTGATAGAAAGCCTCGGAGAATATATCTGGGAAATTCTCTATGACACCAAATTCAAGATCAAACATGTCTTCGCAGGTGGCGGGCCATACGATGCCAGAGCCACTTATAACGAATTCATCACATCGAATAAGGTAAATATTCCTTGCGCCGTTCCGCTAGTAATTCAGGGGATGTCCGTGGGGACAGATCTAGACATAGATATCGAGAAACTCCTGCAGCCGTGGATTTACAACAAACTTGACGAATGGATCAACTCAAAAAACTACTCCACAGCTCAGCTCAAACACCTGATGGGAACCACCACAACAAGCGACATCCTGACTCCGACAGGAATGGACCCTACCAGCGATGAAGTGTCCGAGCTGTATAAAAAACTAAGTGAAAATTCGATAGTGGCGGTAGACTGGACTCCGCAGGCACCTGTCTATATGCTTCACTCAATGGATGATGACGTGGTTCCTTTCGTCAACGCCACCAAGGCCAAAGTCAAATGGGCCGATGCCAATATCCAGTACAATTTTGGGCACTATGGTTCACACACAAAGGCTGCGCTACGATTCATCTATTCCGTAAAAACTTGGCTCAAAGAAGAAAACTGATATGAAAAAAGACATATTGAAAATATTGTCCACCTTGGCATGCATCCTGAGCCTTTACTCCTGCGATACGGAGTCCAGGTATTTCACCACCGGGGTTACGCTTAAAATGAACATAACGCAAACAAGCTGCGGATTCATCGAGGCCAAATTCCACACAAGCCAGGACGCCTATTATTATGTATCGGTCGAGCCTGTCAGAGAAGGGGTGGATCCTACGCAAATCAGCAAGCAGTTCATGACCCTCGCCCTTGACTACGCATATAAGGAATATATCAATTGGCGTTTCGATCTCCTTTATAATGGAGAAGAACATATCGCTCCGTTCTCAAGTCACAGCCTCCAATATGGCGATCAGGACTATTTCTTTACAGACCTGACTGCAGATACGGATTACTGGGTATTCGGATTTGTCGTAGACCCGGATACCAACACCCCTTGCGGCGACCTGGTGCTTCAGACGGTGCACACCGACGCTACGAGCCAAATCAAGATTCATTTCAATTATAGGATCAACGACACCTGGGATTACGTGTATCCTTACGATGAAAACGAGTCACTTATTTCCATTATCCCATGGATAGGCGAGACCATAGACAGCACCCGTCTTCGTGACGAGATTCAACCGGAAGCTCCGGGCAAGTACTTTGCCGAAAGGTTTGATGAACTCAGAATCAGCGACACGGCCAATGTCTTCTACGGAATGTATGCCCACAATAACAACGGCTCCGGAGACGGCACAAGCGAGACAGAATTTGAAGAAGGCCATACCTATTACACTGCCATCGCCAGTTTCGACGGTCCTCTGATAATGGAGGGGGAATATAAAAACTGGAATATCTATAAATTCAAGTGGAACGCAGGGATGAAACAAAAATTCACCCCCGCGGATGACACCTTGGGGGCTTGGTAACGGATATCGCTGATTCCTTTCTTTAAAAAGAGAATTTATAGGCGACACATAGGATGAAAGCACCTGCACTTTCCCATGAAAGGGACTTTAACTCGGTCCCTTTTTTATTTGTATCTATCTCCAGGTCGCGGGTCCAGTTATACATGGCGGTAAAATCTATACTATGCTGCTTGGAGAGTGACCATTCCAGGCCAAGCGCGCCACGCAGACGGTTGATATAAGCATCGTCGTAGCCCAGGAATTTATAGTCGGTATACTCTTTTGAAGATTCGCTCCATGTAGCGGAACAACGGGGCGCGTTGAAAATGTTGCGCACTTCGAAATAGGCATACGGCTCAACCGTTTTGAAGGCACGGTATTTCACTACGAAGCGAGATTTGAGTTGCAATGGATTAATCACCTCCTGATATGGATTCACATCGTAGGTCTTATGGGTCAGCTGAAGTTTCTCGCGAAGAGAAAAACGCCAGTCACCGGCATCGTATTGGCCTGTAAGGTTAAGGGAAAAGCGATGGCGGGCTTTGAGCTCATCAGAGGAGTTCATGTGCCCAATGAAGATATATTCCGCTCCGGCCTTGAAATAATCGCATACTTTATAATCCAAACCTATGCTTGCCTGATGACGCTCCACTCCGGAGAGTGACTCGCGTGTCCTGAGTTCATATTCAGCACTGAGGTGCAGCCCCTTGGCCACTTTCCAATCGGCACCGGCAGAAGTTCTCGTGCTGAAAGAAGGGTTCGTGCGGGCGAAAGAATTGGCCTGAAAGGCAAATAACACCAATATCGCAAATGCGGCCGATGCAAAGCCGCGGAAATGTTTGCTTGTCGTCATATTAAAAATTCTGATTCTCCTGAAACTGTTTATTCCTGGTAATTCCCCCTATGGTCGATGGGGCCTGCGAGTCGTTTACCTGATAATAGACCTTAATATACGCAGAATCTTTCAAAAAATCTATGTTTCCTATCTCCACATCGGTAATTTTCAGTCCTGTGCGCTGTTTCAAGTCAACCAGAAGCTCCTCACGGCGCTGCGGGGTGAGCAGATCCACACGGTCATAAAGAATCAATTTGGAGGAGGTTCCCTTACGCGAACTTCTGCTTTCGAGCACCCATATAAGAAGGAGCACGAGGAGATTGGCAGAGAGCATAATGAGCAGGTCCCCCTGATTCAAAGCATAATGCGCCGTGCTTTCTCCGGCCTGGGTTATGGTAAAGAGAGGGGTGAGGCCGTTGACAGCCGCCAGAGCGATGATCACGAAAAGATATGTCATCTCGCGTATAGGAACTGTCTCCGTACGGTATCGTATGACCCCAAAAATGGCAAACAGTCCCAGGGTGAGACCTACTCCCACATCCACTCTTCCCATAGCGAAAAGCAGCAACAACATAGCCGAAGAAAAAATCAGGAAAGTGAATACGTAATCTTTCCTGCGGCTTTTAGGATAATAAAACAGATGCACTATCGCAGCACAGACTGTCAGGTTGACAAAAAAGCGTATAGCCAATTCGGCAAGACTCTGGGCAGTACTCATAGACGGGTCCAACAGGCTCTGAATGCCCAGAAGATCGCTGTCATCTAAAGCGGCTGAAGGATAACTGGATTGTAACATTTCAAATATGTATTTTTATTTATTTTCTCTATTTGTCTGATTTTAAGTTTGAATCTGCCAGGGAGCACGGACTGGTCGCTCAGCGCTATGCCTATGCAATACTTGCTGACTCTCTCCTTTTTCACTCGATGCGAAAGTAAAATGTCCTGCATCTGCGAATGAAGGCGGCCGTCCTGTTTAAGTTCTATTATGACAGCCTGACCCAAATCAGCGGGCGAGAATGTCCTGAAATTACGGAACTTGACATCCAAATCTATTGTCAGCCTCTCGGTAAGGGCACTGTTGACCAGCGTAATACGATAAAAAGATGTCTCCAACGAAGCGGACAGGCTCTCTGGCGGATATGCCGACAGGCCTTCAAGCCATGAGCAGGCCCGTGAAGACCGGTGAAAATCATAAAAACAATCCGAGTCAAGAGGAATTCTTTTCTTCCTGGTCCTGCCGTGATTATTCTTTCTTTTAACTTCTAGGTAGTACTGCCCCGTTCCCACATAGGAACGCGTGCGCACTTTCTGCCTGTCAGCCTTACCGCGCCTGTGCTCAGTAAACATCCGCAGGTCTTCAGTGTCAAAATAGATACTGTCATACTCGTGCAGACGCCTGGAATCCTGTGTAAAAACTCTATATCCACATCGAAGAGCATCCTGAAGAATATCATAGACAGCGACACTGTCCGTCAGATATTTGCTGTCCATCCTGTTCATCAGACGGATGGAGTCCATCTGGGAAAGAGAGATCTCGGGAAACTTATCCAGCAGCTCACTGACCCTGCGCAGATATATATTCATAGATTTTATATCTTTTGAGCCGTCCCTTGGCGTCGTAGATGTATTCAGTTTTTCTGCGTCCTAATTCATCATACTCGTATTTGCGGATATTGTCAAGTTTATTGGCATGATTATAAACGAGTTCCCTTTCAACCTTCCCGTTAGGCCCATGCTCGTACTTTTTTCTCCATTTCTGTCCTCCGCCGTCATACTCTATCTCCTCCACTTTTTTCCCAAATTCATTATATATGGTGACATGGTCGAGAATTTTCTGATTGGTGGTGGCATCCACCTTCCATTCCTTAATGGTCATATTGCTCTTCGACGGCTTCTGCACCTCCTGCGCTAGGAGCACCGACTGAGAGAAAAAGAGCATTGATAATGCCAATATTACTATCCTTTTCATATTCAATGCAAATTTAGCAATTAATCATTATCTTCCACCGGGACCTCCACCCGGATTTCCACCGCCTCCAGGTTTACCGCCACCACCGGGGTTACCGCCACCGGACGATGTAGAAGCAGAAAGCGTCGTGCTCTGCGAGCCGTATTTAAGAGTGTAACTGCTCCCGCTGACCAGATCAGGATGAGAAAGCACTATTCCGCTGCCGCCTTTGCTTGGAGAAGTAAATTCGAGCAGAAGAGCATCTCCGTTATAGAGCGAATACGAAGTATTAGCTGTCCAGCTTGTTACCGTTATGACAGGCTGGGTGATGCTGGATCCTGATTCTATACCGCCGAACGCCACCAGAGAGCCTCCGCTGATGTAGAGCTTGTAGTTCTGCTCAGTATTGGCATCGAGTGCCACTTCAGGGCTGCCGCTGCCTACAGCATAGATATATCCGCCCTGAATGTACATATTGCCATTGGCGTCGAGTCCGTCATTGCCAGAAGAGAAAGCGTAGACATCGCCACCGGTGATAGTCATGTCCGACCCAGAATTGATGGCGTCATCGCTTGACGTGGCGCTTACACTGCCTGCAGATATGGTAATCTTGCCTTTAGCTTCTATCGCCTCGTGTGCAGAGGCCGACGCGACGACCTGAGAGCCCGCGAAGACAATATCGCCGTCGAATTTGATGGCTTTGGCCGCTTTTGAAGACGAAGTGGATGAATCACCCCAGCCAGGCCGGTCCTGGCCTGAATTACTGCCATAATTGGAGCCGGTAGCGGTAACGTTTACCGTTCCCGCATTGAAGAAACCATTCCCATCACAATTTATACCCTTTGCTCCTTTTCCACTGACAGTTATATCCAGTGTTCCTCCATCAATGGTGACAGAAGTATCCGCCTTGATGCCGGCAGCTCCCGTCAATTCACCATCGACCGTTCCGGTCTGGCTCGTGGAGGTGATTTTTACCGTTCCGTCTTTGAGAATAAAATCTCCGTCGGTGCTTATTCCTTTCTTTCCTGTTGCTGAGACACTGACTGTTATCTCTCCACCTTCTATGCTGACATATTCCTTACCGCGCAAAGCATGTCCCGATGCGGAGACAACGGTAATTACAGGAGAGCCCGTAATGCTGATGTAATCATCACTTATGATTCCGCCCTTACCCGTTGCCTTTATATCCAGAGACCCGTCTCCGCTGAATATGAGCTGACCTTCACTGAAAAGGGCAGATTTCATGTCTTCCGAGGAGTTCTCGTCCGGATATTCCCCCGAAGAGTTGACCGCGCCGTCGGCGAGATAGTTTACTCCGCTGATTACTACAGAGGTATATTTATGGCTTTGATTATTGATGGCTGCCCCGTCCGGATTGGTCAAAGTCAAGCCGTCAAGCGTAATTTCCTGCTTGGCCTCACTATAAATTTTAAAAAAGCCGTCAGACGAAGTGCCGCTGAGGATATACGAAAAGCATTGCTCGGAGGTGTTGATGACAGTCACATCATTTTCCTCAACACTGACTATACCCAGTTCATCTCCCGTGACCACAGCCCCGTCCTCCGAGAATACAATACTTATGATTCCGTCCAATACTGTGATGCCGCCGTCGTCTTCTCCATCTATAGGGTCATCCGTGACGGAGATCTGATTGCCGCTGCATGCACTTAAAAGCAGGCCAATCGCAGCCAAATATCTTTTCTTCATAATCTTTATTTTTCTGACTCCACCCCTCGGCAAAGGGGCTGTCAAATCATCATCCGGATACAAAACTAATCAAAGAGTACTTTCACGTGCCATTTTTTCAGCGAATGGGCGGATTTCTTCAGCGAAGCAGACTGCAATAATGAAAACAAAGACTTAATTTTGTGCCAATTTTCGGACTTCATGGAAAATGAAAATTACTTCCAAACATAAAGGCATCCTGGTTTGCACTGCCGTGTGGGCGATAATATTTCTGATTGAGGCATTGGTCGCAATGTACGACTGTCACTCTCTCGGAATAAGCCAATCCTTCTGGGATTACTACTTCCACAGATTGTTGCGTCCCACGCTTCCGTTCCTGACTTTATTCGCCATTCACGACCTGCTTATCTCGCCCATTCTTATAAAGCACAAAAAAACAGCGCTTTACATAGTCTGCACGATATCGGCGCTATGTTTATTTTCCGCTTACGCTTTATATTTCGACAGGCCTTCACATCCACATCCTGTGCCGGAAATGATGGGGCCAAACCAAGTCCGTCCTGAGCCAAAAGGTCAGCAATGGCCCGAACTGGATGATTGGCAAGAAGAAGATTGGCAGAGAATAGGTCCGGAGATGCATCCCGGGCCGGAAGGCGCTCAGAGAAGAGGGAACCGCCACGAACCGGAAATATTCAAGATACTGCTGGCTATAATGATGCTGGGAGTAAACCTGGGCGTGAAATATTCAAGTCACTATACCCAGGAGAAAAGCCGGCTGGAGGCGTTGGAAAAGGAAAACTTGCGATACCGCTTGGAGTGTCTGAGGTATCAGATCAATCCGCACTTTTTCATGAATACGCTGAATAACATTCACGCGCTCGTGGACCTATCCCCGGAGAAGGCCAAGGAGAGCATCGTGGAGCTTTCACGTCTGATGCGGCACGTTCTTTATGACAGTAACGACGCGACGGTGGATCTGAATAAAGAAGTGGCTTTCCTTCAGCACTACATCTATCTTATGAAGCTGCGTTATCCGGAGAATGTCCGAATTTCCTATGATTTTCCGGACAAGCAGGTAAATGCTCACGTCCCTCCGCTTCTTATGTCCACCATCGTGGAAAACGCGTTCAAGCACGGTGTCAGTTATGATGTCCAGAGCTTTATCTCCGTGAGCATAAGCGTAAGTGAAGGAAAGGTGATATTCAAATGCTCCAACAGCCTCACTTCCGAAACGTCTAAGGATGCCGGAGGTGTAGGACTTGAAAATATCAGCAAACGTCTGTCGCTCCTGTATGAGGACAGATATCTGCTGCATATAGATAAAAAAGACGGAAGGTACGATGTCCTCATAGTGCTTCCGCCCGAACCTGTAAGAAAAATCTCATAGTAATGAAAGTCATAGCTATTGATGATGAGCCATTGGCGCTCGGTCAGATAACAAAGTACATAGAGCAGGTGCCTTTCCTGGAACTGTCCGCTTCTTTCACAAGCTCGGTGGAGGCTCGCAAATTTCTTCAGACCAATATGGTGGATGCCATGTGGATAGACATCAATATGCCTGACATTAACGGGATCGAGCTGGTGCGCAGTCTTCCGAAAGCGCCCCTGACCGTATTCACTACTGCATACAGCGAGTATGCTATTGAGGGATACAAGGTGGACGCGGTGGATTATCTTCTCAAACCATTCACCCTGGCCGAGTTCATAGCTTCCGCTGAAAAAGTGAGGTCACGCCTTATTCTGCTGGATGGGGCCGGAAGAACGGCTCAAGACAGTGATTTCGTGTTTTTCAAGTCCGACTATAAGATTATCAAGCTTAGGATTTCAGACATAGTGTATGTGGAGAGCATGAGTGAATATCTTAAGATTCACCTTGTGAATGAAGACACTCCGCGCGTGGTGCTGATGAGTTTCGCAAAACTCCAGGAGAAACTTCCGCAGTCGCTGTTCATCCGCATACATCGTTCTTATGTAATCAATTTAAGCAAAGTGGCTGAGGTCAGCAGCGGCATGGTCTTGATGGAAGACGGAAAAAGCCTTCCTGTGAGTGAAAGTTACCGCTCAGCCCTTCTTTCGCGAATATAATTTTTTCCACTTCTGGACTGAAAATGCCGGGTCCGGCAATCTGATGACTATGTGAGGGATGCGGACCCTTTCTTATACAGTCCTTTCAGACGCAGAAGCCAGTAGAGCAGCGCCGCTATGGCACCGATTGCAGCGGTGTAACCTATATATGCTATAGAGGAATGCGTGCACACGAGTCCGCCTATATAACTTCCGGTGCCTATCCCCATATTGAAAATTCCGGACGAAATGCTCATCGCCACAGCGCTTGCGTTTTCCCCGGATAGAGCCATCACCTCATTCTGCATGGAGGCATTGAATGTGGTGGAAGTAACCCCCCAAAAGACGCAGACGAGAAGAACTGTCCACATATTTCCGGACAAAGGATAGATCAGCAGCATGCACAAGGCGAAATTGGCCATCACCAAAGTGGTGAACAGATACTTATTTCTAAGATAGTACTTTGAGAACAGCACGCTTCCCGTAATGCCGGCAAGTCCGAAGATAATCAGGATATTGGTCACCAACGAATCCGGCAGAAGCGAGATCTGTTTAAGGAACGGCTCTATGTAACTGTAACATACATAGTAACTTCCGGAGAACAGAAGAACAAACAGGTACAGTCCCATAAGCGCACGGTTCGAGAGCAGCGAAGGCAGCGCCCGTAAAGAGAACCTGCCCGAAGACGGAATCTTCGGAAGTGCGAACAGCAGATAAAGGAACGTCAGAAAAGAAAAAGCACCAATACTTAGAAATGTCATTCTCCATCCTATTTGAAGACCTATGATTCTACCTATGGGCATTCCTAAAATCATAGCGATGGACGAGCCGGACACCACCATACTCACCGCGAAAGCCTTCTTTTCGGGAGGGACGATCTTTACTGCCAATGGTGAAATGATGGACCAGAATATCGCGTGGGTACAGGCCACACCGATACGCGAAGACATAAGCATGGAATAGCTTACGCTGCAATAGGACATGACCTGAAAGCACGAAAACAAGCCCATCAGAGTCAGCAGCAATGTCCTGAGATTAATCCTGGAAGCCCATATCATAAGAGGCAGCGAGAGAATCATCACCACCCACGCATAAACCGATATGAGCATGCCGGCGCCGGCTTCATTCAATGAAAAGTCGCGTGCTATATCCGTCAACAGCCCAATCGGGATAAATTCTGATGTATTGAAGATGAATGTAGAAAGCGTGAGCCCCAACAAAGGGAGCAACCACCCCTTGGATTTATCGTTTTTCATAAAACAGTCTCCTAAAAGCGGACGCAAATATACAAAAAAGGCCGGCTAAAAACTAACTTTAGCCGGCCTTTTTAAAATTATTTACTAATTAGTCGTTCTGCTTGATGGCAGCCTGCGCTGCTGCAAGACGTGCAATAGGCACGCGGAAAGGAGAGCAACTTACATAATCGAGCCCAATCTTGTTGAAGAATGAGATAGAATCCGGATCACCGCCATGCTCGCCGCAGATACCGCACATAAGTTCAGGACGTTTGCTGCGGCCTGCCGTAATTCCGTGCTCTACAAGACGGCCTACACCCTTGACATCTATAGTCTGGAACGGATCAGAATCGAGAATCTTATTCCCGAGGTAATCTCCCATGAATGTACCTACATCGTCACGAGAGAAACCGAAAGTCATCTGAGTAAGGTCATTGGTACCGAATGAGAAGAACTCTGCGGTACGTGCCATACGGTCAGCGGTGAGAGCCGCACGCGGAATCTCTATCATGGTACCGAAGTGGTAATGTATCTCCTGACGTGTCTGGCCTTCTACTTCATGACGGACCTTCTCGCAGTGAGACTTCTGGAACTCAAGCTCGCGTGCCGATACCGTTACAGGAATCATAATCTCCGGCATAGGATGCAAGCCTTCCTGCTGAAGTTCTGCGGTAGCGGTGAAGATGGCACGATACTGAGTCTCTGCGATAAGAGGATAAGTCACGTGAAGACGAACTCCGCGGTGTCCCATCATAGGGTTAACTTCGTGAAGATTCTCACCTCTCTTATCCACCTCCTCTACGCTGATGCCAAGTTCAGAAGCCAATTCCTCTCTCTTGTCCTCGCTCTTAGGCACAAACTCGTGAAGAGGCGGATCAAGAAGACGGAAAACTACCGGCTTACCGTCCATGACACGAAGTGTAGCCTTGACGGAAGCCTTGATGAACGGTTCGAGTTCAGCAAGTGCTGCGCGGCGCTCCTCATCGGTATTGCACATGATCATCTTGCGAAGCTTGGCAAGAGGGGTCTCGCTGTTCTTACCATAGAACATATGCTCTATACGGAACAAGCCAATTCCTTCTGCGCCAAATGAAAGAGCCCTCTGTGCATCTTCAGGAGTATCGGCATTGGCACGTATGCCAAGACGGCGATACTTGTCCACGATGTTCATGAACTTTATGAAGAGCGGATTCTCCGATGCGTCCATAGTGTCAATCTTGGTAGCATAAACTGCCCCCTTGGCGCCATTAAGAGAAAACCAGTCACCTTCCTTATATACGGCGTCGCTTCCGGCAAAACTTACTGTCTTGGCCTCGAAGTCAATTTTCATGGCCTCGCAACCTACGATGCAGCATTTGCCCCATCCACGTGCTACGAGAGCAGCGTGTGAAGTCATACCTCCACGGGTGGTAAGGATACCTGCCGATGCACGCATACCTTCTATATCTTCAGGAGATGTCTCTTCACGGATAAGAATGGTCTTCTCTCCCTTGGCGGCAGCTGCCATAGCGGCCTCTGAAGTGAACACGACAGTTCCCACTGCTCCACCCGGAGATGCAGGAAGACCTTTTGCTATAACCGTGGCCTTCTTTTCCGATGCAGGGTCGAGAATAGGGTGGAGAATCTCGTCAAGCTGACTAGGAGAAACCCTGAGAACAGCTGTCTTCTCATCTATCATACCCTCATCAAGCATATCCATAGCCATCTGAAGAGCGGCAATACCCGTACGCTTGCCTATACGGCACTGGAGCATATAAAGTTTCTTGTCCTGGATAGTGAACTCTATGTCCTGCATATCGTGGAAGTGCTCTTCAAGGCGCTTTCTGATAGCGTCAAGCTCGGCATATACCTCAGGCATTGCTTTCTCAAGACTTTCAAGATTCTTGTTGTGCTCCGTCTTGGTCGCCTCGTTAAGAGGGTTAGGTGTACGGATACCCGCCACTACATCCTCACCCTGAGCGTTGATAAGCCACTCACCATAGAATTTATTGTCTCCAGATGCAGGGTTACGGCTGAAAGCCACACCTGTAGCGGAGGTAGGTCCCATGTTACCGAATACCATAGACTGTACGTTAACGGCTGTTCCCCAATCATCCGGAATCTTCTCTATACGACGATATGCGATGGCACGTTTACCGTTCCAGCTTTTGAACACACCGCCGATAGAACCCCACAACTGAGCTTCAGCGCTGTCAGGGAATTCCACGCCCAAAACTTCTTTGATACGAACTTTGAATTTGTCACAAAGCTCCTTAAGTTCCTCTGCGGTGATATCAGTGTCTGATTTATATCCTTTGGCGTCTTTAAGAGACTGCATCATGCGGTCAAGCTGCTGGCGGATACCCTGACCGTCCGCTGGCTCAATGCCTTCAGCCTTCTCCATAACGACATCCGAGTACATCATAATCAGACGACGGTATGCGTCATAGACAAAACGAGGATTACCGGTTTTCTTTATCATGCCCGGCAGTGTCGCAGAGCAAAGACCGATATTCAGGATGGTATCCATCATACCGGGCATACTGCTTCTCGCACCTGAACGGCAGCTTACAAGAAGGGGATCATTCACATCACCGAACTTCTTACCCATAATGGCCTCTGTAGCTTCAAGTGCAACAGCGACTTCTTTCTTAAGCTCTTCAGAATATCCGCCGCCAAGAGAATAATACTCCGCACAGCATTCTGTGGTAATGGTGAAACCTGCCGGCACCGGCATACCCAGCTTGCTCATCTCAGCCAGGTTAGCTCCCTTTCCACCAAGGAGCTCACGCATAGAGCCATCACCTTCAGCGGTTTTGCCACCGAAAGTGTAGACTCTCTTTTTTGTCTCTGTCATAATTGTTCTGATATATTTTATTTATTAAATAATCTTAGTAATCGATAAAACAATAACTGACTTTGGGTTAGTATTTTTCGTCAGCTGTTTTTCAAAGGACGGCGAAGTTACAAAAAATATTAGATACACGCAAACTACCTTACCAGTGAATCCAATATCGCGTTTATCGAACCGCCCGCCCTCCACGATACTTTTACTCCTTTCTTCCCACATACAGGATGACCGAGAGGGAAATACATTACATCCTGAAGCAGGAACTCTGCATCTATATAATCAAAATCCGAATCATACACCTGTATGAGAACGCCCGGCACTTCAGAAAATAATATCCTGACAATATCTGACGACGCGTATGCCCTCTTCAAATCAGAAATATCCACCTCTGCCCCGACGAGGGACGAAGTCATAGCCTCAAGAGCGGTCATCAATCCACCTCTTCCCACCGTACGGCCGGATAGAAGGACAGAATCCTCCGCCATTTCACGTACGACTTCATAGCAATCCATAAAATAATCTGGATCATCCATCTTCGGAGCCACACCTCCCGTAAGGCCAAGCGCAGCGGTAAGGGCAGATCCTCCCATATGATAATCATCCGTATCGAAAGGAAGATAAATAATCCAACTGTCTTCGTCCGGGACAAGTGTTTTACCTACCCCTCTGGAGAATTCCAGCCCAATAGGGGCAAACTTCACAGACGGTTCACCCTCTTCGAACATTCTTTCTTCTATAGGCACATCAAAGTCCGATGCCAATTCGCCTACCCCTTCGCACGCCGCATAGAGAGCCGCCCCCTGGCCAATCGTCTCCAAATTCCACTTTACGCACGAACTCAGGCGTATATCTTCAAAAAGGAAATGTCCCTTAAGCCACAAAGTGTCAATAAGGTCACACGCCAACCGGCATCTGGCCCATGCCTGTGCATATGGTAAATCCAAAGGGAAGGATTTGCCCTTCAGCATCTTCTGATATTTTTCTATCTTCCGGAGATCAAAGACATATCCCCCGGGAGATGGGTCCAGACTTTCATCCACTACAGGCTCAAGCGAAGCTTCTGCTGATTCATCCCCCAGCAGACGTGCGGGAGTAGAATCCATAGTCAGCCCATCTATCACATAGGATGAATAAAAAAAAGACGTTTGTGGCATAAGACGAAAAATAATCATTCAAAAATAATTATTTTTGATTTCGTATGCAATACGAAGAAATAATAGAAGACATTTTTAAACGTCATCCCAGCGTTCAAAATACTGGATTCAATAACGTGTCCTATAAAGCCGGTATAGACTCCATGAAAGAATTCGACAGCCGTTTGGGCAAGTTATGGAAGACCTTCCCCTGCATACACGTGGCCGGGACCAACGGCAAAGGCTCCGTAAGCTCAATGCTTTCCGTGAGCTGGGCGGCGGACAAAAACGCACCGATTGGCCTTTACACTTCTCCCCACCTTCTGGATTTCAGAGAAAGGATAAAAATAATCCGTCCGGAAAATGGTCTTCATTTTGAGATGATTTCCAAAGAAGACGTTCTATTATTCCTGGAAGAACAGAAATACAACATCGGACATCTTTCTTTTTTCGAAATCACCACCGGGATGGCGTTATGGTGGTTCAATAGAATGAAGGTCGCCGGGGCCGTGATAGAGGTAGGATTAGGAGGAAGACTCGACTCCACAAACATTATCACACCTGTTCTGTCCGTGATTACAAGCATCGGACTTGACCACTGCGCCATGCTTGGAGACAGCCGGGAAAAAATAGCCGGAGAAAAAGCGGGAATTATAAAAAAAGGCATTCCAGCACTGATTTGGGGAAAAGACCCGCAAACAGACAGCGTTTTCAAAAATACTGCCCGTCAAATCGAAGCCCCATTATACTTTGCGGACGAGCTCATTAAAAATATTCCTTCTGCAGAACTGGACTTAAAAGGAGAATACCAGAACAATAATCTGCGAACCTCCCTGGCCGCGCTTAAATTACTGGGGATAACGCCCGATATGGATATTCTCAGCAAAACGGCAGCTATAAGCGGGCTCCAAGGCAGATGGCAAATCCTAAACACAAGCCCCCTTACAATCTGCGATATCGGACACAATCCCGCCGCTCTTGAATATAATTTCAAACAGCTCAAATCATATAAGAAAAAAATGCACATCGTCTACGGAATCATGCGAGACAAAGCTCTTGACGACATAGCGACTCTCTTCCCCGGTGGCGATACGCAGTATTATCTGTGTGCTCCTGCAGGAGAAAGAGCACTCCCGGTAGATGTCCTTTACAAAAAAATAAAGATTGCTAGGCCGGAGCTTGATTTAACGCCCTGCTACAGCGATAAAAAAGAGAAAAGTGTCACAAAAGCCTGCCGCCTGGCACGGGAAAACGCAAAAACGGATGATGTCATATACATAGGAGGAAGCAATTTCGTCGTGGCGGAAGCTCTAAAATGACAAGACACAAAAAAAAGAAGCCGGCTGAAAAACTCAGTCGGCTTCTTTTTTTATCTTTTCCGAAATTACTCGGCAGCTTCAATAATCACTGCACGGTTAAGTTCGATAGTTGTGTACACGTTCTCGTTACCTGCCGCCTTAACTACGAACTGATCCTTGTTAAGGTTATATTTACCGGTAAGAAGTTTAACGATATAGTTAGCGCGCTGTTTAGCAAGCTGTTTGTTACGACGAACTGAACCAGTGTTCTTATCTGAGTGACCAGCTACAGTGAAGGTGATGTTCTTGCCCTGTGCAATCATAGTCTTAACGATATGATCGAAGTGCTCAAGTTCCTTAACACTGAGAGTTGCCTGACCGATCTCGAAGAATACGCAAGCAGGAGTATGCATAAGGTTCTTTACGATAGCCTCGTTCTCTGAAGCTGCACCTGCAAGCTCATCCTTGAGAGCTGCATTTTCAGCAGCGAGCTTATCTTTTTCTGCCTTAAGAGCCGCGTTCTCAGCCTGAGCCTTCTCTTCTGCAGCATCAGCCTCTGCCTTCGCTGCTTCTGCTTCTGCCACTGCTACTGCGAGCGGTGCTGCAGCTGCGGCTGCTGACTGAAACTTGTTAGTCTTACCGAATTTGTACTGAACTCCGAGAAGTGCGATAGCAGATGCACAAACACCGCTGCCTGAACCAAGAAGAACAGCATCACCGTAACCTACAAAACGGAAATCTGGAACGATAGCCCACTTCTGAGAAAGAGCGATAGGGAACTGGATACCTGCACCGAAGCCAGCACCACGACCTTCACTCTTCACATATCCTGCATGAAGATAAGGAACTACTGAAACTACGCGATCAGGGTTATAACCTGCGAATGTAGCAGAAGCGTCCCAAAGGAGATCAAATCCTGCACCGTAGTAAGGGATATTTCCATTACCTACTGATGTTCCGATACCTGTAAGATTTAAACGGAATCCTAAATCCGGAGTAAACCACTTTCCAAGGCTAAGTTCTAGACCGAGACCCACACCGGTACTAACTTTACCATCACCTTTGATGGCACCATAGATACCGTCAAATGATGCATTGGCACCAGCGCTCAAGCCTACAAAAAGGTTACTGTTAAAGGAGTTTGTAAGATAAGACTCCTGCGCATTTGCCGCTCCTGCAACGAGAAGAGCACCTGCAATAACTAAAGCTTTAAGTTTCATGAGTGTTTATAAAATATTACTTTGTTCCTAATTACTTTACACGAAGTGTGACAAAGATAAACAAAAAAAAGATATTGTCAAATTAATTCAATATTACTTTTCTTCGTCCAACCCTGACGTCCGTCCGAAAGCTCAATGTTGTACCACTCGCCTATTTGCTGTGTAATCTTGGCTTTAGAACCTTCATGAAGCACAAACAGGTCCGTCCCGGAGTTCTCATCTGGCGAACTCTTGACCACAGTCACAGCCGACATAACTACGGCATACGAGTGATCAGATGCGCTCTTTTTAAGCGATACCGAAAAACACAGACAACCGACAAAAACCAATAACCCCACGACGGCGCCGATAAATCCCGTCACCCTCACGTTCTTGCGGAAAGCAAGAAGATACAATACCACGCCGCCCACAGCAATGACCAGAAAGAACAAAGCCAGATATGCCCAGGCATCAGAAGTCATTACGGAACGTACTGATCGCAACCATTTTGCCAGAAAAAATTCCGGAACGCTTTCTATCCTGTCCTGAAGGAATTGGGAAACATATTCAAGATTATGTCTTGCGTCAGAATACGTAGGGTCAAGCTTCAACGCCTTTTCATAATACAGCACGGAATACGATAATTCCGACAGTTTAAAACTGGCGCAGCCCAAGTTATAATACAGTTCGGCGCTTTCTTTTCCTTCAGCCAAAATGCTTTGCCATTTGTCGAAAGCTCCCTGATAATCACCTGCGGCATATAGAGAGATACCGTCTTCCCAAAGGCTTGGAGCCTGGGCATTTGAAACATGAGAGAATCCGCACATAATTACAAGCGCCGACAAAAGTGCCCCTCCCGTCCTTTTCATATGCTTTTTATTCAAACTGCCATCCATAATTCCCACAACATCAAGTGCTTTCTTATATATGTCAAGTAAAGATTCACCCTCCGAAGAAGGAGCATAACGGGCATATTCGCAGGTGTCGAGCAAAGATATGTATTCCTCCGCCACATTCTGTGCGACACCACCCTCAATGAGCCTGTTCTTTATCGTCTCCTTATCCATATCAGACATATCCAAAGAGAACTTATCCGAGATAAAGCCGAGCAAAGCCCTATGCAATTCTTCATAAAAAGCCACATTCAAGCCCTGCCTTAAATAACCCTCCGAGCGTGCCAATCTTTTCTTGACAGCCTTGGATGCGCCGCGTCTTCTCTCATAAGAAAGATCTTCCTTACGCCTGCGGGTCTTAATAGTGATTATCACGGCCAATACGGCAGCAATAACAATTACCACGCACAGAACAAGAAAAACAGGAGAAGCCACGAAGAACACCCCGGATTCCCTTACGCGGGAAGGTCCAGTGACAATATACCTGATATCAGTGCCCAAATCCTTCACATCTTTTCCCGTTGTTCCGATATATGGAACGGGAGAAGATTCGGTTTCAACAGATTGTGATTTTTTTACATCTATGCTTATGGCCTGCGTCTTTATGGTCTTATACTGCCTTGACTCCACATCAAAATAGCTGAATTCAACCGGGCCAAGAGTATACTCTCCATGATGACGAGGGATAAACGGATATTCGAATATCTTCAAGCCTTCCTCATCGGAAGATTTTACATCATAAAGTTCAAAATCCGAAGGAAATTTAATCTTGGGCGCTTCCAGAAGATTAAGATTGCCCTGTCCCTTGATCTTTACGACAAGAGAAGTCGCATCGTGCGTAAACACAGAATCCCTGCTGAGCTGCAAAGCGATATTGAATTTGCCTACACCGCCGCAAAAAGATTCCGGCCTGGGCTGAGGGAGATCCTCCACTTTGATCGAAACTTGTTTCGAAGACACTCTCTTCCGTATGGAACTGTAATCATTCTGGAAAAAAGAGTCGAAAATGCTTCCTGAACTGGAGCTGGAGTTACGTACCTGAACCACACACACCAGTTCAGCCGGTTCTATTACAAGCTCCCCGACCTTCTGTGGGATAATTCTGTACGAACGGAGCACCGCCGTCTCATAAACCTCGTCTCCAAGAGATTCCCTCTGAAATTCTATATTGCTCGGATTACTCAAAGTCTGGCTCCAGAAGCCATCGAAACTCGGGAAGTGGACATCCTCAAAACCCGACACCGGCACTCTTTTGTAAAGCTTCAGCGTGGCATTTATAGCTTCTCCGAGCACGACATTGCGCTTATCCACGATAAGCCGCATAAAAAGATCCTCTCCGCTTACGGTACCCGTTGAACTTGCCCGTGAAGCGGAAGACGATGACGATCTGGCGCTTCCTTTCACCACCCTGACGCTTACTGCAGATGAGGTCAGAGTCTTTCCTTTAACCTTGACGCTGCATGCAGGAATAGTGAATGTTCCTTCTTGTTTAGGCATAAGCACATAAGTATATGTCGTACTCACGCTTTTCGTCACTTTTCCGTTGATGATGGTAGTCTGCGAACTGCGGCCTGTCTGCGGCCCCCACTGCACATCAAAATCCCCCGTCTGAGGCCATTGGAAATCCGACGCCTTGTCCCCTTCCACCACAAAACTTAGATTAAACTGCTCATCCAGAGATACCACGGAAGGCACCTGGACATTTATCGTCGTCTGCGCAAAAACGTTCCATGCGACGAACAAAGATATAATCGTAAAGAAAAGTCTTTTCATCTTCTTCTGCTGCTACCAGTTCTTATCTTTCTGACGGGTTTTCGCCTTTTCCGCCTTGGCCTTTTCCACTTTCTGCTGAGTTTCCTTTTCCTGCGCCTGAATAGCCTTCAACATTTGCTGCGCCTGGCTCTTGGATATCTGCTGCTGACCTCCTTGGCTCTGCTGCTGATTCTGGTCTTGATTTTGCTGCTGATCCTTGTCATTCTGTTGTTGGTCCTGCTGCTGATTCTGCTGCCGGTTCTGGTCGTTCTGGTCGTTCTGATTGTTCTGATTGTTCTGATTGTTCTGATTGTTCTGCCCGCCGTTTTGCTGATTTTGCAGCATTTTCTTGGCATAAAGATACCTTTCTTTCGCATCCAGATCAGAAGGATTCTGCAGAAGAGCCTGTTTAAAATCCTCTATGGCAGTCTTATAATCTTTTTTCTGCAGGGATATGTTCCCTTTATTGAAATAATACCTGTCTGCATACCGGCTGTCCGACGCCTGCTGCTCTATCTTGGACAATGTATTAAACGCACCGTCAAAATCTTTCTGCTGATAAAGCGTGTTCGAAAGATCATAAACGGCTGCAAACGAAGTGGAATCCTGCAACATGGCCTTACGGTAATGTATCTCCGCCTCTTTATAATTAGACTTGCGATAATCGGAATTCCCCCGCCTGACCTCCTTCTTATCCGCCTGCGCGAAAAGAGACAGGAAAGGGAAAAACATAAACGCTACGATAAATGCCAATTTTCTCATCTGAACAGACTCCTCCTTGATTTACGCTCCCCTATCAGGGCTTCTATGACAAAAAACAACAAAGCGAGGGCGAAGAAATACATATACTGCTCATCATACTCTTCAAAAACCACTGAAGAGAATTCTTCGCTTTCCATCTTGCGAATATCGTCAATAATGGGGTTCAAACCAAATTCCTGATTACCGGCATGTACATAAGCACCGCCGCCCGCCTGAGCTATCTGCTTCAGAATATTCTCATCCAATTTGGTGACCACTATATTACCGTCCTTATCCTCAAGCAGCGACCCACCCATAGGGATAGGCTGACCCTGAGCCGAACCTACGCCAATGGTATATATTTTAATTCCCTGCTTCGCAGCTTCCCTTGCCGCGGCAAGCGGATCATCTTCATGATTCTCGCCATCGGTTATCAACACGATAACCCGGCTTTTTTCACTCTGCGCACTGAAACTTTTAGCCGCAGTGTTTATCGCGTCGCCTATGGCCGTACCTTGAATAGGAATGGAAGACGTGTCGATAGACGACAGGAACACCTTGGCAGACACAAAGTCCGATGTGATAGGCAGTTGCACGAATGATGTCCCGGCAAATATTATCAAACCTATCCTGTCGTCCCTCAGTTTGTCCACCATGGAAGAAATGCTCATCTTGGCACGTTCAAGACGCGACGGAGTGTAATCCTGGGCAAGCATGGAGTTTGAGACGTCCAGACATATCATTATCTCCGCCCCTCTTGTCCTGTGTTCGCTCAATTTGGCCCCGATTTGCGGACGGGCCAATCCTATGACGAAAAAGAAAAAGCCCAGTGAGAACATTATCACCTTCGCCCAACCTTTGCCTACGCTATAATAAGGCATCAGAACGCGGGCCATCTGTGCAGAAGCCAATCGTTTTATACGCCTGCCGCGCAATGACACCAGCACCGCATATAAAATCGGAAAGAGCGGCACCAAAAGCAATAGGAGCAGATATTTTTCACTTGCAAACAACAACATTATGGCAACCTCCTTAACAACAACACAATCAGGGAATTAAGCAAGAGAGCCACAAGAGCCCACACTGCAAATTTCTGATATAATTCCTTATAAACAGGAAAAGAATCTATACTGGTTTTAGCCTTTTCCATCTGATTTATCTCCGCATATATCTCGGAAAGTTTCGTGTTATCGGTAGCGCGGAAATACCTGCCTCCGGTATCAGAAGCGATTTGTTTCAACAATGCCTCATCTATCTCCACTTGGATATTGCGCAACTCCATTCCCCACGGAGTCACCACAGGATAAGGAGCCATACCATTCGCACCTATGCCTATAGTATACACTCTTATTCCGTATGTCTGGGCGATCTGTGCAGCAGTAAGCGGCGTAATTTCTCCGCTGTTGTTGACTCCGTCCGTAAGAAGTATTATGACACGGCTTGGCGCGTCGGAAGAAGAAAGACGGGCAACTGCGGTCGCGAGGCCGTTACCTATCGCTGTACCGTCCTCTATCAGATCCGTCTGCACTTCTTTCATCAAGTTGATAAGCGTGGCACGGTCTGTAGTAAGCGGGCACTGCGTATAACTCTCTCCGGCGAACACCACTATTCCCATCCTGTCGGAAGGACGTTGAGATATGAACTCTATGGCTATATCCTTCGCAGCGCTTATTCTGTCCGGGGTGAAATCTCTTGCCAACATACTGGTGGACACGTCCATAGCCAATACAATGTCTATTCCTTCGGTATCTATTTTTTCAACCTGGGAAGAAGACCTCGGGCGTGCGACACATATTATTATAAGGGAAAGCGCCACCATTCTCAAAGCGAAAGGGACATGCACCATAAAAGATATAAACGAACTGCTTCCACCGTTCCATGCCTTGTCGCTACTGACCCGCAAATGTGCAGTCTTACCGCTCAGCTGCCTGTAAACATACAGGGCGACAAGCAAAGCGGGCAAGACAAGCAGCCATAGAAGAAAAGAATACTCAAAGAACATCTTCACCCTCCTTTTCTACCTGCTTCTGATATGTGGACGTCACGAATTTAACGCATAAAGGCAAAGCCTGCGCATTCTCCTGATCATCCACTACAGCCTTTGCGAACTTGACAAAATCAGCTCTCTCGAACAGGGATTTAAGAGAATCGTACATCTGCGCATCGATTTCGCTGACGTTCTTCAATTCCGAGAACAGCTCTCCCGTCGTCATCTCCGGAGCATCTATTGAGAAACTCTCATCTATATAATTCTTAAGGATATCCGTGATGCCGGAATAAAACGCCTTCTGATGTGCCGGCGCCCAGTATTTGTCCCCTCTGTACTTCTCCAGCTCTCTAAGCGCGACAATATGCGCAGGGTCCTTTGCCTTGTGTGCGGAAGACTTCTTACGTAAAATCTTCGGAAGAAAAACGACACACAGGACAAGCACTGCGACAAAACCGAGGCCGGCCAGCACATAAGGCAAAACTTCCTTGAAAGTAAGAGGATAATTAATCTGATCCTTCAATGGCTTTATTTCAAAAGTGGCCGTATCGACAGGCATAGGCTTCACTTCCAGAGAGCTCCCCTCAAAACAAAGAGTATCTGTTCTGCCATCGTCATATGCCCTGAGGACATAAAGAGACGGCAATTCGTAGTTCGCCTCTTCAAAAGGTGCCACCACTATGTATCCCTTGATGTTACCCGATTTTAAAGTATCTATCTGCCAAGACTTTACCAGTACCAAAGTATCATTACAGACCTTGGACATATCCGAAAGCCCCAAAGCCGGCGGGACATCTTTCTTTTCAAGGGTAAAGCCATATTTGAACTGGTCCGCCACCAAAACGGAATCCCTTCGGTTCAACGGTTCAAGAAAAGTCTTGCCGAAAGGGATGACGTCCAATACCAAAGCCAATATTACAGTCAGAACCTTCATCTGAACAATCCCATTAAAGATTTAACATAATCGCCCTCCGTACTCACTTCTATAGATTTGACTTTAAAGCGATTGAAAAGCGCTGTAGATTTCCGTTCAAAATCCTCGTACCATTTTTTGTAGTTACGTCGAAGCGCAGCGCTGTCCGTATTGATCCACGAAGACTTTCCCGTCTCGCTGTCTTTGATATGAACCAGTCCGACAGCAGGCAGTTCCTTATCCAAAGGGTCACTGACTCTGACTACTGACAGTTCGTGCCGCCCTGACAGAACCTTGAGAGCCTCTTCGTAAAGAGGATTGGCCTGAGAATCCACATCCATAAGGTCACTCAAAAGAAAAGCGTTACACTTTTTCTTGATAGCTCCCGTGAGAAATTTCATGGCTACAGAAATGTCCGTACCGTTCGAAGATGGCTCAAGTTCAAGCATTTCCCTTATGATATGAAGAAGATGCGAACGCCCTTTCTTGGGAGGGATAAACTTTTCAACCTTATCGGAGAAGAACAGAGCCCCCACTTTGTCATTGTTCAAAATAGCGCTGAAACTCAAGACCGCGGCCACCTCCGCTATCCGTTCCCTCCTGGTGCTTTCCTTCGTGCCGAAAAGTCCGCTGCGAGACACGTCTATCATAAGGACCATCGTGAGTTCCCTCTCCTCTTCGAACACTTTGATATAAGGCTGACGCAGCCTGGCGGTGACATTCCAATCCATAGAGCGTACATCGTCACCCCATTGATACTCTCTCACCTCGCTGAACGTCATACCCCTTCCCTTGAAAGCAGAATGATACTCTCCCGCAAAAATCTGATGCGAGAGACTCCGGGTGCGGATTTCAATCTTTCTGACCTTCTTAAGGAATTCGGTCGTGGAATTATGGGACGATGACTGCATTTACTACCTGCTCTATGATTTCATCCGTGCCTACATTTTCAGCTTCCGCCTCATAAGTCAGACCAATTCTATGGCGGAGAACTTCATGACAGACAGCACGTACATCCTCAGGAATAACATAACCTCTCCGTTTTATGAATGCATAGGCCTTGGCGGCGGCGCACAAACTTATGCTTGCACGCGGAGAAGCTCCGTATGAAATCATATTCTTCAGAGATGAAAGGTTATAGCTCTGCGGATCACGCGTAGCAAAGACAAGATCCACAATATATTTTTCAATCTTTTCGTCCATATATACCTGACGCACCACCTTACGCGCAGACACAATCTCCTCTGGAGTAACTACAGGTGAGGCCATAGGAAAATCCCCGGTATTATTCATCCTTACGATAAGTTTCTCCTCTTCTTTCTTAGGATAATCCACTATGACCTTCAACATGAAACGGTCGAGCTGGGCTTCAGGAAGAGGATACGTACCCTCCTGTTCAACAGGGTTCTGAGTAGCCATCACAAGGAAAGGATCCGGAAGATCATAGGTATTTTCCCCCAAAGTAACGTGCCTTTCCTGCATGGCTTCCAAAAGTGCGGACTGGACCTTCGCAGGTGCACGGTTAATCTCGTCGGCAAGGACGAAATTGGCAAAGACAGGGCCTTTATGAACTTCAAACTGCTCTCTCTTCTGACTATATATCAATGTGCCGGTGACATCGGCCGGCAACAGGTCAGGAGTGAATTGGATACGGGAGAATTGAGCGTTCACGGCTTTGGAAAGAGTACTTATGGCCAATGTTTTAGCAAGACCTGGCATACCCTCGAGCAATATGTGTCCATTCGAAAGAAGCGCTATTTGAAGATTCTCCACAAGATGTTTCTGGCCCACTATGACCTTACCCATCTCCAGAGAGAGCAAATCGACAAAAGAGCTTTCTTTCTGGATTTTTTCGTTCAATTCCTTAATGTTTACGCTTTCCATATAATTTCTTTAATTTTGTATTTCATCAATTATGCATATGCGATTTAAAATCACCTTATCATACAACGGGGCTTCATTCAACGGATGGCAAATCCAGCCACACGCTCCCTCCGTCCAGGGAGCCCTCAATCAGGCGCTTTCAACATTGCTTGGAGAAAACATCCTCGTCACAGGGGCCGGACGGACAGATACCGGGGTCAACGCCATCAATTATGTAGCTCATTTCGACTATTCCGGCACATTAGAAACCAACACGTTCATATACAAATTAAATGCCATTTTGCCTGCGGAAATCGCTGTCACTTCCATACAGGAGACGAGCGGTGATTTTCATGCCAGATACAGTGCCACCAGAAGGGAGTACACCTATCATATCCACAGGATTAAAGATCCTTTCGCCACGGCATTCTCATACCAATACAGCTATCCCGACCTGAATTTTGAAGAAATGAACCGCGCCTGCTCCTATCTGATAGGGACAAAGGATTTTTCGTGTTTCGAGAAAACCGGGGCGGACAATAAAACATCCATTTGCACGGTATTTGAAGCGTATTGGCAAAAAGACGACGAAAACCACTGGTCGTTCCATATAGCGGCTGACCGTTTTCTGCGCAATATGGTGAGGGCCATAGTGGGAACTTTACTGGAAGTGGGAAGAGGAAAAAGAAGCGCGCAGAGCATCGCAGATTTAATCGCTGAAGGAAGCCGGTGCAATGCCGGAGAAAGCGTTCCGGGGCACGCATTATTTCTTTCAAAAATCGAATATTTTAAGTAAATTTGCGCGATTTGTCCGGAAGGGCTTAAAACGATAATTAAAAAAGAAAAAATATGGTTGAGACACAGTCAATTTCCATCCTTGAGATGGCGACTAAAGGCGGTTGGATTATGATAGTCCTTCTGGTGCTTTCGATTATAGCACTTTACCTGTTCGGGAAGAAATTATGGATGATCCTGTCGGCAGAAAAAATCGAGAGCAATTTTCTGAATGACATCAAAGACTATCTCGCAGACGGAAAAATCAAATCTGCCAAAACACTCTGCAGCAAATTCGACACACCCGTAGCAAGAATGGTGGAGGCCGGAATCGACAAACTCGGACAGCCTGTTTCCGACATTCAGACCAGCATGGACAACGTGGGCAACGCCGAAATCTCAAGACTGGAAAAAGGCCTTCCTTATCTGGCTACCATAGCCGGAGGCGCTCCTATGCTCGGGTTCCTGGGTACTGTGACGGGTATGATCAAGGCATTCTTCAACATGGCCAATGCCGGCAACAACATCGACATATCACTGCTGTCAAGCGGAATATATGAAGCCATGGTAACCACCGTAGGCGGTCTTATCGTGGGTATTCTGGCATATTTCGGATACAACTTCCTGTCAGCAAAAGTGTCTGACGTCGTGTCTAAAATGGAGAACACAAGCATAGAATTTTTAGAGATAATCAGCGAAACTGACCGCGAAAACAAGTAAAATGGCTCTCAAGAAAAATACCAGACCCGACCCGAATATGTCCATGTCCAGCATGACGGACATAGTGTTCCTTCTGCTCATATTCTTCCTGGTGACATCCACGCTGGTCAATCCAAATGCCCTCAAGCTTCTGCTTCCGAAAAGCACAGGTCAGGTAAGTGCAAAAGCCACCGTATCCGTATCCATAAAAGACTGCGGTGACGACAAATACACCTACCATATCAACGGAGACAAACAAAGCATAGCCTTTGATCAGGTGGAAGACAGCCTCATAGAGAAGTTGTCAACGGAAAGCGAACCTACTTTCGCAATATATTCAGACGAAAGTGTGCCCATCAAAGAAGTGGTAGCCGTAATGAATATCGCAAAACGCAATCATTATAAAGTCATTCTGGCCACATCACCGGAATAGCAGAACAGGATGGACGAGAAAAAGGCATACCTTAAGATGAGGGAAAAATCTTCCCGGAAATCGAGGATAGTGGGAATATCCTTGACTGTTTTGGTTTATGCCATCATGATTCCTCTGCTTTCCTTCAAAGGGCTCAGTTATATCTATCCTCCACCGGAAGAAACCTCTTTCCTTCTGGATTTTTCTACCGAATTGGAAGAGATAAAAGCGGATTATGGTAAACAGCCCCGCTCCGAGGAAGTAGACCTGGAAAAACCGGTGGAATTGGTTCAGAAGAGCGAGAGTCCGGTGGAAGCTCCTACAAAGACGCAACCCCAGGAAAGTCAGCCTGATGATTTCGGAGACGTAGATGTACCTTCTCCGGAGCCGCCGAAACCGGAGATTAACAAGAAGGCCCTGTTCCCGGGAATGTCAAAAAAGCCTGCCGACAACACCTCGGCTCATGCCGCCAGCACATCTACGCCTACATTCAAAGCCGGACAAACAGACGGAAATACGGCCAACAACACCATTACGGAAGGCCGTTCAAACGCACATCTTGAAGGGCGTGAAGTAGTGGGCGGACTCGTGAAGCCTAATTACAAGGTGCAGGAAAGAGGACGTGTCGTGGTACAGATCTGGGTGGACGTTTATGGCAACGTGGTAAATGCCATAGCCGGAATGCCGGGCACTACGGTTAACGACAAGACATTATTGACTGAGGCGCGGAACGCAGCGATGAAGACCCACTTCAGCAAACTAGATAAAATAACAGAAACCACTCCTGAAAGACAGGAGGGAACAATCACTTACATTTTTGATTTAAAGTAATGGAAGATTTTTCAAAAAACGGCCGCAAACTTAGACCAAGAAAAACAGCAGAAGGCCCAGCTTACAGCACCTCACCATCGTTTCACCGCGAAAGAAGCTCACGTCCTTACGGAGAGAGCAGACCACCTTACAATTCCAACGGTGATTACTCTGAACGTCGTCCTCGAAATGAAAGAAGTTCTCGCCCGCAATCATCTGATCGTCCTCAAGGCGGACGCAGATTTGAAGGTGGCAACCGCACCAATGACGGGTATCGTTCAAATGAAGGATACCGTTCCAACAGCGACAATCGCCGTCAAGGTGGCAACTACCGCTCAGAGGGAGGATTCCGCCCGGAGGGTTCCAGCTATCGTTCTGACAACAGGCGTCCGAACACATTCAGCAAAGGCGGATTCCATAAGCCGGGATATGGCAAGTCCGGCTATGGTAAACCGGGCTATGGAAAACCGGGATTCAAAAAGAATTACGGGCCGTCTGCATCTGAAGAAGGCATCAACAGGATGCTGAGCAGAAAGCCTGTAATCTCCGAGATGCAGAACAATTCTGATAATGATTACGTAAAGACACCTATTCAGGAGGAAGTTCGGCTGAACAAATTCATCGCCAATTCCGGCGTATGCTCCCGCAGGGAAGCCGACACTCTTATCCAGGCCGGCGTAGTGACCGTAAACGGAGAGGTAGTAACCGAACTTGGCACTAAAGTCAACATCTACAAAGACGAAATCAAGTTCAACGGAGAAAGGCTCAAAGGGGAAGAGAAAGTATATCTGGTAATGAACAAACCTAAAGGTTATGTCACCACCGCCAGCGATCCCCACGCCGAGAAGACCGTAATGGAACTTCTGAAGGGCTGCACCTACAGGGTATTCCCTGTCGGACGTCTTGACAAGAACACTACCGGTGTACTCATGTTCACAAATGACGGGGAATTGGCAGAGAAACTGACCCACCCTTCATATGACAAGAAAAAGATATATCAGGTCAATCTTGACAAACCGCTTCAGCAGGAAGATCATGACAAGATCCTGGCCGGAGTTGAGCTTTCTGACGGCCGTATCGCCGCTGATGAACTCGAGTTCATCGATGCAGACGACCACAGAAAACTTGGCATAGAGATACATTCAGGAAGAAACAGGATTGTCCGCAGAATTTTCGAGTCTCTCGGTTACGAGGTTAAATCCCTGGATAGGGTTTATTTCGCAGGCCTGACTAAAAAAGGCCTTAAGAAAGGCGAATGGAGAAGACTCTCCGAGGGGGAAGTCAACATACTCAAAATGGGAGCGTATGTTTAAATCCGGATTTGTAAACATAATCGGCAATCCGAATGTAGGGAAGTCCACGCTTATGAATGCGATGGTGGGAGAAAAACTCAGCATCGTGACAGCCAAGGCGCAGACTACAAGACATCGTATAATGGGAATAGTGAACGGAGAAGACTACCAGATAGTCTACTCCGACACTCCCGGTATATTGAAGCCTAATTACAGGCTTCAACAGGACATGGTGAATTTCGTAGACGCTGCCATAGGCGACGCTGACATAATTCTCTACGTTACCGATACTGTTGAAAAATCCGACAAGAACAGCGAATATATAGACAAACTTTCCAAGCTTACCTGCCCGGTAGTCATAGTAGTCAATAAAATAGACATAAGCGACCAGGCGAAAGTGTTGGAACTGCTCTCCTATTGGAAGGAGAAAGTCCCTTCCGCAGAGATCATTCCGGCCTCGGCGCAGGAAAGGTTCGGTCTCGAAAAGATTCTTTCCACCATCATAGAGAAGCTGCCTGTCTGCCCGCCATGGTATGACAAAGATGCTTTTACGGACAAAAATCTCCGCTTTTTTGCAGAAGAGATAGTCAGAGAGAAGATACTTCTCAACTATAAGGAAGAGATTCCTTATTGCTGCCAGGTACAGGTAGAATCTTTTAAAGAGGGGCCTGAGCGCTATGACATCAGCGCAGTAATCTATGTAATGCGAGATTCTCAGAAAGGGATAATTATCGGAAAGAAGGGAGCCGCACTTAAAAAAGTGGGAACTGCAGCCAGAATAGACATGGAAGATTTCTTCCAGAAGAAGGTCTTCCTGCAGCTTTTCGTAAAAGTATCTCCTGACTGGAGAGAAGACAAGAGAGAACTTCGCAGATTCGGATACGAAGAATAAATAGACAAATATGAGTGAGGAAATAGAAGATATTGACCAGGAAATAATTCCCACAGACGAAGATATTCAGGGAGAAGGCAAATTCGAAAAACTTCTGGAAGGCGACGCTAAGAAATACAAGCTTTCCGGAATGTTCAAGGATTGGTATATAGATTACGCGTCTTACGTTATACTGCATCGTGCAGTTCCGCATATTATAGACGGTCTCAAACCAGTTCAGAGACGCGTTCTGCATGCCATGTATAAAGTGGACAACGGCTCTTATACCAAAGTGGCCACTCTCGTGGGAGAAGCCATGAAATTCCATCCTCACGGCGACGCCTCCATCCTGGGTGCCATGGTTCAGCTCGGGCAGAAGGGCTTTACCATAGACTGCCAAGGTAACTGGGGCAATATACTTACCGGCGATGCCAATGCCGCTCCGCGTTACATTGAAGCCAGGCTGTCGAAATTTGCTAAAGAAGTTCTATTCGACCCTCGTATCACCAAATGGATGAACAGTTACGACGGGCGTAATCAGGAGCCTACCGAACTGCCTGTCCGTTTCCCCCTGCTGTTGGCACAGGGAACAGAGGGAATTGGCGTGGGAATGTCTTCAAGAATACTTCCGCATAACTTCAACGAACTCATAGACGCATCCATTAATATTCTCAAAGGAAAGCCATACGAGATATACCCTGACTTTCCTACCGGAGGATATGCCGACTGCTCAAAATATATGCAGGGCAAACGTGGAGGCTCCGTAAAAGTTAGAGCGAAGATAGAAAAGATAGACAAAAGCACTGTCGCCATTACAGAGATTCCATACAGCAAGACTACAAGCATCCTGATAGATTCCATAACGCGAGCTCGCGAAAAAGGGAAAATCAAGATCAAGAAAATAGATGATATCACTACAGACAAAGTGGATATCATCATACATCTACCTGCCGATGTGTCTCCGGACAAGACCATAGACGCACTCTACGCCTTTACCGACTGCGAGACTACGATTGCGCCTAACGCCTGCGTTATCGTGGACAATAAACCTGCTTTCCTGTCCGTACACGACATATTGGAATACAGCACCGAGCACACCAAGCAGATTCTGCTCTCCCAGCTGCAATACAGGATGGGTGAGCTGGAGGACAATTGGCATTATACTTCACTGGAAAGGATTTTCTTCGAGAACAAAGTCTACAAGATTCTGGAACGTCAGGATTTCGAAAGCTGGGAAGCGCAGAAAAACGCGATTCTCACGAAAATGAAAGAATTCGAATCCAGCCTGAAGCGAGCTATAACGATGGAAGACATAGACCATCTTGTAGACAAGCCTGTGCGCAAACTTTCCAAATTCGACACCAAGGCCATAGACGAAAAGATACTTTCCATCGAAAAAGAGATGCAGGAAATCCAGAACAATATAGACAGGATAGTCGACTACACCATAGACTGGTTCCAGCACCTCAAGCAAACCTACGGCAAGGATTTCCCTCGCCACACGGAACTCACCGGATTTGAATCGATAGCCGCCAACAAGGTAATCAGCAACAATGCCAAGCTTTATGCCAATTACGCCGAGGGCTTCGTAGGCATCAATCTCAAAAAAGATGACGGAGTACAGTTCATCTGCGAATGTTCAGACCTCTCGGAAGTCATTATCATACGCCGCAACGGAGAATTTGTCGTATCCAAAGTAACGGACAAGGCGTTCTTCGGAAAAGACCTGCTTTATGTAGGACTTTTCAACAGAGGTGACAGCCGGACCATATATAACGTCATCTATCGAGTCGGCAAGACGAGCATTTACTACGCCAAACGTTTTGCAATAACATCCATCACCAGAGACAAGACATACGATATTACCACGGGTGAAGACGGGTCACAGATTGTCTGGTTCACGGCCAACGGCAACGGAGAGGCGGAGACCGTAAAAATACAGCTGCGGCCTAAGGCCAAACTGAAAAAGACGGTCCTCGAGTATGATTTCAGCGCGCTCGCGATAAAAGGACGGGCGTCGAGAGGCAATCTTGTCAGCAAGAACCCTATACATAAAATAACGCTCAAGTCTGCAGGCGTGTCGACCATATCAGGTAAAGACATATGGTACGACTCTGACATACAGAAACTTAACGATGAGCAGCGCGGTCAGTACATAGGAGAATTCCGTGCAGAGGACAAGGTATTGGCCATTTTCCGCAACGGTACTTTCTACACCACATCATACGACGTATCGAACCGCTATCCGGGAGATGTTCTAAAAATAGAGAAATTCGATGCGAACAAGGTCTATACCGCACTTTACTACGATGGAGCAAGCAAATCATACTACGTGAAACGTTTCTCCTTCGTTCTCAGCGACAACACTCCTATGAATTTCATTTCCGACGGGGCGAAATCTCGGCTTATAGACCTCAGCGATGACCTTTACCCGAGATATCAGGTGACATTTGCCGGCAAATCCGAACATAGGGAGCCGGAAATCATAGAGGCTCACGAGTGGATAGGCAAGAAGGGAATCACGGCCAAAGGTAAAAAGTGCCACGAAAGGGAAATAAAGAAAGTGGAATTCGTGGAACCGCTGCAGAAAGAGACGGAAAAAATAGAAGAAGAAACACAAACCATTATAAATCTGGAACCTATCGTCGAGATTCCGGATGAAAAGGACTACGACGAGACACAAGAACCGACATTGTTTTGATAGTTTGTCTGACAGGATTTATGGGAGCCGGGAAAAGCAGCGTAGGTGAAAGAACCGCCGCTTTGCTTGGTTGCGAATGGGTGGATCTGGACTCTTATATAGAAAAGAAAATCGGAATGGACATCCCCGGTATTTTCGACTTACACGCAGAGAACGGATTCAGGGCTATAGAAGCAGAAGCACTCAGAGATGTAATGGTGATGCATCTGTTGACCCACACCGATATGGTGCTTTCACTTGGAGGAGGAACGCTTCAGATAGGCGCACTGCAGGATTATATACTGGAAAACAGTCTATGCATATTTTTGAAGGCCTCTCCTGAGACTTTGCGCAAAAGACTGCAGAAAAGCGGAGTGAGACGTCCTGTTCTTGAAGGTGATGCAGATTTTGAGAAACTGTTGGCAGAAAGGGAAAAAGCCTACTCGCTAGCCCAACGGACCATACAGACAGACGATTTGAATATAGAGCAGAGCGCACAAAAGGCCTGCGACATTATAAAAAGGGAGATGCTTGATGACAAAAGAGTGTAAATGGGTATTGAAAGAGCCCTCTGACAGCGAAAAGGTTGAGAGATTGAGCGCAGAAGTGGGGATAGACAAGGTTCTGTCCGATCTTCTGATAAAGCGCGGTATCGAGACTTTCGAGCAAGCCAGAGCCTTTTTCCGTCCTGACATAAACAACCTTCACGATCCTTTCCTTATGAAGGATATGGACGCGGCAGTGGAAAGACTGCGCAAAGCCATAACCTGCAAGGAAAAGATAATGGTGTATGGAGATTATGATGTGGACGGAACTACTGCAGTCGCCCTGCTTTACTCATTCATAAGCCGCTTTACCACACTGGTGGAATTTTACATCCCTGACAGATATGATGAAGGCTACGGAGTATCTGAAAAAGGCATCAACTTCGCCAAAGAAGAAGGTGTATCCCTTATAATCACGGTAGACTGCGGAATCAAAGCCGTGGAAAAGGTGGCGTTGGCCTCTTCTCTGGGAATAGATGTCATAATATGCGATCATCACCTTCCGGACGAGAAACTTCCGGAAGCTGTGGCTGTACTGGATCCTAAACGTGAAGATTGTCACTACCCGTTCGACGACCTGTCCGGATGCGGAGTGGGATTCAAATTGTGCCAGGCATATTCCCTCAAATTTGATATTGAATTTGAATCTCTGCTGCCTCTTCTGGACCTTCTGGTTGTCAGCATCGCATCGGATCTGGTCAGCATGCGCGGAGAAAACAGAATTCTCGCCTACTACGGATTGAAGATTCTTAACGAACATCCGCGCCAAGGGCTTTCCGCCATTATCGAACTGTCTTCTCTTGAACCAGGACATCTCACAATAGACGACATAGTATTCAAGATAGGGCCAAGAATCAACGCCGCAGGAAGGATGGATACCGGAAGGCTTGCTGTTCAGCTGCTTACCGCCACAGACAAGATGCAGGCGATGAAGATTGGCGAGCAGATCAACAATAACAACAACGAGAGGAAAAGCATTGACCGGGAGATCACCATGGAGGCTATTGAGATGGTGGAGAGCGGGAAAGCATTGGCATTCAAGAATGCGACGATAGTTTATAATCCTTCATGGAACAAAGGCGTGGTGGGAATCGTGGCGTCGCGACTGGTTGAGGCCTTTTACAAGCCGACCGTCGTTCTCACCAAATCCAACGGTTTCGTAACAGGCTCGGCACGAAGTATACAAGGATTCGATCTTTATTCCTCAATTGAAAGTTGTGCCGACCTTCTTGAAAATTATGGCGGACACGTGTACGCCGCCGGACTTACGCTCAAGGAAGAAAACGTGGAGGAATTCGCCAGAAGGATGGACAGTTTCATAGACGGGAAGATTACCTCACAGATGACAACTCCGGTCATAGAAATAGATGCCAAGATCAATTTCAATCAGATTACGCCTAAATTTTTCCGTATACTGAAGCAGTTCCAGCCCTTCGGTCCGGGAAATACGAATCCTACCTTCCTGACGGAAGAGGTGTGCGATGAGGGCAACGGCAGAAAAGTGGGTGCCGGAGGAAAACACCTCAAACTCGACCTTATACAGGAGGATTACTCCCGCGCAATTCCGTCCATCGCCTTCAATAAGGACGAATTTTACGACTACATCAGACAGGGACAGCCTTTTGACGTATGTTACTCGATAGTCGAGAATTATTATAGAGGAAACAGCAGCATACAGCTACGGATACGTGACATCAAAGAAAGAAAAGAAGAAATAATATAAATATGATACAGGAATTCAGTGAACAGGAGCTTATTCGCAGGGAATCCCTCGCAAAGCTCAAAGAATTGGGAATTGACCCATATCCTGCAGCTCTTTACCAGGTTAACACTACAGCCGCACAAATCGCAGCGGAATTTGACCCGGAGAAAGGCAATTTCGCAGACGTGTGCATAGCAGGACGAATCATGAGCCGTCGTATTATGGGTGCGGCCTCATTTGGAGAACTTCAGGATGAAAGCGGGCGTATACAGATTTACGTAAAAAGAGATGAAATCTGCCCCGGGGAAGACAAGACCATGTATAATACCGTCTGGAAAAAACTTTTGGACATAGGTGATATCGTCGGAATCAAAGGATTCGCTTTCTATACGCAGACAGGCCAGCTCAGCATACACGCAAAAGAACTCACCGTCCTGAGCAAATCGCTTCGTGTGCTTCCTATAGTAAAAGAGCTTGACGGTCAAGTATTTGACGCATTTACTGATCCGGAGCTGAGATACCGTCAGAGATATGTCGACCTTATAGTGAACCCGTCCGTAAAAGAAACTTTCATCAAAAGGTCCCAGATTATAGCCACCATGAGAGAGTACTTTAACGAGGCCGGATGTTTGGAAGTGGAAACACCTATCCTTCAAAGTATTCCGGGAGGAGCTACCGCCAGACCTTTCATCACACATCATAATGCTCTCGACATTCCGCTCTATCTTCGAATAGCCAATGAGCTTTACCTCAAACGGCTCATAGTGGGCGGATTCAGTGGCGTATATGAGTTCGCGAAAGACTTCCGTAACGAAGGCATGGACAAGACGCACAATCCTGAATTCACATGCATGGAGATATATGTTGCATACAAAGACTATATCTGGATGATGGAGTTCGTGGAGAAGATGCTCGAAAAAGTGTCCGCCAAGGTCAACGGAACCACCAAAGTCAAAATCGGCGAGAATGAAGTGGATTTCAAGGGTCCATACCGCCGTCTGCCTATACTCGAAGCCATAAAGGAATATGCCGGAGTGGATGTCAAGGAAATGGATGAAGATGCGCTTCGCAGCACCTGCAAAACTCTGGGGGTGGAGGTTGAGCCTTCATGGGGAAAAGGCAAACTTATCGACGCCATCTTCGGAGAATTCTGCGAAGACAAGCTCATACAGCCTACCTTCGTAACAGACTATCCTGTAGAGATGTCTCCTCTTACCAAAAGGCACAGAGAGGACCCGACACTGACCGAAAGATTCGAGCTGTTCGTATGTGGCAAGGAATTGGCCAATGCCTACTCCGAGCTCAACGACCCTATCGACCAGCTGGCCAGATTCGAAGAACAGGCGGCACTCAAGAGCAAAGGCGATGACGAGGCCATGTATATAGATATGGATTTTGTCAGGGCTCTTGAATACGGCATGCCTCCTACATCAGGTCTGGGAATGGGGATAGACCGACTCACCATGTTCATGACAGGTCAGACGACTATTCAGGACGTTCTGTTCTTCCCTCAGATGAGGCCTGAAAAAATGAACTGAGAGCGAGCCTTTTAGACTCCTCTACAAGAGAAGAGTTGCGTTTCTCCACCAGAAGCGCAACTTTTTCTTGTGCCCCCATAAATGTGACATTCAGCGCCATAGCACCGCCCAGAATACCGCTCAGATAACATCCGGACGATATCTGAAAAATGATTCCTCCTATGGCGAGCGCATTAAGTCCCGTATAAAGAACCGCGTCCGAAGGAGATTCCGCATAAAGAAATCCGGCAGGGACAAGAAAAGTAAGAAACATCGCCGCCCACTGACTTTTTTTATGAACCGGGGTACAAATGGGATTGATATCTATCTCCTGCAGATATGAAAAAGCCCTGTCATAATCCTTCATCATATATGCCAAATAAGCCTTCTGAACACCCAGACTGTCCCGGCCCTTCGCATCCAAAGAATAAGCCCTGACCCTTTCCAACGTGGACAAGGCCTCCTGATATTCACCTATCTGACATAGAATATGGGCTTTTTGGAAAATGGCTTCATTAAACTGCCTGGGATCAGTGGCCAGATATGCCCGCTTCTCACAAAGCGCTGCCCGAAGATGCTCCGAGGACTGCGCATTAACGGAAAATACTGCGCACAGGAACGTGAATATAAAAAACAATCGTCTCATTCTGAGCATCTTTCAAATACGAATTATAAAGACCTACACTGACATAGCTTCCATAGATGTTGCTTATATGAAGAAGCGAAGCTATCGAAGTAAACAATATCGTGCGCCAATCTCCACCACCTTTTTTTATCCAGCTCTCCGCAGCGAAACCGGCAAATGACCCTACAAGAAGGAAAGATGCGGCACCTTCACCATAATTTCCGTTATAAATCTTACCAAGCCCTGGAACAACTGCAGACAATCCGGCGGCAATCCAGGGATTTTTTGCAGAAGAGCAGAAACGCTCTCCATATATCTTATCAAACATATTCTCCCCCTGCGAGAGAGAATAGTTGTTATATGTGAAGTCTTTCGAATATGTCTCATAGCCCTGTTTATCATCCTGCAAAAGACACAAAGCGGCGAGCTCATACGATTTTAATTCGCTTCGCGGCCCGTCATATGAGAGAAGAAGGTTTTTCGCGGATTCGTATTGGAGCGTATAGGCGTCACAAGCCATGTTCAAAAAAACGGAAGGCTCAAAAAACACAGAGCCTCGCGATACTTTCTTGAAAGATTCCGCCGCATGACACAAATCTCCAGCCGTATACAGCGAAAGAGCCTTATAATAATGCAAAGTGTCAGAGGGCTCAAAACCGGAGCCGTACAGATAATTCACGGCATCTCTGGCGAGATTATTACCTAACAGATATTCGACAAATTCTATCTCCGACGGTTGAAATGGCAGGTAAGCTTCCATGCTGTCAAACGCACTCAGGTCAAAAGACTGAAAATTCAGTCCATACGGAAGAGGTCCGAAGAAATCTTCGTGTATCATTCCGTCTGCGCGGAGATAATGATTACTTGCAAGTCCTATGCGCGTATCCCGCATCATCCTGTCCGTAGTACCGAAGACAGCGCTCAGCGGGCCCTTATTTTTCAAAGCCTGTCTGAAATATTCGGTGTGGGAAGGAGTGAAGCGTGAAGATGAAGGGAGCTGTGAGCGGGCAGATGATGCTGCGAATAGAAAAAGAAATGCCGTCAGGCATATTTTCCAACCGAAGGTTCTCATTTCTTGATGGCAGGAGCAGCATCCAATGGATGGGCATCTTCCGGAACGACAAAATCGAATTGGGCTTCACTGCCATCCAAAGTGATATTTGAATAAATCGTCCGTATTATGGTAGAATCCTTGGCTGAATTATATATAATCTCCGTATTTCTATATGGAAATGGGGTATATCCCACATTATCATATTTCGAATAGTACACTTTCACCAACGGATGGCCGTCTTCGGTGAGTGTCGCACTATATATTGGCAGATAATCCTTGTAAACTATCTCGCAATATGCCGGGAGGTCAGATTTTATACCTTTATAAGTCTTCTTGATCAGACCGTCAGGAAGTCTTTGCGTAGTCTGAAGTTTATATCCGGAAAGCGAAACTCCCAAATCATCCAGCAGACGTCCGGAGAGCAACAACGAAAGAAGTTCGTCTTTGGATGTCATATTTGCGGAATTGTCCACAAACACCTCGTTTGTGGACGGGAAATAAAACTTGCTCTCCCCTACGATGTTGGTCTCCATCACGTATTCAAATGGAGAATGAAAATAAGTCACCAAGCGTCCATTGTTGGAACAATAGACGCTTTTGGTGACTGTAGTCACATTACCTCCTGTAACTGTCTTGACTTCCACGTCTGCTGAAACTCTGCGCTGGGCAGATGCTTCCACGCACAGAAGTAAAAGACCTGACAGAAGTATATGTTGTAAAAGTTTCAATATACTATATCATATTGAGGAGCATCCACCAGTGTGGGTTGTTGCAGTACTGGCTGATGTTTCCATCGATAACGCCAATGAGCAGACATACGAAGTCAACGACTGACACGATTCCCAGGCCACCACCGGTGATTATCTGAAGAACGACTGTCAACGCAGATGTTCCGAGGTACATACGGTGAATTGCAAGCCAGTTTGTTACCGCAAAGAATGAAAGAAGGCAAGCGATAACAGGCTGAGGAGCTTGACCGATTTTAACAGATGCGTCTGTAGCACCTGGAACGGCAGCCTCCAATGTCATAGGGGTTACCTCTGTAGCATTCTCGATAAGTGCGTCGATAGCATTCTCGTCGATAGAGTAATTAGCTGCAGATGCAGCGAGGCCAAGGCCAAGAACGGCAACAAGGCAAAGAACGAATTTCTTCATTTTACTTTTGGTTTTATTAATAAAAGGTTTTATTCACAATTTGAGCAAATATACTTATTTTTGTTTAAAAGTACACACAATAATGGATTCTTTTATCTCGAGCATTCATAATCCTAAAATAAAACAGCTCAATCTGCTGCAACAAAAATCCTCCGAGAGAAGAGAGCGGGCGATGTTCATCGTAGAGGGGAGAAGAGAGGTCTTGCACTGTCTGGAAGGTGGATGCGCTTTGGATTCCTGTTTTTACTGTCCGGAACTTTTAGGAATCGGAGAAAACGCAGATATACTGTCCCATATTCCGGATTCAGTACACCTGTTTGAAGTGTCACGGGAAGTATATGACAAGATAGCTTATCGCGAAAGCACCGAAGGCATTATCGCAGAAGTGCATACACCTCGAAAGGGCCTTTCGGATCTTAAGCTCGGAGAGAATCCGCTTGTCATAGTGCTCGAAAGCGTGGAAAAACCTGGAAATCTGGGAGCGGTTCTGCGAAGCGCCGATGCCGCCGGGGCGGATGCCCTGATCATATGTGATCCCCTCACGGATCTGTACAATCCTAATCTTATCCGAAGCTCGATAGGAGCGATCTTTACGGTACCGACCGTGGCATGCAGTTCGCAGGAGTGCATTGACTTTCTTAAAAGCAAAGGAATTCAGATTCTGACCGCCCAGCTTCAGGATTCACATCTGTATTATAAATACGATATGACACGCGGCACCGCCATCATTATGGGGACCGAATCAACAGGACTCAGTAACATATGGAGAGAAGCCGCTGATGCGCATATACGGATACCGATGCTGGGAAAAATGGATTCGCTCAATGTCTCCATCAGCGCGGCCATTCTTCTTTACGAAGCAGTAAGACAAAGAACCGAATAATTATGGACAGATATGCTCTCATAGGATATCCTATTCAAGGCTCGCTCAGCCCACGGCTCTTCCAGGCGGCCTACCACGGGAAAAAGGATTACGATCTGATAGAATACGCCAATTTTGGAAAATGCCTTCAGACATTTATCGACGGACCCTACAGAGCTATAAACATCACTGCACCATTCAAGACGGATGCGCTGAAAACAGCGGATTGGGCCGATAAATCCGCTACTGAATGTGGCGCCGCCAATATTCTCATCAAACAGGAAGGCGTCCTGAAAGCCTACAATTCAGATTACCTGGCCTTGCGACATCTTCTCGAAGACGCAAAAGACGTAACGGTGATAGGAAGTGGTGGCGCAGGGAAAGCCGCCCTGCAGGCGGCAGAATCCCTTGGACTGAAAAACAAAATGTTGCACCACGATGAACTTTCAGGCAGCATCGAAGCCGACACCGTCGTGTTCACACTGCCACGTGAAGTGGAAGGGGTACAGAATATCAAATGCCGCACACTTATCGAGGCCAACTATAAGACCCCCTGTTGCAAAGGCTTGGCCATAATTGAGGACTACATTCCGGGGACGCATTGGCTTGCCTGGCAGGCTATACTTGGATATGAGATAATGACTGGCGAGAAACCCGACGCTGAGGCCATCCTAAACGCTATCTAAGCACGAGCTCAACCGGGCAATGATCAGAGCCCAAGATACCGTCGTGTATCTCGGAAGAAAGGATGCGATCTTTCAGAGCATCGCTTACCAGGAAATAATCTATTCTCCACCCCACGTTTCTTGCTCTCGCGCCCCCACGGTACGACCACCAGCTGTATTTCACCTCCTGAGGATGCTGATAACGCCAAGTGTCCACAAAACCTGATGCGAGGAGTTCTGTCATCTTTCCGCGTTCCTCGTCTGAAAAACCGGCATTGAAATGGTTCGTGGCCGGATTTTTAAGGTCTATCTCCTCGTGGGCCACATTCATGTCTCCGCACACTACTACCCCCTTCTTCCCGGACAGCCCTTTTAAATACTCTCTGAAAGCATCTTCCCACTGCATACGATACCCGAGTCTCTTCAGTCCGTCTTGAGAATTAGGAACATACACGTTAACCAAGTAAAAATCTGCAAATTCAAGCGTAACGACCCTGCCTTCCATATCGTGCTGCAGATTGCCAATCCCGGTAGAAGAAGACAGCACCGGAAGCCTTGTATAAATGACCGTTCCTGAATAACCTGGCCTTTGGGCATAGTCCCAATATGAAGTGTAACCCAGAAATTCAAGGTCTATCTGCCCTTTTTGAAGCTTGGTCTCCTGAAGACACACGCAATCGGCATCGAAGCCTTCGAAAATATCGCAAAAGCCCTTTCCCACAATGGCACGAAGGCCGTTGACATTCCAGCTGACCAGTCTTACAGGCTCCATTCCGCTCCGTCCTTAGTATCTTTCACCTTTATTCCCAACTTGTTAAGAGTATCACGTATATGATCCGACGTAGCCCAGTCCTTATTGGCCTTGGCAGTTGCCCTCTGTTCGAAAATCATCTGCATGAGACCGTCGATAATTTCAGTGTCAGCGCCTTCTGCGCTTTCATCCTTAAGGCCAAGCACCCCGAAGACAATATCGTCGTAAATCTGCACGAGAGTCTGAAGATCCCCGGAAGAAAGTTTTAACGTGCCGGCCTTGGCACTGTTTATCAATTTCACGGCATCAAAAAGGAAAGAGAGTGTTCCAGGCGTGTTGAGATCATCGCAAAGAGTATCATACACCCCTTCAAATACCGCCTTGACCTGTGGATTCGTCGCCGGACATGTATCCGGAGCGACATGCGCAGTCAATGTGCCATACTCATACACCGGAGCTTTCCTTCCGGCCAATTCATACAGCGTATGTGCTGACTGAAGAAGCTTCTCAAGGCCTTTCTGCGCAGCTTGAAGCGCCTCATTTGAAAAGTCAAGAGTGCCACGATAATGAGCCTGGAGAATAAAGAAACGTACCGTCATAGGACTGTACGCCTGAGAAAGTTTCTCGTGCTCGCCGGAAAACATCTGCGGGAGCGTAATGAAATTCCCGAGGCTCTTTCCCATCTTCTGCCCGTTGATGGTAATCATATTGTTATGCACCCAGTAATGGACACCTTCCGTTCCGCGGCAGGCTACATTCTGTGCTATCTCACACTCGTGGTGCGGAAACATCAGATCCATTCCGCCTCCGTGAATATCGAATTCCTCGCCAAGATACTTCTCTCCCATGACCGAACACTCAAGATGCCAGCCGGGGAATCCTTCGCTCCACGGTGAAGGCCAATGCATAATATGCTCAGGCTCAGCCTTTTTCCAAATAGCGAAATCGTATGGTGCGCGCTTGTCCCCCTGGCCGTCAAGAGCGCGTGTACCTTCCAAAGTGTCGTCCAAGTTACGTCCGCTGAGCACGCCGTAATGATGCTTTTCGTTATATTTCCTTACATCGAAATATACGCTTCCGTTGCTCTCATAGGCATAACCGGCGTCAAGAATCTTTTTTACAGCTTCTATCTGTTCTATGATATGGCCACTTGCCCGAGGCTCTATGCTCGGAGGCGCGACATTGAGCTGCCTCATGGCCTCATGATAACAGAAAGTATAAGTCTGCACCACTTCCATAGGCTCCAGCTGCTCCAGACGGGCCTTTTTAGATATCTTATCCTCGCCGCTGTCAGCATCGTGCTCAAGGTGTCCGACATCTGTGATATTACGCACATAACGTACCTTGTAACCCAGATGCGTAAGCAATTTGAACAGAAGATCAAAGGTTATTCCCGGGCGGGCATGTCCGAGGTGAGCCTGACCATAAACGGTAGGACCGCAGACATACATTCCCACGCGTCCGGGGTTTATAGGTTTGAAAATTTCCTTCTGATGGCTTTCCGTATTTGTTATGCGTAATACTCTCATGTCTTCTCGATTTTATAATCTGCCAATATCATTTCGTCTCCGTCAGAGGTCACGCCGTGACAGACCCTCATAGTTTTTTTCAAAAAAACCGTTCTGCGGACCCCAAACGCTTTATCTGCCGACGAAGATACGAAATTTATTGCTATCTTCGCGCCGTGATTTTAAGCGGAAAAGAATTATCAGATAATATCAAGGCCCAGCTCGCTGAGCAAGTGGCCACTTTCCCTTCCAAATACGGCCGAGTGCCGCATCTGGCTGTAGTCCTGGTGGGCGATGACCCGGCCAGCGCGAGTTATGTCAGAAGCAAGGGAAAAGCATGTGAAAAGATTGGCATACAAAACACTACCGTGCATCTTCCAGCGGACACTCCGGAAGAAACGCTCCTGGAACGAATCAGGCTTCTGAACGAAGATGACGGGGTGGACGGGATACTTGTTCAGCTTCCGCTGCCAGATCACATAGACGAACTGAAAGCCCTTTATGCGATAGCCCGCGAAAAAGATGTGGACGGATTCCATCCAGAAAACGTCGCCGCGCTCTGGCGTCGCCGCACGGAACCGGAGCCGAATCCCCAGTACTGCGTTCCTTGCACTCCGAGAGGAATCATACGCCTGCTGAAAGCCGCGAATGTCGAAATCTGCGGAAAAAACGCTGTAGTGGTAGGCCGAAGCAACATCGTGGGTCTTCCTACCGCCAAACTCCTTCTTAACGAGAACGCCACCGTGACCATCTGTCACTCTCACACTCAGGACCTCGGAAGCATCACCTCGAAAGCCGACATCCTAATAGTGGCCGTAGGCTCGCCCAAACTTATCAAAGCCGATATGGTAAAGGACGGCGCCGTAGTGATAGATGTCGGTATAGACCATATTGACGGCAAACTCTGCGGAGATGTGGATTTTGAAGAGGTTCAGGCAAAGGCAAGTGTCATCACTCCAGTCCCCGGAGGCGTAGGCCCGATGACCATCTGCTCCCTGATGGAAAACACCATCGACTGCTTCATCAACCGCCAATAACCGGCAATCGCTTTCTCAACAGAAAATCCGGTGGGCGCATCCATTAGCCGTTAACAGGCTTTCAGCGCAGCTCAGCGAACACGGCGAGGTGATCTGACGCCCGGGCCGCATCAAAAGTCTTAGTGCTTTCTACGACATAACTGTCCCGACAGGACAGACTGCCTTCCTTCAGGATAAAGACATAGTCTATGCATACGCGCGCACTGTCGCTTGGAAAAGTATTTTGCGAAGGGCTTGACTGAATCCAGTGTTCACGCATATACTGCATCTCAGCACTTTCCGGAGCACTGTTAAAATCGCCGCACAAGATGACATCCTTTCCGCTCTGCCGCGACTTGGCGGACAACACCTCCGTTATCTGTTCGCACTGCTGCATTCTGGCCTGCAATCCCTTATGATCAAGATGCGTCACAGCAAAAATCACTTCCGGAGTCTGCGCGATGCACAAAACCCGCTGCTCCGCTCCATCCCCTTTCTCCAGTTTAATCACCTCTGTGCTCAAAACAGGATGATTGGCCTTCACCAGCATCCCTATGCCATATTTTCCACCCTGAAAATCCAGTGACGGGGCGAATACCGCCTGATAACTGCCTTTCATCTTCGAGGCCAATTCCGCCAGCTGGTCCCGACCTCCGGTCCTGATAGTGCAACTGTCCAATTCACACAGCCCAACGAAGTCCACATTCTTTTCCGAAAGCATGCCGGCAATCATCTGCGTACAATCCTCCCCCGATTTCGTAAAAGTTCCGACATTATAACTCACCACTTTAATTCCTGACCTGCAGGAACATAGCATAAAAATGCCGCATAAAATAGGAATTAGAGAACGTTTCATATCCAAATGTTGTTTTCGCAAAATTAATAAATATCGCCAATTCAAGTAAATAGTACAACACTGTCAAATTGAATTCCAGCATATCTTTTGTGGTTTTTTCTGTTTAAGAGTGGACGAAAAATGGCATTTTGTTCCACTTCTAGCTTTTACATGCACAGTTTCCAAGTATTTCCTGTCGAGTAGTGGTAGATTTTCGCGTTTTTATACCACTACTTGACATCTAAAGTACAGTTTCCATATCTTTTCATGTGTAGTAGTGGACAAAAAACGGGATTTTATACCACTACTTGACGGCGCTTGTAGTGTAGATAGTATTTCTGCGTCTTCAAGCCACGGACATATCGGGTCAAGACGATACGCGCTTCGCGCTATCCCTCCCACTTCGTGGGCCCCTCCCGTTCACATGACACGGGCGTCAGGCCGTCTTGGCCCGATATGTCCCGCGGCCTCACAAAAACTTCAAGTGATAGAAATATAACCGACGCCAATTCAAGTGAATAGTGCAACAGTTGAGTAGTAGACAGCAAGGAAGTAGGTGATGGCGGTTATCCTCGGCTGTTCGAGGAGAGCCATTTTTCGGAGCTCCCCGCAGAACAGGCGGGAGATAACCTCCGGGGAGGAATACGAAAAGAGCCCGCAGCGGACTGCGGACTCTGAGCTAAAGAGAGTATCTTTGCTGTCTAAACACTACTTTTGACATGAAGTACACTCACTTGACTCAAGAGCAAAGGTACACAATTTCCGTGTTGCTCCAAGGGGATGAGCCTATGACCCCGACGGCGATAGCCAGAATAATAGGCGTACATAAGAGCACGGTAAGCCGTGAGGTCCGAAGGAATTGCGACATGCGTGGCCATCATAAATATGACTGCGAGCTTGCACAAAGGAAGGCGGATAAAAGGATGAAGGACAGGCCTCATGCGGTGAGCTTCACCGATGAGATGAAGCAGGAGGCCAAAAAGATGATCGTGGGCATGGACTATAGTCCGGAACAGGTTGTTGGACGGTTCAGGCTGGAGGACAAAGCGATGGTCTCACATGAGACACTGTATCAATGGATATGGAACTGCAAGAGGCGTGGGGACAGGGAGATGGCCTCCCATTTGCGCCACAATGGGAGGCATTATACAAAAAGAGGAGATGCTTACAAGACGCGGGGGATCATAAAGGATCGTGTGGGCATAGAGGAACGTCCGGCGATAGTGGACGAGAAGAAGCGTTTCGGAGACTTTGAGATAGACACTGTAATAGGAAGGAACCACAAGGGAGCCTTACTGACAACGAATGACAGGTGTACACATATACTTTTCATCCGCAAGCTGGAAGGGAAAGAGGCCGGCCCTCTTGCAAGCGCTGCGATAGATGTGCTATCACCTTATAAACAAATGTTATACACGATTACGGCTGACAATGGAAAAGAATTCGCCAAGCATAAGGAGATTGCAGCAGGTTTGGGTATCCAAGTCTATTTTGCAAGACCGTACCACTCCTGGGAAAGGGGCGCAAATGAGAACACAAATGGCCTCATACGCCAGTACATCCCCAAAGGTACGGATTTCAGCACGCTGACAGATGAGTTCGTTGCAGAGGTCGAGAGAAAACTGAACAACAGACCTCGAAAATCACTCGGATATCTGACCCCGCTGGAGTATTTCCAAAAAATGTATAATTTTACACTCGACAGCGTTGCACTGTCAAATTGAATTCAACACTTCAAAGAATGAACTTGGTCCGGATTACACCACTGCTCGCTAGTTTTTACCTGTTGGCCGCCTGCAATACCACCCCCGAAATCATCTGGCAGGAAGGAGAGATTCAACCCAACGGAAAAGCCATCCACACCATAACCATACACGGAACCCGACAACTTGGAACTGATTGGACAATCTGGTGTTCCCAGATGCCAATTGACGTAAACACTCTTGATGGTTCAGCTGCAATATACGAACCGGTCCAGGGTAATCTATACCATCTGATTCCTACCGGAGGAATATATAAAAAATCTCTGATTGTAAAATATGAAAGCGACCCGCTGAAGCGCCATTCGTGGGCTCCGGAAGGATTCACTCTCCAAAAAGGGGAACACGTCAGCAAGCTGAAGACAAGCTACAAATTTCTTCCGCTCACCCCTGACGGAGACAAATGGTGGGAATACAACCACTCTCTCACCGTTTCACCGGCAAAAGTCACGGACATCATTCCAAGCATCAAGAATACGTCTCCTTTGACCAAACCTACAGGATGGTATAAAATTACCGTCACAGGCGGGAATGCCACGATAGAGGCCAATGACCCTGACGGACAGTATTATGCGGAAATCACCCTGAACAGGATCAGGGAGAACCTTGATGGAAGGCCCTTGGAAGATATGGTCATAGAAGATTGGCCGGATTTCCAGTACAGAGGATTTATGCTGGATGTCGCCAGAAACTTCACCACAAAAGACAACCTTCTCAAAATCATAGACCTTCTGTCCAGATACAAAATCAATTACCTCCACCTCCATCTGACAGATGACGAAGGATGGAGACTCGCTGTGGACGGGCTGGAGGAATTAACAAAAATAGGTTCCGTGCACTCACTTTTCCCTGATGAAGGCATACAGCCATCGTATGACGGCAATGCAGATCCGCGAAGCGACGCTCTTTCCAACGGACATTATACCAAAGACGATTTCATGGAAATTCTTAAGTATGCCTGGTCAAAACGCATACGCGTCATTCCTGAATTCGACACTCCGGGACACAGTCGCGCAGCCATAAAAGCAATGGCTATGCGAGACGATAACGATTATATTCTTCAGGATCCTCTTGATAATTCCAAATATATCTCGGCACAGGGATTCACAGACAATGTAATGAGTGTGGAGATGGATTCCGTGTATAATTTCATTGAGACGATATTTGACTATATAATAAACATTTATACTCAAGCAGGCGTTCCTCTTGTGGCCATTCACATAGGAGGGGACGAAGTGGCACAGGGAGCTTGGCATGGCAAAGACCTGCATCAGCAGTATCTGAGCAGAGTCGCAGACATTGCCCTGCGCAAAGGCATAAAAATAGCTGGTTGGCAAGAACTGGCCGAATGTTCCGACAAGGCAACGGCAGAAAAAATCAGAAAAGTGCTGTTCGCTACCAATGTATGGAATACAGCTTGGCGCGGCGGAGCGGAGCTGCCTTACAGATTGGCGGACAAACGCTACCCGGTAGTACTTTCCAATGTGGATTACACTTACGCAGACCAGGCTTATTCTTCCAACAAGGAGGAAACGGCGCACAGTTGGGCGCACTACATCGACGACACGCGGTCTCTTACCATCCCTGTGCGCAGTCATCCGTACATCATCGGAATTCAAGGCCAATTGTTTACAGAAACCGTACGCAGTTTCGACGATGTGTGCTACGATATGTTCCCTAAAATGCTCGGGGTCTTTGAAAGGGCTTGGAATGCCGGCAATGATGTGAACCCGTCGCATTTTTACAGTACTGTCGTATATAATGAAATGCCTTATTGGGACAAATCCGGCATAAAATACCACATCCCGCAACCGGGATTAAAAGTGACTGACGGAGAAATCCTTACTTACTCGTGCCTGCCGGATGCCACCGTAGAAATAACAAAAGAGAATGGATATGTTCACGCACGAACTCATTACGGGCGTCAGCACAGCGTAAGATCCACTGTAAAATCAAATGATTATGGAAAATAAACGACTTGAGAGCCTGGACGCATTCAGGGGATTTGATATGATATGGATTATGGGGGCGGCCTCCATAGTCGTCGCACTGTGTTCACTTTTTCCGGGAGGTGCGGAATGCGCCCTGGCCCGGCAGATGGAGCACGTGGAGTGGAACGGATTGGCATTTATGGACCTCGTGTTCCCGACGTTTCTTTTTATCGCCGGCATCTCATTCCCGTTCTCTCTTGCCAAACAAAGAAGCCTGAATCACAGTGGCAAGCAGATACATCTGAAGATTTTTCGCCGCGCACTTGTACTGGTGTTGCTTGGTATCATATACAACGGACTGTTGTCCCATCTGGACTTCGCGAACGCCAGGTACTGCAGTGTCCTTGGAAGAATAGGCCTCGCATGGATGTTTGCAGCCTTACTTTTTGTGCACTACGGCAGAAAGGCCAGAATCGGAATATGCGGATTCCTGCTCATAGGATATTACCTGCTGCTGAAGTTCATCCCTGCTCCGGGCGCGCCGGACGGAGCAGACCCGTTCTCGCTGGAATACAATCTGGCCGGATATATAGACTCTCTTCTGATGCCGGGGAAACTATACCTGGGCACTTTCGATCCTGAAGGTCTGTTGGGACTGATTCCAGCCACTGCAACCGCCATGCTTGGCATGTTTACCGGAGAATTTGTAAAAAACTCCACAAAAAACGGAAAGCAGAAAGCCTGCGCTATGATAATCGCGGCAGCCACACTTCTAGCCGCCGGACTGATATGGAACTTGTTCTTTCCTATCAACAAGAACCTCTGGAGCAGCAGTTTCGCTCTCGTCGTAGGAGCTTACTCGCTTTTCGGATTTGCGGTATTCTACTATATCATAGATGTGCGTGGGCACCATAAATGGGCTTTCCCGCTCAAAGTGATAGGAATGAACTCCATCACCATATATCTGGCCATGAATTTCATCAGTTTCAGATTTACGGCCAGACAAATTCTCCAAGGCACGATAGATCACCTGCCAAGCAAAGAAGCGGGCACACTTCTTCTCGTGGTCGGAATATTTCTTCTAAGATGGGGATTTCTATATTTTCTCTACAAGAAAAAGGTATTCCTTAAAGTCTAGACATACTCCTTTATCTCCTGTTCCCTATCAAGCGGGCAGACGAGAATACGTCCGTCTTTAACGGCTATTATATAATCCTTAAGACCCACGGCGATAAGCCTTTGGCCATCTTCTATGGCACACATGCAGTTCTCGCAATCGTGAAGTTCGATGCTTCCCACGTTCCTTCGGAATTTTTTCAGAGACCCCCATGTGCCGAGATCGCTCCATCCGAGATTTTCAGCAATCACATAAATGTGATGACTCTTCTCCATCACGGCATAGTCTATGGATATCTTCTCACAGGTCGGGAAAAGTTCTTCCAATTTTTCCTGTTCCATATCCGTATAAAGATATGGCTGCAACTTATCCATCACCTCGCTGATCTGCGCAGCGTGAGCCTTGATTTCCGACAAGATGGTGCTTACCTTCCAGACAAAGATACCGGCATTCCAAAAATACATCCCGGATGAAAGATATGATACGGCTGTATTGAAATCAGGCTTCTCGCAGAACTGTTTAACCTTCACCACCTTACCGCTTACGGCCTTATCTGCGCAGATATAGCCATATCCTGTTTCCGGTCGGTTCGGCTCAATCCCTACGGTAACAATCCGAGGGCTCTTGCTTTTCCCGACGAAGTCTATTGCCTTACCTATTATCTTCGTGAATTTGTCTTTTTTCAGGACAAGAGCATCGGAAGGTGTCACCACCACAGTGGCGTTAGGATGATGCTGAACGATCTTTCGACAAGCGTATGCGATACATGGCGCCGTGTTTCTTCCTACAGGCTCAAGCAGAATATGCTCCCGAGGGATAGACGGCAACTGCTCACGCACAATTTCGGAATAATGTTCAGATGTGACCACCCACATATTCTCCACTGGACAAAGCGGAAGAAAACGCTCCACCGTCATCTGGATAAGAGACTTCCCTTGTCCAAGGACATCCACAAACTGTTTCGGAAGATCCGGTGTACTCAAAGGCCATAATCTGGAGCCAATTCCCCCGGCCATTATAACTATCTGTATATCAGCCATCAGTTATCAAGTATCGAATAAACGGAATTATTGCTCTTGTATTCTGGAACTATCTCCTTCATCTTGCGCACCGTCTGCATAGGGTCATAAGAACCGGCAGTCTGTATCAGATCATCCACCATCTTGCTGACTTCTGTGAAATCATACTCCCTTACTGTAGCAATACGTATCTTTTCGTGGAATGAAGGCTTTGTCGTCTCCTTCTCGTTAAGCAATTCTTCGTAAAGTTTTTCTCCATCGCGAAGACCCGTGTACTTTATCTCCACACCTGTCGCCCCGCTAAGAGTTATCATACGTTTTGCCAAATCTGCAATACGTACAGGTTTTCCCATATCGAAGACAAATATTTCTCCGCCATTGCCTTTGGTTCCGGCTTCAAGCACCAATTTACAAGCTTCCGGAATAAGCATAAAATAACGGATAATGTCAGGATGCGTTACTGTGACAGGTCCACCGGCCTCAATCTGCTTCTTGAATATAGGGATAACCGATCCGTTGGATCCAAGAACGTTTCCGAAACGAGTGGTAACAAACTGTGTATTGCCTTTTACCTTCCCGTCTCTTTCTGCATTATTAAGGCTCTGGACATATATCTCACATATACGTTTGGAACATCCCATCACGTTGGTCGGATTTACCGCCTTATCGGTAGAAATCATCACGAACTTCTGCACTCCGAATTCAACTGACAGGTCAGCTATATTTTTTGTTCCCCTTATATTGTTGTGCACTGCCGTACACGGATTATCCTCCATCATGGGCACATGCTTATATGCTGCGGCATGAAAAACATATTCCGGTCTGAAAGACTCAAAAAGAATCCTCATTCTGGATTTGGAATCTATCGAGGATACGATGATCCGGGCCTTGACATCAGGAAACTCCTTTGCCATCATCAGACGTATATCATGCTGCGGAGTCTCCGCCTGATCGAGAAGGACCATCTCCGAAGGGTGGAAAGACGCTATCTGCCTGACCAATTCACTTCCTATGCTGCCGGCTGATCCGGTAACAAGAATTCTCTTGCCGCAGAGCGAATCACATACAGAGCCTAAATCCACCTGAATCTGATCTCTCGGAAGAAGATCCTCTATCTTAACGTTCTGAAGATGATAAGAAGACTTATCATCGCTGTCAGAAGACAGGCGTTTCTCAAAAAGAAGTTTGACCCCGGCATCTATAATCGAGTTGTGGAAACCCTCGTTAGAGGTTACCTCATCCACTCTGTTTGCCGGTATCAACACCGCCTTGACCTGCTGTTTTTTCAGAACGTCAGCAAAATCAGTCTGATAAGCGAATACCTTAACCCCCAGCAAAGTCTCGGGCTTGTTTTTCTCTCCTTCCTGTGCGATAAAACCTACTACATTATACCTGGCAGGCTTCTCGCTTCTGACTCTTTTGCCAAGCGATACTCCACCGTCGCCAATCCCGTAGATAAGGACATTGGCCGCACCCTCCGTACGAAAATTATCATACAATATCTTCACGCCCACTCTCATCGCCCACATAATTAACGTAGCCGAAAGAACGGCCGTTATCAGATAACGGATATTAAATAAAAAATCAGAAGGAGAGGCCACAAGAAATTGTAAGAAATAGCTGCAGATAGCCGACAAAAATGTCGCAGTCCCAACCCTTTCCAAATCTCTGAAAGAAGAATACCGGAGTATACCTTGATATGTCCTGAATACACGGAAAAATATCACGTGAACCACCAATATGCCAAGCATAGACCGCAGCAGAGGCCACGGATACATGATGAATTCAGTTCTTCCTGAATAGAAAAAATAAGTTAAAAAATAGGAAACCAGTACGATAATGCAATCCAAGAAAAGCACCATCCAATGAGGCAGTGTTCTTTTGCTGAAGTACCAGTTTGTCAAAGAATATAAATTTTTTTCTTTTTCCATACTCGGCAGATCTTACTTGCTAGACCTTACAATGCAAAGATAATAGAAAAAAAAAAAAATAGAAGAGGATTTCCAGAAAATAGCGGAAATCCTCTTCTATTTAAGTATTTAGATTAATTTCTAAAGTTCGTTAAGTTCAGCTACAGCCTCATCTTTTCGACCTACTACTATATCCTGGTAGTCTTTAAGACCGGTTCCTGCAGGAATCAGATGTCCGCAGATAACGTTCTCCTTAAGGCCTTCCAGATGGTCTACACGTCCGCGTATAGCCGCCTCGCTGAGTACCTTGGTAGTCTCCTGGAATGAAGCCGCCGAGATAAAGCTGTTAGTACGGAGCGCTGCACGGGTGATACCCTGAAGAACAAGTTTAGCAGTAGCCGGACGAGCCTCGCGGGCAACCATAGGTTTCAAGCCCTGACGCGACAGAGAATCATTTTCGTTGCGAAGCTCCCTGACACCGATAACATCACCCTGAGAGTATCTCTGTGAATCAGCTGCATCCTCGATGTAATATTTGCCGTAAATGGCATCATTAACATCCATAAAACGCATCTTGTCCACAAGTTCCTCCTGAAGGAATTCAGTATCGCCAGCATTGGTAATCTCCACCTTACGCATCATCTGACGAACGATAATCTCGAAATGTTTATCGTTAATCTTTACACCCTGCAGACGGTAAACGGCCTGAACCTCATTCACGATATATTCCTGAGCCTTTACAAGACCGAGGATATTGAGAATGTCAGAAGGTGCGATTCCACCATCTGAGAGAGGGGTACCTGCTTTGACATAATCGTCTTCCTGTACCAGAATCTGCTTTGAAAGAGGAACAAGATAATGTTTCTCGACACCCGAGCGGTTCTTTACGATGATCTCGCGGTTACCTCTCTTGATCGTTCCCATTATAACCTGTCCGTTGATCTCTGACAGAACGGCAGGACTGCTGCTCGGATTACGGGCTTCGAAAAGTTCCGTAACTCGAGGAAGACCTCCGGTAATATCGCTTGCCTTACCGAATGCACGAGGAATCTTGATTATAATGTCACCAATCTTGACATCCTGACCATCCTCTACCATTACGTGCGCACCTACAGGGAGGTTATACTGCTTTATAATGGTACCGGTAGCATCGACAATATCGACAGCCGGGCTCTTCGTTCTGTCCTTGGACTCGATGATAACCTTGTCGTTGGATGTAGAATACTCATCGGCGGAATCCTTACGGAAGGTAACGCCTTCGATCATATTCTCGAACTTAAGGGTACCTGCGACTTCCACAATAGTGGTGGCGTTATATGCATCCCACTCGCAAATACGATCTCCCTTGCTTACCTTGTCACCATCCTTGAAATAAAGAACAGAGCCATAAGGTATATCATATTGAGAGAATGTAATTCCTGTGTTCTCATCCACTATACGGAGTTCGGTCATACGGCCGACAACTACAGTCTGTACTCCGTCCTCACCCTCGCGCTCAATCGTTCGAAGCTCAGAGAATTCAAGACGTCCGTTATATTTAGAATCGATGCTTGAATCAGCACCTGATGAAGATGCCGTACCACCGACGTGGAAAGTACGAAGAGTAAGCTGAGTACCAGGCTCACCGATAGACTGTGCGGCGATGACTCCGACCACCTCGCCTTTCTCAACCATACGGCTGGTAGCAAGGTTACGTCCGTAACATTTTGCACACACACCTTTCCTGCTCTCACAAGTAAGAACCGAACGAATCTCGACACTTTCTATAGGCAGAGAATCGATAAGCGAAGCCTGAGCCTCACGGATTTCTTCGCCTGCACGGATGATCAGTTCACCCGTAAGAGGATTGAAGATATCGTGAACGGAAGTACGTCCAAGGATTCTCTCACCAAGTGACTCAACTACCGTATCCTTATCCTTGATGGCTGTTGCCACAAGTCCGCGAAGAGTTCCGCAATCATCTTCTGTTATGATGACATCGTGTGACACGTCTACAAGACGACGGGTCAAATAACCTGCATCCGCAGTCTTGAGGGCGGTATCAGCAAGACCCTTACGTGCACCGTGCGTACCGATGAAGTACTCGAGCACTGTCATTCCTTCCTTAAGGTTGGAAATGATAGGATTCTCGATAATGTCCGCTCCGGAAGCACCGGCCTTCTGAGGCTTGGCCATCAAACCACGCATACCGCAGAGCTGTTTGATCTGCTGGGTAGAACCACGGGCACCTGAATCAAGCATCATATATACAGGATTGAATCCCTGCTGGTCCGTAGAAATCTGCTTCCCTACTATAGCGGTAAGATTGTTATCCACCGCAGACCAGAGGTCAACGACCTTGTTATAACGCTCCTGATTGGTAATGAATCCCATAGCGAAATTACCCTTGATCTCTTCGATCTTCTTATAAGCATCGTCGATAAGGGTCTGCTTCTCCGCAGGAATAATCACATCACCCAGGTTGAATGATATACCTGCACGGAATGCCTGATAGTAACCGAGGTTTTTGATGTCGTCCAGGAATTTGGCAGTACGGGTAACACCGGTATATTTGATGACGTCCGTAATGATGGTACGCAGAGGTTTCTTGCCCAAAAGCGTATTGACATAAGGAACTTCATCAGGAACATACTGGTTGACAATAATGCGTCCTGCTGTAGTTTCTACAAGTTCATAACCCTTGGAAAGATCCTGTTTGTCCTTAGGAAGGCGGACCTTTATAAGGGCATGCATATCTATCTTTTTCGCATCATATGCTATAATGACATCCTCCGGGCCGTAGAAGCACATTCCCTGGCCCTTTGCATCCGGACGGATCTTGGTGATATAGTAAAGACCAAGAACCATATCCTGTGAAGGTACCGTGATAGGAGCGCCATTGGCAGGATTGAGAATGTTGTGGGAACCGAGCATAAGAAGCTGAGCCTCCATTATGGCAGCATTGCCAAGCGGAAGGTGTACAGCCATCTGGTCTCCATCGAAGTCAGCGTTGAATGCGGTACATGCAAGCGGGTGAAGCTGTATGGCCTTGCCTTCTATCATTCTAGGCTGGAAAGCCTGAATACCAAGACGGTGAAGGGTAGGCGCACGGTTGAGAAGAACCGGATGGCCCTTCATCACATTCTCCAGAATATCCCATATGACAGGATCCTTGCGGTCTACTATCTTCTTCGCAGACTTGACGGTCTTTACAATACCTCTCTCGATAAGTTTGCGTATGATGAACGGCTTGTAAAGTTCGGCAGCCATATATTTAGGCAGACCGCACTCGTGCATGTTAAGTTCAGGACCAACGACGATAACCGAACGTGCAGAATAGTCGACACGCTTACCGAGAAGGTTCTGACGGAAACGTCCCTGCTTACCTTTAAGAGAGTCAGAAAGAGATTTAAGTGCACGGTTCTGCTCGCTCTTCACTGCAGAAGACTTCTTTGAGTTGTCAAAGAGACAGTCAACCGCTTCTTGAAGCATACGCTTCTCGTTACGGAGAATAACCTCCGGCGCCTTTATCTCTATGAGTTTCTTAAGACGGTTATTACGTATGATAACCCTTCTGTAAAGATCATTGATATCCGAAGTGGCGAATCTGCCGCCATCAAGCGGAACCAAAGGACGAAGATCAGGCGGGATGACAGGTATCACCCTCATTACCATCCATTCAGGGCGGTTCTTGCCATTTGACTCCTGGAACCACTTGACAATCTGAAGACGCTTCAGAAGTTCAGCCTTTCTCTGCTGTGATGTCTCTACAGAGAGTCTCTGACGAAGTTCCTTTGCAAGTTCTTCTACATTGATTTCACAAAGAAGGTCATATATTCCTTCAGCTCCCATCTTAGCCACGAACTTATCAGGGTCAGAATCAGGAAGATATTCATTGCCAGGAATACGGCTGAGAACATCGAGATATTCATCCTCTGAAAGAAGTTCCATCTTGGCCACTCCGCTGTTACCCGGCTTTACTACGATATATTTCTCATAGTAGACTACAGCCTCAAGCTTCTTGGCCGGAAGACCAAGCAAAGCGGAAATCTTATTCGGAGCACTCTTGAAGTACCAGATATGTGCTACAGGTACAGTAAGAGTGATGTGTCCCATTCTCTCGCGGCGCACCTTCTTCTCTGTAACCTCAACATTACATCTATCGCAGACGATACCACGGTAACGGATACCCTTGTATTTGCCGCAATAGCACTCATAGTCCTTGGTAGGACCGAAGATCTTTTCACAGAAAAGACCGTCTCTCTCCGGCTTATAAGTCCTGTAGTTTACAGTCTCAGGCTTCAAGACCTCTCCGCAGGAACGTTCAGTGATGTCCTCCGGAGAAGCCAAAGAGATGCTGATTGTCTGGAAATTGCTCTTAACCTTTGTTTCTTTATTATTGAAAGTAGGCATATTTCTATCTAATCAAAATTACGTTAATTAATCCAGTGTAACCTTAAGTCCAAGACCTCTGAGTTCGTGGAGAAGAACGTTCAAAGACTCAGGAATACCTGCAGGTGGCATAGGGTCACCCTTGACGATAGCCTCGTAAGTCTTGCTTCTTCCTGTCACATCATCGGATTTGACAGTAAGAATCTCCTGAAGAACATTGGCTGCACCGAATGCCTCGATTGCCCAGACCTCCATCTCTCCGAAACGCTGTCCACCGAATTGAGCTTTACCTCCAAGAGGCTGCTGTGTGATAAGCGAATAAGGTCCGATAGAACGTGCGTGCATCTTGTCGTCGACCATATGACCGAGCTTGATCATATAGATGACACCGACAGTTGCGCACTGGTCAAAATAATCTCCGGTACCACCGTCACGAAGCTGAGTCTTGCCATATCTTGGAAGACCCGCCTTGTCTGTCAGGTCACAGATTTCTTCAAGACTGGCACCGTCGAAGATAGGAGTAGAGAACTTCAGGCCAAGCTTCGCTCCTGCCCAACCGAGAACGGTCTCGTAAATCTGACCGAGGTTCATACGGCTTGGCACACCAAGAGGGTTAAGAACGATGTCGACCGGAGTACCGTCTGCCAGGAACGGCATATCCTCCTGACGTACGATCTTGGCCACAATACCTTTATTACCGTGGCGTCCGGCCATCTTGTCACCGACAGTAATCTTACGCTTCTTGGCAATGTAGACTTTAGCGAGCTGCATGATTCCGTTAGGGAGTTCATCACCGACCTTGATCTTGTCAATCTCGCGCTTGCAGATAGCCTCTTCGGTCTTGACTGCAAGACAATAGTTATTGATAAGATCGCGGATCATCTCGCTGTTATGCTCGTCTGAAGTCCAATTGCCGGAATTGATATTCTCATAATCTATGCTCTTAAGAACATCCGCAGAGAACTTCTTGTCCTTGGCGATAATCTCGACACCGTAAAGATCGAACACGCCATTGCTCTTGCGGTTCTTGGTCAGCGCGATAAGCCTCTGAAGGAAATCGGTACGCAGACGCTCCACCTTCTGCTCGAATTCTGCCTGACGAAGACCGATTCTGGTCTGCTGGTCAGCTTTAGCGGCAGAATTCTTACGGCCAATCTTCTCGGTCGGCTTAGAATACAAAGCTGTCTTTACGACTGTACCGCTAAGTGAAGGATTAGCCTTGAGGGAAGCATCCTTGACATCACCGGCCTTGTCACCGAAGATGGCCTTGAGGAGTTTCTCCTCAGGAGAAGGATCGCTCTCACCCTTAGGGGTAATCTTACCTATCATTATGTCACCCGGTTCGATATGGGCACCTACCATGACGATACCGTTCTCGTTAAGACGTTTTGTGGCATCATCGCTGACATTAGGAATATCAGAGGTAAGTTCCTCCGGACCGCGCTTGGTCTCGCGAACTTCAGTGAGGTATTCGTCTACGTGGATGGAAGTAAGAATATCCCACTTGACCATCTCTTCAGAAAGCACGATGGCGTCTTCATAGTTATATCCCTTCCAAGGCATGAATGCGACCATAAGGTTACGTCCGAGAGCAAGCTCTCCGCCCTGTGTGGCATATCCTTCCGTGAGGACCTGACCCGCATGTACCCTGTCACCCTTACGTACAAGAGGAGTAAGGTTGATGGTGGTACTCTGGTTCGTACGACGATAGTTAGGAAGTTTGTAAACGGTCTCTTCAGGAGAGAAGCTTACAAATTTCTCGTCGTCCGTAAGATCATATTTTATTCTTATCTCATTGGCATCCACATATGATACAGTTCCCTCGCGCTCTGCGATGAACTGTGTGCGGCTGTCTATGCAGACCCTTTCCTCAAGTCCGGTACCTACGATAGGAGACTCCGGTTTGATAAGAGGAACAGCCTGACGCATCATGTTCGCACCCATAAGTGCACGGTGAGCATCATCGTGCTCGAGGAACGGAATAAGTGAAGCGGCGACTGAAGCCATCTGGTTAGGAGCCACATCCATATAGTCAACTTCTTCTTTTGTGACTACAGGGAAATCGGCTTCCAGACGGCACTGTATACGGTCAGCAAGAATGTTGCCCTCGTCGTCCATCTTTACATTTGCCAATGACACTCTCTTGTCTTCCTCCTCCTCTGCACTCATGTAACTGTAGCCGGTATCGGACAAATCCACTTTACCGTTCTCTACGTGACGATAAGGAGTCTCGATGAATCCGAGAGAATCGATGCGGGCATATACGCAGAGAGATGAGATAAGACCGATGTTCGGACCTTCCGGAGACTCGATAGGACAAAGGCGTCCATAATGCGTATAATGCACATCTCGAACTTCGAATCCAGCACGGTCACGGCTAAGTCCTCCAGGGCCAAGTGCAGAGAGACGCCTCTTATTGGTAAGCTCGGCCAACGGGTTAGTCTGATCCATGAACTGGGACAGCTGGCTGGTGCCGAAGAACGAATTGATGACAGAAGACAGAGTCTTTGAGTTGATCAGGTCAATAGGCTTGAACTGCTCTGAATCCCTGACATTCATGCGCTCGCGGATAGTGCGTGCCATACGGCTCAAACCGACGCTGAACTGATTGGCAAGCTGCTCACCTACCGTACGAACCCTACGGTTGCTGAGGTGATCGATATCATCCACGGTAGCCTTGGCATTGATAAGCTGGATGAGATACTTGATAATCTCTATGATATCCGTATTGGTAAGAACACGGGTCTGCGGATCTATGCTCAGACCTAGTTTCTTATTGATACGATAACGTCCGACGTTACCCAGATCATAACGCTTTTCAGAGAAGAAAAGTTTATCTATGACGTCACGGGCGGTATTTTCATCAGGTGGTTCAGAATTACGAAGCTGCTTATAGATATAGCTGACAGCTTCCAATTCTGTATTTGTAGGGTCCTTCTGAAGAGAATTGAAGATTATGCTGTACTCTGCGGTACTTGCTTCATCTTTCTGAAGAAGGATGGATTTTGTATCTGTATCAAGGATAGCTTCGATGGAATCATCGTCAAGAACCTCCCCGCGTTCTACGATAGGATTGGTTCTTTCAATAGGAATAACCTCACCGGTATCCTCATCCTCGAAATCTTCAACCCAAGTCTTAAGAACCTTAGCGGCGAGTTTACGTCCTTTGTTAGCCTCAAGATTCTCCCTTGTAACCTCTATTTCATCAGCAAGATTGAAAATATCGATAATGTCCTTATCCGAATTATATCCAATAGCTCTGAGGAGAGTGGTGACAGGAAGCTTTTTCTTGCGGTCTATATAAGCATACATCACATTGTTGATGTCGGTGGTGAACTCTATCCACGAGCCCTTGAAAGGAATGATACGCGCAGAATAAAGTTTGGTACCGTTAGTATGCATACTTTGATCGAAGAACACACCCGGAGAACGGTGCAACTGAGACACGATGATACGCTCCGCACCATTGATGACGAATGTGCCTGCAGGAGTCATGTAAGGGATATTGCCCAGGAATACATCCTGTACCATAGTATCAAAATCCTCATGCTCCGGGTCTGTGCATGAAAGACGAAGTTTCGCCTTCATTGGCACACCGTAGGTTAAGCCTCTTTCGAGACATTCTTCGATAGAATACTGAGGGGGATCGATAAAGTAATCGATAAACTCGAGTTTATAGTTGTTCCTCGTATCCTCAATTGGGAAAATTTCCTGGAATACCTGATAAAGCCCCTCGTTCTTTCTGTTTTCCGGAGTAGTCTCAAGCTGGAAGAAATCCTTGAATGATTTCAACTGAACCTCGAGCAAATCAGGATAATCCAATATTTTTGATGTGGCGAAATTTATGCGCATTGAGAAAAAAACTTTTAATACGGAAAAAAGGTTTAGAGCCTATTACCCCAGCTCTAAACCTGTTGTGTTCCCTTTTAAGCAGGGAAGGGGCTGGACTTACTTAAGTTCAACCTCAGCGCCAGCCTCCTCAAGAGTAGCCTTGAGTTGCTCTGCCTCTGCTTTAGAAACCTTCTCCTTAACAGTTGAAGGTGCACCGTCAACGATGTCTTTTGCTTCCTTAAGACCAAGACCAAGAGCCTCTTTGATGACCTTGATAACCTGGAGTTTTGCAGCACCAGCTGCCTTAAGAACAACATCAAACTCGGTCTGCTCAGCCTCAGCTGCTGCACCGTTACCACCTTCAGCAGCAACTACAACTGCTGCAGCGGCTGGTTTGATACCATAAACTTCCTCGAGAACCTGTGCAAGTTCCTGTACGTCTTTTACAGAGAGGTTTACCAACTCTTCTGCAAGGGCTTTAACATCTGCCATAATTATTTATATTTTTTAATTGTTAATATTACTGATTGATTTTTTCATCCTCTGCTTTTCCTTCAGCAGCATTCTGAAGAGCAGAAACCACGTTGCGCATAGGAGACTGGAGGAGAGCGACAACATCAGCGATGAGTTCGTCCTTAGTCTTGATAGCTGCAAGCTGATCGAGTTTGTCTGCACCAAGATAAGCACAGCCCTGTACATAAGCACCCTTTACCTCAGGCTTTGTGAAACCTTCTTTGCGAAGTTTCTTGATAAGCTTACCTGGGGCGGCAGGAACATTGGTGTACATAATGGCCGTATTGCCTACAAGAGCTGCGGTAAGAGATCTGATCTCTTCGTTCTCGCTTGCGGAAATAACGTGATTGAAAAGAGTATTTTTTACAACACAGAGTTTGATACCCTGATTGAAGCACTCACGACGAAGCTTGGTAGTCTGACCTGCAGTAAGTCCTGCGATATCTGTGATATAGAAATCAGGATATTCGCCAAGTTGAGCTGAGATGCTTTCAATAATTTGATTTTTAAGTTCTTTCTTCATAATATTGAATTTTTACTCAGCACCGTTAAGGAATGCCTTCAAGTCAATTTTAATACCTGGACTCATAGTGCTGCAGATAGATGCTCCGAGCATATAAGTACCTTTCAAAGACTGAGGTTTCAGTTTGCTGATAGCGTTAAGTACCTCTGCGGCATTCTGAGCGATCTGTTCAGGAGTGAATGAAACCTTACCGATAGCCGTGTGGATAATACCTGTCTTGTCAACCTTGAAGTCAATCTTACCACCCTTCACTTCCTTTACGGCAGCACCTACTTCCATAGTTACAGTACCGGTCTTAGGGTTAGGCATAAGTCCGCGAGGTCCCAAAACCTTACCGAGAACACCGACCTTACCCATAACGGAAGGAGTACAGATGATAACGTCAACATCAGTCCAACCATTCTTGATTTTCTCGCAGTAATCGTCAAGTCCTACATAATCTGCACCAGCAGCCTTAGCCTCTTCCACCTTGTCAGGAGTACAAAGAACAAGGACACGTACAGTCTTACCTGTTCCATTAGGAAGAGTAACGACTCCACGGATCATCTGGTTAGCTTTACGAGGATCAACACCGAGGTTGACTGCAAGCTCAACTGAAGCGTCGAATTTGGTGTATGAAACACCTTTCAAAAGACCACAAGCCTCAGAGAGTGTATACGCCTTTGATGGCTCATATGTAGCCAACGCAGCTTTTTGATTTTTTGTTAACTTACTCATAATAGCGCTTGGATCGTTTAAATATCTTTAGGAAATTCTCCTGTTACGGTGATACCCATACTTCTCGCAGTACCGGCAACCATCTTCATAGCAGATGCAATAGTGAAGCAGTTGAGGTCTGGCATTTTGCCTTCTGCGATCTCCTTAACCTGATCCCAGGTAATAGAAGCCACCTTGTTACGGTTTGGCTCACCGGAAGCTGTAGTGATATGAGCTGCTTCCTTAAGTGACACAGCAACTGGAGGCTGTTTTACTTCAAATGTGTATGACTTATCATTATAAACTGTGATGACAACAGGAAGAATCTTACCTGCCTGTGCCTGCGTGGCTGCATTGAAAGCCTTGCAGAAGTCCATAATGTTAAGGCCCTTTGAACCGAGAGCCGGTCCTACCGGAGGTGCTGGATTAGCAGCTCCACCTTTGATTTGAAGCTTGATATATCCGGTAATTTCTTTTGCCATAATACTTTGTTATTCTTTTGTTACTTGTGTAAAGCTGAGCTCGAGCCCTGTTTTTCTGCCGAAAATAACGACACTGACTTTAACCTTGCTCCTGTCTTCGAGAATCTCGTCGATAGTACCGCTGAATCCGGCAAAAGGACCGTCAATAATCTTGACAGATTCGCCGACCTCATAGTTGACTACTGTCTGAGCAGCACTGTCTGCATTCTCATCTTGAATACCAAGAATCATCTGAGCTTCCTCGTCACGAATAGGGACAGGAATTCTTTCAGTTTGAGTTCCAACGGTTCTCTTTTCTGTCAAGAACCCTGACATTCCAGGGACCAGATTGCGGATAATATTCTCAAGTTTGGCACAAAGCTCGCACTGTATAAGGACATAACCAGGATACAGAAGCCTGTCGGCGACTGCACGTTTTCCATTTCTGGTCACGATTTCCTTTTTTACCGGCACAAGAACCTGTGCTACCTGCTCGGTAAGGCCACTGTGCTCTATTTCCTTTTGGAGATATTCTGCAGCCTTTTTTTCTTTTCCGCCCGCTGTCCGCAGAACATACCATTTCATTTCGCCCATAGAAGTACGATAATTACAATGTATAGATAACAGACATCAGAGATTGGAAAGCCAAGTCTATAAGCCAGAGCACAACCGCAAGGATAACAGTAGTGACCATGACAAGGATAGCAGAACTCTGAAGTTTGCTCCAAGACGGCCACGTAGTCTTCTTAGTCAGCTCTACAAAAGACTCTTTAATTGAATTTGTAAACTTACCCATCTTTACATTTAATGGACACGACAAATTGGAAGCGGGGAGCCGTGTCTGTTAAACAATAATCAAAGCGTAACCTTTGATATTTGCAGGGGAAGCAGGATTCGAACCCACATCGACGGTTTTGGAGACCGCTGAACTACCCTTGTTCTATTCCCCTAAAACGGTGGACTCCCCTGTTTCCGGAGAATCCACCTATTATTAGGACCGATTACTCGATGATCTTGGTAACCTGACCAGCACCTACTGTACGTCCACCTTCACGGATAGCGAAACGGAGACCTTCATTAAGTGCAACCGGAGTAATAAGTTTAACGTCGATCTCTACGTTATCTCCAGGCATAACCATCTCAACACCTGCAGGGAGAGTAATCTCACCTGTTACGTCAAGAGTACGGATGAAGAACTGAGGACGATATTTGTTGTGGAATGGAGTGTGACGACCACCCTCTTCTTTCTTGAGGACGTAAATCTGTCCGAGGAAGTGAGTATGAGGAGTGATAGAACCTGGCTTAGCGATAACCTCACCACGTTTAACATCCTTCTTATCGATACCACGGAGGAGAAGACCTACGTTATCACCGGCTTCACCCTGCTCGAGGAGTTTACGGAACATCTCGACACCTGTAACGACTGTCTGCTTAGGCTTATCGCTGAAACCAACGATTTCTGCAGGATCGTTAACGTGGATAGTACCTGTCTCGATACGTCCTGTAACAACAGTACCACGACCCGTGATAGAGAAGATATCCTCTATAGGCATAAGGAATGGTTTCTCGTTCTCACGAACTGGAAGAGGAATGTATGTGTCGACGGCATCCATAAGTTCCATTACTTTCTCCTCCCACTTTGGCTCTCCGTTAAGAGCACCAAGAGCAGAACCACGGATTACAGGAGCGTTGTCGCCATCGAAATCATACTTGTTAAGAAGGTCACGAACTTCCATCTCAACGAGCTCAAGCATCTCCTCGTCTTCTACAAGGTCAACCTTGTTAAGGAAAACGACCATCTTAGGTACGTTAACCTGCTTTGCAAGAAGAACGTGCTCGTTAGTCTGAGGCATAGGACCGTCAGTAGCGGCTACTACAAGGATAGCACCATCCATCTGAGCGGCACCAGTAACCATGTTCTTCACATAGTCGGCGTGGCCCGGACAATCGACATGCGCATAGTGACGATTGGCGGTCTGATACTCAACGTGTGCAGTGTTAATGGTAATACCACGCTCTTTCTCTTCCGGAGCGTTATCGATCTGATCGAAAGACTTAACTTCGCTCAAACCCTGCTTTGCCAAAACTGTGGTAATGGCAGCGGTAAGAGTTGTCTTACCGTGGTCAACATGGCCAATTGTACCGATGTTAACATGAGGTTTATCCCTCTTAAATACTTCTTTTGCCATAATATTATGTATAAAGTTATAATCTAAATACCTTTTATATAAACACAAAAAGAGCCGATGATGGGAATTGAACTCATGACCTCATCCTTACCAAGGATGCGCTCTA